>CBFGIV010000034.1:0-23723 GCA_965648915.1 Caldifarciminota bacterium | reverse complement strand
GAAACCGGGACCCAATTTGGTTATAATGTGCTTTCAGCACCAAAAGAAGACTGGTACATATAAAGCACTCATATTAAAAAAGGAGTAAAACAATAGAAAATTAACTATTGATTATTTTTCAAAGAAGTGTTTTTTAATTCTTTGAAATTCCCTTTTCGACCTCTGTTTAAAACTTCTTGAACGATTTTAGATTATGTATATAATTATTCAGGATTCTTGGATGAAGAGATACCTTTCGATTCTTTTAGCAACTATTGTTTTAATTCTGTGCTGCGCTGATGAGGAACCGCCGGTGGTAAATATTATCTATCCCCTGGACAACTCAGTGGTAAGTGATACGGTTCTCATTGAGGCGTCGGCAACCGATAATCGAGAAGTGGCCCGGGTAGAGTTCTATCTCAGCGATTCACTCATTGGTGTGACCGAGTATATGCCATTTATGCATCTATTGATTACCGAGGATATGCCGGATAGTTCATTTTATTCCCTCTATGCAAAAGCCTATGACCGGGCGGGTAATGAAGGGGTATCACCTGTGGTCAAATTTTTTGTCTTCGATAATCTGCCACCGGGCAGACCCTCGGTCCCGGCTGGACCGTCAGTCGGTTATATCGATTCTTTCTATAAGTTTTCTACCGTATCAATCGATCCGGATTCGGACAGCGTGGCGATAAGATTCTCCTGGGGCGATGGTGATACATCAATCTGGCATCCTTTCGTCTCTTCAGGTCAGGCTGTTATTGATAGCCATAAATGGAGCAGACCAGCCGATTATTTAGTTAAGGCACAGGCCAGAGACCGGATGGGCTGGATCTCGGATTGGTCGAACGGAAGCATCATCAGGATCGTGCTGATTGAAGGAAACTGTAAGTGGCACCGGCGGATAGGAGCAAATCTCACCTCTTCGCCGGCAGTCAGTGATATAGTTTTAATCGGGAGCGACGATGGTTATCTCTATGCACTCAATCCCGATAGCACTTTGCGATGGCGCTTTTTTGCTGGAAGTCCGATCGCCTCCTCGCCGGCAATTGCGAACGATGGGACGATATATATTGGTGCCGATAATGGTAATCTCTATGCAATTGGTTCTAATGGTTTGATCAAGTGGTCTTATCCGACCGGGGGCGCAATAAAGAGCACGCCCGCGCTTGCGATTGACGGTTCCATCTATTTTGGCTCGGGGGATGGTTGTCTCTATGGACTGAGGCCGGATGGCACAAGGAAATGGATTTTTCAGACAACCGGGCCGATCGTGGCTTCACCGGTCATCGATTTTGAAGGTTCAGTATACATAGGTTCAACCGATGGATATTTTTATGGAGTTGACACTGCTGGACAGGAGAAGTGGCGGTATCGAACCGGTGGCCCGATCCTGAATTCGGCAGCAATCAGTGCGGATGGTACTCTCTATTTTGGTTCGGATGACAATAATCTTTATGCCCTCGATACCTCGGGTGCCTTCCGATGGCAATTTGCAACTTCAGGCGCGATCCGGTCAGCCCCGATAATCGGTGAAGAAGATAATATCTATTTTGGCTCCAGTGACTGCCATCTCTATTCACTGACCAGCGGTGGTCTGCTTCGGTGGCGTTATCCGACCGGAGGCCCGGTTAATTCTACACCGCTCTGCAGTTTTCAAGGCGCCATATATTTTGGTTCAAATGATAAATCTTTCTATTCATTAAATACCGCCGGGGCTCTGCGCTGGCGTTTTCCGACTGATGGGGCAATCGAATCTTCATCTGCACTGGTTGATGATGGGACGATTTACTTCAGTTCAATGGATGGTCATCTCTATTCAGTTCAAGCATCGGGATCGATTATCTTCAGCAACTGGCCGATGTTCCAGCACGACTTGAACCATACCGGAAGAGCAAGGCTTGTCCGTTGAATCTACTGAGCGGGTGGCATAAAGTATGATTCAACTGAATCGAGTGGGCTACGAAATAGGTGAGAGGGTTCTGTTTCAGGACCTTGATTTAATCATAAACTGGACCGACCGGATCGGTATAGTTGGTGCAAATGGTTCGGGGAAGACAACAATACTCAAGATCGTTTTAGGCCTGGTCGAACCAACCCGGGGGAAGATTGAGCGAGCCCGATCGATCAGGATCGGTTATTTACCACAGGAGATTTCTCTGATCCGGGGGCGTAGACTGATTGATGAGGTGCTGAGTAATTATAACGAAGTTTTAGAAAATCTCCAGCGGTTGGAATTTTTAATCGCACAAAATTCAAGGCAGAATGGCGAATATCTCCGGACTTATAATGAACTTGTGCAGAGGTTTGAACTTATGGGTGGCTGGTCGAGGAGAGCACAGGCGCTGAAGATACTCGTGGGATTGGGTTTTGAGGAGAAAGATTTTGAGCGGCCGGTGGAAACCTTCAGCGCTGGCTGGCAGATGAGGGTCCAGTTGGCCCGAATCCTGATGGAGAGTCCTTCTTTTCTCGTCCTTGATGAACCGACCAATCATCTCGATATCGAGTCGATCGCCTGGTTTGAGACTTATCTCGACGCCTTTCCGGGTGCAATTTTGATTGTCTCCCACGATCGCGTCTTCCTCGACTATATTCTTAATGCGACCCAGGGGCAGAAGGGGATTCTCGAAGTAGGTAATGGTCGGGTAAATTTATTCCGCACCGATTTTTCTGGCTATCTCAAAGAGAAAGAGGATCGACAGGAACATCTCATAAAGGCAGCACGCGAGCAGGCCCGGAAGATCTCTGATATTAAGAAATTTATCGATCGATTCCATGCCTATAAAGATAAAGCAACACTGGTCCGGAGCCGGAAAAGGATTCTGGAGAAGATGGAGATCATCAAGGTTGAACACGAAAGGCGGAAGATCGATGTCCGTTTTCCCTGTGCACCGATTGAATCGCGACGCATTCTTACCCTGAAGCAAATTTCTCAGAAATATAATGGCCGGGTCATATTTGCTGATATCGATCTGTATATCGATCGAGGGGAAAAGATCGCCCTGATCGGTAAGAATGGAGCGGGCAAATCGACTCTCTGCCGGATTATTGCAGGACTGGAATCTCCAGCAAGCGGGTCGCGATCAGTGAGTGAGAAGTTGATAATCTCTTCTTTTTTTCAAGAAGGGATCCGGGATATGGATCCGGAAATCACGGTATATGACTGGGCATACAATGAAGCACCTGAGGAGGTGAGAGCACAGATCCGAAATTTTTTAGGGATGTTCCTTTTTAGTGGTGATGATGTTTTTAAACGCATCGGCGTTTTGAGTGGTGGTGAGAAGACCCGTCTTCTAATTCTGGCGGCAATGGTCAAATATTCAAACTTTTTAATTCTCGATGAACCGACTTTCCATCTCGATCGCGATTCGATTGAGGCTTTGATGCGGGCGGTCCTGGCTTATCCGGGTGCAGTATTGATGGTTACTCATGATCGGGATCTGGTCGGTGGTTTTGCTAAACGGATCCTTGAGCTTTCGAACGGCCGACTTTATAATTATCCGGGTGATTATCAGCATTATCTCTGGAAGAAAGGTGTAACCCCAACCGAGCAGGAGGGGAATATTTTGGGTGACCCGCAGAATCAAACCCGCAAAGATGCCGGTGAAGAGATCGAAAGTAAGATACAGGGGCTTAAAGCAAAACTTAATCGGATTGATGAAAAGATAAAAAATCCCAATCTATTTAACGACCCCAAAAAAATTAAGCAGTTGATGGATGAGCGGGAAAGATTGAACCGCCTGATTGATTCCTTTGGGGTTAGATTGGATATTGAAGAAAGCAAACAGGGAGACTTTGATTAAAGGAGGTTTTATGATATGGGTGATTTTATTATTAATCAATCAAATCAGATTCACGGATATTTCTTCTCAGGCGGGAATAAATATCACCGCGCTCGGCTCATCAGTTGCCTTCTTTGATTATAATAACGACAACCTCGAGGACCTTTTTATATCGGTTCAACTGGGTAGCGCCTACCTCTTCCGGAATAATGGTAACGGAACCTTTACTGATGTAACGGCCAGTTCGGGCTTGAGTGGTATCCAGGTCAGGGGTGTGGCTTTTGCCGATTATAACAACGATGGCTATTTAGATCTTTTGTGCACGCGTTTTGGTTCTTCAACACCCTATCTATTCCTCAATAACCGCAACGGGACCTTCACCGATGTGGCAACATCAGCCGGTCTTTTGAGTGGTTATAATTCCTGGCACGGTATCTTTGGCGATTTTAACCGGGATGGTCATATCGATATCTTTATGGGTAACTGGGCGACGACTGACTATCTCTATCGGAGTAACGGCAATGGGACATTTACCGAGATCGGTGTCCAGGCCGGAGTCTCACGCAGCGGCAGTAATTATAAGCCATCGACCTGGTTTGACTACAATAATGACCTCTGGCCGGACCTCTATGTTGGTAATGGTGATACGAATCGGCTCTATCGGAACAATAGCGGTGTCTTACCTTTTACCGATGTCACCCGGGATGCCCGACTCGGTGACTCGCTCCGCTGTTCAGGTGTCTCAGTCGGTGATTATAATAACGATGGTTTCTTTGATATCTACGAGGGTAATATCGGTGGGGGCAGGAATTTTCTCTATCGAAATAATGGGAACGGCACTTTTACCGATGTCACCTTGAGTGCCGGCGTTGGCGATGTTGGTGATGGGAGGACCTGTTACTGGATCGATTATGATCAGGATGGTCTACAGGATATCTTTACCTCCAATCATGTCAATCCCAATCGTCTCTATCGTAATAACGGCAACGGGACATTTACCGATATGGCGCCGAGCACCAATATTGCTGGCCCGACCGATGTCTTTGCCTGTTCCTGGGCAGATTTTGATGGCGATGGCGATATGGATGTTTTTCTGAGCGGACACGGGGTTAATGGGCCAACCAATGCCCTGATGAGGATTGATGGCATAACAAATCACTATCTGAAGGTAAGACTGGTTGGTATGGTTTCAAATAAAGCCGGGATCGGGGCACGGTTGAAACTGAGTTCGGGGACACTCCATCAGTATCGAGAAGTTAATGGTGGAACCGGCAGTGAGGAGCAGTCGAGTATTATTCAACATTTTGGTCTGGGGACAAGGATAAGATGGGATTCATTACGAATAAACTGGCCCAGCGGGATTATAGATCGTCTGTATAATCTTCGGGCGGATACAACACTTGTGATTGTTGAAGGGATGACCGGGGTGAATGACCGACTGCAAATTGAGCGAGAAAAATTGCCGGGGATTAAAATATATCCCAATCCGACAAGCGGACAAATCAAATTGCAGATGACCGAAGGGAGAAGTCAGAAAATAGAGTTAAAAATTTACGACAGGAGCGGAAAGTTGGTGAAGTCTTTTAAATCGGGCACTTTGTTCTACAGTCTCAGTTTAAATCCAGGGGTTTATTTTATTGAGAGTACAGTAGACGATGTGAGATGGAGTGAAAAAGTTGTTGTTTTGAATTAAAGGAGGGAGAGATGAATCTCAAGATAAAAATCCTGGGTTGTCTACTTTTTATTGTTGTCCCCTTTATGGCCCAGGTGCTGGATTCGGGAAGAGTCTATATTCAACAGGCAAACAATGCCCTCTCCCGACAGGATTATCAGACCGCAATCGAATACTACCGGGCCGGTCTCAGGTTCAGACCGGATGATGGGGCGGCTGTTTACAATATTGCCTGCTGTTATAGTTTGCTTGATAATAAGAAGGAGGCTCTGAAGTGGGTGAGAAGGATGATCGAACTCGGGGTTTACAAATTCGAAGAGGATAAGGATTTTGATAATATCAGGAAGACAAAAGAGTTTAAAAGACTCGTTGCTCGGGCAAATAAATTACTCTCCGAACTGAAGGTCACGATTTTCGAACCGGTAATCATCCTGCCGGATAGTTTTGATTCGTCAATAACTTATCCATTATTGATCGGACTTCACGGTTACGGTAGTAATCCGGTTGATTTTGCAAAGGTGTTAAAAAATGTCGCGCAGAGGATTGGCTATATCCTCTGTTGCCCTTATGGACCGGATGTAATGGGCAGGGTAAGTTTTGGCTGGGGTGAGCGGGCTGAGGCCGAGAAACGGGTTCTTAATGATATTGAATTTGTTAAGAGAAGGTTTAAAGTCGATTCATTAAGAATAATTCTTTTAGGATTTTCTCAGGGTGGCGGTCTGGCGTATTACATCGGTTTGAAGCATAATGCACTCTTTAAGGGTGTCATTCCGGTAGCCGGAGGATATGATACGACCTTAAATATATATCTCACTGATGCCCGGGCAAAAAAGATAAAGTTTTTTGTTATGCTCGGTGAGAATGAAACCGAGCGAAGGATAAACGCAAATCTCGAGGCAGTAAGAGCCCTGGTGAAGAATGGTATTACAGTCAGTTTCAACGGCTATGCGGGTTATGGCCATACCTTTCCCGGAGACCCGGATTATGAATTAGAACGGGCAATAAGATGGCTTGAGAAAGAATGATTTTTTTGTCTCATATTTTTCGATATATCAGTCATTATTTAATCTATTATAAGCAATGCTTTAATTTTTAAACTCTTTCGTTTTGATAAACCTAAGATAGCGAAAAATTGTCTAAAATCTGGTAAATTTTATTCAAGGGGAAGATGAGTGAAGGTCAATCCATAATCAATCCCTGGGTCTTAAAAATCTGTAGTAATAGGATTTGTTAAGTTAAGGAGGTTTTTCAAGATGGAAGAACTTAAGGATGAGATCAAGCAGATTCAGGAAGAGATTGAGAAAGAGAGTCTTATTGTTCAGACCTTAACCAGTGAGATAAGCAAGGCGATTGTGGGCCAGAACTATCTGATTACCCGACTGCTGGTCGGGTTGCTGGCTGATGGCCATATATTGATTGAAGGTGTGCCGGGACTGGCAAAGACTTATGCAGTTCGGACTCTGGCTTCAGCAATTAAAGCGAAATTTCAGCGTATTCAGTTTACACCCGATCTTCTGCCCGCTGATATTATCGGCACAATGATATATAATCAACGGACCGGAGAATTTACAACCAGTAAAGGGCCGATCTTTGCCAATTTAATCCTGGCCGATGAGATAAATCGCACACCACCCAAGGTTCAGAGTGCCCTCCTCGAGGCAATGCAGGAACGGCAGGTTACAATCGGCGACCAGACATTTAAACTGGATGAACCATTTCTGGTTTTAGCCACTCAGAATCCGATCGAGCAGGAAGGGACCTATCCTCTACCTGAAGCCCAGATTGATCGATTCCTTTTAAAAATCAAAATTACCTATCCCAGCCGGGAAGAGGAGAAGGAGATCATCGAGCGGATTGCAGTCACAGGTGAACCGAAGATTGAGGCGGTGGTCAGTCCGAAGTCGATCCTTCAGGCAAGGCAGTTGTGCAAGAAGATATATATCGATAAGCGGATAAAAGATTATATCGTTAATCTCGTCTTTGCTACCCGTTCACCCGATGAGTTCGGTTTGAAGGAACTTTCGGGTTTGATTCGCTATGGTGCTTCACCCCGGGCTTCAATCTATTTAACGACCACGGCCCGAGCCTTTGCTTTCTTAAAACGAAGGGGTTTTGTCATACCCGAAGATATCAAGGAACTGGCCCCGGATGTGCTCCGACATCGAATCATCCCGACTTATGAGGCTGAGGCTGAGGAGATTACAACCGACGATATTGTTCAGAAGATCTTATCGGGTGTAGAGGTGCCTTAAACCGAGATTTTTAAAAATTCAATTTATCAATGATCCCGTTAGATTTTATTAAAAAGATAAGGGCAATCGAAATTCGAACCAAGAAGATGGTTAACACAATATTTGCCGGTGAATATAAGTCAGTCTTCAAAGGAACCGGGGTTGAATTCTCCGATGTTCGAGAATACCTGCCTGGAGATGATGTCCGATCGATCGATTGGAAGGTTACCGCCCGGATGGGGCGACCTTTTGTTAAGAAGTTTTCTGAGGAACGGGAGTTGACGGTGATTCTCTGTGTCGATGCCTCGGGTTCCTGCCATTTTGGCTCATATAACTATCTGAAGATCGATCTCGCCGCTCAGATCGCCGCTACCCTGGCATTTTCCGCGGTTAAGAATAATGATAAAGTTGGGCTCTTATTCTTTACTGATCGGATTGAGCGGTATGTCCCAGCGAAAAAAGGGAGATTTCATGTTCTGAGGCTTATCCGGGATATTCTCTATTTTAATCCCCGGGGTCGTGGAACCGATCCGGTACTCGCCTTTGAATTTCTGATGCACATCCTGAAGCATCGAGCGATTATCTTTTTCATCAGTGATTTCATTGGTGAAAAATTTGCCCCAGATTACATACGCCGCCCCTTAGGGATAGTGGCCCGAAAACATGACCTGATTGTCATCACCATTACCGATCCGATGGAATACGAACTACCTAAGATTGGACTGATTGAATTTGAGGACCTCGAAACCGCCGCGTTATTAACGGTAAACACTGCCGAACCCGGATTATTAAAACGCTATCAAGAACATAAACAGAAGATTGTTGAAGAACGGGAGCGTTTGCTCAATTCGCTCGGTATCGATCGGATTGAACTTCAAACCAGAGAAGATTTTGTTCCTGAACTCCACAAATTTTTTGACGTCCGGGCCCGGAGGTTTCGTTAGATGATTCTCTTCTTTCTTCTCTTAAAAGTCAATATTGATGCACGAATTCTTCCCGACTATTTGAATCGAAAGTTGACCGTCGGCGATCCTTTTGAAATGGAGATTAAAGTAACTGCGCCCCCGGGCCTTAAGATATCAGAACCTCTCCTGGACTCTTTAGGCCCATTTATGGTTTTGGATCAGAAGAGAGATATAATTCAGGAGAAGGGTCTGGCGACAACGACCTACCGGATCCGGCTTGCGCCATTTGCGACCGGTGAGATTGAAACACCGGGTTTTAGGTTTCTAATTCAGGATAGTAATCGGGTCGATTCGCTGATGAGCCCAAAGTCGCGCCTGAAGGTTATCAGTGTGATGAAGAAAGAAATGGCTGATATTAATGATATTAAAAAACCTTTCGGTTTTCCTGACTATCGGCCCTGGATTGCCTTGGGTATAGCCGTGATTGGAGCAGGTTTAACATATTTAGGATTGAAGGTTTTCAAGAGGGTCAGGCAGCGCACGGTTAGAGAAGAGGAACAACTACCTCCCTGGACTGAGGCTCTACTGGCACTGGACCGAATCCCCCTGCAAGAATGGCTGGCTGAAGGTCAGGTTAAGAGATACTACTATGCCCTTTCTGAGATTTTAAAACGCTATATTGAAAGGCGGTATGATTTTGCTGCCCGGGATCAGACGACCACCGAGATTGCAACCAATTTGAAGTTGCGCCGGGTGCCGTTGCGCGATGACTTTACCCGGTTCTTTCATAATGCCGATTTTGTCAAGTATGCTAAATTTGTCCCGGCGCCGAAAGAGATTGAGCAGGCCCTGATTCAGGTCCGGGAACTGGTTAATCATACCATACCAACGGTCGAGACCGAGGTGAAGCGATGAGATTTGCCGATCCGATCTACTTCATCCTCTTTCTCCCCCTTGCACTACTCATTCTCTGGGAAATGTTTAAAAAGCGCGGGGCAGTCAGTTTTTCTGATCTGTCTTATCTTAGGAAGATCAGCAGGGGAGGTAGATTCTTAAGTAGTATCCCCCAGATCTGTCTCTTCGTCAGCCTTGGTTTGAGTATCTTCGGTCTGGCGCGACCCCAGAAGGGGAGGATGTTTGAAGAGATTGAGACCCGTGGGGTAGACATCATCCTCTGCCTCGACATCTCCGGGACAATGCAGGCTGAAGACTTTAGTCCAAAAAATCGACTCTATGTCGCCAAAGAGAGGGCTAAAGAATTTGTTGCCCGGAGAACCGGTGATCGGATAGGCCTGGTTGTTTTTGCCGGGCAGGCATTCACCCAGTGTCCGCTGACACTGGACCACAAGATTCTTACTGACCTGATCGACCGCGTAGATCTCGGGCTTATCCCTGATGGCACGGCCATTGGCATGGGACTGGCGACCGCGGTTGCCCGGCTCAAGGACTCTAAGGCGAAGGAGAGAATTGTAGTTTTGCTTACCGATGGCCTCAATAACGCGGGTGAAATAGATCCGATTACCGCAGCAAAGATTGGACAGAGTTATAAAATCAAGGTATATTCAATCGGGGTCGGCTCTAAAGGACTAGTTCCCTATCCGGTCTTTCATCCGATCTTCGGCAAAAGGTATGTCCAGACCGAGATCGATTTCGATATGAATACCTTAAGAGAGATTTCAGCCCTGACCGGTGGAAAGGCATTTCTGGCAACCGATGGCGAGGGACTTAAGAAAATCTATGAAGAGATTGATAGATTGGAACCGACGACTTTCAAGGTCAGTCGTCACACGGTCTATTCAGAGAAGGCAGATAAGTTTATCTTCCCGGCCTTTGTATTCTTCCTGACCGGGATCCTCCTTTCGACGACAATCCTGAGGAGGATCCCGTGATAGTCTGGGCTGCTCAAAAGTATCTATATCTCCTTGGACTGGTTCCGCTCATTGCCATTATCTATATAATTTCATATTACCAGCGGCAGAGGACGATAAGAAATTATGTCAGCAGTAGTCTGGTCAATTCAATTATGAAATCCTTCAATGCGAAAATGAACTGGCTTAAGATGGTGCTCTTGCTTATTGGTTTTATCTTTTTGATTGTAGGATTGGCTCGACCCAAATGGGGAGAAAAGTTACAGATCTATAAAGGACGCGGGATCGATGTTGTAATTGCCCTTGATGCATCCAAGAGTATGCTGGCTCAGGATGTCAAGCCCTCACGTCTGGAACGAGCAAAGAGCGAGACCAGTTGTCTAATTGATAACTTAGGCGCGCACCAGGTAGGGATCACCGCTTTCGCCGGTGATTGCTATGTAATGTGCCCTTTAACCACTGACCTCGAAGCGGCAAAATTATTTCTTGATATTATTGAACCTGGTTCTATCCCCCGGCCGGGGACAAACATCGAGAAGGCAATCAGGGTTTCATCTTCACTATTCAATCCAAAAGAGGATGTCGGTCGCGCATTAATTCTTATAACCGATGGTGAAAACCTTGAAGGCAATTTTATGTCAGCGGTCAAAGAGGCTGCGGAAAAGAATATAAGGATTTTTGCGATCGGGATTGGTTCGATCGAAGGTTCGCCCATCCCCATCCTGGACGAGCAGGGTAACTTCATTCAGTACAAAAAGGACAAAGATAATAATATTGTAATTTCGCGTCTGGCCGAACGGGAACTACTGGTCATTGCAAAATTGACCGATGGCCGTTATTTCCGCTCAGAAGGGTTTCTGGTGAATCGTTTGACTGAGGAACTGGATAGGATGAAGAAGAAAGATATTGGTGGTGGTGAATATATCCAGTATGAAGAGCGTTACCAATCTTTTCTCCTCACTGCTTTTATTTTGATATACATAGGGATCTTTATCAGTGACCGATCTGGAAACTGGTTGAGGGATTCGATTCAGGAACTGTTTAAAGCAATCGCCCGATACATTACTTTACCCCGCAAGAATACGATTGTAATTAAGACATTTTTGCTCGTTCTCGCGATTACATTCTCCAGGGCTGATGTTGGATCGTGTATGCGCAAAGGTAATGCACTCGTTAGTAAAGGCCAGTATGAAGAGGGGTTAAAGAAATATCAGGAAGCCCTGGTTCAGGAACCGGATAATACCAGGATCCACTATAATATCGGCCGTGCCCTGTATCGACTCAATAAATATCCAGAGGCAATTGCTGAATTCCAGCTGGCTCTTCTGACCAGAGATAAAAAATCCCAGGCTGCGACCTTCTACAATATTGGGAATTGTCAATTTAAGCAGGGTCAGATTGATGCGGCGATCAACTCCTTTAAGACCTCTTTAATACTCAATCCCCGGGATATCGAGGCCAAACAGAATCTTGAATTCTGCCTTAAGATAAAATCCGATCAGAAAAATCAACCCAAGAGCGACTCCAGTCAAAAGCAATCGGAACAACAACCAAGACCGCAACCCCAACCCGGACCCGAACAACAGATGATGGATCGGGATGAAGCAAACCGTGTCCTTCAGGCTTTGCTTGATCAGGAGAAGACAAATATGAAAAAAAGGAAGGAACGACCAAAGAGGGAAGATGTTGAGAAAGATTGGTAGTAAATATATATTCTCTCTACTCATACCGGTGATTCTTGGCGCCGGTGAGATTCAATTTTCGGCCACGGTTAGCCAGACGACGGTTGGGCTTGGCCAGGAGTTCACCCTGAATGTTACCGTGGAAGGGGAGGATGTTGGTGGGGTCACAGCGCCCGAACTACCGCCGCTCGCTGATTTTACTATTCTCAACCGTTCTTCATCACAGTCAACGAGTATTCAATTCATAAATGGCAAGATGAGCCAGCAGACAACGATTACTTATATATACTATCTCAGTCCAAAGAGACTCGGTAAATTTACTATTGGCCCCTGCCGGTTAAAACATAAGGATCGGGTCTATGAGACCCAGCCCATCGAGATTGAGGTGGTTAAAGGCAGTCCTTCGATTCCTCCGTCCCAGCCATCACCGCCAACCAGCCGAACACCGGCACCGGACCAGGGTCCGGTTGAGAACAACCTTATGGTAGTTGCCAGTGCTAACCGCAAGACTGTATATGTCGGTGAGCAGATCAATGTTGAATTCTCACTCTGTACCCGGCTCAATATAAATGATATCACCTCGGTTCAATTCCCGAGTTTCCAGGGATTCTGGGCAGAGAAACTATTTGAGGCGACACGGCTCAATTTCGAGCGAAAGAGAATTGATGGTCGACTTTATGATGTGGCATTGCTTAAGCGCGTGGCTCTATTCCCGATGACTCCCGGAGATTTAAAGATTGAGCCAATGTCAATGGTGATTTCGATTGTCGAACCGCCCCGCGATTTCTTCGATTTTTTCGGAACCACCCGAAATATCCCGATTGAATCAAAATCGCTTACGATCAAGGTCTTGCCTCTACCTGAGGAAGGGAGACCTGCTGAATTCAGCGGTGGGGTAGGTAATTTTAGTATCAAGGCAGGTCTGGATAAAGACAGTTCTAAACAGGGTGAGCCGGTATATCTTACGGTTCGGATATCAGGCACAGGCAATATACGTCTGATCGAAAAACCAGCAATTCCGACCATTTCCGGTTTGAAAATTTTAACGCCGGAAACCAAAGAGGCCATCCAGACTGCAGGTGATCTTATTCGGGGTTATAAAGAGTTTCGTTATCCAGTTATTCCCCAGACCGATGGCGGTTATCTCATCCCACCAATAAGGATTGCCTATTATGATTTGAAGATGAAGGGATATAAAGTTATTGAAACCGACCCATTGAAATTCATTGCCTCGGGAACTGCGGTGGCGCGGGGGCAGGAAGAGGCCAGCGGTTTGAAGGTAATGGGCACGGATATAAATTATATAAAGGCCGATGTTCCGAGATTGAGGTCTCAGGACTTCAAGCCCGCAAGATGGTTGTTTTTGGGTTATCTCCTTTCTTTCTTAATCATCGGTTTTTCTTTTATCTTCCATCACCACCAGACAAGATTAGTCAGTGACCAAAGTTATGCCCGAAGGATGAGGTGTAACCGATTCTTAAAGAAACGCCTCAGTGAGGTCGATCATTATTGCAAACGGGGTGCGAAGAGAGAATTTTTTGGTTCACTGGTTCAGGCAATCCTTGGCTATATCGGTGATCGTTACAATCTTGAGACCCAGACTTTAACCCGGGATCAGTTGAAGGTTGAACTGGCAAGGAATGGTGTTAAGTCCGAAGTCATTAAAGATTTGATCGAGGTTGTCGATCTATGTGATCACGAGCGTTTTGCGCCTGTTTTCTCAGCTGAATGCAAACCTGAAGAGGTACTGCGGCGTGCCCGGCAGATATTAAATTGTCTATGATTCTCTTATTTTTCTTAACCCAACTCTCGGCAACCGAATTTTATAATCTGGGGAATAAATTTTACAGCGAAGGCAAATTTGACGAGGCGATTGTCGCTTATGATTCGGCGGTGAAAAAGATTGTCAATGGTGACCTCTACTACAATTTAGGTAATGCATATTTCAAAAAAGGCCAGATCGGCAAGGCGATTGTTAATTATCGCCGGGCATACATTCTGAAACCCCGGGATCGAGATATTATCCATAACCTGGACTTCGCCCGTGCCTATCGGGTGGATAAATTGAATATTATCAAAAATCCGCTGATTAAATTCCTTGCTGATTTTTTTCATTTTTTCTCATTATATGAGGCATCAATTTTAAGCACTTTATCTTTCGTTGTTATTTCCTGTCTTATTGCTTTCTATTTAATTTTGAGCAGGCGGATCGCAATCTATCTGGCAGGTTTCAGTAGTTTTCTATTTTTCTATTTTTTTATCACCGGTCAGATCTGGCTGAAAGAGTGTGATGGAAATCAAGCGGTGGTTGTTGTTCCCGAAGTAACTGCGCTGAGTGGTCCATCACAAGATCATAAAGAGATTCTGTTGATTCACGACGGCACCGAAATCAAGATTCGAGATGAGCGAGGTGATTATATTCTTGTTCAACTTCCAGGTGGAATGGGCGGCTGGATTAGCAAGGAGGCAATCGAAAGAATCTTGCCTTAAAGTTTAAGATTGTTAAACCAATTTTATCTCGGTTTAGTTGAGATTATTCTGTCAATTGATCAAATGAAAATCGGATATTAGGAATTTTTGTTTCCGATAAAATTGGAACGGCGGGCCTAAAAAACCCGCCGTCGTTGTTAAAAGTCTTTGAGTATATGAATGTTTCGCTATCGTAATTTCTTCTTATGACGATCGCGCTTGCGCCGTTTCTTCAATTTATGTTTCTTGATTTTCTTTAATTTCCTTTTTCGACCACACGGCATTAAGACCTCCTTCAAATTATTATAGCAAATTTACTCCAGATGTCAACACAAGAAATGTAGACAGACATAACATCGTAATTAAGGATTTTAAAGGCGATATTAACAGGAAAGTCCGATTCTGAATTTGGGCTTGACTTTTTCCAGTTCGGTATTATTATATGATATCAAGGAGAGACTATGAGAAGATTTTTTGTCTTTGCTCTGTCGGTCCCAATCTTTGTTCTGGGCGAGTGGACCATCACCAGTGTCGGAAATCCAGGGCAGTATATCGTCGGATTGTCCCTTGGTGTGGGAAGGAATGATAACACTTTCCGGGTCTATGGTCTGGCCTGTGGTGCCTATACGGTCGGCGAATTTACTTTTTCCGGTGGAACCTGGATCTATTCGGATACAATCACCCTGCCCTTGTATGGCGAACGAATGGCCCTGGGTAAAGGAAGAAATGACGGTCTCAATCGTCTCTATGTTGGCGGATTTTATGGTTCACCAGGTAGCGGGATGGAATTTACCTATACCGGCAATGATTGGCAATATACCGATATGGGCGCAAGTGGTCAACAACTGATCGAAGTGATTGTCGGTTCGGGCCGGAATGATGATACAAACCGGGTATATTTTGCCTGCGGTAGCACTCCACCCCAGGTTGCGGCACGGGAATACTCATATCGGGGTTCGTGGGTTATTGATGCAATCGGCAGTAGTCATGGAGGTTTTGGCACTGATATTGGTCCGGGAAGAAATGATGGAGTTAATCGTATCTTTAAGAGCCAGTCTAATAATATTAATGAATATACCTGGACAAATGGACAGTGGGTTTCAACCCCGGTCGGGTCGGTGCCGACTCAACCGATGAAGATTTTAGTCGGTAAAGGGAGAAATGATGATACGAATCGAGTCTATGTTCTGTCCCGGTATTCTGGTATATTCGAATACACCTATCAAAATAATAATTGGGTAAATACTGCAACCATCACGGTTGGGGCCCACAATTTTAATATGGCAATTGGTAATGGCCAGAATGATGGAAAAGTCCGGCTCTATGTTGCAAACTACACACCGCCTGAGGTCTATGAAGTCAGCTACGAGTCTAACAACTGGGTGGTCAGGAATATTGGTACACCGGGTGGCAGTCTGCTTTACGGCATTATCCTTGGTCCGGGCCGTAATGGAAGCAGTAAAAATTTTGTCTATGTTGGAACCAGGGATGGCGGAATTTATGAATTTGAATATAAAACCTCAGTGGCTGAAGGATCGGGAAGAGAGACGGTCAAAAAGAGCGAACTGAAGATCACCCCCAACCCGACGGCTAAAGGGTGCCGTATCGAGTTCATTTCCAGGGTGGGGTCTTATCTGAATGTTGATATCTATGACCTTCAGGGTTCGCTCGTCCGTCGGCTCGCGGGGAATTTACCGGCGGAATCGCACATTACTTTAACCTGGGATGGAAAAGATGAAAACGGCCGGGCGGTAAAAAGCGGCGTCTACTTCGTTCGAGTGAAAGACTGCATTCGAGGAGGGCTAAGGGTCGAAAAGATTGTAGTTGCAAAATAGATTTCGATTACCGCTGAACTTCTGTGCATAGGGTAGTTAGAAAAGTGACACATTGGAAATTTCTTTTCATAAGAGAAAATTTTTACGCGATACTATTTTCAAACGGTCGTTCAGCGCTCATGGTGTTAGGAAAATAGATTTAGTGGTCTGCGGATAGCACAATTCACTGGATAGTACTTGACCTCCAGAAAAATTGGTATATAATTTCTAAGTGAATAGTCGACATTCTCATCATCGTTTGATCAATACCCGCAAAATTATTTTTGTAATCCTCTTAAATTTTTTCATTACGCTTGCTGAAATTTTTGGCGGTTTATTATCAAACAGTCTTGCATTAATTTCCGATGCACTCCATAATTTCAGTGATGGTATCGCAATCTTGATAAGTTATTTTGCTCTGCGTATCGGTCAGCGCCAAAGAACAATACAAAAAACCTTTGGTTATAGAAGGGCCGAGATCCTTGCCGCATTGTTTAATTCTTCGGTTCTTATTATTGTGATCTTCTTTCTGCTCAAGGAAGCAATCGCCCGCCTCTTTACATTACATTCAATAGATAGCGATCTAATGGTGATTGTCGCAATGATCGGGCTTGTTGCCAATCTTGTCGGTGTATTTTTACTAAAAAGGGATGCAGAGAAAAATCTTAATATCAAATCCGCCTATCTCCATCTATTTGCTGATTCTTTATCTTCGGTTGCTGTCGTAATTGGCGGCATCCTGATTAAAATTTTCAATATCTATATTGTTGACCCAATTTTAACTATGGCAATCGCCATCTATATTTTACGCGAGAGTTACTTTATTGTTCGGGATACGGTGAATATTCTTATGCAGTCAACGCCTGATGGGATTGATATAATGGAGATAAAGTGCGCGGTCGAAAGTATCCCCGAGGTCCACAATCTCCACCATGTCCATATCTGGCAGATGACGGACCGGGATATCCATTTTGAAGGGCATATTGATGTCTGCGAAGATTTCCGGACAAGTGAGGTTGCAGTTATCATTGAGAAGATTGAAAAATTACTTGTTGAAAAATTTGGTATAAGCCATACCACAATTCAGGTTGAATTCGGCACCTGCCCGGATAAAGACATAGTTAAGGCCTGTTTTTGATAACCAGTGTAAAATGGATTAACAGGATGAAGAGAATTGTTAGAAGCAGAAGATTGTCTATCGAGGTTCTGTTGGTTCCTGAGAGATCCTACCAAAAACCAGATTCGATAAAGACCATCTAAGGCTATGCCGAAAGGATGAGCGACAGATGAATGTCGTCGAATTGATTAATAAGAAGAAGGCAAAGAAGATTCTGACCCGGCAAGAGATTGATTTTCTGGTCTTGGGTTATACTGAAGGCAGGATCCCGGACTATCAATTTTCCGCATTTCTTATGGCGGTCCGCCTTAACGGTATGACCCTGAATGAGACCGTCGACCTGACCGCCTCAATGATTGATACTGGAGAAAGACTCGATCTATCTTCACTAACTAAGCCAAAAATTGATAAACATTCAACCGGTGGAGTTGGTGATAAGATCTCTCTGATTCTGACTCCCCTGATTGCTGCCTGTGGTGTCCTGGTGCCGATGATCTCGGGGCGCTCCTTAGGCCATACGGGTGGCACAATCGATAAACTTGAATCGATCCCGGGTTTTCGAACCGACCTCAACCTTAAAGAAATGGTGCGGGCACTGGATAAAGTAGGGTGCTTCATTTCCGGCCAGACCGAAACGATTGTGCCCGCTGACCGAAAAATTTATGCACTGAGAGATGTAACCGGGACGGTCGATTCCATCCCCCTGATCACCGCAAGTATAATGTCCAAAAAGATTGCCGAGGGAATCGATGGGCTGGTCCTCGATGTTAAATGTGGCAAGGGTGCTTTTATGAAGAAGATCGAGGACGCCCGGATGCTCGCACGGTGGATGAAACGGACCGGCGAAAGGCTGGGCAAGGTGGTTTCGGCAATTATAACCAATATGGATCAGCCCATCGGGCGGATGGTAGGAAATGGCCTTGAGGTCTGGGAAGCGATTAAAACCCTCAGGAACAGAGGAGAGGTGGATGTTAATGAGATTGTCTTTACCTTAGGCAGTGAGATGCTCTTGCAGGCGGGCAGGGTTAAGAATCGTCAGGAAGGAAAGTTCCTTTCAATGAGTATGATCGAATCGGGTAAGGCATGGGAAAAATTTAAAGAGATGGTTGAATTCCAGGGTGGTAATCCTGACCATCTGAATGATAAGAATAACTTTATTAAAGCCCGGTATCAGTATAAGATAAGAGCAAGTCGATCGGGTTTTATTTCGATGGTCGATGCCTCAGATCTGGGCTGGGCCGGATTGGAGATTGGAGTGGGTAGGAAAATTTTGACCGACCGAATTGATCCAGATGCAGGTTTTGAAATATTAAAAAAAGTTGGCGACAGCGTTGAGCGGGGCGAGATTTTGATTATTGTCCACACTAATCGGCAAGTGCTGCCTGATTTTTTAAAGCGCGTGGCCCAGTCTTTTAAAATTGTCAGTAAACGAGTAAAGAGGCCACCTTTGATCCTGGGTCGAATTTAAAAACGAATAATGAAGCGTGGCCAGACTTACGAAGTGAAGATTGAAAAGGTTGTTCATCGTGGTCAGGGGATCGGGTATATTGATGGTAAAGTCTGTTTTGTTAATGGTGTAATCCCAGCCGAAGTGGTCCGCATCAAGATCGTGGAAGAGAAAAAGGACTATTTAATCGGTTCGTTATTAGAGATTATTCAGGCATCTTCCTATCGGATTAAACCTGAATGTCCCCTTTTTCTTCGATGTGGCGGTTGCCATCTCCAGCACATCGAATACAATTATCAGAAAGAATTGAAGAAGTCGATCTTTATCGATACCTGTCGTCGGGTTGGTAGTTTTGAACCCGGGGTGGATAATTTCTTTGCCCTTGATCAGTGGTTCTATCGGAATAAAGCCCAGTTACCCGTTCAGGACCGCAATGGTTTAAAGATTGGTTATTATCAAACATATTCCCATCTGGTTGTCGACCATGACTTCTGCCCGATCAATGAACGGCCAATAAATATTGGTCTGTCGATTATCAAGAGATATATCCGGCAGTCGAAGGTCGAGATCTATGATGAAGAGAGACACCGCGGTAACCTCCGCCACCTGATAATCAGGTCAGGGGTCAACACCGGCCAACTCCATCTCACCTTTGTCACCCGGGATCGAGTATTGCCTGAAAAGTTATACGGTGGGCTTGAGCGCGAACTGAATGGCTTGGTTGGTATTGTTCAGAATGTAAATCCCGATCGAACCAATCGTATCCTCGGCAAGACCAATCTGGTTCACCGGGGCAGAGAATATCTTGAGGAGAAGATTGGAAATAAGATCCTCAGGATTGGACCGGCAACCTTCTTTCAGGTGAATACCAAGATTGTTGAAATGATGGGAGAGAAGGTTCTTGAATTGCTGTCTCCCCAGGGGCAAGAGATTCTTCTTGACCTCTATTCAGGTATCGGCACCTTTGGCATTTCAATCGCGGAAAGGGTAGTAAAAGTTATTGCCATTGAAGAGAATTCTCAGGCAGTGCACTATGGAATGGAAAATACGAGGGTTAATAATATCAAGAATATCGAATTCATCCAGGGCAGGGTTGAAAAACAGATCTCAGGGATTAAAAAGGCTGACCTGGTAATAATCGATCCACCCAGGAAAGGGATTGATCCTTCAGTTATTGAAAACCTGGCCCGGCTTAAAACTGAAAAGATACTCTATATCTCCTGTAACCCCGCAACCTTTGCCCGGGATGGGAATCGGTTCAGTAAAAAGGGGTTCAGGATCAGTAGATGTTATATCTTTGATATGTTTCCACAGACCTACCATATGGAGATTGTCGGACTTTTAGTAAGATAGGGATGGGCCTTAAAACGAGAAGTTCTATCAGGAGAAGAGTTGATACAGAAGAAAGGCAATGAGGGCAAGGATTAAAAGAATAAGGATATAAAGGGAGAGGGAACCTTCTTCCTTTTTCTTCTTGCGTGCTTTTTTGACAACCGTCGTTGCTTCCTTTTCCTGTTCAATCCTCGTCAATAAACCTTTTAATTCGGCATCGATTGTCGCCTGACCTTTCCAGCCTAAGAATCGGTTTAAGGCGTTAAGCATCTCATCCGCGGACTTAAAACGCCGCTTCAAATTCTTTTTCATTGCCCGATTGATAATCCGGGAGAGGCGCCAGCTGTGATGCGGGTCGAGCCAGAAAGAGGATTTAAATTTTCCCCGGCAGATCTTGCCAATGACACCGTGACTGTCCTCACCGGTAAATGGCTTTTTCCCGGTTACCATTTCATAGAGGACAACACCGAGGGAGAATATATCCGACTGGAAGGTCGCCTTGCCCCCGGATGCCTGTTCGGGCGACATATAGAAAGGGGTTCCGATAATCATCCCGGTTGTGGTCAGATCCGGGGCATCAACATCCCGGGCAACGCCAAAGTCGGTCAATTTGACCGTTCCTTCTTTTGAGATCAGTATATTTCTCGGTTTAATATCACGGTGAATGATGCCGTTGTTATGGGCACAGACCAATGCTGCGCAGACTTCCCGGGCAATGGCCGCGGCAACGCTTGGATGAAGGGGAGCCGCCTTTTCAATAACATCGGCAAGACTCATCCCATCAATAAATTCCATTATGAGATAATTGTTACTGCCTTCTTTGATAAAATCAAAAATCTCGATAATATTCTTATGCTGGAGATTGGCACAGATTGTGGCTTCTCTTTTAAATCGCGCCAGAGCCTCTCCGGTTAACCCCCGGCTCATCTCTTTTATCACCACCGTCCGGTTGAGGGAGGACTGAAGCGCAGTATAGATCTGCCCCATCCCTCCTTTACCGATCTCTTTTAAGATCTTGTATTGTCCGATCGCCTCTTTAGCCATTGCTCACAGCAACGCGATTACGACCAGAATTCTTTGCCTGATATAGTGCCTGATCCGCCTTTTTAATCAATTCGGCGCTATCCTTTGCCTGATTCGGATAGGTTGCAACTCCGATGCTTACGGTTATCTTCATCTGGAGTAGCGCCGGGGTCTGCTCTTCGATAATTTTGCGGATTGATTCAGCAGCATTTAGTGCATTAGATAAGGTCATATTTGAAAAGAGCACAACAAACTCTTCGCCGCCATAGCGGGCAACAACATCATCCTGACGGCAGGCATGCTGAATTAATCGAGCGGTCTTTTTTAAGACTTCGTCCCCCTTATCATGACCGTGGGTATCGTTGACTTTTTTGAAAAAATCAATATCGATAAAGATCAGTGAGAGGGGGGTTGTAGTCTTTTTTGCTATTTCCAGTCTCTTCAAGATTTCGTCATCAAAGAAGCGCCGATTATAGATTCCGGTCAATCGGTCGAGATAGGCTGCCCGTTTTAATTCTTCTCGACCCCTGAGCAATCTGGTCTTCATCTTCTTGACTGCTTCGGCAGTACTTCGATCCCGGGTCTTTTCTATCACCTGATCAAAGTGTGCCGACAGGCTTTTAGTTTCTTCACCAGGCTTTTCGCACTGGGTCTCTTCTTTTAAGCCCATAATACCTGAGCCATCATCGAAGATCAGGGTGATATCGCCCGTGGTGATCTCATCACCATGCTGTAAAATTTGTCGCTCGATCCTTTGACCGTTGACCTCAGTTCCATTGGTGCTATTTAAATCTTCAATCACATATCGACCATTCTCAAAAGAGATACGCGAATGTCTACGGGAGACTTCTTTCGAGTTCAAGACAATATCACAGGTATCAGCCCGACCAATGATATATTCTCTCCCCTCAAGCGGGAAAGTCTTGATTAGAATCTGCTCATCGACCAGATAGAGGGCTGGCCTTTTTAATTCCATCTTTTTAGTATAAGTAATAAAAGATTGAAAGTCAAGGAGAATTAAGACGAGATTGGCCCTGAGAATATAGGTTAAAAAATTAAAAAGACTATCTATGCACAAGAAACTTCTTTAACCACCTCTTGCGACCGGTTGTTATTTCGAGAAAATAGGTTCCTGGAGACAGGTTGTCGACCCTTAAAGTGAAATATCTTTCTAAGGAAGACAAAGGTATTTTTCGCGCCATTCTGCCCTGAACATCATAGATTTTTAACATACTCTTTTATTCTTTTAAGGATCTTTCTTCAGGATATTCAATCTGGCAATAGAGGATATTTCGGGCTGGATCTGGCCAGATCTTTAATTTTGGGGAACGAGACTGTTTGTCGATCTCTCCAACTTTGGTCACACAATTCCACCAGGACTGAGCACTGTCACTATTGATACCGGCGCTGATTGAGTCTAGCCCGCCGATCAAGGCAAAGACACCCCAGATGCTGCTGTCCTGAGGTAGAAGGTTGAATGGCCCGAAACTGACGCAGATTGAGTAGTCATAAGCCCTGGTTGAATTGGGCAGGCGGATTGTGCCATTTAAAAATTTATATTTAGTCGATTCGGGCATTTCGGGATAGACATATTGAGCGTGGTCGATCAAACTTAGATTGGCCGGGGTTTTTGGATAGAGAAGCCTGACCCCGATGGTCGGGAATTGACTGGTAAGACTGGGCCACATATAGGTAAAACGTTTCGATTGATTGGTTCTTCCCCAGTTGACTGTCGGTGATGCGCCAAGGTCAAGATCGAGAAAGAGTCCGGCATAACAGTTAAGGATCGCTGAATCCGTGGGATTGATATAGTTGTAGATTAAGATTACAAAATCGTCAAAGGCCGGGTAATTTCTGGAGCCGCGACCGATAAAGAAACGCCTTGCCCTAATCCCTTTTGGTGTTGGATGGTTACCATCGTCGATCAGACTGCAGAATGTTTGTTCACTCAGCCAGAGGGGCGGTATGATCTCCCGCCAGTGCTCAATCCATCGCCAATCACTTACCGGCTGAGTCTGAAGAAAACAGTCGACCACATATCTTTCCGAATTCCCCAAAAGCATGGAACTCATAAATAGAGAATTTGGTGTATATCTGGGATACTGGAAATAACCGATTGAGCAGGCCAGGGTATCATCAAGAATCAGGACACAGGCTCCGGTGTCGATCGCCATCTCGCCCCATAGGAAAAGAAGAGCAAAACTCAGGAATATGATTATATGTTTCATAAACCCTTCCTTTATTAAACTGAATATTTTAATCACTTTAACAACCCTGTCAAGAATAAAATGAAAAATGGCTCTTGGATATCATTTTGTTTCTCTTTATAATTGGTAAAGGAGGCTTTATGCCAGAAAGTGTTGAATATTATTATCTTGGTCTTGATGTGCACAAGAATTCTT
>CBFGIV010000033.1:0-24004 GCA_965648915.1 Caldifarciminota bacterium | reverse complement strand
ATCCGTTTAATCAATACCCATAAGCAAGCACCTCATGAGAAGGGTAAAATCGAGCGTTTCTTCGGTTTTCTCCAACAACGCCTACCGATTGAATTTAAACTACATAATATTACAACGATTGAAGCGGCTAATAAGTATTTAGCGCAATGGCTTGATCGACATGGGAGTCGCTGGATGCATAAGACCACCGGTATGATTCCCGATGAGCGCTTTAAGAACTCTTGCTTTAAACCATTACCCGCTGGTATCGACTTAGATCATATTTTCTGCTTAAGAGCTAAACGAAAAGTAAAAAAAGATAATACTTTTACCTATAAAGGCAGAGTTTTCCAATTGACGGACTTTCGGTATCGAGCTTATTGGGGTAATACTGAGCTTTTACTTAAGATTGTCCCTAAAAAGCAAATCAGTGTCTTTTATGATGACAAATTCATCCAAAAATTTCCTTATGATGGTGAATAGTATTGATTTTCATAAAAATCTAATTAAAATAATAAAAAGGGGACATGTCGCTGTGCAGTTAAGGGGACATTTTAGCTGTGGCGTAACAGATTAAATTTGAAAACCGGTAGAAGTTCTATATCAACAAATGGTTTTGTCTTATTTCGCCTCCAAAATCGCTTTGGTATAGTCTTCGGCGGTTACGCCGGGTGATTCAATCTTCTTCTTTTCATAGACCTTCTCGACCTCAGTCTTCACCGTTGCTTCATTGAAATCTTTCTGGATAAGAGCATTCTCAACTTCTTCCAGTCCATTCTTGGGAAATAGATTAAAATCACCCGAGATCGCGATGTCGGTAATCTTTTTCTTATCTTCGATCTCTTCCGCCGTTCGGATAAGTCCCCCCCGTGCCTTGTAAAGACCATAGAGAATCTCGACCCCTTCTTTTATCTTCACACCGGTCGGAATTCTCGGCGTCTTTTTAAACAAGAACTCTTCCGACATAAACCACTTTTCGAGTTCGCGCATCTTTCTTATTGCATCATCATCGAGCACGGCCGGCTCGAGCCGGCCCAAGATCCTTTCAAAGCTCTCAACCAGTACCTGTTTCACTTCTTCTCGGGGCGGTACCGCGCCCAGTTCCCGCTTCATTGTCGTTAAATTCTCTTCCATACTTTTATAAATCTTATCACGAAACTTTTCATCTGGAACCTTCAGCAACTTACTCATCGTGCCATAGTCAAAATCGAGCAGAATCCCACCAACAAAGACCATCGATTCACCGATATCGCCACCACCCTCACCGGCAATCTTTTTACCCTTATCTGTAACAATATCATTCTCGGGCCGAAAAGTTGCATTGATTCCAAACCTTCGATATGTCTCGCAGGGTGGTTGGGAAAGATATTCAAAGATCTCTTTTATCCGGCGCGGGAATTTTGGGTTCTGGCGATTCCAGATCACCTGATAAAAGATCTGGTTTTCATCGAGATAGGTTGCGCCGCCGCCGACTTCACGCCGCATCACAGAAATTCCTGCCTGCCGGGCATAGTTCAGATCAACCTCTTTTTCTGTATCCTGAAAATAGCCCACACTGGCAAGCGGCTGAGCAGGTGAAACAATAATTAAGCCTTCAAAACCCAGCCGGGCAAGAGTATGAAAGATGAGCATCGAATCCTGACCAGGAAGTTTATCAAGTTTTAAGAGATACATCAAACCTCCAGGAAAAACACACTAACTTTCCGCCATCTCTTTGAGAACGGCAAAAAGTTTCTCAGACTCATCCTTGCCGAACCAATCGATCCGCAAAGCCCTGTCGGGCAGACCCAGTTGTCCGAGCATTGATTGGAGATTCCGGCAACGATTCCGGGCTTTGAAGTTACCTCTTATATAATGGCAGGCATCAGGGTAACAACCCCCAATTAATACTCCCTTTGCCCCGCAGGCAAAGGCCTCGAGAATCATCTGACTCTCAACCCGGCCAGTACAGGGGATGCGGATGATTGAGATATTATGATTAACTGCCTTTCGCTCATAACCTGCTTTGTCAGCAGCATTGTAAGCACTCCACTTGCAGAGCAGAGCAATAACCGAATTTGGTCTGGTCAAACTTTTTATCTGAGCAAGAAGCGCCTGATCGGTGAATGAAGTCAACTGGCTGGCACCGGCCATGCAGGTGGCAGAACAGATACCACAGCCCATACAGATTGCTTCATTTACTTTAATCTTCTCTTCCTCTTCATATATTGCACCATAAGGGCAGGTGCCAACACACATACGACAATGTATCGCCGCGCAGATATCGCTGTTGATTCGGGCAACCAACCCGACCTGGGGATGGGCATTCTTCATCAAGAAGTTGATTGTTGCTGATGCACTACTGCGGGCATCGATAATTGCTTCACTGACCGAAACCGGAAATGACGCGCTCCCGCTTATAAAGATGCCCCGGGGATTGGAATCGACCATCAGTTCCGACTCTGTATAGGCACCCGGAAACTGCTCGGGCTCGGTCTTTATCCCCAGGATCTTTAATAGATTATTATCCGGTACAAACCCGGTTGACAGGACGACACAGTCCGTTTCGATCGCTAACACTTCGTCTGCCAGACTGTCTTCAACCGATACAATCAGCCGGCCATCAACCTGTCGAACCTCAGATGGTTTTCCTTTGATAAAGGTAACACCCGAGACATCACGGAGGGTTGTGAAAAATTTCTCACGCGGGCCATAGGCCCGGATATCGATATAGGTCAGGTAGACCTCGGTGTCAGGATAAAGATCCTTAACCAGTTTTGCCTCTTTTAAGGCTATGAGACAGCAGATTCTTGAACAGTAATCTAAGTACTTATGGTCGCGGGAACCAGCACAGGCGATGATTACCACCCTTTTCGGCTTTAACTGTCCACTGGTAATTTTTCGTTCAAATTCAATGGTATTCATAACCCCCTCGAATCTTCCATAGCCATATTCTTTTATTCTCGTTGCATCAAAGAATTTTAATCCCGATGTATTAAGAACCGCCCCGACGCGGAGTTCAACTGTCTCTGGACCGTTCAAGTTTATCTTATCGCAGACCTTGATACACTCACCACATCTATTACAGTGCGCCCAGTCAATCTGATAAGCATCGGGATAAGTTGGGGAGTAGTAGATTGCCTTCCGCTTGATACCCCAGTCGTTGACAACGACCGGGCAGACCTCTTCACACTTTTTACAGAGATTACAATCCCTGGTTGGTTTATGGTAACTGATCGAAACAATATAATCGCCCGGTGGACCGGAAATTTTATTCAATTGGGCTGAGGTAAAGATCTTTATCCGACGGCTATTGACCACCTCATTGATCAGCGGATATAATGTATGGGAATTGGGCGTTCCCTCAGGATAGAGACGATCAAGTTTACTGACCACTCCGCCGATAAAACTCTCCTGCTCGATCAGATTGACATCAATACCGGCAAGTCCTAAAATTCTTGCCGATTCAAGCCCGCTCACACCACCACCGATTATCAGAACCGAACGATTCTTAATCGGGATTGATTTATGTTCTATCTTAGGCGTCAGTTCGATCTTCTTGAGGCCTGCTTCGATTGCAGCAACCATCTTTTCCACTGGCCAACCATAGAAATATCCCTGTTCACGAATGTTAACAAACTCAATATCCGAACCGGTAAAAAAGCGTTCAGCAATTCTGGGGGTGCAGGCCGCAACCAAAATTTTACTGTCAATATCTCTCTTTACCATTTCCCGGCCTGATTCCGAGCATAATTCATCATGATAAACAATTGTAACATCAGGACCAAAATTTAAATTTTTGGGGATCCTGATCTCTCCATAACAGGAACAGATATAGACTTTTACCATGATCTTAAACTCCTATTTTATTTAAAACCTTGTCCGGTTTGACCGTATTGAATTGAAAACCCAGATCCCGCCGGTCAAAGCCAAATGCCAGCCCGAGGATCTGGGGGAAATATAAGATCGGCAGTTCATAGGTGGCATTGAAAGATTGCTCGATCTTGCGCTGGTTGGCCTCGTACATTATATCGCAGAATGGACAGATAACAACGAGTGCATCAACATCGGCTCGCTGAAGCGAATCGAGTTTACGTCGGGCGATTTCGAGTCCGGTCTGCTCATTAATTCCCATTGTTGCACCACCACAGCATTTCTTTTCTTCAAAATAGTCTATGACCTTTGCCCCGGCCGCTTCAACCATTGACCGCACTGTCCTCGGGATCTCAGGGTCATCAAAGGCATCAAAGATGCCTGAAGGTTTGAGATAGTGGCAGCCAGAATGGATGGCCAACCTTAAAGCAGAGAGGGGTCGTTTAATATTACTCTTAATCTTATCAATACCGACATCTTCATAGATGATCCGTGCCAGATGGCGCACCTTGATTGAATTTTTAATATGGAGATTTATCGAACTGAGTTCCTGATTGGTTCTGAAGCGAAGGGCAGAGTCGGAATTCAGTAATTTGGCGACCTCGGTCAAAGTCGAGGTACAAGATGAACATAGGGTACAGATTGACAAATTCTTTTGTGCGGCCAGGGCCAGGTTTCGTGCAGCTAATAAGAATGCGGTATGGGTATGAAAGGCTTTAACCGGAAATCCACAACAGGCGAAATCTTCGATGTCGGTGAATTCGATACCGAGCAGGCTGGCGATTTTACGGGTGGCGAGTTCATAATGGGTACCCCGGACTGGAATCGTGCAACCTAAAAACAGGGCATATCTCATTTTGCCTCCCGGGATATGACCATCTCTTCGATTCCACACTGACGATAGAGGATTTTGACGTCTTCGATTCGAGGCCTTAAGACGGGCAGGCCGAGACGCTGCCTCTTCCGATTATCAAACTCTTCGATTTCATAAAGCCGGCCTGAATTATAAACCAATTCCGCCTGCTTCTTCTGGGATGGGTGCGCGTAGCCCGCCTTGACCGCCAGATTCTTCAATGCATTCATCAATTCCGTGACCCGGACATCCTGGGGACACCGCTCCTGACAGGAATAGCAGGTGGAACAGAGCCAGATTGTACTGTCTTTAATAACTCGGTCTTTCAAGCCTACCAGGACCATATGGATTATCTTGCGCGGATTGAAATCTTTGTAGACATCGCGCACCGGACAGGATGCAGAACACAGGCCACATTGAAAACAACTCTGGACTCTTTCACCCCCCTCTTCCTTTATAACTTCAGACTTAAATTCCGGATTGAACTCCGTAATTTCAGAGGCCATTGGTAAATCTCCTTTTTTATTTCTGTACTGGGCACCAAAGTATCTTTGGCACCGACCGAGATTATAACCAAAATTAAATTTTATGCAAGCATTTTAATCTTAGATCTTTCCCAGACAGTCATTGACACTAATCATAAATTGAATATAATTGCCAAGAAAGTTTTAATTACTAAAAAATATGCAGGTTAATCTTTTGACTAAAATAGCAAAATTAGAAAGAATTCCGGTTTCGAATCTGAGAAAGAATTTGCGGGATGGATCGGCAATTATTATCCGGAGCTGCAAACGATCAATCTTACCCTTAGCGGTCGGCAAAGGGTTAAGGACCAAAATCAATGCCAATATCGGAACTTCGCCCGACATTTGTGATTTAAAACAGGAACTGAGGAAATTAAAGGTTGCGGTTGAGGCCGGTGCCGATGCGGTGATGGACCTTTCAACTGGTGGCAACATCGACCGGATCCGTCGAGCGATTCTTAATGAGTCACCGGTAGTTGTTGGCACCGTCCCCATCTATCAGGTGGCGATTGAAGCCAAGAAACGAAAGAAGTCCTTTGTCGATGTGTCGGTAAATGAGATTTTTGAGATTATTGAAAGGCACCTCGATGATGGAGTCGATTTCATCACGGTTCACTGCGGGGTTACGCAGAAGAGTATAAAAGGGCTAAAGAGGGAACCCCGGATCTGTGGGGTGGTAAGCCGGGGTGGTTCAATGATGATCGAATGGATGATCAGGAACCGTCGGGAGAATCCACTCTACGAATATTTTCCCCGCCTCTTGAAACTGGCAAAAAGATACCAGGCCACCCTTTCCCTGGGTGATGGCCTCAGGCCGGGTTCAATCCTCGACGCCACCGATGACGCCCAGATTGGTGAATTGAAGGTTATTGGTAAGCTGGTCAAAGCGGCATGGGATGAAGGGGTCTCGGTAATGGTCGAGGGGCCCGGTCACATACCGATCAATCAGATAAAATATAACGTTGAAATCGAAAAAAGGATATGTCATGGTGCGCCCTTCTATGTCCTTGGCCCACTGGTTACTGATGTTGGGGCAGGCTATGATCATATTGTGGCTGCTATTGGTGGTGCCCTCGCCGGCTATTACGGCGCCGACCTCCTCTGTTATGTCACACCTTCGGAACATCTCGGTCTACCCACGGTTGATGATGTCCGGGAGGGTGTCATTGTTTTAAGAATTGCTGCCCATGCCGCCGATCTTGGTAAGGGTGTTGCCGGTGCTGTAGAATGGGATGAGGAGATATCAAAGGCAAGATTTAATCTCTCCTGGGAGAAGATGATAAGTCGGGCACTGGATCCGGCCCGGGCACGGCAGATCTTTGCCCGCCAGAAATCTCAAACCGGTTTCGCCTGCACAATGTGTGGGGAATTCTGCGCAATGGATAAGAGTCGTAAGGTTATCAAGAATAAAAAATAGGAGACATAGCCATTTCCTCTTTGTGCATCACAACTTATCTTAATACTCAATTATGAATATTGATCAAACTGACCTTAAGATTATTAGAAGGATCGAGAGTAAAGGCTTGAGCCGTTTCACGGTTTTAGCCCGGGAGTTGAATCTCCCGGCTGAAGAGATTAAAATCAGAATAAAACAGTTAGAAGCCAGTAGATTCATTAAAGGTTATGGCCTCTCATTATTCTTTCCACCCCTCGCTGGTGGTGATTGGTACTGGGTATTAGCCCAGATGGAGACACAGCGACCGATAAAATATCTTATCCATCACCTGAAACAGCATCTACCGTATATCACTGAGATCTCTTTTCATCGTTATCTATCACGTGGCGCTTGCCCGAATGTTACCGCCCTCTTCTACACCAGAAATTTGAGAAGGGATTTGATGTTAATCAAAAAGATCGAGGGGGTTGATTATGTTGAACTATACCGGATTAAGAAGTTTACCTTTCCCGTAAGGCAGGAACTTTCGAAGATTGAAATTGATCTCCTTTATAATCTCAGTATCAAGCCGACCCTTTCAATTTCGGAACTGGCCGATAAGGAACAATTGACGGAAAAAGCCATTCGGGTTAAACTCGATAAACTTTTATGGGATGAAGAAAATAAAAGGGGGATCGTCTTGATCCTGCCCAATCTCGACTGGACCAGGATACATAATTTTACCCATATCCATCTGGGCCTGACAACAGAACTGATTGAGGAGAAACTTATTAAATTACTAAAGAAGTATGGGATTGATAAAGTCCCCTATACGCCCTGGTTTAAGAAAAGATATTTCCAGATCGAGAGAGATATCTGGGGAATTGATGAGTTGATTGAATTATTCAATCGGCTCGATCATATAAGGAAGGTTGAAGTGATGGGCATGGTGATGGTCAAGGAATTGAAAATCCTGGATGATGGGGTCGGTGATTTTATTAAAAACTTAAGAAGCTAATAGGGTTTTTCAAAATTTCAATCGAAGTTCTCCCTCAATTCATCAGCAGTCGGTAAACGATTATTAAGCAGATAAAATATTTCACTTTGGTCAGCCTTAAGATAATTAAAAGATTTTAATCTCACCGGATTGAACCGGACCAATTTCTGCTGCCTTATGAAAAAGCCAATACCACCAATTGCGATTAAATAAACAAGAAGCAATAAGATTTCAATCGGTATCAAGAGGAACTTTAAGGAAAATTTTAAACCGAAGCCCTCTTTGACTGCCGGTTTAATATAGAAAGTCTCAATCTGCCCTGTGGAGCAGAGATGAAAAAGCGCCGAATAGGTCCGGAAACGGCCCAGTGCACTATCTTCAACAATTTCCTGAACGGTCCTTTTCCCATTGACAAGATCATAGACACGCTTCTCCTCAGCGGTGAGTTCAATTTTGATATCGGGCTTTTCCTTAATTTTGAAGACAAGTTCAGGAGAGGGAATCGCTTTAATGATCCTGGGCCACTCATCGATGCGCCGCATACCTTCAAGGATAACCACCTCGGTGTTGAGTTTGATCTTTATGATGCTTTTAGGATAAATGGTTTTATTCTCTTCAAACTTAAAATCACCCTCAGTCCAGACAAAGACCTCATCGAGAACTTCCTGAATCTTAAATTTTATAATCATTTCAACTTCATCCTGCTTAAGATAGTTATTTTCAATAAGGAGATTAATGATGGGTTGATGGGTTGATGCCTGAAGCCGGGTGATATTAGCAAAATTCTCCTTACTGACCATTCCTGATTTTACAAGATAATTTTCGATCCGCTCCTGCCGGCCACCCTTCTCATAGAAGGCACCGCTGATCATTCCCTCAACAAACCCGATACAAACCGCCTCCGCTTTACATCGGACATGAAGGAGCCCGGACATCTTTTCATTGCTGATCAACTGGAGAACGGCGACTAGGTTAAGACTCTTTAAATTACCTTCGAGGGGCATCTCAACTCCTCAAAATAGAAATGAAGGCAATAATATAACAGAGAGCAACGATTGGCAGCCCGACAATCGTAATCAGACCGACAAGGGGCTGTGGAACCCAGTAGGCAGGTTTTATTAAATACCCATTGAAGAAGTAGAGGATATAAAAGGTTACTGGTAAAAAAGCCAGCAGTCCACCGGTCAAAATTCTCTCCTTGTAGTAATGTCCCAGCCCGGGCAATAATATCGTCAGGCCGATGATTTTAATCTTTTCCACCAATTGTCGTTTCGCCTGAATCTGCTCCTGGATCGACGTTTCATATTTTTCATCTTTCGGCCTGGAGATTATTGACCAGCAGTTGTTACAGTAGATATCTTCACCCGCAACTGCTGAACACTTACTGCAGATAGGACGTCCACAGAGTGAGCAGTAATGGGGTGGACTGATCGGTTTTATAAGATAGGAAAAGAAAAGTACCAGCAGGATCGGAATCAGAAATTTGATACTGAATATCAGAGAAAGACGTGGTTTCTCACTGAGCAGGCTCTTCCAGAAGAAAGATTCATCAGGTGGTATGTCGTAATAATCTTCAACCGGTGGGGTAAAATTAAGGGTCTTGGCCTTATCGATCTCTTTTGAGGCCTCGTAAAATTTCAATTCCTTAAGATAACACCAGCCCAGATTGAAGTGGGCTTCGCCGCGATGAGGTGCAAGTCTTATTGCCTTTTGATAGAGTGATTCACCGACCGAAAATTTCCTCAACGCACACAGAGCATTGGCCGCATTGTTCAGGACGGCATAACTGTTACTCGCATGCGGTAGCAGATCTTCATACAGGGCCTGCGCCCCTTCCAGCAGATTTCTCTTCTTCAGGGAATAGGCGGCAATAAATAATTCATCCGGTCGGGTAAATTTCATCTTGGGTTCAGGATAGGTAATCTTCAGATAGGAATATAATTCGTAGGTCCGGGCCCGGCGCTGGAGAAAATCAGCAAAAATAGATAGAGGGTAACTTAGGGGTAAAGAAAAGAGGATCAACACCAAAAAAAGCCTGAGCCAGTTTCTTGCCCGGCCATTTAGAATCAAGAGTAAGAAGACAGAATAGATAACGACGAGCAGATAGATGTTAAGGAAAAGGATCAGAGGTGTAAGAAGCAAGGCCGCACCGACGAAATCCTTGAGCCCATGATTGAGAAATCCCAGACGATGGGCAAATAGAGGAAAATATCGATAGAGTTGAACCGCAATATATAAAAAACCGAGTCCGATCAGAACCAGATAAATAACCAGAATCACATTGGTTAGCAAAAGAACCTGAACTTGAAAATCCTTAATAATTTCTGGTAGGTTTAAGAGCGTCTCTTGCGCCAGTATCTTCTCCTTCAATTTTAATGATAGGGCAAGCAAGGATAAGAAATTATCAAATGCATACGGATCGAGTTGCCAGGCCTGCTTCAATTTTCTAATTTTAGTCTTATAATCATTAGCCCGGAGTGCCTCATAGCGCAGGACTGAAGATATCTCGGGCTGGCGTGGAAAAGGACGGGTAGCGACCATCAGCGATTCAATCTTTTCATTGGGGAAGTGATTACGGATAAACCAGATTTTAACCGGGTCATTCTCCAGGATAGCATAATTGGTCGTATCCCGGCCAAATTCGACAAGTAGTTGGTCCGCTTTCCTGGTATCGACGAAATGCTGATAATCTTGAAAAAAAGTCAGAAGGGTAAAATAGATTAAGATCAACATTGTAAAATCTTTTTTAAGTAAGAGAGTGAACTAATGACATTCTTCCTGGGTCGGGTCTCGATCGTAAGATAGGGGCGAGATGAACCAAGAATTTTCAGGAAGTGGCAAAAATCGACCGTGCCCGCACCAATCCTCAAATGCTGATCGATGTGATGATCATTATCATGGAGATGACAATTTTTAATCTCCGCCCGATGCTTTGCAAAAAAGGCAAGTTCCTCTTGCCGACGTTTAGGGTCGAGACAATTGGTATGGCCGAAGTCCCAGGTTAGAAATAGCCCTTTACCGAGCAGTTGATCGACAATTTCCCGAACCATCGGATGTCGATAACCGGCAGTATTTTCGACACACAGGTTAATTTTACGACCGGCAAACCTGCTCACCGCGGCCAGGCCATCATATACCCATTTTCGGTATTCCTCCGGAAAGAATTCATGGCCATAATGTTTGACCCCCTCGATGGCAAAAGGAACATCGGTGGCGATGTGAAAGGTGAGACATCTCGCCTTGATCCGGCAGGCGAGATTGATCTGATACTTGAGGTAGTTGACCGCGGCCTGTCTTAAATTAGCCGAAGGGGTGAAAAGATTAAAACCATCAGCAGCATGAATGAGGATATCAAAATTTTTCGGCGGAGATGAATCTTCCAGCGCCCGGAAGAAGTTGATATTGTTCAGGTGTAATTCAACGAAAGCAAAACCGTGCTGCCGAGCAAATTTAATACAGGAGGGGATTGAATCAAAGTCAAAGAGCGCCTGATAACCGATCAGATTATTCATCTCTATTACCCTGCTCAATCTTCTTTAACTTCTCCTTGGTGTTGGTCAGATTAATCTCAACATTCTCATATTCAGGACAGATCGCATAAACCTTCTCCCATTCAGCAATCGCTGCCTGCAGATTTCCTTCGGTGTAATATTTTATGCCTAATTGATAGTGCTCCTTCAGAAATCTCTTCTGTTTCAATGTTAGCCGGTCATATTTCTTTTCCCGGGATGGCTTCTCAACGACCCGGTCGATAAAGATCGGCTTCTCAACAACTACTTCTTTTATCTTTTCTACTTCTTTTTCTCTAACAATCGTCTTTTCAATAACCCTCTGCTTAAAGGCAAGCCCGATATTAAATTTTATTGTATGCTCAGGATCAGCAATATAGGTTATCCCTGAGTTAAAATTGAGGAAGTTGAAATTTAAGCCACAGGTGAAATATCGATCACTTATCCCGATACCGGCTTCGGCCGCAAAATCTTTTTTGATCCACCTGCCACCAAGGGAAAGATAAGAACTAAAATAGTGTGTAGCGAGCAGATCATTGAGTTCAAAACTTGCTCTCAGAAAATTGTATTCGAGAGTCAGTCCGCCCCGGATGGCACGGTTATCCCGATTTAACAGGTTATAACCCACCACACCCGACTTAATAACTGCTTTCGGCAGACTTAAGAACTTATCGACTGGGGATTTTGAATGAAGACCCAGGTCCATAAAAAATCGATTGTCTTTAGTCGCTGAATCCTTCTCCAGGCCTAAATTCAATCCAACCGCAAGGGGTATCCTGAAAGCGTGCGCACCTGAGAACCAGTTCTTTGAGAGATAGGGCGGTTGACTGCCCGAGAAGCTCACCAAGTTTTGATTAAAAGCGGCTGAGAAACTATAAAAATTGATCCTCCCAATATCATTAGGGGCGACGAGGATCTCATATACTGAAGAACGATTGAAGCCGGCTGGATTGTAATAAGCGGAATAATTATTCACCGAATAGGAGACCATTTCAAAACAGTTGATGACTATTAAAGTTATTGTTAGATTCATCTAACCTTAAAAATAAAGGTAATCCGGCCGAACTGATTCTCAGTTGTCTCCGGCAGCGGCTCAAAGATCCACTGCTTGAAGGCATCAACTGCAATCTGTTCAAGGGTTGGGTCACCTTTGCGCTCGATGGCAATGCCGGTCACCAGACCCGAAGGTAAAATCTGAAAACTTAAGGTAATTATCGCTTCCTTCTGATAGTTAGGCGGATATTCTGGTATAACTTTTGTTATGATCCGACGCTGTGCCGCCGCACCTTCAATAAGGTAAGGTTCGGTCATCTCTCCGCCCCCCCTGGCACCTACGACATCTTCAATTTCACCCTGAACGATACTTTTTTTTTCAGATAGAGGGGTAATCGAAAACGAACTTAAACTCCTTCTGAGGAGATTAATCGTCTCGACGGTTGGGGCTTCATACTTCCCGATATTTATCGGCTCGCCGATCACCTGGTTCAATAAAGGGGGTTTTGCTCCCGAAGGCCGGTCAAGACCTGTCATGCTCTTTTCGGTAAGATTGATCAACGGTATCGATCCGATATGACCGATTGATAGTTCGGTAAATTCCTTCAGTGGTGTTCTTATTTCAATATAAATCGAATAGAGAATAAGCAGTATAAGTCCGTGCAGGACAATTGAGAGCGAGAATGATCTTGCCATTGCAATCAATCACTCTTGGGTTGAGTGGCGATGAAGAATTTTTCACCACCCGCTCCCCGGGCAATATCAAGTAGTTTTACCGCAAGATTTAAAGGAACATCTTCGTCTGCCATAATTACAATCATCGAACCAGGTTGTTTTAACACTGACTGATATAACCTTGCCGGAAGATCATCCCAGGCAATCGATTCATAATTGAAGAAGACATTACCTTCGCTGGTCAAAGTCAGGATGATATTCTTCTCACTTTCCGATTCAACAGCACGGGCCTTGGGCAGTTTTACTTTGATCCCGGGCTGGAGAAGGAAAGATGAGGCAAGCAGGAAGAAGATAAGTAAAAGCATCACAATATCCGTTAGTGAAACAAAGTTGAAGGCGGCAATATATTTAAGATTGGACTTTATCTCCATCTATCTCTTTGGTGCGAGTTGACTGATAAATTCATTAAGTTCAAAAGAGATATTGCTCAATTCGTGGGCAATCTGCTGAATCTTGGCGGTAAAGTGATTGTAAAAGATCAGCGCAATGATACCAACAATCAAACCGGCAACCGTTGTGATCAAAGCCTCCCAGATACCACCGGCCAGGACCGATGCATTTACATTCCCACCTAATTGCTGGATGGTCATAAAGGCATTAACCATACCGGTAACAGTTCCTAAAAAGCCCAAAAGCGGTGCCAGCCCAGCAATTGTTGCGAGCGTTGGAATATATTTTTCTAACTTGAACAACTCGTCCCGACCTGCCTTCTCTAAGGCGTCATTTATCTCAGCCCGGGATGCCCGCGACCTCTTTAACCCTTCGATCATAAGATGGGCGGTCAGATCCCGGGATTGCTCACAGTACCTGATCGCCTCTTCAATAGTTCCCGATGCAAGAATATTCTTCATCTTCAGGATTAGTAACTGTGAGCCCCTCTGGGTTCGACGGAGTTCACGCCATTTGCCAATTATTATTCCAACGGCAATAATCGAACAGAGCAGAATCGGGATCATCATCACACCACCCTTCACTGCTAAATCGAAGAGACTCAAACTTCCTCCTTATTCCTGATAATAACAAAGATATCCATACCAATAATCTTAACTTATCATTATAATTGAATTGTTGCGCCCTGTCAACACCAAGAATCGAATGGTACGATGATTCTTAATTATCACACTATCCGAATTTAAAAAAAAAGAGAGGCAGTATAAAACCACCTCTCTTTATAACTATCCGAATCCGGTTATTTGTTAATAAACTTTGATGAATTTCACCTTGGTCCCGGCTATTCTATTCGAAGCCGTAATCATAGCCGCCGTATCCGGTATTGATCCAGCATAGAGAGTGGTCCTTGCGTACCCGGTATTATCGGTTGAAACTACTTTAGGATTTAATGAACAGCCGGCATCGACCGCAAAGACAACCTGCTGACCCGCAATACCAATTCCGATGCTGTCGATGCGGGCAAATACACCCAATGTACCATTCCGGGGCACACTATCAGCTTCGGTATAGAGTGATAAGTTATAGAGAACCGCGCGATATACTCCGATATAACAGGAGACCGTATCTGTCTCTTCATTATTATACTGACTTCGGGCAGTAAGGATCAGACGGGCCGAGCCACTGGTCTGATTGTTAGCAACCATATGGGTAATGAGTTGCTGAATCGGAATAGAGATACCCCAGATCCAGGCTGAATCAGCTTTTCCTGTATCTATTTTTCCCGGTATTGGAAGATAGACATGGAAGGGCTCAGAGATTGTTCCAACCTGGGTATTGGTCTGATCATAATACTCCCACTGGATCGCATCGAGATATGAATCGACCGAATTCTTCGATTTAACACAGACCTTGATGGAATCGATTGAGATCGTGGCATCAGAAACATAATATGCTAAAGGAGAAACCCAAGATATATATATATCAGGTGGAATAGCCATCTCCTCACATCCGATAAAAAACAGAATAACCAGACTTACTGCACCCAACCCAAATAAGAACTTCTTCATCATAACCTCCTACATTTAATCTCAATAATAGTCAAATAAGCATAAATTACCATATTATGTGAAAACATTATATAATATTATCTAAATTTAAGTTTTTGTCAAGTAGAAAATTAACTTTTTTTGAGAAAGTCAGCAAGTCGAAATTTATCACAAATTATGGGTTATTAGATCGGGTATAATCTGTTATAATCTTGACCTTTTTTTTACCGCCACGCATCCATTCGAATTTAACTATTCCATCTTTTAAGGCAAAGAGTGTATTATCTCTTCCCATACCAACATTCAATCCCGGATATATTTTTGTCCCACACTGACGGACAATAATATTGCCAGTCTTAACCCACTGGCCCGAAAATCTCTTTATGCCCAGATGCTGGCCCGGGCTATCCCGACCATTCCTTGATGCACCAACACCCTTTTTATGAGCCATATAAACTCCTTTCTATGATTTTGATCCTTTGATCTCGGTGATCTCAATCTCGGTAAAATCCTGGCGGTGGCCCTTCTTCCGTCGATAGTTTTCACGACGGATAAATTTATAAACAATAACCTTCCTCATCTGACCAACCTTTGTTATCTTACCCTCAACCCGCATATCGGATAGTACCGGTCGGCCAATTTTAATATCTTCATCTTCACTATATAAGAGGACATCGCCGAGATTTATCGTTTCACCAACCTTACCGAGCACTGCAGGAACTATTATGCGCATACCCTTTTCGACAATATACTGAAAGCCAGCCACTCTGATCACCGCAAACATTATTCACCACCTTCTTTAGGAAACATCGGGCCGGGTTCTTTCTCCGGCACTGGTTCGACCGGCTGTTCCTGCATCACCTTTTCCACCGCACTGCTCCGGCGCGGTGCTCGTGCATAGAGAACAAGAATGAGTGAGGTTAAAAAGAAAGCGATCGCCAATCCCGATGTAAGTTTAACAAAGAAAGGGGTGGCCCCTTTCCCGCCGAAGAGTGAATCTGTCCCACCGCCACCAAATACACTCGACATCCCGCTCCCGCGTGTCTGCTGGAGGAGGACAACAATGATAAGTAATGCACAGATCAAGATATGAAGAAATAGAAAAGCCGCATACATTCTCGCTCCTTATCTTAATTTTGTAAACTTTACGATTCTTAAAAAATCCTGGGCATCAAGGCTCGCCCCACCGACTAAGACTCCGTTAATCTCATCTTCTGCCATCAATTCATCAATGTTATTAGGTTTGACACTACCACCATAAAGAATTGCCATTCTATCGGGCTCGACCCCAAATTCAGTCCTGAACGTCTCCCGGATGAAATGATGAACCTCGGCTGCCTGGCCCGGTGTTGCATTGATTCCGGTTCCGATCGCCCAGACCGGTTCATAGGCAATAATGACGTTATTCTCATTCCAGGTCAATCCATTAAGTCCTTCCCTGATCTGACGCCGGACCACATCAAATGTCTTTCCTGTTTCGCGATCCTTTAATGTCTCACCGATGCAGAATATCGGAATCAATCCTATCTCTAAGGCCAGTTTCAATTTTTTATTTATGAGGCTGTCATCTTCATAAAAAAGGCTCCGTCTTTCGGAATGGCCGATTATTACATACTCACAACCTAATTCTTTAAGAAAGACCCCCGAGACCTCACCCGTATAGGCACCGGATTTTTCAAAGGACATATTCTGGGCACCAAGTTTGATATGGGAACCGGCAACTATTCGATTTACATCATAGAGTGATGTAAAAGGAGGGCAGATGATTATGGTTCGATCCCGGATATCACGGGTCTTAAGCAGGATCTGCTGGCTGAGTTCCCGGGACTCGGCCGGGGTCTTGTGCATCTTCCAGTTACCGGCAATAATTGCCTTGACCTTAGACATCCTTCAACACCTTGATCCCGGGCAGGGTCTTACCCTCAAGAAATTCGAGCGAGGCACCGCCGCCGGTGGATGCATGACTGACGCGATGGAGCAATTTGAATTTGGCAAGCGCGGAAACCGTATCGCCACCACCAACAATCGAAACTGCGCCCCTCAGAGTAGCATTGGCTACCATCTGGGCGATCTCTCTTGTCCCGGTAGCATATTCATCGATCTCAAAAATACCCATCGGCCCATTCCAGACGATTGTCCCGACCTTGCTGATAATCTCTTTGATCTCCCTGATCGATTCTGGACCGATGTCAACCCCAATCAGGTCAGGTGGAATAGCATCAATCCTGACACTCCGGGTCGGCGATCCTTTCTTGGCATCGGCCGCAACCAGACAGTCTTTGGGTAGATAGATTTTTGGCTCGTTAAGCAGCGCCCGGGCCATCTCGATCCGGTCACTCTCAAGGATCGATCGACCGATTTCATAACCCTGGGCACGGTAGAATGTGAAGGCCATACCACCACCAATGATCAGCCGGTCGACCCGGTTCTTCAGGTTGTTAATGACATCGATCTTGCCTGAGATCTTCGCCCCACCGATGATCGCAATAAAGGGTCTCTTAGGATTTTCCAGCGCCGCGCTTAAGTACCTTATCTCTTTCTCCATTAAGAAACCGCAGGCAGGCTCTTTAAAATAGGTAGCGATTGCCTCGATTGAGGCATGAGCCCGATGTGAAGCCCCAAACGCATCATTAACATATAAATCGGCCAGGGAAGCAAGCTCTTTGGCAAATTGTGGATCATTCTTTTCTTCTTCAGGATGGAATCTTAAATTCTCCAGCAGAATCAGATCTCCAGGCTTTAAGGAAAAGACGAGCGCTTTTACCGCCGGGCCAACACAATCTGGAGCAAATTGAACCGGACGCTGAATCAATTCGGCGAGACGGACGGCAACCGGTTTAAGGCTCTGTTTCGGATCGACCCCTTTGGGTCGGCCCAGATGTGAGGCAATAATCGGTATACCACCGTGGTCGATGATAAACTGAATCGTGGCGAGTGATGCCCGGATCCGTGTATCATCAGTGATTCTCAGGTTATCATCGAGGGGCACATTAAAATCGACTCTTAAGAAGACTCTTTTGTCTTTTAAGGGAAGTTCGGTAACCGATAATTTCTTCATTATTCCCTCTCAATCATGTACTCCAGCAGGTCAACAATCCGGCAGGCATAGCCCCACTCATTATCATACCAGGCAAAGACCTTGACAAAATTGCCCAGGGTAAATGTCTGTGAGGCATCAAATATGGCTGAATGAGGATTACCAACAAAATCGATGGAGACTAATGGTAGATCACAGTATTCAAGATATTTCTTCAATCTGCCACTGGCCGCCTCCTTGAACTTTGCATTGATCTCATCTTTAGTAACCTCGGTTTCCAGAATTGCCGAAAGGTCAACCAGTGATACATCAACCGTTGGGACACGAATAGCCAGACCATCGAGTTTACCCTTCAATTCCGGAAAGATCTCACCGATCACCTTGGCCGCGCCCGTGGTTGTCGGGATCATCGAAAGGCTTGCCGCCCGTGCCCGACGCAGATCTTTGTGGACCAGATCGAGAATTCGTTGATCGTTCGTAACTGCATGGATCGTGGTCATCAACCCTTTTACTACCTTAAAGTTTTCGTGTAAGACTTTAACCACCGGTGCCAGACAATTGGTTGTGCAGGAGGCATTGGAGATAATAAAATCTTTCTTCGGGTCGTACTTCTCTTCATTTACACCCATTACAAAAGTTGGAACCTTCGGCTCACCCTTGGCTGGAGCCGTAATCAGAACTCTTCGCGCACCATTCTTGAGATGAACCTCGGCCTTGGCCCGGTCCGTAAACACACCCGATGCCTCGACCACCACATCGACCCCCAGATCCTTCCAGGGTAGTTTCGATGGATCTTTCTCAGTAAAGATTGGAAACTCTCTCCCATCCACAACCAACTTATTATCTTTTACACTAACTTGGGCTGTAAAGGTTCGATGAATTGAATCATATTTTAAGAGATGGGCCAATGTCCCGGCATCGACCACATCATTGATCGCCACAATATCAAATTTGTCGTTCTTATAAGCACCACGAAAGAATAATCTTCCAATTCGTCCGAAACCATTGATCGCTACCTTTTTCTTCATTCTAACCTCCTATACCATTCTATCTGAGAATCAGAGAAAGTCAAGGAAGAAATTCTCAATCAACTGTCTTCGTAATCATTAAAATTTCTTGACCTTTCGTAAGTTATCAAATATAATCCCTGACCTTGACGATATTAAGAATCTGCATTATAATCGCCCTCCTCTTTGCCCTTGTCCGGCTGAGACTGAACCTTGGCCTTTCATTGATTATAACCTCACTAATTTCAGGAATTATATTTCGGGTCCAATTTTTACCTCTGGTCAAAACTATTCCTCTTACCCTGTTCCAGACTACAACCATAGAATTTCTCTTTATCATCTATATGGTCTTACTACTCGCCATCATAATGGAATTATCTGGAAATCTCCAAAGGATAATTACAACAATGGAAGAGACAATAGGTGATTATCGTATCGGCATTGCCTTGATGCCGGCCTTGATAGGGCTCTTACCGATGCCGGCTGGTGCAATGCTTTCTGCACCGATCGTTAAACAGGGAGGCATAAAGGCAAATCTCTCGCCCGAAAAGATGACCTTTATTAACTTCTGGTTTCGCCATCTCTGGGAGTACTGGTGGCCCCTCTACCCGTCAATCCTCATCTCGGCCGGTGTCTTCAATCTTCCGGTCCGCCAGATTATAATCAGTCAATTCCCCCTATCCCTCTTTGCAATCCTTGTGGGAATAATCTTTATCCTTAGATTGCCCGGGTCAGAGAATTCTGTTTCGCGCCGAAAAAAGATATGGCCCCTCATCTATAATCTCTGGCCCATAATCCTAATCATTCTCCTGGTAATGATTGGCAAGTTCCGGATGTCCTGGGCAATTGGTATAAGTGGAATATCGGCCCTGATCTCTTCCGGCATACAGATTAGAGAAATCCCCGGGATTTTGAAAAAAGCCTTTTCCCTGTCTACGCTCGGGATCATCTATTCAGTCTTTCTCTTCAAGAATATACTCGAAATATCCGGTGCGCTGAAGATTATGGACGGAGTTTTGAGTGAACAGTTCATTATTAAAATTTTAATTATCTTTTCCGTCCCTTTCCTTATCGGTTTTCTTACTGGTGTAAACTCAGCATTTGCCGGGATCGGCTTCCCCATTATTGCTCCGCTCATTGTAAATTCCCGGATGGAACTCCCTTATATTATGTTTACCTATACAAGTGGCTTTGCCGGTGTCCTCCTTTCACCTCTCCACCTCTGTCTGAACCTGACCAGAGAATACTATCGGGCCGATTACGCCGGGATCTACCGTTATCTCTTCCCTTCGGTCGTATTCGTATTTGCCGGATCGGTCCTCCTCCTGCTTATCGCCCGACTGGGAATTCGATAGCAATTAAATCTCAACCATCGACTTCAGACCATGACCGGTAAATATTGAGACGACAACCTCTCTTTTAGAAACCCGCTGTTTGATCAAGAACTTTTTAAGCCCGGCCAGGCCCGCCCCGGCCGTCGGCTCAACATAGAAGCCTCTTCGCCATAGTTGTCTTAAAGTAAGACCGATCTCCCGGTCACTGACCATAACAAAATCGCCCCGGGTCTTTCTGACCGCATCGATTATCTGCGGGCCACGGCGCGGTTCGCTGATAGCAATCCCTTCAGCCACGGTCTCTTTCTTGTTGATCTCAGGAATTGTCGCCATCTTTTGCGCAAATGCTCGGGCAAGGGGTGCGCAATTCTTACTCTGGACACCAATAATCCTGGGTACCTTTTCAATTATACCCCTCAGGTATAGTTCCCTGAAACCGATAAAGGCACCGAGCAAAAGGGTGCCGTTACCGACTGGTAAGATGACTGTATCTGGCGCCTGCCAGCCGAGCTGCTCACAGATTTCAAAAGCAAAGGTCTTGGTTCCGTGAAAGAAGAATGGATTCCAGTAGTGGCTTGCATAATAATCCTTTTCTGCCGCTGCAAGTGCCGCCCGGGCAGTAGCCTCGCGCGAACCTCGAATTCTTTTTAAATCCGCACCATAGGCACTGATCTGTTTTATCTTACTCAGGCCGGTTCGGGCCGGCACATAGACATCACATTTAATCCCGGCTCGAGCACAATAAGCCGCAACCGCACAACCCGCATTACCCGAAGAGTCGATAATCACCTTCTTTATTCCCAATTCTTTAACTTTACTGATCAGGACCGATGCACCCCGGTCCTTGAAAGATCCGGTGGGGAGCAGGTGGTCCTGTTTGATCAGAACTGTTCTATCTCCAAATTTAACCGGTAATAATGGAGTGAAACCCTCTTCAAAGGAGACGATATGATCATCATCATCGATCGGGATCGCCTCCCGGTAACGCCAGAGATTAAGTCTTCGCCCAGCAACCTTTTCGGGCAGAAATTCGTATGCCAATTCGAGATCAAGCAGTCCACCACATTCACACCGCCAGATCTTCTCATCGACCGCATAGGACTTACCACATTCAATGCAGAATAACCGATCTGTCCCCATTTCATCCCTTAATGAGTCAGCACATAGATTATGATGTTTATCCCCATCCGCAGGGCCGCTTCCCTCTTCTCCGGTGGATCATTGTGGACATCCGGGTCATCCCAGCCATCGCCCAGATCACACTCATAGTTATAAAATACCACCAGCCTCCCCTGGTAAAAGATTCCAAAACCCTGAGGCGGTTTGTCATCGTGTTTATGAATCTTGGGCAGGCCATTGGGAAAGTCATAAAAGATATGATAGATGGGATGGGAAAAAGGCAACTCAACCAGTTCACAATCAGGAAAGACCTTCTTGATCTCCCGCCGGAATGCCTGATCCATGCCGTAGTCATCATTGGCCAATAAAAACCCTCCATTGGTCAGAAAACGGCGTAAATTTCTCACCTCTTCTTCGTTGAATTGAATATTGCCGTGTCCGTTGATATAGAGGAAGGAATAGTTAAATAGTTCAGGATCGGTAAGGCTCAATGTGACATCCCGTTCTGCGGTCCGGATCGTTGTTCTTTCGCGGACCGCTCTCAAAAGGTTGGGCAATGAAGTCGGGCCATTATACCAGTCGCCACCGCCACTATATTTAACCCGCACGATGGTAAATTCCTGGAAATTAAAAAGCATGACCAGAGCGGCAAAAAGAGATTGCAGCGGCATATGTAACTTCAGAATAATAAACCGAAATCCTCATAAATTCAAGAGTAATTTATTTAACTACCCAATTTAATGACTGACCGGTCAGTCATTATAAACTTTTTTAATAAAAAAGAGTCTAAAAAGATATTATGAAAGAGATGCGTCAGAGAATTATGGAGTCCGCGGTGAGACTCTTTGTCCGGAAGGGCTTTTTTAAGACCACGGTTGATGATATTGCCCGTTCGGCAAAAGTGGCAAAGGGCACGGTCTATTTATACTTCAGAGACAAAGTAGATATTTATATCAACATTATTGAAGAACAACTCAGCTCAGCACTTGCGGACGTGCAGGCAGTTAACCAGGAAGATATAAACAGTGTCCGGAAATTAACAAAAATCGCCGAGGATTGGTTGGGCCATACCGTAGAATTTCATAAGTTTTTCCCTGTGATCTCAATGGAGAATATCAATCAGGCATTAAAAATAATGAAGGAAGTAAAGAAAAGGGTATTTCCGATAATCTTTGAGATAATCTCCTCCATCGCTGAGATAATAGAGACCGGTATTAAAAATGGCGAGTTCCGCAGGATAAACTCTAAGATGGCAGCAATTAGTTTTCTTAATATTATGAGGGTACCGCTTCTCTTAAACCTTTTTACCTCAGAGAAAATAGAATCAAGTGAGGAGATTCTTGGATTATTCTTTGATGGTTTAAAAAACCGAAAGGAGTTGAAATGAATCTATCAATCTTTCTTCTCCTTTATACGAAGAGGATAACGAATCTTCTTTCCATCCTCTCCCTTGAAGGGAGAGGGATTTGATGTATACAGGGAGGTTATGATGCTTACCCAATACTTTCTTTCAGTTATACTCTTCTCAGGATTATTCAATCCAAAACTGGATGCAAGACAGGTCTTCATTGGACCCAATTACTCAAATTATCTTCTTTTTCAGGATACCTTAAAGGAAACAAAAGGTAAATACCAGTGGGGTATCCAGTTTGGAATAGCAAATATAATTCCCAAACTGGGGATAGAATTTAGTGGTGCGACAATTCGCTATGATGCACCACCAGAACAGGGGCCATATGCATATAAATACACACCATTGACATCCACTATAACTTACAGTCTTTTGCCATTTTTAAGGACGGGTTTGATACAGGTAAATTTAAAAACTGGTTTTGGCTGGTATTTATGGCAGGGTCGGTTTAATGACCGGGTGATTACCCTGCCCACTGGCAAGATGGATGAAAAAGACCTCGGTTTTACCGGTGGTCTTGAATTCCAGATTAAACCTTTGGATAATCTTGCTTTATTCTCCCATCTCCAGTATCATTACCTGACGAGTTCCAATATCTACAAGTATGGCTACTTTGATAAAGACGAAAAATTTTTGGTCAACGGCTTCGGCATAAAATTCTTTCTACCGTAAATGTCAAACCTTCACAAAATGTTCTCTCTTATCTTGCTCCCTTTTGATGCCAAAATCATCTTGACTTCTTTCCTTCTTGATATTGAACCTCTTTTGCATTTCCTCTCCCTCGAGGGCCGACTTCTTTTCCTTCTCCTCCCCCTTGAGGGGAGATCCCCTTCGCTTTTCCTCCCCCTTGAGGGGGGAGGATTAAGGTGGGGGTGAAGAATGAAACTAACCCCACAAAACAAAATAATAATAAAACGATTAAGAGGCAATATGACCTTAGCAGAAAAAAGATTATGGTATAAGATACGAGATAAACAATTAGGTGTAAAATTTCGAAGACAACAGATGATAGGATGCTATATTGTGGATTTTGTTTGTTTTGAGAAGAAGTTGATTATTGAAGTTGATGGCGGTGGGCATTTTGAGAACAAGATTGATAAAATAAGGGATAGGTGGCTTCGGTCACAAGGATACAGGGTATTAAGATTTTGGAATAACGATGTATTAAGAAATATCGATGGGGTGATGGAAGTGATAATCAGTGAATTGTCACCCTCCCCTTTATCCCCTCCCCTCAAGGGAGGGGAAGTTTCAGTAAGTCGAAGGCCCTTCAAAAAGAGGAAATTGAAAAAGGCGAAAGCCTTCTCAAGTTTGGAGAATCAGAAAATGGAGGTAAATAGAA
>CBFGIV010000032.1:0-24709 GCA_965648915.1 Caldifarciminota bacterium | reverse complement strand
TGAAATCCCCACACTCTGTTATTATGAAGGGCTAACTCCTTACGGTGGTTGCCGGCTCTGTCTGGTTGAGATTGGTGAAGGTGATAATGCGAAATTGGTTAGTTCCTGCACTTATCCAGTAGAAGAAGGACTTGTCGTGAGAACAAATACCAAACGTGTGATAAATGCCAGAAAGATGATGATTGAACTCCTGTTATCAATCTGTCCACAATCAAAGACGATACAGGACCTTGCATCTAAATTTAATGTCCGCAAAGTTCGCTTTAAAGTTCGTAATGACGATTGTATACTCTGTGGTCTATGTGTAAGAATGTGTAAAGAGCAGATGCAGGCAGGTGCAATCGGAATAGTTGAGCGAGGCTACAAGAAAAAGATTGCAACCCCATTTGATATACGTTCTGAAGTCTGCAGACTATGTGGTGGTTGCATTTATATCTGCCCGGCCTGCCAGTTAAGATGTCAGGGACCAGAGCCCCCAACCGATATCTGCAATGCCTGTCTGACCCTTGAACCAACCTGCATTGAGCAATACGAAGATTATCAATGCTGGATGGGAACAACCGGGGATTGCGGGACTTGCGTCCGGAAGAGCGATAAGTGATATGAGATATGAGATAAGAGATAGGAGATATGAGTATAAAAAGGATAGCCAGATGGACAGACAGGGGATAATGATGAAAGAAGAAGGATATAAAAAACTTAAGATATACAAAACCGCGCATGAACTCGCTCTCAAAGTTCATAAAATGAGTCTAAACCTACCTAAATTTGAGCTCTATGAGGAAAGCAGTCAGATCCGCAGATCGTCAAAATCGGTTTCAAGTAACATCGTCGAAGGTTATTCATTGAGAAGGTACAAAAACGAATATCTCAGATACCTCTCCCAGGCCTATGCTTCCTGTCAAGAAACAATCGAGCATTTAGATTACTTATACGAGACAAACTCGCTGAAAGAAAAAAAACTATATGAAGAATTGAGCAAATCTTATAATGAATTATGTGGTATGCTATTTAACTTTACCCAGTCGGTTTGGGAAATGCACGAAACTAAATTGTTTCGTGCGCAAAATTAATGGCAGATACCAGATGAAAGAGCAAAAAGGCACTTATAGGAAAAAACTTAAGAAATTAACTCACATCTGGTATCCGATATCTGATATCTAAAACTGAAAGGAGAGAAAATATGGGTTCTTTATCAAAGATAAATGCATCAGCAGCCACATTAACAAAGAATAGAACTGAGGATTCAATAGTCCCCCTCAGTGGAATGTGTGTTACCTGTGTCGATGGTTGTATTGGTATGTGTGAAATCGGTAAGTCCGCATATCGTGGTCATGAAGTCTTATATCCCCAGCCCTTCGGTATCATTACTGCTGCTTCCGAGAAAAACTATCCGGTTGATTATTCCCACTTCAACATTATGGGAACTGCAGTTGGTGCCTATGGGATTGAAGCGGATCCAGATAAGGCAATATTCCCGAATGTGAATATTGAACAGAAGATCGGTCATGACAAAGGGATCAAGGTTAGATTCCCGGCGGTCGTGCCCGGTCTTGGTTCAACAAATGTAGCAAAGAATAACTGGGAAGGCATTGCAGTTGGTGCTGCCATATCCGGGATAATAATGACGATTGGTGAGAATGTCGCGGCAATGGATATGGAATCAGAAATTAGAAACGGAAGGGTTGTCAGAGCACCGGATTTAGAGTACCGAGTTAAGGCATATAAGCAGTGGCAACGTGATGGCTATGGAGCGATTGTCGTTCAGGCAAATGTTGAAGACACAAGACTTGGTGTTCAGGAATATGCGATTGAAAAACTCGGTGTGGAAGCGGTAGAATTAAAATGGGGACAGGGTGCAAAGGATATCGGTGGTGAAGTTAAAATCAAGGACTTGAAGAAGGCTCAGGAACTGCGGAAAAGAGGATATGTTGTGCTACCCGACCCACTTGACGAAAATGTGATAAAGGCGTTTGAGAAAAGGGCATTTTCTGAATTTGAAAGACATTCTCGAATTGGGATGGTTGAACTGGATTCCTTTGTGAAACGGGTTGAGGAGCTGCGTAAGGCGGGTGCAAAATATGTCTTCTTAAAGACCGGTGCTTATCGTCCTGCGGACTTAGCCAGGGCGGTAAAATATTCTTCTATAGCGAAGATTGATTTGCTGACTGTTGACGGCGCTGGTGGTGGCACCGGTATGAGCCCCTGGCATATGATGAATGAATGGGGTGTTCCCCCGGTCGAACTCCATTCGCTCACTTACTTCTATGCAGATAAACTTGCTAAAAAAGGTGAATATATTCCTGCGATTGCATTCGCTGGTGGTATCGCATTCGAAGACCAGATATTCAAGGCATTAGCACTTGGTGCTCCATATGTAAAACTTGTTGGTATGGCACGTTCGATCGTGTGTGCGGCGATGGTCGGAAAAACAATTGGCAAGAAGATTGAAGAAGGAGAGATCCCTGTCTTCGTAGAGAGATTTGGCAATCAGAAGGAAGAAATATTTGTCACTGCCTCTGCACTCAAACGAGAGATTGGTAAAGATTTTGATAAACTCTCTACCGGAGCAATCGGTGTCTATACCTATATTGAAAGACTCGCACAGGGTTTACGGCAGTTGATGTGTGGTAATAGAAAATTTACTCTTGATTATATCACAAGGAATGATATTGCGGCACTTACCAAGGATGCGGCAACTATCTCTGGCATTCCGTATGTCGCTGAAGTGGATAAAGAAGAGGTAGAGAAGATATTAAATGCCTAAATAAGAAATTGATGGCAACAGAAATGGGGAGCAAAGCCGGTATCGTTAAATAGAATTGATCTAGGACCTGAAACAGAGGAATATCCATTTTACGAAATGGTTATCGTTGTTTGTGTGGTAACCATTTCTTTCAACTACAGGAGGTCTTATGAAAAAATTCTCAGTTGCGGAGATGGCACGAAAACAGATTGAAAAGGCAGTAAAGGCAATGAATCTACCCGAGCATCTGTCAAAGATTTTTATGTGTCCCAAAAGGATATTAAGGGTCACATTCCCGGTGCAGATGGACGATGGAACTGTGCAATGCTTTACCGGATACCGATGCCAGTATAACGATGCCCGGGGTCCGACAAAGGGTGGCGTAAGGTATCACCCTGATGTTTGTGAAGACGAGGTTATCGCCCTCGCCGCCTGGATGACCTGGAAGTGCGCCCTGGTTGATCTCCCTTACGGTGGTGCCAAAGGCGGGGTTGCCTGCGATCCGATGAAGTTATCTGAGCGAGAACTCGAAAAGATCACGAGAAGGTATACTGCTGAGATTATGCCGATTTTAGGCCCCCATATCGACATTCCGGCACCGGATGTTTTTACCACCTCCAAGACAATGGCCTGGATGATGGATACATTCAGCATGATGACCGGTCATACTGAACCTGCGGTTGTCACCGGTAAACCCGAAGTCCTTGGTGGTTCAAAGGGTAGAAAAGAGGCAACCGGCAGGGGGGTTTATATCAATACCCGTGAATTATATCGTAAATTAGGGAAACCTCTAAAAGATGCGAAGGTCATTATTCAGGGATTTGGTAATGTGGGTAGTTATGCGGCATACTTTCTGGCACAGGAAGGGGCGAAAATCATTGGTGTGTCAGATTCTTCTACCGCTATAATTGACCCGAAGGGGCTGGATATCCAGGAGTTGATGGCGATTGTTGAGAAACATAAGTTACTGCAACCTTATGAAAAAGCAAAAAAAATCCCAAGGGACGAACTTTTATTTCAGGAGGCAGATATCTTTATCCCTGCTGCTCTTGAAAACCAGATTCGGGCGGATAACGCAGAGAAGATTAAAGTTAAGGTGATAGTTGAAGGTGCAAATGGCCCCACTACCCCTGAGGCCGATGAAATCCTTGAGAAGAAAGGGGTATATGTTGTGCCTGATATTTTAGCAAATTCAGGTGGTGTCATTGTTAGCCATTTTGAATGGGTCCAGGCATTGTCCGGTATGTACTGGGAAGAGGCGGAGGTGAACCAGCGGCTGGAAAAAAAGTTGATAAATACATTTGATGAAGTCTGGATTAAGGCCCAGCAAATGAAGGTTTCACTCAGGACGGCGGCCTACTGTGTTGCATTGGAGCGTGTTGCCTCGGTATACCAATATCGGGGTATATTTCCGTGATTTAAGAATTCAGGAAGCAGGCCGACATTATCTGATGAAGTGATAGAAGATCATCATAAGAAGAGATCTTCTCGGCTGACTTATAATGAGTTGTGTTCAAAGGAAGAATTTGACCTCAGCAGCAGATACCTAAGGGTTAGTTTTTATTTCCTCACCCTCAAGCACAATCTGTGAGAGATCAGCAACTTGCAGGAAGAGTGCATGAATGAAATTTACTAAGGCAAGGCGATTTTCTCTCAACCTCTTGTCCTCAGCCATAACCAGGACATTATCAAAGAGGCGATCTATATTCTCTCTTAATGAGAGAAGTAAAGCGAGGGCTGATTTATAATTCTTTTCTTTCAAGAGAGGTTTTAATTTACCGGCGATTTCTTCACCTTTTTTATATAATTCAATCTCTGCCGGTTCCTTGAGCATTTCTGTATTAATTGTGCTTGGGAATTTGACATTCTTTAAGATATTGGCTACTCTCTTTTGTCCGATAACCAATCTATGAAAATCATCTCTGGCTCTAAAGGCTTTAAGTGCCAGCGACTTTTTGAAGGCATCGTTGAGATCAGAAGGTTCGGTAACAAGCACCGCTTTTATCTCATCATAGGCAATATTCTTTTCCTCAAGATAGCGGGCAAACCGTTCGTAGATGAAACTGATAATTTTCGGGGCGAGTTTAAGATCCCGGTTATACAGTTTAATTATTTCATTTACCAGATCGGTGAGAGAGAGGTGAAGGTTGTTTTCCAGAATAATCTGAACTAAAGAATATGCCTGTCGTCTGAGACCCAGCGGATCTTGTGAACCGGTCGGTTGTAGATCCATGATAAAGGCGCCGATGATTGTATCAAGACGGTCGATAATACCAAGCAGGGAGCCGTAGAGTGATTTGGGTAAATCATCGCCGGCAAATCGTGGAAGATAATGCTCATATATAGCCTGAGCGACTTCTTTAGGCAGTCCGGCCTGAAGGGCATAATATTTTCCCATTACTCCCTGTAGTCGGGTAAATTCTTTCTCCCGCACCATCTGAGAAACAAGGTCGGCTTTGGCATAACGGCTGGCCTGAGCCAGAATTTCACCGTCGACCTTTCGGTTATTATTTCTTTTGTTTATCTCAGCTGCGAGATATGCCGAAAGTTTCACCAGGCGCTGTACCTTATCGTATACTGTGCCTATTCCCTCTAACCAGACGATCCCTTTTAAGTCATCAACCATCTTTTCCAGACCGTAGTTTAAGTCTCGATTATAATAATAAAGGGCATCCTCAAGACGGGCCTGGACAACTCGCTCGAAACCCCTCTGAACAGCATGGGACATACGCTTGGTACCATTAAATACTACCAGGAACCGGTTAGTTTTATCGAATGCAAAGATCCGTTGGTGAACCTTCAGAACGGTAATCAGCACTTCGGTAGGGAGGGTAAGATATTTGTCGGAGAATTTTCCTACTGCGACTTCGGGGTATTCAGTAAGATTTATTAATTCGTTGATCAATTCTTCATCTCGGACAATCTGTTTTTTGACTTTTTTCTCCATCCGGCTGATTTTTTGAAGAATTACTTTTCGCCGTTCCATCGGTTCGGTGATAACCCCTTCCTTACGGAGATTGAGCAGATGGTCGCGGGGTTTACCCAATTTTACTGCGATCCGTTCACCGCGATCATAAACAAATGTTTTCTTGCCGGCTTCAATCTTACCGAATCTGAGTGGCAGAATGCGGGTGTCGAATAGTGCTACAAGCCAGCGCACCGGCCGGGCAAAGCGAACTTTGGTTTCATCCCAGCGCATTGTCTTCGTGAAGGACAGAGAACCGATCAGGCCGGGAAGAAACTCTATCAATAGTTCTTTTGTATCTCTTCCCTGGATAATTTTCTGGCCGATAACATATTCACCTTTTGGTGTTTTCTTTATGGTGATATCCCGGAGGGTCAGATTTTGAGAGCGCATAAATCCATTCAGCATCTGAGTCGGGTTATTATGCTCATCATAGGCAAATTTTTTAGGTGGGCCCTGAATTTCGACAATTTCTTCTCTCTGCCGTCGGGCAATCCCAAGGATAATAATTCCTAATCGTCTCGGGGTATAGAAGAGTCGACTGGAACGAAAGAAGATATTTTTTTCCTTTAAGAATTGTAAAAGTGTTTCTTCCAGATTGGTGGCGGCTCTTTCCAGTTCAAAAGCAGGAATTTCTTCACAACCGATTTCAAGGAGAAAATCAACCATTCTCTTGCTCCAGATAAACCCGGGCTGACTGGTAGGCCAGTTTTCGAACCCGCCCAATTAGGTTGGTCCGTTCTTGAATGCTTATTGCCCCTCTTGCCTCGAGCAGATTAAAGATATGCGAACATTTAATTGCACAGTCATAACCAGGATAGACGAGTTTCTTTTCTAAGAGTTTCATTGCTTCAGACTCAAATTTTTCAAATTGAAAACGGAGGAACTCAATGTCTGCTTCGTCAAAATTATATCGGGAAAATTCTTCCTCGTTTTTAAGATAAATATCACCCCATGTGGTTGTTTCACTCCACTTGACATCGAAGATCGAATCTACTTCTTGAATTTGCATTGCGATTCTTTCCAGGCCATATGTCAGTTCAACAGGTATAACTTCCAATTCAATTCCCCCGGCTTGCTGGAAATATGTAAACTGCACAATTTCAAGTCCATCCAGCCAGACTTCCCAGCCCAAACCCGATGCTCCAAGGGTAGGCGATTCCCAATCGTCCTCCACAAATCTGATTTCATGGTCACCCAGATCAATGCCAAGAATTTTAAGTGAGTTAAGAAATTTTAACTGTATATCTTCGGGAGCGGGTTTCATTATGACCTGGTATTGATAGTATTGCTGGACCCGATTGGGATTTTTACCGTATCGCCCGTCCCGCGGACGTCGGGCAATTTCTACATAAGCTACATTCCAGGGTTTTTTATCGAGTATTCGTAAGAATGTTGCAGGATTGAAAGTTCCTGCCCCAACCTCAGAATTATAGGGTTGAAAGATGATACAGCCTTCCCGGGTCCAGAAGTCTTCAAGTCTTCTAATTATCTCCTGAAATGTGATAACTTTTCTGTGCATCTTAAAGTTCTAATTGATCTGATACTTTCTGCATCCCATTCAGGCACAGTCTAATAAATTCTTCGAGATTGAGTCCAAGTTGCTGACACTTCATAATCTGTTCGCGGTTGGCGCCGGCAGCGAACCTTTTTTCCTTAAATCTTCTTAAAACAAATTCGGTGTCGAGGGCGCTCAATTTCTTCGCTGGATGCATTAAACAGGCGGCAACAATCAAGCCGGTTAATGGATCAACGCTGTAAAGTGCCCAATCCAGTCGGTTTTTGGGTGGTATATGACCAGGATGCGCCAGTATTGCATCCAATATCGATCTTTCGAGATTATATGGTTCTAAGATAGTCATTGCTATTCGACCGTGGTTTGCAGGGTCATTTAATGTCTGGTCATAGTCGATATCGTGTAAGAGACCAGCCAGAGACCAGACATCTTTATCCTCTCCAAAATATTGCGCCAGTTCAGCCATACAGGCCTCAGTGGCAATCATATGTTTAATAAGATTCTTATTTTTAACTTTTGATTTTACAAGATCGAGTGCTTCTTCGCGGTGCATAAACTATCTTATTATCTTCATTTTTTAATTTTTGTCAACAGAGAAAAACCCTTGATATTTTAATCTCGGGTTTCTTCAAAATCCGCGAAGATTTTTAAATCGATTCCTCTCCGTTTCTAAGAATAATCTCCAGAAAGTTCGTTCTCGTCCGCTCAGGATATTAAAAAACTATTCGCCGTAGACCATTACCGTATATTTGGCATAGATGCCAAGGACATTGGTCATCTTATAGTCGATGTGATGAATCTGGGTAATTTCACCATTACGCATCGCTGTTTTAATGCTGGCGTCACCAAATGCTAAAATTCCGAAGACCGAGACAAATTCTGCAGTCCCTACTTTGGAGTAACCCGTATTGCCAGTTGCAGTCACCGGCCCTGAGATTTCAGTATAGACACCACCAACCGGATAGGCAGGGGTTGTAAATACCGCAGCCGCACAACCCCCGAATATGAAGATCGCCAACGCAATGATTACATTAATCACGAGTAAAATTTTGCGCATCATATCCTCCTTATCCTGTGTATCATACAAAAATTTTAGCGATAGTCAACAAAAATATTGACAGATTGTAGTTTTTGAGTAATCTTTTGGTGTTAAAAGGAGGTAGTATGTGGTGTTAAAAGGAGGTAGTATGCACGCATTGGTTTTTTTAACAACCTTAACCCTCTTCAATGCCGATTTTGCCATCTGCACCTACTCCGATCAAGAATACTATCCCTGTGCTGCATACGGAAATAATCAGTACTATGTCTTCTAGACTGACTATCGCTATTCGCCGATCTATTCTCTATTTGGAGCAAGAGTAACGACGAATGGAACAGTCATTGATCCCAATGGTAAGGCATTATTCTGTGATTCGGTCTTCAACCCGAGAGTGGCTTATGATGGCACAAATCTTATGGTGGTCTGGCGCGAAGGGTGCTGAAGTTATGGTGATATCCACGGAGTGCGGGTCACTCCGGGTCTTGATACCTTAAGGACATTCTATATCTCGACTGCTACCGGTGTTCAGTATATGCCGGATATCTGTTTTGGTGGTGGTAACTACTGCGTCGTCTGGTGTGACGGTCGCTCTTCCGGTTATCCGATATATGGAGCAAGGGTTACACCGGCGGGCACCGTACTTGATGTTAGCGGATTGCGGATTGCCCTTGATACACTTAGGTGTTTTGCTCCATCGGTCTGTTATGGCGGAACCAGATATTTTACAGTCTGGGGCTACATTGCTACACCCTATAGACTGATGGGCCGTTTCATCAATACCGATGGCACAATGGGTGATACCCTGAGATTGGCGACATCAGCCAATGCGGTATATAATACCAGAGTTGCATACGATGGCACAAACTATATGGTTACCTGGGTTGAATATGGCACATCGAGTAATCTACTAGGGATGCTGGTTAACAGTAATGGTGTGCCGATTACCGCTCCTTTTACTATTGCCACCGGGGTCCAATATTATAATTCGATGTGGCTCTGCTTTGATGGCACAAACTACTGTGTTACCTATACTCTAAGCTCGGGTCAGCTCTGGGGACGAAAATATAATAGAAGCGGGTCACCGGTCGGTTCAGCCTTCCAGGTATCGACCTCGACCTATCCTCATTACTATGGCGTTGTTGTCCCCGGTGCGAATAACCGTTATCTCAATGTCTGGTCTGAATATCGCTCAACTTATGATATCTATGGAAACCTCGATATCTCAATGGTCGGAATTGAAGAAAAATCCTTACGCAATAACCGCTCACTTCATCTTAAATCAATTCTCGGTCAGGATCAGATCCGCGTTGAAGGTGCGACTGGTTCGAAGATTTCGATTTTCGACGCCTCAGGCCGGCACATTGGTTCGAGTGTTAACGGCGTTTTTGATTGTCGACATCTCAATAGTGGTGTCTATTTTGTTCAACTCGAAACTGAAGGAACGGTTTTGACCAGAAAGATACTAGTTTTAAGGTAGTGAAATTGAAAGCCCCTGCGTTTCGCAGGGGCTTTAATATTTTATAAAGATTCCTATTTCAGACTGAAGGGCGGATATTTATCAGTCATAAAACTATAATAACCATTGACCCGGTTCCACCATCGCCAGTAGCCGACAACAAAATTAAACATCCCTTCAGGATATTTTCCGGTGAACAGTACCGCCCACCAGGCAATAAACTGGATTATAATAGATGCAATTCCTAACCCAACCAGGCATAGGCCGTGTGGTATGCCTACATAGAGCCAGCCGAAGAAAAGGCGGAGTAACAGTATACCCCGGGACAACTTTTCCGGATAAGCAACATCATATTTAACTGGATATTCTTCCATTTCAACTCCTTTCTGACATAATATCCATCATTTAAAAAATGTCAACCCTGTATAAAAAATTGCTTGCCCATTTTAATTATTGACAAAGAACCCTTTTTTAATATATTGTAATAGGAAAGGAGGTATTTTATGAAGCATTTTGTGATATTTTTAATTGGTATGACCTGCCTCTTTGCCGACACGACTGAAGTGATAATTGGAACTCCAGTTATTGGTAATTACATTCCTTTCTGGGGCCAATCCTATGATGCTTGTCGATTTCAGGTATTGTTCTTACAGAGTGAGATAAATAATGCAGGCAGGATAATCAAATTCGCCTTTCAGCCGTCGACTTCGAATTCAGGTACCTATAATAATTTCCGATTTTACTTCTGTCATACTAATGTTACTCAACTCAGTACTGTTTTTAATGATAACTATGGTGGTAATACACCAGAGTTGATGATTGATTCGGCTTCATTTACTGTCGGCGGTCCAGCGAATCAGTGGCTCGAATGGCCGGTGAGTTTCAATTATAATAATACCCTGAATCTCCTTGTTGAAATTCGATGGCGGACCGATGGAGGTGTTGGTGTCCCGATGTGGCGGACCAGTGAGGCGGTGCCGAGAAGGGTCTATAATATGACCGATGATAATGCAACAAGCGGAACGACACAGAACACCAGTAATTATGTGAAACTAACCATTGAGCGCGTGGGGATCAAGGGAGAAAAAACCGCACAAGATTTGGCTATGACCTCGATTATAGTAAATCCTAATCCAATACGAACCGGCAACAAGGTTACAGTCAAGGTGCCTGACTTAAAAGAGAAAATCGCTGAGATCCACATTTACAACATCAGCGGCGAATTGGTTCACATTATCCCTGTCCGTAATACTAAAGCGGTATGGGATTTAAGAGACCGGGCTAATATTTCTGTACCGGCTGGAGTTTACTTTATCAAAGCCGGCATATATAAAGCCCGGGTAATGGTCATTCATTAATCAGGCTTTATCTGCGGGGTGGTTGATTATTCAACCACCCTTTTTATTTTTAAATTAAATACTTGATTTTTATGATGTTTTGAGTAAAATGGTAATGAATGCCTATACAATCAGTTAACCTAATAGCCCCAGATATTAAACAATCTATCTATTGGCAATTTGCCTTTATTTTTTTACGATTAAGACCCTTAGAGAAAAGACAGTCAGAAACGAAACAGGAGAGAATATCAGGAGGTTAGATGGAAGTCAAGCCGAAAGATAATGTTAGAATCATTCAGACTTACAAACCGGGTAAGCCGATTGAGGAAGTTGTTCGGGAACTGAGACTTACCGGTGAAGTTATTAAATTGGCATCAAATGAAAACCCGTTAGGGACATCACCTCTGGCGTTAAAGGCAATGCGTAAAGCGCTGAAAGAGTCATTTCTCTATCCCGATGATAACTGTTTTTATTTAAAGAACGCCCTGGCTCAAAAATTTAATGTAAGGCCGGAGGAGATAATTGTTGGTAATGGTTCGGTTGAGATCTTACCTCTCGTTACCCTTGCTTATCTTGCACCTAATGAAAGCGCAATTACTGCCAAAGGTGGTTTTATCTGGTATAAGATAGCAATAAATATTGCGGGTGGAGAATTGATCGAAGTGCCGATGAAGAATTATACACACGACCTCGAGGCGATGCTCGGTGCGATAAAAGATAATACTAAACTGATATTCATTGCTAATCCCAACAATCCGACGGGAACGATTGTAACCAGGGATGAATTTGACCGGTTTATGGCAAAGGTTCCGGATCATATCCTGGTTGTGATGGATGAGGCGTATTATGAATATATAAGGGATCCGGTCTATCCGGATACCTTCCCTTATTTCCGGGCCGGCAAGAATATCTTGATCCTGCGCACTTACTCCAAGATTTATGGACTGGCTGGAGTAAGACTCGGTTATGGCTTTGCCAAGGAAGAGATTATTAATAATTTAATGAAGATGCGAATCTCTTTTAACGCTAATCGCCTCTCTCAGATTGCAGGGATTGCTGCTCTGGATGATTATCAACATGTTGAGAGGAGTATCGAGGTGAATGAGGCAGGTAAACTCTTCCTCTACGAGGCTTATAAGAGACTCGGGCTCTTTTATCTTCCTACCTATGCAAACTTCATCTTTGTCGATTTTAATAAAGATAGCCAGTCGGTTTTTGAAACTCTGCAACGACACGGCATTATCGGTCGGACAATAAAAGAGTATGGATTTCCAACTGCAATGAGAATCACAATCGGGACCGAGAGGCAGAATAAAAGGCTTATTAGAACACTTAAAAAAATACTTTAGTTTAATTAAATAATTGATGAAATTAAATAAAATAACAAATCTAAATTTAATAAGGAGGTAAGATGATTATTAAGGCATCAGATGGAAGAGAGTTTCCGGTAGAGATGCATAAGACAAGGATGGTGCAGAAGATATCTCTGCCCCCGATTGACCAGCGGCTTCAGGCAATAAAAGAGGCAGGGTATAATACCTTCCAGTTAAAGACCAGGGATATCTTCCTTGATATGTTGACCGATAGTGGAACCAATGCAATGAGTGACAATCAGTTTGCAGGTTTTATAACTACGGATGACGCCTATGCAGGGAGTATGACCTTTTATGACTTTGCCGACGCAGTAAAACAGGTTCTGGGCTATGATTATGTAATGAATGTCCATCAAGGAAGAGCAGCAGAACATCTCCTGGCAAAGGCATTTATCAAAGAAGGTATGGTTGTGCCCACTAATTACCATTTCACCACCACCAAGGTCCATATTGAATTACCCGGCGCAAAGATTTTGGAGATCTTTATCGATGAGGCGCTCAAAACGGACAGCACCCATCCATTTAAAGGGAGTATGGATCCGCAGAAACTACGGGATACGATAAAAAAATATGGTCGGGACAAGATTGCCTATGTAAGGATGGAGGCCACGGCCAACTTGCTTGGCGGTCAGCCTTTTTCGATGGCTAATTTAAAGGAGGTTGTAAAGATCTCTAAAGAGGCGGATTTGATAACAGTGCTGGATGGCAGTTTAATCTGTGAGAACGCCTACCTGATAATGCAAAGGGAGGATGGTTACAAGAACAAGACCGTTGCCGAGATTGTAAAGGAGATGTGCAGTCTGGTTGATATATTCTATATGAGCGGCAGGAAGAATACCTGTGTCCGGGGCGGTTGTATTGCAACAAATAACAAGAAACTCTTTGATATCCTGACCCCCTGGTTGCCAGTTTACGAAGGATTCTTCACCTATGGTGGAATGTCGCAGCGGGAGGTCGGTATGATGGCAGTGGGTATGCGTGAGATGACTGATCCGAGTGTTGCGGGCTGCTCAATCGAACAGGTTAAATACTTTGCCAATCGCCTTCTCCAGACCGGAATTCCGGTAGTTACACCACCGGGCGGATTGGCCTGTCATTTGGATGCTAAACGGTTTATTCCCCATGTTCCCAAAGAAGGATATATCGCTGCGGCTTTGACTGCTGCATTCTATATTGCCTCTGGCGTTCGGGCGATGGAAAGGGGAACGATCTCAATGGAGAGAAATCCTGATGGATCTGAGGCTTATGCTGATCTTGAACTGACCAGAATTGCACTGCCTCGCAGGGTTTATACCGTTTCCCATATTGAATATGCAGTTGATCGAATAAACTGGCTTTACAAGAATCGTCAATTGGTAAAGGGAATGAAGTGGGTCTCAGAACCACCGGTGCTTAGATTCTTCCTTGGCAAACTTGACACACTCGACAACTGGCAGGAGAATCTGGCAAAGGCATTCAAAAAGGATTTTGGCGATAAGATGTAGTAGTTAGATTTAGCGTCACCAAAATTAAATAGTAAAGATTCAATAAACTCCAATAATTGTCGTGTCCAGTTTTTAACTGGACAGAGAAGAGCCGTGCAGGATTTATACTTTATTAAGCATACAGTATAATTTACTACATATTCTTATTATGGTGAAGAGAGTTTTTCACAAAGCAGCAAACTTTGAGGATGCTGAGAAATATGATATTTTGCAGCACAGGATGATGGGGCCGGGGCAGCGGCAGCGGGTTGCTCATTCTCTTCGTATTAAGGTTTTCGGCAGGAAAAATCCAGATGTCAGGGAAAATAGATATTACATTAAGAGATATATTGAAAATATAGATGATAAAGCTTAATTTTTCAAAAGACATCCAGGAGTTCTTGTCTCTTCTTTACAAACACTCAGTTAAGTATCTTATCGTTGGCGGTGAGGCTGTAATATACTATGGTTATGCGCGGTTAACTGGCGATATTGATATATTCTATGAAAGAACTTTTGAAAATATTAAAAACCTGTATAATGCCCTCAATGAGTTCTGGAGGGGCAATATCCCGGGTATAGAAAAAAAGGAAGAATTGATGGAGGAAGGCATAATCTTACAGTTCGGTGTTCCACCCAATCGAATTGACCTCTTAAATAAAATAACCGGGGTGAGTTTTTCAGAAGCCTGGGAAAATAAAAAATGTGAACAGGTAAAATCGAGGAGAAGGACTATGGTAAAAGTGTATTATATTGGGTTGAATGAGTTGATAAAAAACAAAGAGGCCCTGACCCGGCCAAAGGACCTGGAAGATCTAAAATATTTAAAGACTAAAATTTGAAGAATTAGGATAATGCTGGAGGTAAGATGAAGATAAAATCACCGGTTTCATTTGGACTGGGTATATTCCTTACGATCTTTGGTGGAATAGGCATTTTTATTACAAACATTCCAGTCAAGATCATACCATTCTTTATCGGCCTATCGCTCATCTATCTTGGTTGGAAAGGAACACGCACTGCAACTGCGATATTCGGTCATATCACAGTTGTCTGTGGATGTTTTCTGATTACATACGGACTCTATTTGTTGCCTTATGCCAAACCAACAATGGCTCATATCTTCGGTTTGCCCCTTTTCTGGGGATTTATCTGCCTGCTCGGTGGTATCTGCGCAATCTACCATGCTTTCTGCAATTGTGTGAAGTGCCCTAAGGAGGAATAAAGCAAAGTAGGTAGTTATGTGGAAGATAAATAAGGTTACTTTGATTTTTGTTGCCTTACCGTTTATTGTTATCGGTATTATCTTCATTGTCTTAGGATTTCATACACCCCCTGGTGCCAGGACCGGTGATGGCTACCCCCTCGATATCTTCTTTTTTCTTATGGGGGGAACTTTTATCGTTATAATTGTAGCCATTATTGGTGGTATAATTCTGTGGAATTCCAGGAAACTTAAAGAGATTGAGTGGTTTAAAAAATTCGGTATTCCCGGAACCGGAGAGATAATTTCGGCAGAACAGACCGGTGTTTATATTAATAACCTTCCCCAGGTGCGACTAAAGCTCAACATAATAACTGGTGCAGGATCACCTTACACGATAACCATCAAACGAGTATTTAATTTATTAGAGATAGGCAAATTGATACCCGGTGCCAGATTACAACTGCTTATTGATCCGAGAAGGCCTCAGCGTGTGCTGATTCTTTAATCGATGACTAAAGGCATAAGAAGGTTAAATGAATTTTTTCTCTCCTTACTTCAGGTATCTCGTGATTGGTGTGCCAATCGTCGCTGGCATCTGCGTTTGCTATTGTGGCTTTATCTGTTTTTTGTTTTTATCTGCCAGATCACCGGCTCTTCTTATCAACAGGGTATATTTGCACCATTGAATTTGTGCATCCATGAACTTGGCCATTTTGTCTTTGCTTTTTTTGGCCATTTTATCTATGTGCTGGGCGGGACGATCTTGCAATGTCTTGTCCCGATTATTGGTATAATAATGTTTTACCACCAGCGAGATTTTTTTGCCATCTCAGTGGCGCTCTGCTGGCTGGCGACAAATCTTTACGGAGTTGCAGTCTATATTGCTGATGCCCGGGCGATGGAAATGATCTTGGTATCACCTTTCGGTAGTGAAGGCCAGATTCACGACTGGAATTATATCCTGGGCAAACTGGGATTGCTTAATATGGATACAACCATTGCTCTTCTGACCAGGATTTTAGGGTTCTTTACTATGCTCACCGGGCTGGTTTACGGTGGTTGGCTTATTTATCAGATTTTCCAAACAGAACGTAATGCCCGGCTCTGAAGATGAGAGAAAAGGAGGATATATGATTGATGCGAAAAATTATATCTTTTTGGCCGGTCGTCTAATTCTTTTAATCTATTCATCGCTATTTGCACTCAAACCCGAAAAGGAATATAAGGCGATTCCTTCTGATTATGGAGTAATCTTCCGTGAAGTTGAATTTGTGACTGTGGATGGCTTTAAATTAAAAGGATGGTTTATTCCGGCTCAAGATACAGTGGGTATTGCCAACTCCATAATTGGGCGGGTGATACCGGTGCCTCAGGAATTGAGACCCAGAACAAGACCATATTCAGTAGATACAATAAGAAGGCCAACGATAATTATTTGTGATGGTGATGCGGGAAATATGGCGCAGTTTATATTTTATGGCTATCATCTCTTCACAAAGGGATATAATGTCTTCCTGTTCGACTGGAGGGGTTTTGGCAAAAGCGGTGAATGGAAGACCGAGCCCGATCGACTCTGCTATGCTGAATACATCACCGATTATGATGCTGCAGTTGATTTTGTAAAAAAACAACCAGAGGTTGATACCAGTCGGATAGGTGTTATGGGGTTTTCCACCGGTGCCTATCTCTCATTCGCCATTATTGCTAAGAGGAAAGATATTTCAGCCTATGCGGGCAGGGCGCTATTAACATCGTTTGATGATATTATGCCGATTCTGAAAAAAATAATGCCGGAGAGGAATTTTATGGCGCCGGCAGGTTATCCCAAAAAACTTCTCCCCATCAATGCAGCAAAAAAAATTTCTATCCCGGTTTTTTTAATTGTCGGCGAGAAGGATAATCGGACACCAGTCTGGATGTCAGAGAAGATAATGAGTAAGTTGAAAGGTCCAAAAGAACTATGGATAGTGCCCGGGGCAGAACACAGCGGAATTAATGGCCCTGAATTTATCACCTATCCCGAATTTTTTGATCGGGTATGTACATTTTTTGACAGATATTTAAAAAAAGAATAGATACCCCTTAGGTTGTTATGGAGTACATTGGCTTGCTACCGCTCTTGAACTGAGGATGGCAATTTGACGGTGAGATTGGTGTTCTTATTGGTGCAATAATCGGTGCAGGTATTTTTATTGCGACACTCTATTTTGGCTTATTTGGGCTTGTGGACGGCGCCCTTGGTGGTTATTTGTTTATAAGAAAATGACGAATAATTTACTTGTTATTTTATTCGTTGTCACTCCTTTTGTTTTTGCACAAGGAGAAGAACTGGTCAATGATTTAAAACCCGCTTTCAACTTCGGTTTTGAAGTTTCTGAATTGTTGCAGAATAATTTCAGAAATTTAGGACCGAAAAATTTTACTTTCTTTTTCGGACAGGAACTCTGGTGTAATATGTTGCGGAATTCCGGCTATCGTGTGCTGATTATAAATGTCGACCTGTCGTCAGAGCATCTTGCGGGCAATAATTTTATCAAAGGCGATAAGTCTGGTTTGACGGGTAGTCTGACTGCGGGCAGGTTATTTTTCGACTGGTATCCTATCAACAGCAGTGTGGGGTTTATCAGCTTTGGACCAATATTGAGCGCTGGCGCTGGTTTCAATAGAAATGTGATACAAGATTATCAAGTATATGACTTGAGCGGAATTACAATGGATGCAGGTTTTCGTTTGCAGATTGAATTTTTTGAAAAAGTTTTTATTGAGTTTCCTGTTATCGACGGTTTTTTATACTTGTGGAAAAGCCGCAGTGCCAAAGGTGTTGTTGATGATGCAATTATTGACTTTCCTGAATGGGGAATGGTCTTTTTGTGGATAAATTTAGGTTTCAAGATTGGTATTTGAACTAGGCAAAATTCCGGTTGACTTAAAGGCGTGGCTGATTATAATAATTAAGAAACAGTCTATTACCCAATGTTTTCCGGTTTGGGCGCATATACTATTCAAACTAAAAGATAGAAAGGATATTAAAATGAAAAACTTTGCTGAATTGATTGAGCAGACAAAATTGAGAGGCAAAAAGGTCTGCGTTATTGCCCGGGCAGAAGATGAAGCAGTGCTGGAAGGGGTCAAACTGGCCGACGAACTGAATATGGTTTTTCCGATTCTGATTGGCGATACTCTACGTATCAAAGAGATTAGCCAAAAAATTGGATTCGATTTGCAGAGGAGCGAAATCATCGACTCCCAGGATGAAGAAGCGACAATGCAATACGCCTGCCGATTGACAAGGGAGAAGACGGGAATACTGATGAAAGGTCTTGTTTCGACTTCAACCTTTTTAAAAGGCGTACTGAATAAAGATTATGGTTTACGAACCGGCCGGACCCTGAGTCATATAGCAGTCTTAGAAGTCCCGGGATATCATAAATTGCTCTTTATGTCCGATGGGGGGATGAATCCGAAACTGGATTTAAAGATAAGAATTGACCTGGTTAAAAATGGATTGGAACTTCTCGAGCGGCTGGGTTATCAGAACCCGAAGGTCGCATTGGTTGCAGCCAGCGAATCGGTGCACCCGGATATGCCCGAGACGGTCGATGCGGTTGAGATTGTTAAGTTGGCCAAAGAGGGGCAATTTGGCCGGGCAATAGTCGAGGGCCCATTCGGTTTCGATGTTGCGGTCTCTAAAGAAGCGGCTGAACACAAAAAGATTAAAAGTGAGATTGCCGGTGATACCGATTTTCTTATTATGCCTAATATTTCAGCCGGTAATATCTGGGCTAAAGGTTTGATGTATTTCACCAAAACCAAATCAGCCGGAATCGTTATGGGTGCTGCGTATCCGGTTGTTATGCTTTCCCGGGCAGACCCACCCGAAACAAAGTTGCATTCAATCGCCCTGGGTATTTTAAGTTCCTTGTGAACTTTTTTGATATTGAGTCTCTTCTAAGACTGATCAAAAAAAAGAAGAGGGTTACCCTTTCCGGTCTTTCCGGTAGTGCAATATCGCTGATGGCGATGCAGATGGCCCGGGCTAAATTCCGGGTTATCCTTTTGACGCAAGAACACAGGATTGAGCACTGTTTCCGAGAGATTGCCTCTTTTTTACCCAATTCAATTATTGAATTTATCGATCGGAATCATCTAACGATCAGGGATAACTACCAGGTTCTGATTACTACTCGAAAATTCTTAAATGAAGCTATAGGCCAGACCGTAGAGCAACAATTGAAGGTAGGGGATATTTTTGCGCCTGAGGAACTGGTTGGTCATCTTCTGACTGCACACTACACAAAAGAAGAAATGGTTGAAGAAGAGGGTGAATTTGCCCGGCGCGGTGGGATCGTAGATATATTTGTTGATGGTGAAGAGAAACCTTTCAGATTTGAGTTCTCAGGTAACGAGATTGTTTCCATCCGAACCTTTGATCCTTTGACCCAGCGGTCGATTGAAATCTTAGATCGGGCAACTATTAAGTTCTATAAGTCAGGAAGTCTTCGGCTTATTGAGAAGATTCACCGCGATGCACTGATAATTGTTGATGATGCCTCTGAGTCTCCACTGGAAGACTATCAGAACCTGGTTGTAGTTAATAGCGCCGGAGAAGTTGATTTCGGTCTGGCACCACCACGGTTATATTTTGGTAATCTGGCTGAACTGAAAACTGATGTCGAAAGAAGTGATAGTCAGTTCTATCTGGTTACCGGTTCATCACCAATCCGCGACCAGATATTAGTTTCTGCACCACAAAAAATCAAATTAGTTGATGGTTATCTTGCTGAGGGTTTTGTTGATAAAAGGCAAAGGCTGGTTGTCCTCACTGAATATGAAATCTTCGGCCATGTTAGAGTTAAACCAAAGCGGTCCCGTTTTAAGGGTCTCTTTATTGATGACCTGCTCGGATTAAAAATTGGTGATTATGTCGTCCACGAGGAGTTTGGTATCGGTCAATTTGCTGGACTCAAGATTCTGAAATGCAATGGAAACCAGGTAGAATGTCTGGTTATAAATTATGCGGGTGGTGACAGAATCTTTGTCCCGGTGGAAAGACTCAATCTTGTTGAACGATACATCGGAAGTGAGGGCCGCCCACCGCGACTATCCAGACTCGGCCGCGAACTCTGGTTTAAGACCCGTTCCCGGGTTAAAGCGGCAACTGAATTACTGGCAGTAGAGTTATTGAAACTCTATGCCTTGCGGGTTTCGGTCAAAGGTTTCATTTTTTCTAAGGACGATAAGTTTATGCAGTCCTTAGAATTGTCGTTCCCTTATGAAGAGACTCAGGATCAGATACGGGCGATGGAAGATGTCAAAAATGATATGGAAAGCCCAAAAGTAATGGATCGACTCATCTGCGGTGATGTTGGCTTTGGTAAGACCGAGGTGGCGATCAGGGCAGCACTCAAAGCGGTTCTGAGCGGAAAACAAGTCTGTCTTATTGCACCAACGACCCTACTAACTTTTCAACATTACAAGACCTTCGGTGAGCGATTGAAGATGTTTCCGGTAAAGATCGATATGCTCTCAAGGCTGAAAGATCGATCCGAGCAGAAGCGGATCATAGAAGAAATTAGTAATGGCAAGATCGATATTATTATTGGAACCCACCGCTTGCTCCAGGGTGATATCAATTTTAAAGATCTCGGTTTATTAATTATTGACGAGGAACAGCGTTTTGGCGTGATGCAAAAGGAAAAGATCAAGAAGTTAAGGGCTCAGGTTGATACACTCTTGCTTTCTGCGACGCCGATTCCTCGAACTCTCTATATGTGCCTTTCCGGAATTAGAGATATTTCGGTTATCCACTCGCCCCCTCTGGGGCGTAAAGGTATTATAACTAAAGTCTTGGAATGGGATGATGATGAGATACGGCAGGCGATAATATTCGAAAAGAAGCGCGGTGGGCAGGTTTTTTTTGTCCACAATCGTATTGAGACCATCGACCAGATCTATCATCGACTCCATCAACTATTACCTGACTTCTCAATCTGTATGCTCCACGGCCGGATGAGTCCATCAGTAATAGAGCGGACAATGATTGAATTTCTTGAAGGAAAATATGATATCCTGCTTTCCACGGCAATTGTCGAGTCGGGACTTGATCTTCCCCGGGTTAACACAATTATCATCAATCGGGCTGACCTTTTTGGCCTGGCCGACCTTCACCAGTTACGGGGTCGGGTTGGTCGCACCGAGATCCAGGCTTATGCTTATTTCATTATCCCTGAAGAAAAAAAATTGACTCCGGAAGCGAAGAAACGTCTTGGTTCCATATTGACTTATACCTCATTAGGCAGTGGTTTTCGCCTGGCAATTCGGGATATGGAGATCAGGGGTGTGGGGAATCTACTGGGCCGAGAACAGCACGGTTTTGTCAATATGGTCGGCTATCACCTTTATTTAAGACTGCTCAGCGAGGCAGTAGATGCCCTGAAAGGGAGACCGGTAAGGCGAGAGCCAGTGTTAGACCTCAAGATTAATGGTTACATTCCTGAAGAATATATCAGCGATGCCTTTGAAAGGGTCGCCCTCTATAAGAGGTTGATGCAAGCCGAATCTCTCTACGAGATTGATAATCTGATTGAAGAGTTAAAAGATCGTTTTGGAAAATTCCCCGCTGTCCTTGAAAATCTATTTAATATCGCCCGGATCAGAATTCTGGCCAAGTTAAGGGGGGTTGAATTAATCCACCGTGTGCGTGAAAAGTTTATTATAAAATTTCCGGATCGCAAGGTTGAGATCGTCGGTGATATAAAAAACCTCGAACAGGTGCTGAAGTGAAATAGAGTAAAAATAGAAACATCGGGAGACATTCTGCATTTTTTTTCTTGACAAATTATAATTTTTGGTTAAATTTATTTAATCTTTTTTGTTCTTTAGCATATCGGTTATTCCAACGACGGTCTTTCTTCTTATTTTCTCCCTTACCTTAAGGTAAGGAGAGTGGGTTATAAATTAAGGAGGATTAAGATGAGTAAAGGCGTATTATTTTGCCTTGTTCTGCTGTTAAGTCTCGGTCTTGCGGGTAACAAGATCGTCCTTCCCATGGAGGAGACCGGTCCAATGACGATTGGCTTTGTTCAGGGATACAATTTCGATCCACTCAAGGGTGAACCGGAGATTCCAGCCGATCTCAAGATCGACAGGTATACTGGAAAATACGGTTATTACCTCGTTCAGTTCCCGGGTCCGATCAGAGAAGAATGGAAAAGAGATATCCTTGATATGGGTGGTAAGTTTATCGACTATCAGCACCGTTATACCTTCCTCGTTCAACTCGATCCTGAAAAAGTTGATGCAGTAAATGCCCTACCCCAGGTGCGCTGGGTCGGCCTTTTCCAGCCTGCCTACAAACTTTATCCCGGACTTACCAGGGGGACCGGCACCAGGACAGTGATTGCGGTTCTCTTCGGTGATGCGGATGCAGGTGAGGTCTTTGGTCAGATTCTCAATCTTGGTGGCACCAATCTTCTATGGGAGATCAACGAAGCCTTCAAGAGTGTCAAATTCGATATCGATGTATCGAAGATCGATGATGTGGCAAGAATCCCCGGCATCTACTGGATCGAACCGTTTACACCAATGGAACTGGATAACGATCAGGCGCAGTGGGTGGTCCAGAAGGGTTATCCGCCCTCTGATACCTCAAGACCGATCTGGCGTAAAGGTTTAAGGGGTCAGGGAATGATTACCGGTACCTGTGATGATGGTCTCAGGGCAACACACTATATGTTCCGTGATTCAACGATCAATGTTGTTGGTAATGGCGAATTCCCCAGACATCGCAAGATCATCGGCTATCGTGGCACCTATACATCTTCTTCGCACGGAACCCATACCTGTGGTTCGGTCTGTGGTGATGATTCATACTGGGGCAAGACCAGTCTCTATGATGGTATGGCACCCAAGGCCAGGCACTACTTTAATTACTATGGTTCACTGCCCACCAGCTGGGATATGTGGACCTGGTGGAATGTAGCTGAGGCCTGCACCATCGGTGGCGGCGTTAAGAATATGTCGATGAGTCTATCGCGCAAGGATACCTACAATATCTATATCTTCACTGATTTTACCGCCGATTCATTTATCTGGGCACATCGTCAGTTCCTTGAGTGTAACTCAATGGGTAATCTCTCGGGGAATTCAATGGGCCATCCACCGATTGCCAAGGATATCATTTCGGTCTGTGCTCTGGGCAACGGTGTAAACTCCAATACCTGGATGTCCTGGAATAGCCGTGGACCAACTGCTGACAATCGAAGAAAACCAACCCTCTGCGCACCGGGCGATGCAATATGGTCGGCGACTTCGACCAATGATAGTGCCTATACAAGTATGTCCGGGACGAGTATGGCAACACCGATCACCAATGGTACCGTTACTTTAATCCGCCAGTATTTGAGAGCCGGTTTTTATCCAACCGGTGCGGCGAACCCACGGGATAGTATGAAGTACATTTCCGCTGCCCTGGTTAAGGCAATGGCAGTTGTCTCCTGTGACAATTCGATTACGGGTTATACGGTGCCGGATAATAATGTCGGCTGGGGTAAAATCGACCTGGATAGTGTTCTCTACTTTACCGGCGAAGCAAAGAAGTTGTGGATTAAAGATGATACACTGGGGTTGAGGACAAATGATTCGGTTCTCTATACCATCAATGTCAACGATGCGACCCAGCCCTTCCGGGTTGCTCTGGTCTGGACCGACCCACCTGGTCCGATGCGGGCCAACATCGTTCTGGTCAATAACCTCGATCTGACCGTTATCGATCCAGCCGGCAATCAGTATAAAGGCAGTGTCTATTCAGGTGGCCAATCGGTAACCGGCGGAAGTTATGATTCTTTGAATGTCGAAGAGTGTGTGCGGAGAAATAGCCCACAGGTTGGAACCTGGACGATTAAAGTAAAGGGAAAGAATGTGCCGAAACCGAGACAACCCTATGCCCTCGCCGTAACTGGTGGATTCCCGATGCTCGGCGTCGAAGATGTTACAACCGAAAGAGTGGTCCAGCCATCGCACCTGGATCACATAATGCCCAATCCGGCCAAGGAACTTGTTTCGATTCAATTTACGCTGAATCAGCCGGCTCTTGTGAGTCTGAGTCTATATGATAGTCAGGGTAGACTGATTAGAAAGGTTATCGACAATCTCGATTATCAGGTTGGAACCCACAGGGTCAGAATGGATTTGAAAGGCTTGGCCGCGGGGATATACTTCCTGAGACTCAAAGGGGCTGACCTGGATCACACCGACAAAATCGTCCTAGTCAAGTAAGGAATCCTGAAGAGATCTTAAGGGGTGTGCTTAATGCACACCCCTTTTCTTTATCTTTAAAAAGATTGATTGACATTTGGAGATATGCGTATATAATTATAACTTGAGTTATTCCTTATCTTCTTGCCTGGATAGCTCAGTCGGTTAGAGCACCTCCTTGGTAAGGAGGAGGTCGCCGGTTCGATTCCGGCTCCAGGCTGTCTTATCGATTTTAAAAAACATTTGACTTTATTATAATTTTGAATATAATAAAATTCTTTTATTTTAAGGAAGGTAAGGAGGTTTTTCTATGGCCAAGGCTAAGTTTGAGCGGAAGAAGCCGCATGTCAAT
>CBFGIV010000031.1:0-24904 GCA_965648915.1 Caldifarciminota bacterium | reverse complement strand
GTCTCTTTAATGGGTATGGTGGGGTAAGGCCTATTTTTAGTTTTTGCATATCTTCCTCCTTGCCTCATCATACCTTAAAATTCCTAAAAAATCAAAAGGAAAAGTGGAGAGGACTCAGTTAAGGAACTATAAGTTGACTTTGACTCGTTTTCAGTTATAATATTATATGGCAATTCCCCAGCATATTGCAATTATTATGGATGGTAATGGCCGGTGGGCGAAAAAAAGGGGGCTGCCCAGAATTGTTGGCCATCGTGAGGGGGTCGAATCGGTCCGGGCAATTGTCAAGGCCGCTTCTGAGCTTGGTATCAAGTATCTAACCCTCTATACCTTCTCAACTGAAAACTGGCAGAGGCCCAAAGATGAGGTCGATTTTCTGATGGATATGTTAAAAGAACTGCTGATTAAGGAGACCCCTGAACTTCATAAGAATAAAGTCCGTATGCTCTTCATCGGTCGGACCAGCGATTTAAGACCTGATATTCAGGAAGAGATTAAAAGATCGATTGAATTGACTAAAAATAATCCAGGCCTTGTTCTCTGTCTTGCCCTGAGTTATGGAGGACGGGGTGAAATAGTCGATGCGGTCAAAAAGATCCTGAATACCGATCGAAGATCGAAAATCGATTTAAATGAGGTGGACGAAACCTGGTTCAGAAACTTTCTCTACCATCCTGAAATCCCGGATCCGGACATCTTGATTCGTACCGGCTGTGAGAAGCGTATCCGACTCTCCAATTTTTTAATCTGGCAATCGGCATATACTGAGTTATACTTCACCCCTAAACTCTGGCCCGACTTCCGTAAGAAGGAACTCCAGTCTGCAATCGAGGATTTTCAGAAGCGGGAGCGGCGCTTTGGCCGGGTCGAATAAAGTTCGCTCTTTCATAATCCGGTTGTCCACGGCCTCCATCCTGATACCGATCGTCCTGATCGCCTTATTCCTCGGTAAGTTCTTTACCCTGATTCTTATCTTGGTGGTCATTAATCTCTGTCTGATCGAATTTCTCCGTTTCTGCCATCGGAAGAACATCTTTCCCTATCCGGCCTGTATATTCTTACCCGCCAATCTCCTGCCCGTTGGCATCTATCTTTCAATTCCGCTCCAATACCTCTCGTCTTTGCTCTTCATCTATATCATCCTCCTCAGTCTTCTCCGTTTTGGTCAGAAATCTTTTCTTGAAAGGATCTCTACCACCACTTTCATCATCATCTACCTCTCCCTGCTCCCTTCAACTCTGATCCTGTTACGCAAATCGGGTGTAAATTTTGCACTCTTCCCCATTGTCATCACCTGGATATTTGACACCGGGGCATATTTAGTTGGCAGTGGTATCGGCCGGTTGCGACTCTCCCCTGATGTTAGCCCCAAAAAGACATACGAAGGTCTGATCGGAGGAATAGTAATCAGCCTGCCATCTCTTCTGCTTCTCAATCAATGGTTTAAGACCAATTTTAGTCTCTTTGATAGTATAATGATAACCACCGGTATCGGCATCCTGGCCACTCTTGGCGACCTATTTGAATCCGCCTTTAAACGGGAAGTCGGCCTCAAAGACACCTCTCAACTATTCCCCGGGCATGGTGGTATGCTCGACCGAATCGACAGTCTCCTCTTTACCATACCCTTCTTCTATCTATTTCTCAAATTAAGAGGATACTGAAATTGAAAAGTCCCCTCGCTGACCGTTTGCGGCCAAAAAGTCTGGAGGAGTTGTTAGGCCAGGAGCATCTGATTGGACCGGGTCGACCCCTGCGTAAGGCAATTGAGCAGGGTCGGATCCACTCAATGATATTCTTTGGTCCACCCGGTTGTGGCAAAACTACCCTTGCGCGCCTTATTGCCCAGACAGTGAAAGCCGAGTTTTTTCCCTTCTCCGCTGCATCATCAAGCATCAATGAGATAAAGAAGATAATCGACCAGGCATCAGATAAGAAACGAATGTTCGGACAGGAGACAATAATCTTTATTGATGAAATTCACCGCTTCAATCGTGCCCAGCAGGATATCTTCTTACCCTATGTGGAAAAGGGGACGATAATATTAATCGGTGCCACAACTGAAAATCCATCTTTTGAGATAAATTCGAGCCTCCTCTCCCGGGCCAAGGTCTATCTGCTTCAACCTCTGGCTCCAGAAATTATCAGAGAGATTATTAACCGGGCGCTAAATCATCCTGATGGTTTAGGACAGCTTAATATCAAAATCGAACCCCAGGCACTTGACTTTATCATAACGGTCTCTGATGGCGATGCCCGGGTTGCCCTGAATATCCTCGAACTGGCGAGTCAGACCGCGAATGCAAGCTCGATCGATCTTAAATTGGTTGAAGATATTGTCCAGCGGAAAGCCCTGCGTTATGACCGCGCTGGCGAAGAACATTACAATCTCATTTCTGCTCTCCATAAATCCCTGCGGGGTGGTGATGTTGATGCTGCGCTCTACTGGCTGGCAAGAATGCTCGAGGCAGGTGAAGACCCATTATACATTGCCCGGCGTATGGTGAGATTTGCAACCGAAGACATCGGCAATCGCGATCCCTTTGCCCTGGTCCTGGCAGTTGCTGCCCGGGATGCAATTGATTTCATCGGCCGGCCTGAAGGCGATCTTGCCCTGGCCGAACTGGCAATATATCTCGCCTTAGCCCCAAAATCAGATGAGACCTATACTGCCTATGAAGAGGCAAAAAAGGATGCGCTTCAGACCTATGCCGAACCCGTTCCTCTCCATCTCCGCAATGCTCCAACCCGCCTGATGAAGGAATGGGGCTATGGCAAAGGTTATAAATATCCGCACGACTACCCGGACGCAAAGGTTGAACAGGAGTATCTGCCCGAGGGTCTGAAGGGGAAAAAGTATTATAAGAAGAAAGAAGATAACACCAAAAAATTAAAATAGCGAATACTATTTTTTATTGATCTTCTTAAGGATCTCTTGAGCCTTTGAATTATCCGGATTGATTTCCAACAGTTCTTTCAGAGTCCGAATTGCTTCCTGATTTCGTCCTGCTTTAATCAGACATTCTGCAAGATAGATTCTTGCCTCTTCGATTTCCGGGGCCAGTTGACAGACTTTTGCTAAATATTCAATTCCTTTATCAATCTGGTTCAGTGCAATATAGACCAGCCCAAGATTGAAGAGAACTTCCGGTGAGTTGGGATCAATCGCAGCAGCGGCCTGGAAGTAAGGAAGTGCATCTTCGTAACGACCCTGATTGTGATAAAGCGAGCCCAGATTGTTAAGGGCCATTATATTCCGGGGGAATAATCTCAACCCATCTTTTAAGAGCCTCTCGACCGCTGCAGTTTGAAGATGGTTCTTGAGTTCCAAAGCCTTCCTGGTAATCTTATAAGATTCGTATATCAGGTGTTTCTTTCTTCTGATCAAATCTTCATCAACAATCGTATCCGGGGACGCAAAATTCTCTTCATCAAAAAAGAAAGAATATCCGGTGTATCTCTTCACTCTGGCGTGGTCAGGATCGACAACCTTAAAGATACGATGCTGGCTGGTCTGATAGACAATCTCAAGGTAGGGTAGTGACTCGGGGCGAAAACTCATCAGGTAGGCGGGTGACCGTTTTGTTATCTCTGTAATTCCGGCCATATAACGATGCGAACTCTTACCGGTAATGAAGAGCATTTCATTCTGCAGATACCAGATATAGCGAATCCCATAAGCGTCAACTTTCTTCCGCAATTCTTCGGCTGTAGCGTAAAAACTTTTCATAATCTCTAAATTCTTTCTTCTGATCGATTCATTTTCAAACATCGGATGGAGGATACTGGCTTTATCAGTATAGGCAATTATCGAACCACTCCAGCCAAAAGTCGTTAAGACCGGTGCCCCGGGATCGGGCAGATCAGCCAGATACTTTAAGACCTGATAGATCTCTTCATCCATAAATTCATCCCGGATCGGAGTCTGGGACAGTCTCATAGCCCCACCAATACCTACTACCGCCGTAATTAATAAGAAAAATGGTCGCACCAGCCTATTGCGGGATGTATTAAATATCTCTCCAACCCCAATTCCAAAGATTAGATAAAGAAACAGGACACCAAAAACGATGAAACGGGCCATTAATAAAGCCATAATTACCCAGCCGATAGTGAGGATAATTAAGAATAGTGATACCCGATCTTTCTTAAAAACAAAAAGAAAGATACTCGATGGAATACCAAGAAGTAAGGGTAAAAGGAGATAATCGACAATAACGGGTAGAGATGGACTATCATAAGGGCCAACCCAGAAAGAACGCGCTGCATCGTTCAACTGCAGGGGATTCTCTGGTTTGATGCTCAAATATCTAAACTTGGCCAGCATCAGATTATAGACATGGCCATATTCGCGCAGATGAGCGGGTAGTAAGAAATTTTCAGCCAGCACTGACAGACCCCACAGGCCAAATACTAAACCAAGACCGATAATTCGGGAACGCCACCACCATCTTTTAAAAATAAGTGAAAAGATAACGATGATGATGAATAAGGCCAGCGGACTGAAAAGAAATCCTTTACTTCGTAAAGGCTGGGCAGTAAGCCCGGCCAGAAGGCAGGCGCTACCTGCACTCAGAAAGATACTCTTCAGCTTATCGATTTCGTTAAAATAGACCAAGATGATAAAAATAATCATCAAAACTAAAAAGATGAAGAATCCCGATAGATGCCACGAAATCATCGATAGGTAAACAGAAATAAATAAAAGTCCAATGGTAAAAATTATCTTCTTACCTTTTAGTACCAGAATCAGATTCAAAAGTAAAAATGTCAGCAGGGGGATTGTGAAATCCTCACGGGCAAAACTGCCAATCGTGCGCGCCCAGGCACCGAGCGAAAAACTAAAGACCACTGCGGCGGACAATGCACCGGTTAAGTTTTGATTCACCGACCGGACAATCAAGAAGATTGCAATGATGGTGAGAGAACTATAGAGAGAGACAAAGATAAAGATGTAGCGGTGAAAAGGCAGATTCAAGGAAAAGAGACGATAAACAAAGGCCGTGACCTTCTCCATTAACAGGAGTATATTATCATTAACATTAAAACCCTCGGGATACTGGAGACGGGGTTGAAACCCTTCGATCTTTCCGGTTGTTGCGAGACTTCGGGCAAAGTAAAATTGTACCGCATTTTCAGTGGTAAAATAAAATTGACCAGTATCGGCCTGAGAATTAAACTTATTAAAACCCTCGTGTTTTAATAAAAAACTCCCCAAAAAGCAGACAATTATAACAACCCAGGCCAGCATGCCTCTTCCCACCATATTTTTTTGAGTGGGCTCTCTTTTTAAAGCCATTGGAGAAGTATACATCATCATCTTTAAAAATCAATATTGATTGTAGATCGCCATCGAATTTAGGCCTAAATCTTTTATGAATAAAGAAACAAGGTATTTGACTTTAACTATTCAAGAGCAAGGTCTTTACTGAAAATAATCTCGAGGTCTCTTAAGTATTCAAACTTTTTACGTTCATTAAAGGCCCGGGTTGAACTTGCGGCGTTATTTCTTGCACCGTTGTAGAAACGGACGGTCAGAAAAGAAAAGACCAACGCCGCATCAAACATCTTCCTTTTCTTAATTGCATTATAAAGCAAAAAACCCGAGCCGAAATTTAAACTGAAATCGATTATGCCTAACCGATAATTCCCTGCATAAAAGTCCCCCAGCCCAGGAAAGAGACTGGATAAGATCTGCGCCTTAAATCGACTCTTTTGTGGTCGTCTGAAGTATTGGTCGACTTTATTGACCATAACACTGTCGCCAACTGCTACAAAATCCGCCCGGGCGTGTATATAATCATCTCTTAAAACATTATTTATGCCGGACAATCTCTGAGCCTGACTGCGCAGAGATTCATTCGGTGCCTGAGATAAGAGACCTTTAATTTCAAGACGGGCCAGGGAATAATACTGACTACGGATATAAATTTTTACGAGTGCCACTGTATAGTGAAACCGATTCAGGGTATCAGTTATAATCAACTCTTTTAACGTTGAAATTGCCCGGTCATTCTTACCATTATAAAAGTAACAAAAGACAAGTCTTTTAAGAGCGGTTTTCTTCTCTTCTATTGAAGAGGTAAAAAAGAGGACTCGCTGATACTCCAGTTCCGCCTCCTTATAATAACCGGCCTGATATAATCGATCGGCGAGTGTCAATTGGCCTATTAACAGGATAATAATTGTCATTCGCTAACTATCTGCCTTTCGATTTCTTTAAAATAGAAATATCGTTCACTCAGGTTGTAATTCTTGGCCGCAACTATTGCTGAGTAGATATTGGCAACATAAAAGACTGAGGTGACCCCGAGGGCAATTGAGAATTTCAGATCCTCATCGTGTTTATAATAATAATAAGTTGCAATCGAACCAATCAGGATCGTGGAAATTGCATAAAGCCCATCGCCCCATCGTCCTGAATAGGCCTGTCCTAAACCAGGGATAATTGAAAATAATCCACTCAGGACTGGATTTCGATAACCAATCTTATATTCGGGCAGGAGAATGTATTTGCCTGCTTCAGAAAAATTGAATCCCTTAGCCCAGGCCAAACCGAGAAACGCTCTGGCTTGATCGCGATAAGTCGTGTCGCTAACCTTCCCAAGATAAGTGCGTGCCGAGTCAAGTCGATTACAATAATAGAGACTCTTGCCCGTTAGAAAATTTCGCAAATCTTCATTTTGGATCCGGAAGGCTTCGAGGCGGGCGAGGTGATATTTACCGAGTTTGATCCAACCTTTAACCATCCTCATCCGCACTGAATCTACCTCCAGGCCTGAGGCAAAGAGGTAGCGTCGATATTCACCAATTGCCTGTTCATATTCGCCTTCTTCAAAGAGATAATCAGCGAACCTGAGAATTGATTCAGGATTATTCACCAACTCCAAGTCGGCTGTAAAAAATAGAATAAAGAAGATCATACTGAGACTTTCACGGTGGACCGCTGCCCAGACCACCTGAGTCGGCTTCGAGAATATGGTGGTGATATTTTAACAGATAGTGATCTCGCACCGGATCATAGATCCGGCCAGCCTGGCGGCCAAAATAGAACCTGCCTTCGTAACCGGGCGAAAAACTATTACAGCGGAGAAGGCGATCACCACCCATTAAGATTCCCCAGAATAGTCCATATTTTTCAATCGCTTCTTTGGTAAATTGTGAACAACTGGGTGAATAATTGCAGATCTGTTCGCCCTGACCTGGCGAGATACATCGCTTATATAATTTTAATGTCCAGACCGCAACAATCTTTACAGGATTTGAAGTCTTCAATTGTAATTCAGAACCGGGTGCGACCAAAAGTATCAGCATAAGGTATGATACTATACCCATATATAACCTATATTATAACAATTTAGCGAAAAGTCAAGGATGAGTAAATATAGAAAAAAACTCTTGACTTTTTACTGTTTCTCTTTAAAATCAAACTATTGAGTCTTAGTTTTATTAAAATTACAGGAGGTTTTATGAAGTATCTCATAGTCTTTATGATGCCGTTTTTGATATATGCCGGATCGATGACTCGCACCTTCACCTTCTCCCCATATGAAATCACCGCTTTCAGAATCGGCGATTATGATTTGATATCTATCGGTAATGATCTCTATACATCGGAAATCGGCAAACCTGCTTTACCCGAGTTGAACTTTAATGTCCTGCTCCCACCAACTGCCGAAATTACCCGTGTCTCGGTGGTCGATTTTAAGATGAGGGATTTGATTGGAACATATAATATCTTCCCGGCCCAGCCCGCGCTCCCCTTATCATTTATTGAAGAAAAAGGGAAGTTTGTTCCGCCCGATTATGAAACTTACCATTCCGAAAATCCCTATCCGGGCAGACTTGTTTCATTCACGCCCACCGGCTGTATGAGTGGTTTTCGAATTGGGGGTATATCAATCTATCCGCTCCAGTATATTCCGGCCACAAAAAATCTCCAGCTCTATACCGAAATCACGGTCCGGATTGAATATGAAGAAGGCCGTTATGGAATGATATCGCTCAGTAAGGGTCAGGTCGATTTCTTCGGTGGAGATGTAAGAAATCTGGTTATCAATCCTGAAGATATTGAGCGGTTCAGCCCGGGGGTCAAGCCTCTCTTCCGGGACAGTACTGATTACCTGATTATCACCGGCGCCAGTTATGTCTCATCGCTCCAGCCTGTTGCCAACTGGCGGACCAAAAAGGGGTTCTATACTAAAATACTGCCGACCGACAGTGCCAATCGCTATCCGGGCCGGGATCAGCAGGAAAAGATAAGAAATCTGATCATCGACTACTGGCAGAATAAGGGGACAAAGTGGGTCCTTCTGGCCGGTGATGTCGGTGTGGTGCCTTACCGACCCTGCCGGGTTATCAATGGTGGATATACCGGGGATATACCCTGCGATCTGTATTATGCTGACCTGCAGTGGTCTTATGACGGTAATCGAAACAATATCTTCGGTGAGTTTCCTTTCAACGGCGATACAACCGATCTCTATTACGATGTCTATATTGGCCGGGCCTGCTTTGACAATGCAACTGAACTCGCTACATTTATCCGCAAAGATACTGTTTATGAAAAAAGGCCTGATCCCAACTATATGGTCCGGATGTTCCTGCCCCAGGGCAATCTCTGGTCAGGCTGGCCTGGTGATAGCACCCAGAATATGATTGCCCGCTATCCACCGGTCCCGCCCTGGGTAATAAGGAAAGCCTATGAAACCCAAGGACAGATTTCGCAATCGGTCTGTACCGAGACTCTAAGGACCGGGATCGGCCTCTGCCATATGGTTGGCCATGGCAATACAGGCGGTGTCTACTATTCAGGCGGTGCCTATGCTACAAGTTCCAGCGTATACAACCTGACCAATACCGGTAAATATACGTTTGCCAATTCTATTGCCTGCGATGCGGGTGCCTTTGATGTCAGCGACTGCTTCTCGGAAAATTTTGTTCTTGCACCCAATGGCGGGGCAGTTGCCGATATCTATAATGCCCGTTATGGCTGGGGCTATTCAAGTGGCCCGGCTGGTCCATCCGAGTTGTTCGATATGCGTTTCTATTCGAACTTCTTCCAGAGCGATACCACTAACTTTGAAGTCGGTAAGGTCAACTGCCTGTCAAAACAGGGACTGCGTAACAGTGCCTACAATCAGCCGGTCTATCGCTGGTGCTACTATGAACTGAATCTACTTGGTGATCCAGAACTTCCGATCTGGAGCCGGACACCGCTGACCCTCACCGTTACTCATCCCTCTTCGATTGGTCGGGGTCCTCAGAACTTTACGGTAACGGTCCGCTCCGCCGGTAATCCGCTCCAGCGGGCACTGGTCTGTCTCTGGAAAGGTGATGAAGTCTATGCCTGTGGTTCGACCGATGCCTCGGGTAGTGTGACATTATCCATCAATCCGCGCACTGCTGGCCAGATGTCAGTCACGGTGACGGCCAAGAGCCATCTGCCCTACGAGAGTTTTGCAACAGTAGGTATTGAGGAGCAGAGACCTGATTTAACATCAGCCCGATATCTCAGACTCATCCAGAATCCAGTAAATGACCGAATTGTGATCGATTACTCACTACCCGCTGAAGAGCAGATAGCAGTCAAGATCTTCGATGTTGATGGAAGATACAGTGGAACGATTGCGCAGGGTAAGTTTTTCGGCAAAGGAAGGATTATCTATCAAGCAATAGATCTGGCAGGTGGTGTCTACTTCATCCGTTTTGAAACCAAAGGGCAGACTCAAATTCAGAAACTGATCATAACGAGATAGGTAATTAGATCAAAATCAAGGAAGAAGGGGTTAAGATCGCTCTTAACCCCTTCTTATTTTTGTTGGTTAGATATGAAATTCAACCACATCACCGTCTTCCAATTGATAATTTCTCTCCACCCTCTGTCCCTGGAGACTTCGTCCCCAGAGCCGAACAAACTTCAAATTCCGGGCAAAATCCTTGTGAATTCTTTCAGCGGCATCAAGCACTGTGCTCCCTTTTCTGAGGATAACCGGATCCCTTTTTTCTATTGGTTTGCCCGGTGCCTTGGTATAAACCCGGATTACATCAAGCATATTAAATAATAGTTTTTTTAATTCAACCAGGCCTGCGCCGGTCAATGCCGAAACGGCAAGTATCTCAAATCTCCCGGCGAAATATCCTTTTAAGTCATCAAGCCGATTCTGGGCCATATCAAGATCAATCTTATTCGCAATCCCAAGGGATTTTTTAAAGTTTCCTGCCTGAGGGTCAATTTCGATCCGGGCCTCTTTTAACTTTTCGATAACCAGTTCGGTATCTTCGATGAAATATTCGTTACCCAGATCAACAACGATAAGAATTAAATCACCGTTGCGGATCAGACCAAAAACCCAGGCATCAACCTCTTCATCACCGATGGAGGGCAGGTCGATGATTTGAATCTGGATATCCTCAAAGGGGGCCATACCGACAACCGGCCTCCGGGTCGTATACGGGAATTCACTCACCTCAGACCGGGCATTGGTGATTGAATTCAAAAGTAACGACTTGCCAGAATTGGGCGGGCCAACCAGCACAACCTGCCCGGCACCTTCTCGGGGAATGAAATAGTCGATACCTTTCTTTGTCGCTGGTTTCTTTTGAAGTTCCTTATTCAACTTCGAGATCTTGGTCTTGATCTCAGCCTGAAGCTTTTCTGTCCCTTTATGCTTGGGGATAATCGAGAGCAACTCACGATAGATCGCTAATTTTTCCTCAATCGTCTTGGCATCCTTGAGTCGCCTCTCGACCTCAAAGTACTGAGGGGGTAGGTTTGCCGGCATCGGTTAAGAATTATATATATGGCGATTTAAAAGTCAACCCTGGTCTGAAGGCAAAGACTGAGCGCTTCAGTCTCAGTCCGGGTAGATACTGATACAGTCTTTATAACAACCTTTCTGCAATCTGCACTGCATTGGTTGCCGCTCCCTTACGCACATTGTCCGCACAGATCCACATCGCCAGCCCGTTCTTAAATACCAGATCCTTCCTGACCCGACCAACAAAAACATCATCCTTGCCTGCCACATCGATGGGTAAGGGATAGTCCTTAAAATCTTTATAAACAACAACCCCGGGTGCATCAGAAAGTAACTCGATCGCCTTCTCAGGTGTAATCTCTTCTTCGAATTCAACCGAAACCGCTTCGGAATGGCCAACCAGAACCGGGACCCGGACACAATGGGCCGAGACATCGATCGAATCGTCGCTCAAAATTTTTCTTGTCTCATAGAGCATCTTGGTCTCTTCAAGGGTATAACCATTATCCTGAAATTTATCGATCTCGGGGATTACATTTCCCGCAATGGCACAGGGAAAGATACTCTCCTCAGATTTCTTGATGCGTTCACCAACGGCCAGCACCTCGGTTTCATATTGTAACTCCTCAATTGCATCCCGACCTTTACCCGAAACCGACTGGTAGGTGGCAACAAAAATCTTTTTGATCTTTGCGTACTTATGGAGGGGATAGAGGGCGACTACCATCTGAATTGTGGAACAGTTAGGATTGGCAATTAAGTTCTTGTGATTCTTTATCACTTCCGGATTGACTTCTGGAACAACCAGCGGAACTTCGGGATCGAGCCGGAAGGCATTAGAATTATCGATAATAATCGCCTTCTTTCTAACCTTCGGCGCAAACTCTTTACTCAGTTCGCTATCGATGGCGAAAAGAGCAATATCGATCTTATCGAGGAAATCTTCAAATTCAGAAAGGATCTCGATCTCGGTATCTTTGAAAACAATGCTCTTCCCCTGACTTCGCTCTGAGGAGAAGAGATAGAGATTGGCCACAGGAAAATTTCGCTCCTCCAGAACCTTAACCATCGTCTCCCCCACCAGTCCAGTGGCACCAAAAACTGCAACATTGGTCATCTTTTAGCCTCCTTAAGTATTATGACAAACCTATATCCTCTCTTACCATTTATTATCTTAGCGAATCAAGCCCCAATAACTTCAGCACTTCCGATATTGTCTTACGAGCAATTTCCCGAGCCCTTGCCGAACCTTCCCTTAGGATCTGCCTGACCTCTTCTGGCTTTTTCCATAACTCTTTCTGCCTTTCTCGAATCGGATTTAATACCGCGATAATATTCTTGGCGAGAATGGTTTTGCAATCAAGACAACCAATCCCGGCAATCCGGCATTCTCGATCTATCTGATCAAGTTCTTCACTCTTCGAAAATGCCCGATGCATTGTATAGATATTGCAGAGATCAGGGTTTCCTGGATCAGTGCGGCGCTTACGATTGGTATCGGTCGTTGCCGTAGCCAATTTCTTTTCAATTACTGCAGGGTCTTCATCAAGATAAATGCAATTATCCAGACTTTTGCTCATCTTGCGCGTTCCATCAAGTCCCAAAATCTCCGGGACCTTGCCAAGAATTTCCTTGGGTTCGGGCAAGAGATTGCCGAAGATACTGTTGAAACGGCGTGCAATCTCCCTGGTCAATTCAAGATGGGGTAACTGGTCTTCACCCACCGGGACAAATTCGGCTTTATAAATCAATATGTCGGAAGCCATCAAGACCGGATAATCCATCATCCCCATATTAACATTTTTTGGATGCTCAAGCCTCTTCTCCTTAAATGTTGGTACCCTCAAGAGCCAGGAGACCGGTGTTACAGTATTGAGAAGCCAGGCGAATTCGATATGTTCGGGAACCAGCGACTGCACCATAATGATTGAGCGGTCCGGATCGAGACCACAGGCGAGATAATTAATTGCACATTCGAGAATCCTTCTGGGCATCTCGGATGGCTCATAGGCGACGGTAATTGCGTGGTAATCGACAATTCCCCAGATGCAGTCATACTCGTCCTGAAGTCCAAGCCAGTTTCGGATCGCACCCACATAGTTTCCGATGTGGAGCCGACCCGAAGGTTGAATCCCACTGAAGATACGTTTTTTAGGCACAAAACCTCCTTACCGGTAAACTCCGGCCGCAGGTCAAAAAAAACCCGCCTTTTTTCGATCAGGCGGGTAAAGATGAGCAGCGCAAAAATATTACCCACCTGTATAAAAGTACCAGGACCACTTATTGTTCAAGATCGACTTCAGCATCATCCTATAATATTCAAGAAAGAAGAAATGTCAAGGTAGAAAATGGAGCAGGCCCAATTATTTCAGGATAGATTGAAAAGACATTTAATTATAATAATGAAACAGAAAGTTCTGTGCCTGTAGATGGATACCTGTCTGAAAATTGTAACAAGGTCTTTGATTTATCATTTCGATAAAAAAGGATGGTTTCAAACCGGATCTGGAAGAACTAAGCGTGAGAGCAGGAAGAAATTTAAATGATTCTGAAAAAATGAATCATTCAGTTCTTAATCTTTCCCGGATGATTTCCATAGTATTCTAAGGAGTAGATCTGATTTAATGGTTTTCTCGGCTTTGGTGGAATCCCGCCCAGATCCTCTCTGGTCGATGGATTCTCCGGATACCCCAGGGTGAGAAGGGCAACTACCCTGATCCCGGGTGGGATCTTCAACAATTTTTTTATCTTCTTTTCGCTGAACCATCCGATCCAGCAGGTACCAATATCAAGTTCTGTAGCAGTAAGAACAATATGTTCAAGAGCAATCGCCACATCGATCGCCAGCATACTTATGCCAAAAAGTCCGGTAAAGATATGATTTATCGGGTGGGGTTTACCACAGGCAACGATTATAGTTGGGGCGGTCTTTATAAAATCATTGAGCAGGGGCTTACTCCCTGCCGGCACACAGTCTCTGATCTTTCTAATTGTCTCCGGATTTCGGACAACGATAAAATGCCAGGGCTGGGTATTACTTGAAGATGGCGCCAGCCTTGCCGCTTCGAGCAGGGTTAAAATCTTCTCTTCCTCAATCGGCCTCGATTGATAGCGCCGGACCGACCGACGCCGCTTGATCGTTTCAAATACAGAACTATTAGCCAATTGTCCTTTTGGCAATAAATTCGCGGTCCTGATAGGACGAACCACAGATGACCGCGCATATTTGGGAGTCACGGAAATACCGCTCAACCGGATAATCCTTGGTATAGCCATATCCACCGTGGATCTGGATTGCATCGGTTGTATTCTGCGTTGCAAATCTGGCGGCGAGATATTTTGCCATCGCCGATTCATTAGTGAACTCTCTATTCTGGGAGCACTTTAATGCTGCATCATAGACCAGCAGTCTGATTACCTGGGTTCGGGTCACCATCTCGGCGATCTTGGAGCGCACCATACCAAAGTTGATGATGGGTTCTGAAAACTGGATACGGGTCCGGGCATACTTTATCGACGAATCAACCGCTGCCTGGGATAGACCTAAACCAATTGCCGAAAGTCCAATCCTTGCCCTATCACAGATTGCATCGTAGATCATCTGGCCTTCCCCAACCTGACCGATTATATTTCTGCGCGGGACAGTCAGATTTTCAAAAACAACCTCACGCATCCCGGCCGCTCGCATCCCCGAGGTCTCAGTCTTGCCTTTAATCTTCACACCTTCGGCTGAACCCTCAACCACAATCGCGGTCAATTTTGAATTGCCCGCTGCCTCTCTGGCCAAGAGCAGAAACAGCCCCCGGGCAGCACCACAAATGATATTACGGGATGAACCATTGAGGCTAACATTATCACCATCGATCTTAAAATTCACCTCGGTCAACTGGGGTTCAGCAAACCCGCCAATAATTTCACCCAGGGCAAGTTTTGGAAGATATTGTCTCTTTAATTCATCATTGCCAAATTTTAAAACTGCATCAGCCACAAAGAGATTATGGACTGTCACAATCAGACCGGTCGAAGCACAGACCTGGCTCAACTCCTCGAGTCCAATAACAATACTGACCATATCCAGGGCAGTGCCATCAAATTCTTCGGTTATCACTGCACCCATCATTCCGATCTCAGCCAGTTTGTCGATAATTGCCTGAGGGAATTCACCCTTCTTATCAAACTCACCTGCCTTATCGAGCAGTTCTTTCTGGCTGAATTTTCTTAATGTATTCTGAAGGAGAATCTGTTCCTGGGTCATCTCCATAACTACCTCTTCCCACCCATCTCGCGGATGAGTTCCAGTCCGATTACTGTCCGTTGAATCTCATTTGTCCCCTCATAGATCTGGGTGATCTTGGCATCGCGCGCCATCTTCTCAACCCCGTAATCTTTCAAAACACCGTAAGGGCCCATTAAATTGATCGCTTCGAGAGTAACGCGCATCGCCACATCACTGCAGTAAAGTTTAACAAAAGAGGAATCTTTGGAAAACTCCCTAACTCCACTATCGATCATCCGGGCACAGGCATAGGTCAGGGCCCGGCCGGCCTCGATCTCAGTCGCCATGTCCGCAATCTTTTCCTGGAAAAATTGGTTATTGAGCAGACCGAAGTCCCTCCCAAATTCCATAACCGCTTCAAATGCACCCTGGGCAATACCCAAGGCAAGGGCGCCAACCCCGGGACGGGCTCGATCAAAATTCTTCATTGCATAGATAAAACCCATCCCTTCGCGGCCCATCAGATTATCTTTATGGACCCGGCAATCTTCAAATAACAATTGAGCGGTCAGCGATGCCCGGATGCCAAGTTTATCTTCCTCTTTACCCGCACTGAATCCAGGAAAACCCTTTTCAACTAAAAAGGCCGATGCACCCCGTGCCCCCCTTGACCGGTCTGTTATGGCAATAACCGTATAGACATCAGCCACTCCGCCATTGGTGATGAACTGCTTTACCCCATTTAATATATAGAAATCACCATCCTTCTGAGCAGTGGTTTTAATACTGCCTGCATCTGAACCCGCATCCGGTTCAGTAAGGGCAAAGGCACATAGCATCTCACCGGTTGCAATCCTGGGAAGATACTTCTTCTTCTGTTCTTCACTGGCAAAAAGGACAATAGGGAATCCGCCTAAGGCACCAACCGCATAGGCAGTGGCAACACCACCACAACCTCGGGCAATCTCTTCAGTTGCAATACACATCTCAAAGACCCCACCCCCTGAACCACCATACTCTTTCGGCACAAATATCTTGAAAAGGCCTTCCCGGGCAATCTCGCCGATTATATCATAGGGGAAGTCATGCCCTTCATCATATTTGCGTCGCGCCGGTTTTATTACCTTCTCAACAAGATCCCGGGCAATCTCTTTTATTCTCTTCTGTTCTTCAGATAGAAAATATTCCACGGTCATAATTCTAATCAAAAAATGAAAAAAGTCAACTTTAACTATCAAATTTACAAACTCGCAGCACCAATAATACCTGCAGCAAGTTTCAACACATTACCGTGCTTCGTAGACACATTGATTTATAGCAACACCGACTCGATGCTGATGCTTCTTCAAAAAAACTGTATATTCATATTGACAATTTTCAAATTTTGGTTATGATGGAGTATTATTTCGAATTAAAGACCATTTTGGTCGAAGAATCTAAAGGTGGTTTAAATGACCGTTTCTAAGAAGGCAATGCGGGATTCAATCATTGATTCCGCACGGTATGTCTTTTCCCGTTTTGGCTATCGCAAGGCAACGATGGATTCAATCGCCCGTGCGGCACGCAAGGCAAAGAGTTCAATATATTATTATTTTAGGGATAAAGAAGAAATTTTCCTTGCCGTTATTGAAAAAGAGGCTTCAGTTGTGAAAATAGAGATACGAAATGCCCTTGCTTCTGCGGCTGACCCCAAAGAGAAACTCACGGTCTATGTCCTCACCCGGATGCGGATTGTTCACCGTATTGCTAAATTCTACAGTGCCTTCCGCGAAGAATACTTAAAAGAATACGATTTTATTCAGCGCCTTAGAGAAAACATAGACCGTTATGAGACAAAGATCATTCTTGATATTCTGCGTGAAGGAATTAAAAAAGGAATTTTTGCAATTCCTGACCCGGTGATGACGGCAAACTTCTTTATGATTGCCCTCAAAGGTTTTGAATATCTCTGGGGCACAGAAGAAGATATTGAGAAACTTGAAAAAAAGACCGAGGCAATGCTGGAGATGCTATATCGGGGGATTTTAAAGAAATGAGAAAAAATTTTTTGGCAATTTTCGACCAAAAAACCAAAATGGTCAAAAATTCTATAAAGGAGAATAGACAATGAAAAAGTTTGCGGCATTTATTGTAAATAAACAAATATTTGTTATCATCCTAATCTGTCTTTTGAGTTTGGCATTTGCATTCTTTTTAAGAAATATCGTAGTAAATGCTGATTTGAGCAGTTATTTACCCAAGGCTGACCCCGCGGTTAAACTCCTTGATTATATCGGTGAAAAGTATGGCGGAAACAGTCTCGGCATCGTTGTCGTCAAGGCCGATGATGTGTTTAATCTTGAGACCATAAACGCGATTGATCATCTTACCCGCAGATTCCGGCAGATTGATGGTGTAACATATGTCACGAGTTTGACCAATATTATAGATATCAAAAAGACAGAAGAAGGGCTGGAGATCAGCAGATTGATTGATGAAGATAATATCCCGGATCAGGAAGGTTTGAACAAAATCAAAGAATATGCACTCAGCAAAGAGATATATCGCAACAGATTGCTCTCCGAAGATTCAAAGACAACTTTAATAATCTGTCGTATTGATGGTGATAAATCAAAGGTGGCAAAAGAGATCGAAGATGCTACAAAAAAGGCAAATTTAAAAGATATTAAGATCTACTTTGCGGGTCTGCCTTTTCAATTGAATGCAGTCAATGATATGATAATCAGAGACATAAAAATCCTTCTACCCTTTGTGGCACTGGTGATTCTGATGATTCTTTATTTAAGTTTTGGCTCGTTTCTTTATGTGATTATGCCCCTTTTAGCAGTAGGGCTCAGCGCCCTCTGGACGATCGGTCTGATGGCATTGCTCAGAGTGCCACTCACGGTCATTACCAACATAATCCCGGCGATCCTTATGGCGTTGGGCAGCGCCTATGCGATCCATGTGCTTTGCAAATTTGTAGAAGAAAAAGATGGCGATAATCAGGCAAAGACAAAAAATTCTCTATCTAAGGTTATTATTCCGGTCTTCCTTGCGGCATTTACCACCATCATCGGTTTTCTCTCTTTTATCTTCGGTTCCTACCTCATTATGATCCAGCAATTTGGAATCTTCACCTCATTGGGAGTGGCGATTTCATTCCTGCTCAGCATCACCCTGATACCGGCGATACTGTGGAATATCAGGAGTTTAAAAACAGACCAGCACCAGAATTTTGGATTTTTGAATCATTTAATGGAGCGGATCAGTCAATGGATCCTCACCCACAGAGATGCGGTTCTGATTCTGGGAACACTCATCGGTATTGGCTTCTTGCTGGGCATTCCTATGATAAAGACCAGGGTGGACTTTCTCGATTATTTCAAAGAGAAGACTTCCATCAGGATTACTGAAAAGATAATGGAACAGAGTTTTGGTGGTTCGGTGCCGATACAGATTCTTATAAAAGGGGACCTCCAGGACCCCAAGGTTCTCAGGACCATAAAGGATTTCCATAATTTTCTCAATACTCTCAAGGGTGTCCATCACCCCCAATCCATTGTTGATTTGATAGAAGAAATGAATGATGCCATGGGTGAAGGTAAAAGAGTTCCGGAAACAAAAGAAAAAATCAGCAATCTCTATTTTCTCCTTGAAGGAGAAGAAACCCTTGAGCAACTCATTAATGAAGATAAGACCGAAGGCGTTATCCAGGCAATGACTTCGGGTGCCTATAATAAAGAGAGTGAGTTTATCATTAGCAAGATTCAGGATTATATAAGGGCAAAGAATGATGACCGCTGTAGGTTTGAATTCACCGGTTCCGCCGTCGTCTATCAGCACCTTAACGAGAGTCTATTAAAAAGTCAGCTCTTCAGTCTCATCATAGCACTTATTGCAATATTTATCTGTCTATTCTTTCTTACTCGCTCTATCTCGGAAAGTATCATAGGACTTGTTCCAATCTTCTGGGGCCTCTCCATTCTCTTTGGCACTATGGGATTTTTAAAAATCCCGCTTGATGTTGCCACGGTACTGCTCGGCAGTATCTGTGTGGGAATCGGCATCGACTACTCCATCCATTTTCTTAATCGCTATACCTATGAGCGAAAACGGAACAATCCTCAACAGGCCTTACTTACTTCAATAAAATATACCGGGAGCGCGATTGTCGTGAATGTCTTTACCGTGATGCTGGGATTTCTGGTTCTAATATTTTCCAGTCTTGTGCCGGTGATAAGATTCGGTATCTTGCTGGGAATAACGATGCTGAGCACAGGACTCGGCGCAACAGTTCTTTTGCCCGCGATTATTTTGAAAATAAAAAGGAGGCCAAAATGAGAAGATACATAAAAATAACCAGCATATTTTTGAAATTGCTGACCGCAGTCCAGTTATTATCGGCTGAAGAATCTCTAAGTGCGGATGAAGTTTTAAGGAAAGTTGACGAAGTGCTCACTGCACCCGGGGATCTTTCCGCGCTGATGAAGATAAATATTATAAATAAAAACGGCGATGTGAAGAATCGTCAAGTCCAGATGTATCAGAAAGGTGGGAATAAAAGGCTGGTTAAGGTCCTTGCTCCGGCAGATCAGAAAGGAATTGGCTTTCTCTCCCTACCTGGTGATGTAATATATGTCTACCTTCCTGCATACAAGAAGACCCGACGTATTGCTGCTCATATAAAAAATCAGAAATTCGTGGGCACCGACTTTACCTATGAAGACCTTGAGGCAAAAAGATATTCTGAGAAGTGGCAGCCGGAAGTATTAAAAAACGAAAGCGAATTCTACATACTTGAACTCGTTTCTAAACCTGGATATATCTCCGAATATGCACGGATAAATCTATGTGTGCGAAAAGAAGATTTCTTTCCGGTAAAGTCCGAATTCTTTAACAAAAAAAATGAAATGATAAAAAAGATGGAAATCCTAAAAATAGAAGGGATAAAAGAATATCTCATACCTCAGAATTATGTAATGCAAGACCTGCGTAGCGGGAACAAGACTGAAATGATGATGGAAGAAGTGAAGGTTGATGCTGGATTAAAAGATGATGTCTTCACTGAAAGGAATCTTGCACGATAGTAAATTTCAGTATGGAGCGTTTAATTTCAGTTGAACGGGGATATATCGTCCAGATAAATCTGGACGCACCATAATTAAATTAAAAAGATAAGGAGGCAAAAATGAAGTTGAAAAAAACTAAGATAATTTTCCTATTATATGCACTAAGTCTTGTTCGCGGTCTGGACTGGTCTGGAAATTTTTCCACCGACCACCGGTTTCTAATAAAACAAAACTATCCACTCTCATTTGAAGAGTACCGACTCAGTCTCAATCCACGGCAGAACCTCAATAACAATATCAAATTCTACAGCGAAATCTGGCTCCGTTCATCCGGTCTACCTAAAATAGAAAATCTTGATGACCTTTTCACAAAAGAAAAAATCACCCCTTTTGAAGTTGATGTCAGAGAGCTGTATATTGATATTCTGCAATTCCCGTTAAAAAATATTGATATTCGCATCGGACGACAGCGGATTGCCTGGGGAACTGCAGATAAAATAAATCCCACCGATAATTTGAATCCCCTCGACCTCGAAGACATCTGGGATTTTGGCAGGCATCTTGGTTCCAATGGAATAAAGATTGATGGGTATTTTAAAGACCTTAATATTTCCTATGCCTTCATTCCGCGCTTCACACCGGCATTAATACCACAGAATTCATTATACACAAATTATTCAAATATCACGCTTCCCCCGGGCATCAATCCGGTGCATATCACTAATTCAATATCCATTCCCGATTACAACATAAAAAATTCAATACCGGGCCTGCGTCTGAAAAAGAATCTTTTTAATTTTGACCTATCCATGAGCTATATTTATGGTCGAGATGGTATCCCGATCCCCAGATATACCAAAGTCGTTCCCCTTGATACCATCGGTAATGTCAATATTTACAACGAACTCACCTTTCCCAGGATGCATATATTCGGTATGGATTTTGCCGGTGCAATTGGTGATATTGGAATATGGGCAGAGGGTGCACTATTTATGCCGGAGACTATTCATTATAGGATTGATTTATCAAAAATGGGAATGGGTGTTTTTGATTCCTTGATCCTTGATAAGAAACCATATGTAAAATTTGTACTTGGCAGTGATTATACATTTAAAAATGGAGTTTATATCAATCTCCAGTATGTCCATGGCTTCTTTCAGGAACGCGGTGAAGAGATTGAAGACTACATACTGTTCGGCCCGGAATGGAAATTATTTGAAGAGAAATTGAAACTCATGCCAATTGCTTGTGGTCTTGAGATTAAAGATTTTTCCGATTTCAAAGACAACTATGCCATTGTCTTTGCCCCGGAGATTGCTTATAGACCAGTCGAAGATTGTGAAATCACTGTCGGGGCAAGGTTGATCGAAGGCAAATCGACCACATATTTTGGCGCACTGAACGATAACGATGAAATTATCCTGAAGGTGAAATATAGTTTCTGAACAGGCAAATATATTGACAGAAACAAAAATATCATTATAATGGATAGGTCTGGAGGCAGAATGGATTTCGATGCGAGAAAATTTATCGAAGATAAGATTGTCGAATTAAAAAATCGTATTCAGCAGGAAAGCGCCGTCTGCGCAACATCGGGCGGGGTCGATTCAATGACCTGTGCATTTCTCGGACGCGAAGCCATAGGAGATCGACTCATTGCACTCTTCATCGATGATGGACTTATGCGTCTGAAAGAACCATCTGATGTCACTTCATTATTGAGAAAACGACACATTCGGACCAAACTGATTAATGCCAAGGATGAGTTTTTCAGTGCACTTCGAGGACTGACCGATCCCGAGGAGAAGAGAAAGGCGTTTCGTGATACATTTTACAAAGTTCTCGGTCGGGTCGTTAAAGAGAGCGGGGCAAAATTTTTAATCCAGGGGACAATTGCGGCAGATATCGTGGAGACCAAAGGGGGTATCAAGACCCAACACAATGTCTTAAGCCAGATCGGTATCGATCCTAAACAGTATGAACTCGAAATTATCGAACCGCTGAAGGATTTATATAAACCCCAGGTCAGGATAGTTGCCCGAAGATTAGGCTTACCACCCAGCATTTCTCATCGGATGCCATTCCCCGGGCCAGGTCTTGCTACCCGGATCATTGGTGAAGTTACTCCGGAAAGGGTCAATATCGTGCGGAGTGCAACGGCAATTATTGAGGAAGAATTGAAAAAGTATAAACCCTTTCAGGCCTTTGCGGTTCTGTTGAATGACCAGGCAACCGGGGTGAAAGCGGGTGGGCGGATCTTCGGTAACATAATTGTCATCCGGAGTGTCGAATCGACCAATGCGATGACCGCTGAGGCATCAAGAATTCCCTGGCGTTCGCTCGAAAAGATTCGCAACCGGATATTAAGACATATCCCATCGGTGGTAAAGGTTTTATACGATCTAACCCCGAAGCCACCGAGCACAATCGAATATATATAAAAAGGATAATTGCAACAGTCTGGCTATTGCAAAAATCCTTTGAATTCTTATTTATACCTTACTCAATGGAAAATCGTCGATAGAAATTCGCGAATATGTTGGTGCTCAAGGGAAATACTCCCTATTCACTTTATCTCGGCTCATAACCATTTAGTGTGCCTGCTGGGCGATGAACGCAGACAGGAAAGAAAGATAGACCTGTAAACCCTTCAAAACACGCTCTCTAATTCCGCGGTGCCCTTTGTTCGCTGCGCTTTAATACCATTTTATTACCACAGGCACCATAGTCTAATTTCTAATATAGATAATTCTTTCTTAAACCGATAGCTTTTTGCAGATGGAGAATAATTTATGACAATTCTTCTGAATTTAAATCTCTATTTAACCAAGATAACCTTCCTGGTCTTCTGAAGTTCACGGGTCTTAAATTGAATGAAGTAAATGCCACAAGGCAAAGTTTTAGCATCCCAGACAACCTCATAGAGACCAGCCGGTTCGGCCTTCTCTTTTATTCTCTTTACTAATCGGCCTGAGACATCATAGACCATAATCCGGACTCTCATTGCCCTATTTAATCCATACCTTATCTTAATCGCCCCTGTCGTCGGATTGGGATACACTGGTCCAAAGAAGAGTTTATAAGGTATATTTAAAGCCTCACCCTCCTGGGCACCACTAATAAATTCCCTCTTCCCTCCTTTTTCAAATTCATAAATTGAAATCTCACCACAGACCACATATCTACGTTTGACCTTATCAATATCAACAATAATCGCACCATCTGCATAGAGACTCTCGGGGATAAATATTGAAACTTTCTTCAATTCACCAGATTTGATATAAGATAGGTCTAAAGGTAAACCATCAATCTTTAATAATTGGACCAGAGTATAGGTTGAGTCTTTATCCTCACTGATTCCAGTAATAGAAGATCGATCCCGTATTCCATCGCCCCTTGTGGGAGAGGGATAGGGTGAGGGGTAAATCGAAAGCGATTCCGCTTCTAAGCCGTTGTCACCGGTTTCAAATATTTTGCTTTTCGGAAATTCAAAATAGTAAGAAAGGTCGATCCGATATTTTTTGTCCGGACTCAATTCAAATCGGTATCTTAAATAGCGATGGTCATAGTCAACAGTCTTGTAAGGCTCAGGACCAAATTTTATAAACCCTTTCCGCCTTAGACAATAGGGCGATTGGAGCGATTCACCACAGTCAGCATAAATACCTGGCACCCTCGGCACGACTCTTTTGCGAAACTTTATGTTATATGGTGGACCTTTGCCCTCGGTCCAGAGAACAAAGAGTAAAGTCTCATCCGTTGTCTGGTAGAATAGTGTCTGAGGAAACCTGGCATTAGTCAGGGTTGTGGCAATAGTATCCCGCATCTCCCAGTTATGGCCGTTAAACCTCGAAAAGTAGATATTAGAATCACCCCAGACCGAATACCAGGCTGAGATAGTCGGAAAAGAGAACCAACGCCAGGAAAATGGTCCATATACAGTCATCGTATCTTGCCAGGGGTTACCCAACTGTTTTTGTCTGAATCTTATCCGATTCATCGGCCAGGTTGCCTCACCTTCCCAGACCAACAGCAGGTTATTTGGAGAGCGATACCAGTCAAGATAAGGATATTGGGCTAAAGAACAAACCACCTCGGGCTGTGATAGAACACCCATTTTGTAATATTGATAGTTAACTTTAGCCCTGCCAACCGCCCATTTCTCAAAGGCAATATGAACAACATCAGAATCATCAACTGTTAAGGTATGACACTGCTTCTCGGGATGTTCCTGGGTGAGAAGCGTATCTAAGAGATAAAGATATGGCCAACTTGTATGGAACCGGCCAAAATAGGTAGCAAAGCGATTCTCTTCATAGCAGGCAGCCCAAACTACAGAAACATTGTTGCTATGGTCAATGCCAGCAAAGGGCTTGGGCACGACCAGCTCTTCAACCGGCCTTGGGATTCTACCAGAAGTAAAAAGCTCTATGGGTGTAGTCCAGATATAACCAGAATATTTTGTCCAGTATATCTTCTGCCAACCTTTAAGCGAATCAGTCGGGTCGGATATCCACCTTCCATAGATAACACCAGGATTACTATCCTGACATATGACAATCGTTGGGAATTGACCCCATCCAAGGAATTTTGGCACTGACCAGGTCTCACCCTTATCAAGAGAATAACGATAAAAGACCTGGTCATTGTTAGAAAAGACTGAATGTAATTTTCCATCTGGTGAAAAGGCCAATTTCTTGCCAAAGGCTGTGGCATAAAAATCGTTGGTCCCGGTCGGAGTAATGGTCACAAAGACTGAATCTGAATATGGACTTTCTAAATCAAAGGTATCGAGGGCAGTAACGGTATAGATGTATGTCCTGCCTGAGACAACCTCGGTATCAATATAAGAAGGAGTGGTTAGAATTGTTCGATTT
>CBFGIV010000030.1:0-25811 GCA_965648915.1 Caldifarciminota bacterium | reverse complement strand
AAGATTCCCGGCTGGCGTGATATGTCTGGAGTGATTAAGAAAAAGATTGAGAAGGTGGCTTAAATGATTATAATATCGCCGTTAAGGTTGTGTTATTATGAATTTCCACGAATATCGGGACACAACCTATATCTTCATATGTCTCATTAAATAATTTTAAAAATTTGAAAAATATGTTTGCCACTGTTCAAAAGATGTTTAAAGATACATTCAATGCATTTACCACCAATGATACCAGTAACTTAGCAGCAGTCATCAATCAGGATAAATTTGTTGATAAAGAACTCAAAGAATTGACTGATGAAGTTATTAATGTTATAGATAGTTATCATTCGATGTCAAGTAATGCAATCTCCGCATTATTGATTGGTAGAGACCTCGAGCGTATCGCCGATTTAACCGTCAATATCTGTGAAGACATTATCTATATGACCAAAGGCGAGCTTATAAAGCAATCTATTGACCAAAAATAGATATTGGCTATTATTAGATACAGGTCTTTATGGCAAGAGAAAAGATTGTCGTCATTGAAGATGACCCGGCAATACTTGATTTAATTCGTTTTAATCTTGAAAAGAATGGATTTTCTGTAGAGGGTTTTATTAATGGTTATGAAGGTTTGAATTATTTAGTGAAAAATCCTGCTGACCTTTTAATCCTCGATTTAATGCTACCGGATATTGATGGATTTGAAATCTGTAAGGAAGTAAGGGTAAGAGAACAAACAAAGAAATTGCCAATAATTATTCTTACGGCAAAAGGTGAAGAAGTAGATAGAGTTCTGGGGCTTGAACTCGGTGCTGATGACTATATCGTGAAACCATTCAGCCCAAGGGAATTGATTGCAAGAATAAAGGCAATATTACGCCGAACTATTTCTGAGGAAACGACCGAAGAAGTCTTAAAATTTAATGAACTCGTTATGGGGGTAAAAAAACACAAGGTTTTCTATAAAGAAAGAGAAATAGATCTATCTGCGACTGAATTTAAAATTCTTTATTGTTTGATGAAAAACCCAGGAAGGGTCTTTACAAGGGATAACCTCCTTGATGTCATTGGCAAAACTATACTTGATCGCAATATTGATGTTCATATAACCAATCTAAGAAAAAAACTCGGTCCCGGGGGTAATTTTATCAAAACCATCAGGGGTGTTGGGTACAAATTGGATTCCGAATGATCTATCTGCTTATTATAATTTCAATTATCATCATAATTTTTTTGCTTCTGCGCCTATTTATGTATGAAAAAGATTTAAAAGAGATTATTCAATATACTGGAGAACTGTTGCACGCAAAATATTCGTCGCGTATTTTAAAGAAGCCAAAAGGAAGCACCGCAAAATTAATTGAAAATTTAAATGCCCTTACTGAAATTTTGCAGGTAAAAAATGCCGCCTTAGAGGAAAAAGAAGAACTGCTGAATGCCCTTTTTGCAGGAATGAAAGAGGGATTGGTTTTGACCAAAATAAACGGTGAAATTGTTATGATAAGTAGCAGTATGCAGAATATCTGGGGAAAGGAAACATTTCAAAATAATAGGATGATTCAAGAACTTATTATGCATCGGGAGTTTATAGAATTTACGAATAAACCTCTGGATGATGGAAAATTTGATATAATGGAATTTGAACTGCCCGATTTAGGAAAGGCATTTATGGCGTATAGATTCTATCTCGAATCCCAGAACTGTTTTCTGTATCTCTTCAATGACATAACTGATGCAAAAAATCTTAAGAGGATAAAAGCCGATTTTATTACCAATCTATCCCACGAACTGCGCACTCCTTTGACGGCAATAAAGGGTTATATTGAGGCACTGGAAGACCCGGAACTGGATGCGGTGAATAGGGAAAAGTTTGTTAAAATTGTACACGAAAATATTGAACGTTTGACAAATATCGTTTCTGACCTGCTTGTTCTCTCTGATATTGAAAGGACGAAGCGAAAAATCAATAAGGAAAGAATTAACTTGAATGAATTGATCGAAGAAGTAATTTTATTGTTTCGTAAGACTGCGGAAGCAAAGGGGCTCAGATTGAATTTTTCACCCGACTCAATTCCAGAATATTATGGCGACCGTTTTCTGATGCACCAGTTACTGGTCAATTTAGTGAGCAATGCCTTAAAGTTTACCGAGAAAGGATGGGTTGACATTTCTACAAAATACGAGAAAGGAAAATTTCATATCACAGTTTCCGATTCCGGTATTGGCATTCCCTCAGAAGAGATTCCAAGGATATTTGAAAGATTTTATACAGTTGACAAGGCGCGCTCAAGGATGCAGGGCGGAACCGGCCTTGGTTTATCAATCGTCAAACATATTGTTCAATTACACCAGGGCGAGATCAAAGTAGAAAGCAGACTGGGGGAAGGTTCAAAATTCACGATAATTTTACCGGTAACTGAATAAATTAAATTTAATTTTTGTAGGGGGCAAACACAAATTGACCGCACCGCCAGTATGAACTGGAAAGCCGGGTAGACAGCAACAAGGGTTGTCCATACAACGGATACAGGTCAATCTACACTTTACTCTTGACAGCATTAATTATTTGATTATAATGATGATATAAGTTAAGTATAAAACCTGCAGTCTTGCCACTGAAAGGAGGTTTTTATGAGAAGGTTGTTTCTGTTTGCTCTGGTTTTTGGTATCAATGCTTTGCTGATTGCCGCCGACCATCTTCCCTTTGAGACATTGAGGTCTCTGGCCCTCACCCGTGCCCGGCTCCGCTGGGGTGAGGTGGCAATGGGTCCGATCCTTCCCTGTTATGACTTAAACCGGGAAGTTGCATCATACATCTTCACCTTCAGGATTGGTGATAGTTATTTCCCAACCCAGGAAGAGATCGAGGCAATGATCCGGGAAGGTGAGGCACTGGAAGCACAGTCGCGTGGTGATCTTGATCTCTATCTCAGGGCCTTGCGATTGAAATTCGGAACCGATCAGTTCGGGAATATTGTGCTGGGTGCCCGTTATGATCGCAATCCGATCTATGCAATCGGTAACTCTCTTCCGCCCCACATCTACAACTTGAGTCGGGCTTATGAGCGGGCAAGGGCTTATCTGGGTAGTCCACAGGTGGAACTGGTCCGGGTCTATTATCTGACACCGCTCAATGAGTTCTTTGAGTTCAGCGATGGTGTCAAGAGTGTCTATCTTCACTCTTATTCACTCCAGTCAGTCGATATTGATAACTATCGTGGCGTTGGTGAGTCAAAGGTATCATTGAAAGGGAAGTGGGATGCATTATTGAGTAATATCGATTATCCGGAGCGATTTGATGGTTATGTGCCGAATGTCCCCTCAGTCCCTCTCTGGAGTTATGGCTGTTCACCAACCGCTTCATCGATGATCTTCTGGTTCTGGGACTGGTTTATCAATCCCAATGGTTATGGACGTTTTGTTGACCATTTCTTTGATCGCTGGGATAATGTTGAAAGACACTGGGATTTTAATCTGCCCAATGTCCATAAAGAACTAGCAAGTGCAATGGGGACCGATTCGATGAGCAGCGGAGGCACCCAGGTATCGAATATTGCTCCGGGTCATCGCACCGTCTTTACTCAGAATGGCTATAACTGCACGAGCAACTCCTATTACTGCGGTAATTCTCAGACGGTGATGACCTATTTAAGACCCGAGATTGATGCGGGTCGACCGGTCCACTGGTGTGTGCTCAACTATTACTACAATGGCCAATACATCAACCACTCGGTCTGTGCAGTCGGTTATAAGTTTGTGCCCGGTGATACACTGATTACCGTCCACAATACCTGGCAGGTCGGTGAGTTTGACTGGACGATCTGGACACCAAACTGCTATGAATATGTGATCACTGTTGTTCCGGGTACTGGTTCATCGACGGCCAACATCAAGGTAACCGAGCCGACCGGTCGTTCGCTCTTCAAGAATATGAAGTACCGGATGAAATGGATCACGAACGGGACCGGTATCGACCATGTTAAGATCTGGTGGGCGCCGAACCGCTGGTGGGGTAACGATTCGACATACTGGACCGTCTTGACGAGCAATGCACCCAACAATGGTGTCTATATCTTCACCGCCCCGAACCTGGATACGGTCATCCGCTTGAACATTGCCGCCCTCTCTGCAACCAATCAAAGACTTGCTGCCCATGGTTCATATATTGGTAATCAGTTAATCGGGGTTCAGGCTTCGTCCAACTTTTCGATGTTAGGCCATTATGATACGGATGGCACGGGTGAGGATGTGCGGGTCTCGGGTGCTAATGTTGCCTTTATGGCCGATGGCCTGAATGGTGTGGTGGCCTTGAATGTTGCGGACTCGACCTTACCGGACTACATCAGCAAGACGACCGGCCCCTGCGATGCGCGCAAGAGTTTCATCGTTGGTAATCGCTTGTATGTTGCCGATGCTTTATGTTCATTAAAGATCTATGATATCAGTAATCCGAACAACATTGTGCTTTTAGGCAAATGGGGAACGAGTGATGGTGTGGTAAGTCTGTATGTCCGGGACAGTTTAGCCTATCTGGCGGCGAATATGGCGGGTTTAAGGATTGTGCGGATATCGAATCCGGCGAATCCGGTGGAGGTTGGTTATCTCAGTCCGAATCAGACCTATTATGACATTACGGTCGTTGGTAACTATGCCTATGTTGCGGCTGGTCGCTGGGGTTTAAGGGTGATTGACATATCCAATCCGGCAAGTCCACGCGAGGTTGGTTCTTATGACAGTCCGGGTATAGCCAAGGGGATCTGTGTGAGTGGAAACTGGGCGTATTTAGCCGATGGTTCAGCCGGTGGTTTACGGGTAGTTGACATCTCAAATCCGGCAAGTCCCCAGCCGCGTGGTATGTATGATTCACCGGGTGAGGCATTGAAGTGTGAGTTAAATGGTGCGACAGTTTTTTTAGCCGATGGTTCTGGTGGGGTGCGGGCGGTGAATGTAACGAATCCGGACAGTCCGGTTGAGATCGGTTATCTTGATCCACCGGGTAATGTGAATGGTCTTTATGTGCCGAGGATAAGTTTAATCTATCTTGCGGCGGGTGACAATGGTTTAATCATTGCCTCATTCCGATTAGGTATTGAAGAGGGTTATGTCCAGCCGATATATACGAATCGTCTCAATGGTATAAAGCCGAATCCGGTTTCAGACCGAGTGGCGATTCTTTTTGAGACCGAGGGATCTGATCTGGTCAATCTCAGACTCTATGATGTCGAAGGTCGCCTGGTGAAGAGTTTAGTGCGTGGTCGATTGAAGGCGGGTATCCACACCTATCGAATGGATGTGCGGGATCTAACAGCGGGTGTCTACTTCTTGAGGTTTGAGGCCGGTTCCTACCAGCAGCAGACAAAGATGGTAGTAGCAAAATAGGACAGAAAATCACCAATCGATATGCGGGGCTACATCGGTAGCCCCGTTTTTTATCTGAAGGTCGGCAATCGCTTCTCTTGACTTTTTGATAAAAATTGATAAAATTTGTTGCTATGTGGCTGAAGAAAAAACCATTTGCTCCTAAGGGAAGTAAGGTTGAAGTCCCTGAGGGACTATGGGTTAAATGTGAAATCTGTGGTGAAATTATCTATCGAAAAGAATTTGAAAAGAATCTCTGGACCTGCCCTAAATGCAATTTCCATTTTCGAATAAGTTACCGGAATTATATCGATCTGATCCTTGATCCGGAAAGTTTTGTTGAGCATGATGCAAATATTGAACCCGAAGACATCCTTGACTTTCCCAGATATAAAGAGAAGATAAAATCGTCTCAACAGAAGACCAGGATAAAAGAGGCGGTGATTTATGGCGAGGGGATGATTGATCAAAAACCGGTGGTCTTCGCAGTTATGGAATGGGACTTTATCGGCGGCAGTATGGGGTCGGTGGTGGGCGAGAAAGTGGCCCGGGCGATCAGGCTTGCTTGCACAAAGGCGATCCCATTAATAATCGTCTCCACTTCGGGTGGAGCACGAATGCAGGAAGGTATCTTTTCTCTGATGCAGATGGCAAAGACTGCTTCAGAACTCGCCATCCTTCATAAGAAAAAGATTCTCTATATCTCAATCCTGACCAATCCCACCTATGCCGGGGTGATGGCCTCTTACGCCTCGCTGGGCGATATAATTATTTCTGAGCCTGGTGCCCTGCTCGGCTTTACCGGACCAAGGGTGATTGAACAGACGATCGGAGAAAAATTGCCCGAGGGATTTCAAAGGTCCGAATTTTTCCTCAAGCACGGTCTGGTAGATATGGTTGTATCAAGAAAAGACCTGCGCTCTACGCTTATCAAAATTCTGAATCTGTTGACTACCAGTAAAAAAACGGCCAAGCGATAAATGGCTCAGGTTCAACTGGCTGAGGTCTCAAAGATATTCGACCATAAAATCTACGCAGTGCGAAACATATCTTTTACTGTCCAGGACCAGGAATTTGCTGTTCTTGTTGGACCATCAGGATGCGGGAAGACTACGGTACTTAGGATCATAGCCGGGCTGGATGAACCAGATAGCGGAAAGATCTATATTGGCGATAAGATGGTAAATGGGATCCCTCCTCAAGAAAGAGATGTTGCCATGGTCTTTCAGAATTATGCCCTCTATCCCCATATGACGGTTTATGAGAATATGGCGTTCGGTCTCAAGATGAGGAAATTCCCCGGAACCGAGATAAAAAGAAGGGTTGAGGAGGCAGCACAGATTTTAGGTATTTCTGATTTACTCAACCGAAAACCCCGTCAGCTTTCGGGCGGCCAGAGACAGAGGGTCGCCCTGGGGAGGGCTATTGTCCGTAAACCCAAAGTTTTTCTCTTTGATGAACCCCTCTCCAATCTCGATGCGAAATTAAGGATCTCGATGCGGTATGAACTGGCTAATCTTCACCAGAGACTGAAGACAACCGTTATCTATGTAACCCATGATCAGACCGAGGCGATGACACTGGGGGAAAGGATTATTGTCTTAAAAGATGGTGAAGTTCAACAGATTGATACACCGGTAAATCTGTATGCTAAACCCAAGAATATCTTTGTCGCCGGATTCATCGGTAGCCCGCCGATGAATTTTTTCAAAGGGGTACTAAGAGATTTAGGAGGGGTAACCTTCGTATCCGAGGATAATAATTTGCACTGGAATCTTGACGGGATCGATATCCCACCGAGATTTATCAATCAAGCGGTAATTGCCGGCCTCCGTCCTGAAGATTTAAAACTTAAGCACCCGGGATCAATATCGCTCCGGATCGATTCGGTGGAACGGTTCGGGGGATTGACTTATGTATATGGAAATTTTTCGGAATCGACCATCTGTGTTGCACTGAACAGGGGAATCCTGCCTCGGATCGGGGAGACGATCAGCGTCGATTTTGATCGGAAAGATCTCTACCTTTTTGATCAAGCAACGACCGAGGCAATATTATGAAGCGCGCCATCATCAAACCGATCTGGCTGATATTATTTATCCTCTCATTTTGCCTCGGGCTTCTGGTTGGCGCAATAAGATGGTTGATGCGCGATTTACCACCCGCATCGTCTATTGCTTCCTTCCGTCCGCCTGAGGCAACAATGGTATATGATATTGAGGATCGATTTATCGGCCAGTTTTTTATCGAACGGAGGCGGCCGGTCGAACTCGAATTAATCCCCAAAAATTTACAGCAGGCATTTATCGCTCTTGAAGACCGTAGATTCTATCAACACTGGGGATTAAATATCTGGGCAATCTCGCGTGCGGTCCTGACCAATTTTTTTCATCATCGTGTAGTTCAGGGTGCGAGTACCATAACCCAGCAGCTGGCGCGCAATATGTTCTTAACTCAAGAGCGCAGTGTTGAACGGAAATTAAAAGAGGCAATTCTGGCGCTTCAGATTGAACGACTCTTTACCAAAGATGAGATTCTCGAAATGTATCTCAATCAGGTTAACTTTGGTGAGGGCGCCTATGGAGTCGAGGCAGCTGCTCAAACCTATTTTGGTAAATCGGTTTCTGACCTATCTCTATCAGAATGTGCCCTGCTGGCTGGCATCCCTCGCTCTCCTGCCCATTACTCCCCGTTTAAGAACTTAGAGATGGCCCGGCGCCGGCGCGATCTCGTCTTGCAAAAAATGTATGAGTGTGATTTTATAACCGCTGAGGAATTGACCAGGGCAAGACAGGAAAAGATTTCCGTCCGCAATCGAAAAGATTCATTATTGGTCGGTAGTTATTTTCTCGAGGAAGTCAGACAGTATCTGGAACTGAAGTACGGCTATGATTTTTTATATCGGAGCGGAGCCAGTGTTTATACAACAATGGATATCGAGATTCAGAAAAAGGCTGAGGCTATCTTAGAAAAAGGGATTAAGAAGATTGAGGAGGATTATCATCTCCCGCGTAAGCGCCAGACGATCGATTCGACCGGTTTGGTTGATTCAATCTTTGGCCCATCTTATCTTCAGGGAGCAATGGTTGTGCTCGATCCCCATACCGGCTTTGTTAAGGCAATGATTGGAGGTCGGGATTTTAATAAGAGTAAATTCAACCGGGCAACTCAAGCTCGACGACAGGCTGGTTCAGCCTTTAAGGTTTTTGTCTTCACCTCAGCGTTTGATAATGGTTTTACTGCCTCAGATATAGTCCTCGATGCACCGATTGTTATTGATGTTCCAGCTGAGGATAGTATTTATCGACCGTCTAATTATGATCGTCAGTTTATGGGGCCAATGACATTGAGGCGGGCATTAATGTTATCAAGGAATCTGGTGGCGATTCGTCTTATGCGGACAATCGGTCCGGAACTGGTAATCGATTATGCCCATCGGATGGGAATTAAGAGCAAACTGTTACCAGTTCTGTCACTGGCCCTGGGTGCCTGCGAGGTTAATCTCCTCGAGATGACCAGCGCCTTTGGTGTTATTGATAATCAGGGCATCAGAGTTGAACCGGTTATCATCAGGAAGATAGTCGACCGGGATGGGAATATAATCGAGAAGTACAATCAGCATGAACAGGTAGTCCTCACTCCTGAAGTTGCTTATGTTATTCTCCATACGATGCGCAGTGTTATTGATGGTGGGACCGCATACCGAATTCGGCAGGCAGGGTTCACCCGGCCTGCCGCCGGTAAGACCGGAACGACCAATAATTATACAGACTGCTGGTTTATCGGATTCACTCCGGAACTGGTTGCGGGTATCTGGATTGGTTATGATAATAATGAGCGTATCTACCGGGGGGCAACCGGTGGCGATGTTGCTGCACCCATCTGGGGAGAATTTATGAAGGCAGTCCTTGATACCGCCCCGGTAAGAGATTTTGTCGTTCCGGAAAAGATAACTATTCGGAGGACATGTAATAAGACCGGATTGCTTGCAACACCTTACTGCCCCAGGGCAAGAGAAGAGGCCTTTATTAAAGGCACTGAACCTTCAGACTCCTGTAATCTCCATAACTACAATTCTAAAATCGAAGGGAGCGAAGACTTTGAAAAGATTGATAAAGAAGCGCTGGAAGGGTATTAATCCTTAGCCAGACTCAGCACTTCTTTACATGCATCGGAGAATGCCGATCTTTGCCCTTCATTTCATTATAATCAACTGCCGTATCTTTATGCCTTTTTTCGATTCGAGGCGATAGAAGTAGACACCATTGGGGAGGATTGAACCATCGTCCGAACGTCCATCCCATCTTATTCGGTAGTGCCCTTTATTATAGTAACCCTGGGCCAGGGTCTTTACCGGTCCACCGATAAGATTATAGACGACGACCTTTATATCCAGGGGTTCATAGAGGATAAATTCGATGTCGGTATAACTCTCCAATGGGTTGGGCTGATTCTTCTCAAGATAGACCGGACCCGGAGTCGTCAGTCGATCTTTTCTAACATAAACAATAATTTGATGGGCAAGGTCATCGATTATGAATATTGTATCCGGAGTAGAGCCAATGCGCATTCGACCAAATTTTGATTTTCGGCCTGATCCAATCGCCTCTTCCCTTTGTCCCTGCTGATTATAGATATATATCGATTCAGGAGTTGCAAGATAGATCTGGTTGAGTTTAGAAACTGCAATACCTGTGATCTTATGAGGCAGCATAATCCAGGGCTGTTCTCGATAATTCCTGATCTGTTTTATGTTACCACCTTGCCAGATATTAACCCGGTTATTATTTGTCGTATAAAAGGGGTTTTGATTCCCTATGTAATCGGCACCCGCAACAAAAGCAATCTCTGAAACTGAGAGTGGAATATGATTTTGCTCAAGCCCATCTCTATAGATAACCAGCCGATTTTTGAAAAGGAGCGCAATGTAGAAATGGGAAGAATCTTCGAAGAGTGAACCCGAGATAAGATCGGGCAGATCCAATTGTGTTAGTTTATGGGGCGCAAGATCCTGATTTAATGAATTGAGATCTCCGTTCTCTTTGATCAGAATTATCCCATAGTGGAGAGAAGATAGGGCCAACGCAACCGGATTCTCATCGATGGTGATCGTTTGCTTTGCCGCCCGGTCGATCTTAATAAAAGCATTACCTGAGAGATAAATATCTCCACGATTATCAATGATGAAATCTCTTAATAAATAACCCGACGGCAGATCAATTCGCTCAACTTCTTCCCATCGACCTCCTGAAGAGAGTGATATTGTAAAGAGAAGAAATAGCACCTTTATTAGATTCATAAACCTCCTTGTTAGTGCTTGATGGTAAAATCGACCTGATAATCATATATTGCCATTATATATAATTTTTGCACATTGTCAAGATAAAATTGCACAAATTTGAGTTTTATTGTACAACGTCATAACTACCGATAAATCAGGGTTTTTGTTTACAATGGCTCCGCCTTCCTTTTTTTCTTTCCAGTTTATCCCTTATCTCTTTTATCCTATCGCGCAGGATGATTGCTTTCTCAAAATCCATAATTGCAACTGCTGCATCGAGCTCTTTCTTCAGTTGTGCCAGACTCTCAATACTGATATCGACCTTTTCTTGCGACCGGGTTTCCACAGAGTGGGCATCGGCTACAAGGGTGGTGCGGATTACTTCTTCAGTCGTTTTGGTAACGGTCCGGGGAGAGATTTTATGTTTCCGGTTATAGGCCAGCTGTTTTTTTCTCCGCCGGGCCATCTCCGCGACCGCTCTCTGGATCGAACCGGTAATATTGTCGGCATAAAGGACAACCTCGCCCCGCACATTTCTTGCCGCACGGCCCGCGGTCTGGATCAGGGATCGTTCGTCCCGCAGAAAACCTTCTTTATCGGCATCAAGAATAGCAACGAGCGCGACCTCGGGCAGATCCAGCCCTTCTCTTAAGAGGTTAATCCCGACCAGGACATCAAATTCACCGAGACGCAGACCGCGCAAGATTTCAACCCGCTCAATCGCATCAATCTCAGAATGGAGATAACGTACCCGGAAGCCAATCTCATTCAGATATTCGGCCAGATCCTCAGCCATCCTTTTGGTCAGGGTTGTCACCAGGACCCTTTCGCGTTTTTCTACTTTCTGGCGCATCCGTTCGATCAAATCCTCAATCTGCCCTTCAGTCGGCCGGATGATAACCTCGGGATCAACAATGCCCGTGGGTCGGACAATCTGTTCAACAACAATACCGCCGCTTTTTTCAATCTCAAACCGGGTTGGTGTAGCCGACATAAATATTACCTGTTTGATTAATGATTCGAATTCACTATATTTTAAGGGACGATTCTCGAGGGCTGAAGGCAAACGAAAGCCGTGGTCGACCAGTGTCTTTTTACGGGCATAGTCACCATTGTACATTCCCTCAATCTGAGGGATGGTAACATGTGATTCATCGATGACCATCAGATAATCGCCGGGAAAATAATCGATGAGACAGAAAGGTCTAGTCCCGGGTCTGCGACCGGAGAGATGCATTGAATAGTTCTCAATACCAGGGCAGTAACCCAATTCTTTCAGCATCTCAAGATCAAATTTCGTCCGCTGTAACAGTCGCTGTGCCTCGAGCAACTTTCCTGCCCTTTTGAGTTCATCTACCCTTATGTGTAATTCGTTCTCAATCCTTCCTATCGCAATTTCAAGTCTGGGGCGAGTGGTGATAAAATATTCGGCCGGAAATATGACGGTTTCATTGATTTCATTCAATAACTGTCCCGAGACCGGATCAAAGACCTCGATCCTTTCTACCAGATTGTCCGATAGCCTCACCCGCAAACAATTTTCCTTATCAGCAGGATGAATTTCGATAATGTCCCCTCGAACCCGGAAGTTGCCTGGCGTCAGTTCGAGGTCGTTGCGTTGATAACGGATTGAGACAAGGGAGTCAAGAAGTTGTTCCCGGTCGATTGTCTCCTTTTTTTTAAGAACAACAACAAGTTCTCTAATTTCATCCGGTGTGCCGATATTATATATACAGGAAACCGATGCAACAATGATCACATCATTTCTGGTCAGTAAAGAGGAGGTAGCCTGGAGCCGGAGCCGTTCTATCTCTTCATTGATTGAAGCATCCTTCTCAATATAGAGATCGGTCTCAGGCACATAGGCTTCCGGCTGGTAGTAGTCATAATATGAGATAAAATACTCGACCGCATTGTCAGGAAAGAAAGCCTTAAATTCACCATAGAGTTGAGCCGCCAGGGTCTTATTATGGGAAATGATTAATGTTGGCTTCTGAACATTCTCGATTACATTGGCGATGGTGAATGTCTTTCCCGAACCGGTTACACCTAACAGGGTCTGGTATTTAACCCCCTGCCGGATGCCCGCGGTTAATCGGGCGATGGCCTCAGGCTGATCACCGGTAGGTTTGAAATTGGCAGAAAGTTTAAACTTCATAACCGGCTGTAAGATACATCCTATTTATGGCTGGGTGTTTTGTAGAAGGGTGGTTTTACTGTCTCAACTTCGAATGTCCCGGTCTTTCCCTTAACCATAAATCTATTGCCCGGCTCTTGATAAGCGATATCAACGTACCCGAGTCCGATGCCCTTTGATAATGAAGGTGAGAAGGTGCCGGAAGTTACATAACCAACAATCCTATCATCTTTCAAAATCTGGAATCCGGGCCTCGGGATACCCCGACCCTTACTCTCAAAAGCAACCAGTTTCCGCTTGACCCCTTCTTCTTTAATCTTCAGGAGCGCCTGTTTACCAATGAAATCCTCTTTGTCTAATTTAACAATCCAGCCCAGCCCCGCCTCAAGAGGATTGGTCGTCTTATCGATGTCGTTTCCGTAAAGCGCCATCTTCATCTCTAGCCTGAGTGTATCTCTTGCCCCGAGCCCGATGGGCGCGATCTCGAATTCCCTACCGGCGGCAAAGACCATCTCCCATAATTTTCGGCAGTTCTTATTTTCAGTATAGATCTCAAAACCATCCTCACCCGTGTAACCGGTGCGAGAAAGAATTACATCGAAACCACCAATCTCGGTCTCACAGGCCCAGTAATATTTTAACTCCCCTAAGGGAAAATTGACCAGTTTCTGGACAACTGCTTCAGATCTCGGTCCCTGAATTGCCAATTGCCCGATCTCATCACTGATATTTTTGACCTCGACATCCCACTTTTTATTCTGCACAATCCATTGAAAATCTTTGTCAGTATTTGCCGCATTGACCACGAGAAAAAATCGGCCTTTCAGGTGATAGACAAGGAGGTCATCAACAATACCACCATCCGGGTAGAGCAGGGTTGAATATTGAACCTGATTCAGGGCCAGTTTCCTGACATCATTAGATGTAATGTAGTTAGTAAATTTTAATCCATCCGGCCCACTGATAACGATCTCACCCATATGCGAAACATCAAAAACCCCGACCGAATTGCGGACTTTAAGATGTTCGTCAATAATGCCTTTAAATTGGATCGGCATTAAAAAACCAGCAAACTCAACCATCTGCCCCTTGTTCTGGATATGTATTTCATAAAAAGGTGTCTTTTTAACCATTACTACTCCTTTCGATTCAAAACTTACGAACAAAGGTCATTCCCGGCAATTGCCGGATCAGCCCCTTCAATTCCATCGCCAGTAAGATATTGAGGATAGCCGGGACCGGCCGATTCAGTCGCTGCGCAATCTCATCAAGATAGACCGGTGTCTCCGAAAGTAATGAAATTACCATTGATTCATCTTCAGTCAAATTTAATTCCAGCAAAGGCGTTGTCTTTTTTCTTTTTACCAGATTTAATTCCTCAAGGACCACCTGGGCTGATGTAGCGATAGAGGCTCCGGCCTTTATCAAATTATTTGTCCCTGAACTATACTTGGAAAATATACTACCCGGCACGGCGAAGACTTCCTTGCCCTGGTTTAAGGCCCAATTAACTGTGTTCATTACCCCCGAAGATTCCTGGGCTTCGACCGCAACCACTGCCATCGAGAGTCCGGCGATGATCCGGTTCCGTTTTGGGAAATTCATCGCCAGGGGTTGTGTTCCAAAATTGAATTCTGTGAAGAGGGCGCCACTCTTGACAATCCTCTCGGCCAAGCGCTGATTCTCGGGAGGGTAGATACGATCGATACCAGTTCCCATTACCGCAATCGTCCGCCCCCCCTCAGCCAGGGCACTCATATGTGCCTGGGTATCGATACCCCGGGCCAGACCGCTGATCACCGTTACACCGGCCGCACAGAATTCTCGGGCGAATTTATCGGTCACCGTTCGGCCATAAGTGGTTGCCCGACGAGTCCCGATAAGCGCGATGGCACAGGCATCGCATTCCTGATAGGTACCCCGGATAAAAAGTACCGGCGGTGCCTGAGTAATATTCTTCAAACCGTCCGGGTATTCATCATCTAAAAATGTGACAACCTTGACTCCGAGATCCTGACATTTACTAATTGCGTCCCGGGTTCGGTTATCTCTTCGATAATCAACCAACCGCTCCGCCAGTTCGTGTTCTATCTCCTGTTCATAAACAAGTTCATTATAGGAAAGATTAAATATTACATCCGGCTCTTTAAACTTTTTGATAAGATGTGCCAGCCTTGCCTCGGTCATACCCTTGATTGATAGGAGATCAATAAAGGTGAAATCGCTCATTGCTTTTTCATTATTTCGTCATAGAGATTTCTATCAAATTCTTTCAGCAAACTGATAAAGCGCTGCCAGAATTTCTCTTCGAGGCGATCTTTGACAAATGGAAGATTCTTTAACAGGATCTTGGCCAGGGCAATCGTCGCCTCCCGCACCACCGTCGGATTGTTGTCTTTATTGATGAGATCAACGATCACATCCATTGCCCTTAAATCGCCGATCTCGCCTAATGAATAACAGGCGGCGGAGCGTGCATACCAGAGACTGCTCGCTGCCACCTTCAACAGGCGGGGGACAACCCGGCCACCAAATAGACATAGTTCCTTGGCGGCTAATTCACGCAACCGCCAGCTCGAGTCTTCAATAATTCTCAACAGGATGGGAATGCGTTCCTTTTCTTCGAGTTCGAGGAGCATACGCATCGCCTCCAATCTCTTATCGATACTATGATTAGTCAGAAGTTTTATAATATATGCCTTGCGTCGATTTCGCATCTATTTAAACTTTTCTAATAACTCCTGGGTAAGTTCTTTTAAGTTCTTCCCTTTCAGGGCGGAGATATAGAACAACCGCTCACCGGCAATGTCGAATTCTAACTTATCCGCAAGCAGATCAATCTTATTAAAAACAACCAATCTCGGTTTATTAAGTATTTCTGGTTTATATTGATTTACCTCATTCATCAGCATCCTGAAATCATCAACTGGATCAGGTCTGGTGATGTCGATCAGAAAGATAAGCAAACCAACTCTTTCGATATGCCTCAAAAACCTTAAACCCAGTCCCCTCCCCTTATGGGCGCCTTCAATCAAGCCAGGGAGATCAGCCATAACAAAGCTCTTATGCTCGGTCTTAAGAACACCAAGATTGGGCGATAGGGTAGTAAAAGGATAATCGGCTATTTTAGGTAAGGCCTGGGTGAGTTTCGAAAGAAGTGTCGACTTCCCGGCATTTGGTAAACCGATAATACCAATATCGGCCAATAACCTCAATTCCAAATAGATCTTTTTGACCTCACCCGGTTCACCTTCTTCGTATTCTTCAGGGGTCTGGTGAACTGGACTCTTGAACCGGGCATTGCCTCGCCCACCTCTTCCACCCCGAGCAACCAAAAGTCTCTGTCCGTCTTTAAGAATTTCACCCAGTAAAACTTCTCGCTCATTATTATACACATCTGTTCCTAAGGGGACCGGTATAAAAATATCCTTACCATCTTTGCCTGTTTGGTTATTACCCTTACCGTGCATCCCCCGGCCTGCCTTATATATCCTTTTATAGGCAAAGTCTATTAGACTCTCTTTATGTCGATCGCCAACAAGATAGATCGAACCTCCTTTGCCACCGTCGCCTCCATCCGGTCCACCCCGCGGAACGAACTTCTCCCGCCGGAAAGAGACACAACCATTACCACCATCACCAGCCCGGACGGTTATCTCTACTTCATCGATGAATTTCATTACCGTCTACTATTTCAACCCTTTGATCTTACAACTCAGGGCTCGGGCCACCACTCCCGGGACAAAAGGAGTAACATCACCACCAAGCCGGGCGATCTCTTTAACCAGAGTTGAACTTACAAAGATAAATTGCTCGGATGAAGTTAAAAATATCGTTTCGACCGGCCGATCAAGCTTACGGTTGATTAACGCCATCTGAAGCTCGTAGTCAAAATCACTTATCGCCCGAAGCCCACGGATGATCACGCAAGCCTTAATTTCGTCAGCAAAATCGACCAGCAATGAATCGAACCCCAGAACCCGGACTTTCTTGGTTTTCTTCAGAGTCTGTCGGGTAAGTTCGATTCTCTCCTGATGGGTGAATAATGTCTTTTTTTCCCGCCGCTTCGCCACCGCAACAACTATTTCATCAAAGAGTTTAAGACTGCGCCTGATGATATCAATGTGACCAAAGGTGATAGGATCAAAGGTCCCAGGATATATTGCTCGTTTCATTGAGACTCCTTAATTTTAACTATTTGGATCTTACAATATTTGAAATTTAATTAAAAATTGTCTCTGCGCTTTCTATAACCGTTTCAAAAAACCTACTAAGCTATCGCCGTACCTTTTCTCTTTGAACAAATAATAACCCGACGGAACAATCATTGCCTCGCGCTTGTGATGTTCAACTACAATTATACCTGATTTTGTAAGGAGGTCAAGGATGGATATTATTGCCCGGTTCAGGAGATTTTTTTGATAGGGAGGATCGAGGAATATAATGTCAAAGTTTTGCTGCGGCAATTTCTTAACCGCTCGAAAAACATCACTTTTAATTATTACCACATTCTTAAAATTAATCTCTTTAATATTAGTTATTAAAGAACGAGTATCACGGTCGATAAATGTTGCTGATTTAGCCCCACGTGATAGCGCCTCAATCCCTAATGCTCCGCTCCCACAAAATAGGTCTAAAACATTCGCCCCAACTACTTCTGGGCCAAGAATATTAAATATCGCCTCCCGCACCTTGGCCAGTGTTGGTCGGCTCTTTTTTGCAACCAATCTTAATTTAAAACCCTTCTTGTCTCCGCCGATGATCCGCATCTTATGGTATCTCTACTTTGTGCTCATATCGGTGATATAAAAAAGGGGCCATCGTAACGATGACCCCTGTTATCAACAGTCGATCAACTATGATGATTTGACAATCGTCGGTGTTATAAAGATGAGCAGTTCACGGTCACTACGGGTCGTCGCCGTCTCTTTGAAGAGAATACCGATGATCGGGATGCTCCTCAGTATCGGAATCCCCTTAACGCTCTTCTCTTCCTTCTGTTTTATGAAACCACCGATTACCACTGTATTCCCATCTCGAACCAGGACCTTTGATGTTGCTTCCGAGGTGGTAATTATCGGACGGCCAATGGTCACCGATGCCTCATCAACCTCGCTGACTTCGGCCTTTATATCCATTGTTATCTCTTCCAGTGAATTAATATGCGGAGTCACATTCAATTTTGTACCGACTTCGAAGAACTGAACAATCGGATTACCACGCTCATCCAGCACCGTAACCGAGAATTTTTTACCACCTAAAATCGAGGCAGTTCGATTATTAACCGCCGTTATCCGTGGTGCGGCAATTGTTTTCGTCTTCCCTTCGCTCTCCATTATCTGTAATGTGGCATTGAGATGTGCCAGATTCGGAACCGTTCCAATATTGAAAACACCGTAGCCGGCGACCGCAGGTGTTCGGTTCAAAGTAATATCACCCTGAACAATCCGGCTCTGTAAACCGCGCACCGTCCAGCGAATGCCTAAACCCCGTGAGATTGCTGCATCGATATCAATCACCCTTACCGCAATTTCCACCTGAGGCGTTGGTGAATCAAGAATCGAGATAAGTTTGAAGACCTTTTCCTGCACCGGTTCAACATCATAGACAACGATTGAGTTAGTTCGGGCATCGGGTGTCGCTTTACCTTTGCTTGAAATCAGCCTGCCAACCTGATTTGCCACCTCGGATGGGTCAGCAAACTCCAGTTTGTAAACCCGGGATACCAGAGGAAGATCGAGATCCTGCTTTTCCAGATTTTCTCCGGTATCAACCCTGATTACCCGTCCCTCTTCCCGGTAGGCATAACCGGATGATTTCAGAATGATCTCCAGTGCCTGACGCCAAGGGACATTATGTAATCGAACCGTGACATTACCGCTTACACCCTTGCCGACCACAATATTCATTCCGCTGTACTCGGCCAGTGCCCTCAGAATTGTCAAAAGATCAGCATTCTCCATATCCATCGATACGAGCCGTTCCGGTCGACGCGTGATGGTCTGGGGTGGCGGTGTCGGGACTGCTACCCTGGTTGTCTCCGGGGTTGGCGGTGGTGTAAAAGATACACCGGGTGTAAGACTGGCATGCCACTCTTCGACCGGGCTAGCAAGTGATGTAAGTATCGTAAGCGCATAATTGTTATCTTCCTGAGCAGTAAGGAAAGAGTAATCCTGGTCGAGTGAGATAACAATCCTTATCAAATTAGGCATCTTCTCAAACCGATTCACAACAATTTTGCTGATTCCGCCCCGATTAATATCCGGGTAGTTTAAGCCTGAGAGACCGAGTGTGGCATTAGTAACATCAACAACAATACGCGGAGGATCCTTAAGACTATAGGTATTAGCAGTAAATATGCCATCTGCTTGAATTATGACTTTCGTATTATTCTCTTCGGACTTGACAATCACATCCTGGATAGTTGCCGAAAATAGACAAGAAATTAAGAGTAAGAATAAACATAGTCTACTCATGGTTTTACCTCCCTTTCTTTTCCTGTAATTTTAACTCGTAGGTGGTCACAACGCCGGCATATTGAATTGAAAAGATTACCGAACGATTTGTTATCTGGCTGACCCAACCACCTGCTACTTTATCGCCTTTCTTCAAGATATAACCGTTATTCAATCCATCTTTGACGAGCGCATACCCTCCACCAGGCCAGGTTATTGTACCAATCAAAGTGAGGTTATCAATATTAAGATTAGCCAGACCCATCGCCACACCCTTGGTTTGACCTACGAGTGGCATAAAAGGATCCCTTCGGCCTCCTGCTTGGTATTCATATTTTTCAACTGGGAACAGGGAATCAACCGCAATATTCTGTGCGAAGATTAAGGAACCAAAGACAGCCAGGAATAAGACCACACCATTGATGCTGAAGCAAGCGACTGCTCTTTTCATCTTTACCTCCCGGTAGGAATGGTATAAGTAAAGGCACTCATATCAACTGAAATCTTTTCCTCTTTTTCGGTGGTCATCTTTGCAGTCGGAAAATTAACAATCCGCTTTAAATTACCCACTGCGGCAAGAAATTTACCGAGTTCGTGGTATGTGCAGATAACCTTTAACTGGAAGGGAATCTCATTATACATCCCCTTACTCACCGGATCAGTAGGCTTAAAGTAAACAAAAGAGACACCTGCCTTTATCCCGGCATTCGTAATCATTCTCAAAAGCGAAGGAATCTCTTTCTCGGGCGGCAGCATCTCTTTGGCAATCTCCCATGCTCTCATCAGTTGATTATACCTTGCCTCAACCTCGGGTAACTTCGCTTTTGCCTCTTCTGCCTTACGAACTTCTTCTTCAAGACTCACTCGCCTCTGTTCCAGTTCTTGAATAACCTTGCTGTTATTGGCATAAGGGATTTTAAGAAAGAGGATGAATAATACGACTAACAATAGAATGACAAATATATTTCTTTGCGTTTGTGGATTCTTTAAGTCCATTATTCACCTCACTTTTGGGCTGCGGCAGTAGCAGTTGCCGTTAGTGTAAAGCTCATTATTTCCTGATTCTCCACTTTCTCTTTTTGCAGGACAACAAGTTCTACACCGGATAGGTATGGTGAATCTTCAAGACGATTCATAAATTCTGCCACCCACAGATTGGATACGGTTGCTCCTTTAATCTCAATTGTAGTGGGAGTGATATTGACCGAGGTCAACCAGGTATAGTCAGGAAGGCGCAAGGAAAGTTCATCCATCAAATGGACAACGAAGAAACGGTTTTGATTTAATGTCTTTATCGGTTCAATATAACGATTCATTTCCTGCTCTTTCTGTTCGAGTGCTTTGACGCGTTCGACATATGGCCTCAGGCTATCTAATTTTGCAGTATACTGTGCAATTTTTCGATTGAGACCGCTTATCCTGCTTTTTTGACTAATAAAAAGAATCCCGCAAACCAAAACCAGGATCACCACACCCACAATGATAACGATCCCTCCCTTGACCGTTATCGAAGGCATCTTTACACCCGGTGCCCTGGGTTTTTTAGCGGCAACTTTTGGTTTGCGTTCTTTAGGTAGTAGATCAACTTTTATCATTTAACCACCCCTTAATGCAAGTCCTAATGCCTGAATAAGAATTGGACTCATCGTCTCCACTCCTTCGACGCCGAAAACCGCGGGATCGTAACCGATCTTCTGAAAAGGATTAAGTCGCTCAACCGGTATAGTAAAGCGTCGCTTGCAGTACTCGAGAAGATTGGGAATTAAGGAACCACCACCCGATATATATATTCGGGCCAGTTTCTCTTCACTGGCCAGGCTGGATAAAAATTGAAAACTTTTTTCAATCTGATTGGAAAGTTCATCGGCAAAGGATTCAAAAACCGAATTGATCGCTTCTGCCGTTATACCCATAGGTATTGTCCCTTTGATTGCACTTGAAGCATCTTCATAATTCATACCCAGTTCTTTCTGAAGACGGGTAATATATCCATTAGCGCCAAAATAAATATCCCGGGCCAATAACGGCACATTGTTTTTGACAACATTGATTATCGTCAGACCCGCACCAATATGAATCAACGCTATTGTCTCGTTAGCAAAAGTGCCATAATTTAATTCAAAGACATTCTGGATGGCAAAAGCCGCAACATCAATCGCCACCGGGGTGAGATTCAACTCTCTTACCAGCGATATTGTATTGTTAATCAATTCGTTCTTCGAGGCAACCAAGACCACTTCCTGCTGATTCTCACCAAAGTTAGGGTTGACAATTTCAAAATCGATTGAGACCTCATTAATATCAAAGGGAATATACTGTTCTGCCTCCCATCTAATATGTTCCCGCGTATCGTTTTCCGACATCCGGTCCATCGTAATCTTCTTGATAATCACATCGTGCCCGGCAACTCCGATGACCACAGACTTCGTCTTAATATTCCGGCCCTCAAAAGCAGATCTGATGGCGTCAAGCACAACCTCACGATCGATAATTTCACCTTCAACAATCGCATCGGGTAAAACCCGGGCAATACCGTAATTGACTAAACGCGGAATTTTACCGGGAGCGAGTTCAACAACCTTTACTGAGCTCGACCCGATATCCAATCCAACTGCTTTTACTTTTTTCTTAAACATTGCTCTCTCCTTGAATTATTCCCCGATATATTTCCTTAACTCAGTACCCTTGATCAACCAGCGCCTGCCAACCTTTTTACCCTTGAGATCTCCGTCCCTTAATTTCTTCCTTACCGTCTGAGAACCAAGTCGAAGCAATCTTGAAGTCTCCTCGGTTGTATACAGTTTTTCAGGATCGATGTCTTTTGGTGACAATGGCATAATAATCTCCTGTTGGCGATAATTATATATAAAATATCAAAAATGTCAACAATAATTTTTAATCAATCATATCTTTTTTTTAACCATCTCCAGAAATTGGCCCTGATCTATTGCTTCTCTTATTTTATCCATATAACTTATGAAAAAATGGACGTTATGGATAGTTAGCAGTCTCTGTCCGAGGATCTCGCCGGCGACAAAGAGGTGTCTTATGTAAGATTTTGTAAAATTTTTACAGGTATAACACTGGCAATTTTGGTCCAATTTCTCAAAATCTTTTAAATATGAAGCATTTTTTATAACCAACTTTCCATTAGAAGTAAAGGCCATTCCGGTTCGAGCATTTCGGGTCGGTAGAACACAATCAAACATATCAATACCCAAGGCAACATAATCAACCAAATCCTCAGGATAACCTGCGCCCATCAGATAGCGAGGTCGATCTACAGGTAATCTTGAAACCACTGTTTCGTTTATTGCCAAAGTTGTCTCCTTTGGTTCTCCAATACACAGACCGCCCAGGGCATAACCATCAAAATCTAAGTTTATCAACTCTTGAGCACAAATAAGGCGCAAATCTTTATAAGTACCGCCTTGAATTATACCAAATAGTCCCTGGCTATTCGATTTAAGCGCTCGACACCTTTTAGCCCAATTTAGTGTCAATTGCATCGAAAACCGGGCATCGGTATATGAAGCGGGATAGGCATAAAAGAGGTCCAGGCACATTGTAATATCGGCTCCAAGTTTCTGTTGAATCTCCATCACAATATCAGGGGTAAATGTATGTAAAGAACCATCGAGATGGGATTGAAATATAATACCATCATCATTAATCTTCTTCAATTCACTTAAAGAATAAGCCTGAAATCCACCTGAGTCAGTCAGGATCGGTGCGGGCCAACTCATAAATTTATGCAGACCACCCGCCTCAACAATAACCTCGGTTCCGGGCCTCAGGTAAAGATGGTAGCTGTTGGCGACAACGACCTTAACCCCATTCTCTTTGAGTTCCTCGGGCGAAAGGGTCTTCACCGTTCCCTGGGTTGCCACTGGCATAAAGACCGGCGTCAGAAAACTACCATGTTCAGTTGTAACCCGTCCGATACGTGCCCGGGTATGAGGGCACTCTTTCAAAATTTCAAACTTAAAAGACATCAGTCAAATTCTACTCAAATCTGCCTTATCGTCAATATAGAGAATATTTAACCTTAACCAGAAAGAGCCCCTGGGAAGGGGCAACCGTAAAGTTCTTTTTAAACCTCTGGTCAAACATAGTCTCGGTTATTTTAAAATCGAATCGACCCCGGCCGAGATCGACTAAAAAACCGATTATCATTCTGACCATCTTGTTTAAGAATCGATCGGCCTCAATCACAACCACCACTTCGTCTTCTTTCCTTTTCAAACCAACTTTGATTATTTTACAGATTCGATTTTCTTTATCACGGGCAACGGAAAAGTTCGAGAAATCGTGTTCACCCAAAAATCTTCTTAACCCCCGTTTCACAACTCTTACATCAATCTTATACTTCACTTCCCACGCAAATCTACGCCTGAGGGGGGAACGTCTTAATAAGAGTCGATATTCATAAATCTTACTCAGCGCATCGAATCGGGCATGGAAATCTTTCGACACCTCAATAACTTTTCTTACAAAAATATCGGACGGCAGGTTACCGTTCAAGGCTCGGTGTAATTTGCCAACCGTAATATTTGAGTCAATCTTAAAATTTGCCACCTGGCCTGAGGCATGAACCCCGGCATCGGTCCGACCGGCACCAATTATTCTGATCCTTTTCTTAAATATCTTCTCCAGGGCTTTCTCAATTTCACCCTGAATCGTTTTTTTATTCGGTTGATATTGCCAGCCCGCGTAATTGGTGCCGTCGTATTCAATTGTAATTTTAATGTTACGCAACATCAAATCACATCCTGGGGATCCACATCAATATCAAGCCGCGTGCCTTTTTCTTTTAATCCGAGCAAAAAACGGAGTTTTCCCAGGGGGAATTTTTTATCCGTCTTGATCAGGATAAAATATCTGAATGTCTTGCGCATCTGGAAACGAAACGACTCTTTTGGGCCGTAGAAGACAAGATTTTTTTGTGATCGCAGATGCCCGGCTACCCGGTCTGCCTCCTGCTTGACCATACTTTTGTTACGGCCGGTAAAGCGGAGAAGAATAAGCCTGGAAAATGGCGGTAATAACAACTCTCTCCTGAGTTTAATCTCCTTTTCATAAAAGGATTCAAAATCCTGGTGTTGGGCACAGACGATCGCATATTGGTTAGGATGATAGGTTTGAATTATTACCTCACCGGCTTTAGTCCCACGTCCGGCCCTTCCCGCGACCTGAGTAAGAATTTGAAATGTCCGCTCCGCGGCACGAAAGTCCGGGAAATAAAACTGATTATCGCCATTGACAACACCAACCAGGGTCACATTATGAAAGTCGAACCCTTTGGTAACAAGTCTTGTGCCGACCATAATTTTTGCCTGGTTCGATTCAAATGCGTGGAGGATCTCTTCGCCCCTGGTCCGGTGCCGGATAATATCCTTATCAATCCTCAATACTTTTTCGCTACCCGCTAATTCCTGAATCAGTTCTTCGAGCTTTTGTGTCCCGATACCCAGACCAACCAGGGCTGCCTTCCCGCAGGTTGGGCAGGAATCCGGTATAGACTTTTTGAATTTGCAGAAATGGCAGGAGAGCCTGTTTTCACTCTTATGATAAACGAGGGGTAATCGACAGAAAGGACAGCGCTCCATATAGCCGCACAGGGGACAGAAGAGAACCGGAGCATAGCCGCGACGATTTAAGAAGATTATTACCTGTTCACCCCGGGCGATCGTCGCCTGGAATTTCTCTCTAAATTTCTTTGATAAAAATCGATCCGATTCTTTTCTTAAATCAACAATCTCAACCCTGGGGAGGGGACGAGTATCGATCCGTTCGGTTAATCGGACCAGTTCGTATTTGCCGGACTGGGCATTGTAGTAAGATTCAATAGAAGGCGTGGCACTTCCTAAAATTACCATACACTTTTCCATCTGCCCCCTCATTACCGCTGCATCACGCCCGTGGTAACGAGGATGGCGTTCGTCTTCTTTATAAGACTCATCATGCTCTTCATCCACAATGATTACCCCCAATCCGGGGACAGGAAGGAATACACAGGAACGCGGGCCAATCACCACATCATACCTCCCCTCGCGAATCTTATACCAGTAACTCCTTCTCTGGCTGGCCGGCAGACCCGAATGGATCGTCACTACCCTTGACCCAAATCTCTTCATAAAACGGTCTAATAAAAGTGGCGTCATCGATATTTCTGGCACCATAATTAGTGCCCTCATTCCCCTGCGGATAATCTCAGCGATAACCCTCATATAGACCTCGGTCTTTCCACTTCCGGTCACGCCAAAGAGCAAAAAGGGCTTGAGTCTACCCTGACCGATACTTTCTATAATCTTTTCAACGATCCACGCTTGATCGGGTGTCAATACTGGGGCTGATTCCTCAGGTGTACTGACTTGGTGCCCAGCTGGCTGGCTAAACCTTCTTGGTCGGGAGAAGATAATCTTCGGTAATGCCAGAGTCAAAACTTCACCCAGGGATGAGAGATAATAGTGAGCCAGCCATTGATAGAAACGGACCAGCGCTGTCGGGATAAACCTCTTCTCCTTTATCTCATAAATTTCCCGCACCATGATCGGCCGATGTTTGGCATCACAATCGACCACAATACCCG
>CBFGIV010000029.1:0-26710 GCA_965648915.1 Caldifarciminota bacterium | reverse complement strand
AATTAGAAAATAATATACCGACACCAAAATGAGAGTAGGTTTCCCTCAGAAAAGTTTTGAAGCTACACCCTCGAACCAATCCACACCTCGCAATTTAAATTTTATATAATTTCTTAAAAAAGTCAACAATTTTTTTATTTCAAAGTCAAAATTAAAAGTCCCTATGTTTAGGTCCAGCAAAAACTCATCTGATGTCTCATTTAGAGTTTGACAAAAGACCGCAATGGGTTTTTGAGTTAAAGCGCACCCTGTAGTAGATGAATTGCCTTTACCTTCTCAAATTTATCTGTTCTCCTCCAGGCTTTTCTTTCAATGCCTTGAATTTAATACCTGACTCTCTGCCCGGCAACTTTGCTACCGGTTGAGTTAGTATAAATTTCCCTGATTGGATCCAGGATTTTAAAATATTGGCGATTTCGAGGGCTTTGGGGTAAGAGGAGAGGGGATAGGCGGGCACTTTTTTTCTTCTTAAATAGATTGTTCCAGACTTCAATTGGGCATAGTTGACCCAGCCGATTACTTTACCGGTCAGATAAGGATAGTCCTTACTATAGTCCACGACCGGAGCTTCAATATCGGCATCAGTTACGCAGACATTATGGAGAATCTTTTCGTTTAAGATCGGGATTGGAATACCGATGCCCACGGTTAGTGTGACCCCATAACCGACCATACTTGTGCCCCGCAGCCAGGCTGGTTTCATCTGTTTGAGATCACCGATCAGGGCGAGCGTTCCTGATCCACCACGGGGAATGTTTTTTTGATTTCTGGGGACCGATGGGTCGTGCTGTGTCCCAGGCCAGGCAACATATCCGATACCACCACCAAGGAATATCCTGGTGCCGATTCCGATCACTTCATAATCAGGGTCATTGAGCAAGGGTGAGAGTTGACCGGCGGAACAGTAATTGGCATTTCCTAAGTCTGGTTTCAAAATACCTAAATAAGTGTAGATTGTCCGATTACTGAGGTTTACGGCTACATTATAATTCTGATAACAGTTTCGCGGATTAAAGAGAATGGTGTCGTTCAGGTCTTTGATATTTATATAAGTCACAAGACGTTTACGCGGATAACAATCAGTTCCATAGCCCGTTGCCTCGAGAAGAATATCCTTGCCGGCAACCAGTTCTTCAATTATATGCCCTCCACCGTATTTAAATGCGCCAGGATAGATACTGTTAGCCGGGTCATCAACCGGGATTTCAGCCGCACCTAAATATAAATCGACCGCAGCAATACCGCAGTATACTTCAACCTTATTGAGCCAGGCTTTCTGAATCTTCATCCGGGGCCGGCTGTGGCCAAGGTTTATAAAAACCCCGGATGAGCACATCGGACCAAAGGTCCCGGTTGTTACAACATCGACCTCTTTCAATGATTTTTTAAAACCCCGCTCCTGAACATAGCCAATGACTTCTTCAGCGTTTAATACCACGGCCTTGCCTTTTTTTATTTTTTCGTTTATCTCTTCATAGGTTTTCATAGACCTCCTTTTAATAATCATGCGTGGTCAATAATTGACTCAAAGATGAAATTTTAGACCTTTTGGCGCATATGCACCCGAACTTTATTAACCAATATAAATGAAAAAACCTTCCCGAAGGGAAGGTTAAAAACTACCTCTTCATCTTTCCCTCTTCGGGCAGGAGTTGGCACCCGCCCCGGGCGGGTTGCCGAGGTGTCATCGGGCCTGGTCCCTCAACCTCTCTGGATGAAGTGGAAGAATATTATCAAAGAGCAATTTAAAATACAGACTAAGTATATCCAGGATTTCTCTCCCGTCAATATCCAATTCTTGACAATTGTGCAATTTCAGGTAATATAAAAAGTCGATCTGTAATTTCCCGGTCTTTAGGACAATTATTTTTTATCCGGAAAGGTGGTTATCGATGAGTGGAATTGTTGCGGTTGTCTCAAAAAACGATTGTAAAGAAGACCTTTTTTACGCCACTGATTATCACTCCCATCTCGGGACTGCTTATGGCGGGATTGCGATATCTGATGGTTCAAGGATAGAAAAGAAGATCCACAGTATTGCCCGGGCGCAATTCAAGTCACGATTTATTGAGGATATCGATTTTATTAATATGAAAGGCCATATGGGCATAGGGGTGATCAGCGACCGTGATACCCAGCCATTGACCATGCGGTTGAAATTTGGTGAATATGCAATCTGTGGCGTCGGTTATATCGATAATCAGGATAGACTTGCCTCAAAATTAGTTGCCCGGGGCGATATCTTCTCAGAAATGGCCGGTGTCAAGATGGTCAATCAGATCGAACTGATTGCAAAATTAATAAATAGTGCCCGGACAATCGAAGATGGCATTATCTATATGCAAAATCAGATCGATGGTTCGATGTCGATCTGCCTTTTAGGCAAGGAAGGGATATATGTTGCCCGGGATCGTTTTGGCCGGACACCTCTGGCCCTGGCCCAGAAGGCTAAAACGACGATGGTTGTATCCGAGACCTGTGCTTATAAAAATTTAGGTTTTAAGTTTGTGAGATTTTTAGGTCCGGGTGAAATCGTCCTTCTGAAAGAGAACAAGATTATTCAGTTATGCCGGCCCAACAGCAAGTTGCTTCATCTCTGTGCATTCTTATTTGTCTATACCGGTTTCCCGGCATCGGAATACGAAGGGAGGAATGTCGAGGCATTTCGTGAAGAATCTGGCCGGATAATGGCCCGACGCGATAGTGTAACCATCGATTTCGTTGCTGGTATTGCTGACTCGGGTATTGCCTATGCCCATGGTTATTCACAGCAATCGGGTTTTCCGATAAAGATCCCGCTCCTTAAATACACTCCGGGCTGGGCACGGAGTTATGTCCCACCATCCCAGGAGGCGAGAAATCTTATTGCCCTGATGAAACAGATAACCGCTGACGAGATCATCAAGGGGCAGAGAATTCTAATAACTGAAGATTCAATTGTGCGCGGGACTCAGTTAAAAAATTACCTGCTGGTCAAATTATGGGAAGCAAAGGCAAAAGAGATTCATCTCCGACCGGCCTGCCCGGCGCTGATGTTTCCCTGTAAATTCCTCTTTTCGACGCGAACAATTGATGAACTGTTTGCGCGGCGCATCCTTAAACAGATGTTCGGCCGGCACTTAAAGAATGTTACCGATTATCTTGATCCCGAGACCAAAAAGTATAAGAAGATGATTCGCTGTGCCGAAAAAGACCTTAATGTGACATCCTTAAAATATCAGCGCCTTGAGGATATGATTGCTGCAACCGGTCTACCTGCGGAAAGCCTCTGCACTTACTGCTGGACCGGAAAGGAGTTTTGATTAATTCCCTGCCTTAAAGACCAGGGTCGTTAAAAGTTCAATAAGAAACCCGTAGATAACACCCATTATTATCGTTCCGAGGAAGATAAATATCTCTCGACCGGGAACATAGAAAGCATAAAATGCAGGGGGGAGGCTGAAGAGAAAACCGATTATAATACCGTGAAGCCACCATTTTATTTTTAAGGCACTTATACCGATTCCGAAACCAATCAGGGTCCGGCCGAGGATGATTGCTAATGTGTTATACCAGGGCTGGGGCCCACCAGATGATGATAGGATCCAGCAGACAAATCCGAAGACAATTCCAAAGAAGGTTGCGATGATCAGCCTTTTGATATTTAACATCAGAACTCCTTTGCCCGCAATTCACGGAGCAAGATATGTAATTATAGTCATAAACAGGCAAAGTCAAATAGTTTTTTCAAAACTTTATTCTTTAATTGACATAATTTAAGATTTAAGTATACTTCTTCAGGAGGTCCAATGTTGCCCATCTTATTGTTATTAGTTACTAAAAATTTTTCAGACTTAGAGCGGAAAGACTTCTATAAACCCATTCCGGTATCTGGTGAAACGGCCCATTCCTATAATGTCCTTCATTATCTAATCAGACTCGATCTGCCGATGGATACCAGTTATCTGAGTGGTTCAGTGACAATTGCCTGTCGAAGCAATGTAAACAATTTAAGGGTTGTTGATCTCCATCTGTTAACAATGCATGTCGATTCAGTAAAGGTCAACGGGCTTTCGGCAACATATCTCCATCGTAATGATACCCTGTTTATTAATCTCCCGAATCCTCAAAACCAGAATGATTCCTTTTCAATAATGGTGGGCTACAGTGGCTGCGGTTCTGGCCTTATGGGATATGTATTCTTCCGTGGCAATCCCAATGTCTCCTATACACTGGGCTGCCCTTTCTCCACCCGGGAATGGTTGCCCTGCTGGGACCGGCTTGCAGACAAAGCCGATTACGGCGTAGAATTTTACATAACTGTCCCAGAGTCTTTTACCGTCTGTGCAACCGGCCGTTATTTAGGCCGGACCGTCTCTCAGGGTAAAGCAACCTACCACTGGAAACACAACTATCCCATCTCACCTTATTTGATCCATTTTGCTTCGAGTATCTTTATGACCTATTCAGACTGGTATCGACCCGTACCCACTGAGAGTATCGAGATAAAATACTATTTCTGGCCTCAGGATTCGCTATATGCGCGCAATGCCTTTGCTCTGGTGACCGATATGATGAAATTTTACGATTCACTCTTTGGGGCTTACCCTTTTGAGCGTTACGGGATGGATGTCGTCGATCCCTTCTATTATGGTGGCATGGAGCATCAGACCATGGCGACGATTATGAGGGGCTGGATTATTAATAACGAGATTTATGGTATCGCCCATGAGATGTCCCATATGTGGTGGGGCGATATGGTGACCTGCTATGGCTGGGAGAATGTCTGGCTCAATGAAGGCTTTGCAACCTATTGTGATGCATTGTATAAAGAGAAACGTGAAGGCCATAATGCATTTATCACCCTGATGAACTCCCGTCGCAGTGCCTATTTCCAGGGCGAGGCCCGCTATCCCCATCCCATCTATGATCCACCACCAGATAGGATATTTGAATGGAGCCATTCTTATTGTAAAGGTTCCTGGGTGCTCCATATGATCAGATATCTCTGCGGTAATGATCAAACATGGCTCAATCTTATGAAGACTTATCGCGACTCTTTTGCCTATCAGAATGCCCGGACTGCTGACCTGAATCGGATTATGAACAGAGTTTTGAACAATAACTATGACTGGTTCTTTCAGGAATGGGTATATAATATGGGTTACCCGATCTATAATGTAGTCTGGCGCAAAGTTTCTGAACCACCAAACTGGCGATTGGTAATGGATATATATCAGACCCAGACGATTGGTCCACCGGTTTTTCATATGCCCCTGCCCATTGGAGTGAATTTTTCCTCGGGTGATACCCTGATCACGGTAGCGATCAACCAATCGCCCCAGCATTATGAGCGAATACTCTCGAAAGAGCCAGTTTCAATTGTTGTTGACCCCTATAACTGGATACTGCAACGCAATACCATTACTGCAATCAGTGAGATAGCGAGTAATGGTTTTAATACCATCCAGATGCCAACAGTCGGCCGGATTATTGATATCAATTTATCCGAACCGGCATGGGTGAGAGTTTTTGATATTGCTGGACGTAAAAATTTCGAAACATTTGGTAAAAGAATAAATTATCGTCCATCAGGACCGGGTATCTATAGTATATTTATCGGTAGTCGAAGGTATAGGTTTGTTATAATAAGATAGTTATTGAACTAAATTTTTAACGAAAGGAGCATCTTATGAAATGGCTGATGATTTTATGCATGATTTCTCTCTTAGAGATTAACCTGGTCGGCTGTTCGAAAAACGAACTGGATATAACTTTAAAGTTATCAAATCCTCAGAATAAAGCGGTTTCTTACAGAGGTTATTATATGAATATGGAAAAAGGAGACAGTGTTGTGATTTCGGGAGCAACCCCTTATGAATATAAATTCAATGTGCGGTCTGGTGGTCTGGTTAAGGGAGCAATTTATAAAGAAAGTAAGGATGTGATCGATACACTTCTTTTCCAGCTCTTTATTGAAGACGATAAGCGGCTTGAGCAGAGCACCGTAAATCCAAATACACCGATAATATTTTCCATCGATTGCTTTTAATGTGAAATAGATTGGATTAATTTTACAATTTTATAATAGGTTTATGGCAGATTCAAACCAGCCACGAAATTTTATACTACCCTTAGGTTTATTCATCATGAAAGACGAATCGGGCAATATCTTCCAACCGCAGGAAGGATACAGGAAATTTTCCGTTACCAATCAGGCGTTCACATCCCAATTTGCGATAAATTGCTCAGCCGACCGCCTGCCCGAACTTCTCTTAACTCTGACCCGGGTCTGTTTTTCCGATACGGCCTATGGAATTATCGAATATTACTCACTTGGAGAGAATAATGAGAATGTGCTTGAGACTTATCTCAGTCCATTTCTTGATCTCAGTATCATCGTCTCGGTCTTTAAAAACTATATGTTTCAACTGGTTAATGATGGACAGGTAGCTTTTGGTTTTGCGTGGTATGACACAAAGAGGCATGAAGAGATATTTGTCGATGATCATAAGATAATTACGGTAATGACCTCCCAGTTTCACACAGTCACGGGCGTTCTGCAAGATGCCGATATACCGGAGATCGATAATCTTGAGTTTATAAGCCAGCATGCCCACGGGCATTTGAATCTTACGGCGATTGCTAAATTGTCAGAAAATCCTGAATTATTAACCGCCCTGACTGAGAAACAGATAAATTATACCGGTGAGATTATCAAGACCCTAAATATGAAAAAACAGTGATTACCGCCTCTCTTTGCCTGCTAAACGACGGCTCTTTGACACATGTTTTCTTTTCTTGTTAAGACTATAATCATCAGCATCTCCGGTGCCCTGGCGCCTGGACCACTTACTGCCGCAACTGCATCTTATGGATTAAGAAGCGGATGGCGGGCGGGATTGGAGGTCAGCCTGGGCCACACCATAGTCGAGTTGCCTCTTGTTCTGGTCATATCCGCCGGTGTATTGGTATTTTTACAGAAACCTCTGACCAATTACATCCTGAGTTTGATCGGCGGTCTCTTTCTCATTTTTTTTGGACTGATGACGTTCCGTGATGCCTTAAAGGTTCAAAAGATCGTAAATAAAAGAACAGGCCGAATCCCGGTGCCATTTTTGACCGGCATTGTCTTATCTGCATTTAATCCTTATTTTATCGCCTGGTGGATCGGTATTGGTGCACCACTGATATCTGAAGCAGTACGGTTAGCCGGTTTTTTTGGTATTTTCATATTCTATTTTGCCCATGTTTGGCTTGATTATGCGTGGTTGATCTCAGTTGCATCGGTCTCGGCTTTAGGTCAGGTACAGATGCGAATCTATCGAATCCTTTTGTTAATTTTAGGTATAATTATAATCTATTTTGGTTTGCGGATGATTATTTCTATGTTGCATTTTAAGTTGATTGTTATATAATAAAAAAGGAGATAGAATGTTTCAGACTTTAATCAGTATCATTTCTATCTTTAATACTTTTTTTGATAGTTACTCAGTTGCTACGGCCCGCCGTTCTCAGGCCATCTTTGTCAACCCAGCCGGTCTGGGGTTGAATCCCGGTATTGAGTTGTTTTATAATATCAAAAGGAGTGAAGACTGGTATCAACATCGAATAAATCTCCTGGCCGGTAATATAGGCTTCGGTATAGATCGATGGGGAGATACAACCAATTATCAAATCGGGATTGGATTCCCGGTAATCAGAAAGGTGCTCTTGCTGGGTTATGCATATAACCTTAACGATAATTTTCACCACCGTGTTGGCGCTCTTTTGAGACCATCGAGGTTTATTTCTTTTGGTTTGAATACTGACTTTTCTTCGCCCCTCCAGTTTCGGCCCGGTATTGCCCTGAGACCATTAACTGACCGGATTACTATTTTTGTCGATGGTATTGTCCAGAGTGATTCATTGCACTGGCGCTTTGGTGGTGGGATTGAGTTTTTACCCGGCCTGATTATAAGCGGTCAGACCGATCTCAATCTGGATGTAAAATTTGGCGTGGAATTATCTCTGGCCAGGTTGAAGTTGGGTTTTGATGGAGATAACAGGATGAAGAGCGGAGGAATTATACTCTCAACCCGGAGTTATCCGGCATCTATACCGAGTCGAAAGAAACTGGTGAAGATTGATATCCGTGGTTCCTATGAAGAGGATCAACATCAGGGGAACTTAATCGGTTTTATGATTAGGCATGAACCGGCCTTTTATAAATTATTGAATAGACTTAATGAACTAAGAAATCGGGATGATGTCTGCGGGGTCATCATCAAACTGGACGATTACTATCTTTCTTCGGCACAGTATGATGAGTTTTTGGCTGAGTTACTCAGATTGAAGAAGGCGGGCAAGAAGATTATTTTTTTCAGCCATCAATATAAGAGCCTGGTTGAATATCGCTTGGTGGCACTGGCTGACTATATAATCCTTGCACAATTGGGTGAGATTGTAATGCCTGGGGTATGGGCGCGAAAATCCTATCTTAAGGGGACACTCGATAAATTGGGGCTGGAGACCGAGATAGACTATATCGGGAGATTTAAATCAGCTCATGAAACTTTCAGCCGCAAAGATATGTCTGAGGCTGATAGTATCCAGTGGAGTGCAATCCTGGATGATGTCTATGAACCGGCCGTTAATGATGCTGAGCTGGGTCGAGGTTTCTCTCGCGCCGAGATAGAAAGCCTCATTAACCGATCGGGCTACTGGAACTCTCAGGATGCGAAACTTAACCGGCTGATCGATACCACAGCATTCTTTTATGATGTCGATGATATTGCGAAAAAGATCTTTGACCAGAAAGTTAAAGTCGTTGAGGTCAATAAGGTGCTCGATAAGAAGGTGGTCAGTCGGGCCTGGACCGAGAAGCGGCCAAAGATTGCTCTGGTTATCGGTGAAGGAGCAATAATTGTTGGTAAGAGTGGTTATAATCCGGTGCCGATTGTTGGTGGAAAATATATTGGTTCGGAAACAATTGCAAAAATTTTCGAGAAGATTCGAAAGGATAAATCGATAAAGGCGGTTGTCTTCCGAATCAACTCGGGCGGCGGTTCGGCTCTGGCGTCAGATATTATCTGTGAAGCAGTGCGCCGGTGTGATAAAGAAAAGCCAGTCATTGTCTCGATGGGTGGGGTGGCTGGTTCGGGTGGATACTATATCGCCTGTCAGGCAAGAAAGATTTTAGCCGACAACAGCACGATAACCGGTTCGATCGGGGTTGTCTCAGTAAAAATAATCACCCGCAGATTTTTTGATGAGAAAATCGGCATAACCTATGATTGGATTAAACGGGGTGAACATATTGATGCTTTCAGTGATCTGAGACACTTCACTAAGGAGGAGAGCCTGCACTTCCATCAGGAGATAGAATGGTGGTATGATAAATTTCTGGATCGAATTGTTCAGGGGCGAAAATTGGAAAAATCTTTTGTTGACTCAATTGGGCAGGGGCGAATCTGGAGCGGCCGAAGGGCGAAAGAGTTAGGTTTGATCGATGAGAATGGCGGGCTTATGGATGCGATTGAACTGGCCAAGAAGGAAGCGGGGATTAAAAAAGATGTAGAGATTGTCTTTTATCCAAGAGCGGAGAAGAGGTTTGGTATTAATAATCCAGCCGGGGCACAAGATATCACCCGACTATTATCCGAACGGTTTCTCTATCTAATGCCTTATGATGTGACTATTGAATAATTGTGGGGTCTGAACTATGGAACGCAAATTTATCTTTCGTGGTCGAGTCTGGAAATTTGGCGATGAGATTGATACCGATCAGATCTATCCGGGTAAATACCTGCCATTGACCGATAAAGAGGAGATGGCCCGGCATGCAATGGAAGGGGTCCCGGGCGCTGATGAGTTTATTAAGAAGGTCAAAGTCGGTGATATCATCGTTGCCGGTTCAAATTTTGGATGTGGTTCATCGCGGGAACATGCGGCGGAGGCAATAAAAGGTGCGGGTATTGTTCTGATTATTGCCCGATCCTTTGCCCGGATTTTCTACCGTAACTGTGTTAATATGGGTTTGCCCGTCCTGGAACTGGATAAGGCAGACGAGATTAAACAAGGCGATGTAATTGAAGTAAATGTTATTAGCGGTGATATCCAGGATATAACCACGGGCAGGTCATACCGGGCAAGACCCCTTTCCGGCCTCGAGATGGAGATTATGCGTACGGGTGGTCTCCTTCGATACCTGATGAAACACGCTGAAAAAAGATTGAAAAGATCAAAGGTGCGATGAGATGATTTATCTGCCGATTACATTCTTCTTGTTTCTCGCCCTTATCCTGTTATTACCAATTCTGGTCTTTGCTCTGGGTCTGGATATAATGACTGTGGTATTTCAAAAATTGAATCTTTCGGCCCGGACCGGCTTTATCGTCTATTTTGCAAGCCTCTTAGGGAGTATGGTAAATATCCCGATCAGCAAACGCGAATCTTTTATTGAAGATATCGGCGACAATCTTTTTTATCGCCTTTTTCTACCCCGGCCGCCATTGATCAAAGAGCATATTATTATTGCGATAAATCTTGGCGGGGCGGTTATTCCAGTGCTGCTTTCTATCTATCTATTGCTCAGGACGCCGGTAATTCCGGTAATCATTTGCACCGTGTTGATTGCGATTGTTACCCATCTTCTTGCTCGACCGATCAGGGGCTTCGGGATCGCACTCCCGACCTTTGTGCCGCCGTTGTTAGCCGCTCTATTCGCTTCGCTCTTCAGCAAGAATTGTACCCCGTGTGTAGCATATATATCTGGAGTCTTAGGTACCTTAATCGGTGCCGATATTTTGAATTTGAGAAGGCTCGACAGGATTGGTAGTGGAATGATGTCGATTGGTGGGGCAGGAGTCTTTGATGGTATCTTCCTTACCGGAGTAGTTGCTGTCTTGCTGGTTTAATTTAAAGATAAAATATAGCAGAGATCCTTTTTACCCCTTTTTCATCCTCGAGCGATAGGTCAGTTATGAAATTTATACATATTGACTAATGACCGAAATTGATTATATTAAACCGATGGTTGATCGAAATACGATTATAAGATCATTCCCTGAATTGAGAGAAATCAAGAATAAGCGACTCCAGAGGCAGATCGTCGAATTGTGGCTCACCGCAGTTAGAAGAGGTGGGTGGAAGCAGATCGATGCGATTCCGTTTACGCTTTTGATCAAAACCCGAAGAGGCCTGGTTGAACATACCCGGGCGGTAACCAGTATGGCGATGGCCATTGCCCGGTCCCGAAAGGACTTAAACCTCGATCTGGTCATTGCCGGTGGAATCAGTCACGATGTTGGTAAATTACTCGAGTATACAAGAAAAGGTAGAGCAATAGTTAAATCGGATCAGGGAAAGAGGATACGCCATCCTGTTTCTGGTGCGGCACTCGCCCAGGAGATCGGTCTGCCACCCGATGTTGTTCATATCATTGCCAGCCATTCAGAGGAAGGTGAATTGGTGGCCCGTTCTAAAGAAGCAGTCGTGATCCATCATTGCGATTTCATCGATTTTGAGATCGAGAAGAGTTGTTAAATCTCAATGCGACTTTACGAATACGAAGCAAAGTTTCTTTTGAGAAGATATAAGATCCCAACCCCTGAAGGCCTGGTTTTTCAATCACCCGGTGATCTTGATAAGATTACCTATCCCTGTGTTTTAAAGGGGCAGACCTTTGTTGGTGGTCGCGGTAAGAGCGGGGCGATAAAATTTGCTGAAGATAAATCCGATGCTCTAATCAAGATTGAAGCGATAAAGCAGATGGTTGTTTCAGGTTGTCCGATCCAGAAGATTTTAATCGAAAAAAAGATTGATATTAAGAAAGAGCATTATCTTGCGGTCACGATCGATCGGGTCAAACATAAGATAGTTCTAATTCTCTCAAATGACGGCGGGATTGAGATTGAGGAAGTTGCCCGGCAGAAACCGGACTCAATAATAAAACACTATCTCGAACCCGATCAAAGGGTAGAGCCATATTTTGGTCGTCAGATGGCAACTTGCTTCAACCTGACCGGCGAAACCTTAAATCAATGTGGCCAGATTATCTATCGCTTGATAAACCTCTTTTTTGAATTTGATTGTAAATTGGTTGAAATAAATCCGCTGGTCCTGACCCCATCGGACAGGATATTCGCCCTTGACGCCAAGATCGATCTTGATGACGATGCACTCTTCCGCCATCCTGAAATTAAAGAATGGGGAATTGAATTGAGACATGAGGTTGGAGAATTTACTGAAAGAGAGAAGAGGGCACGCTCTGCTGGTATACCTTATGTCGATCTTGACGGTTATGTTGGCTCTTTTCCAGGTGGCGCAGGCTTTGGTATCGCTGCTATCGACCTCATTGCCCATTACGGAGGAAAGGCAGCAAATTTTATGGATTCAGGCGGAGCCCCAACTCAGGAAAGACTTAAACTTATGCTTGAATTATTGCACGAAAATCCTAATGTTTCAGCAATTTTTGGGGCAAGATTTGGTGGGATCTCGAGGTGTGATGAGTGGGCCAGGGCCCTTGTTCAATATATAATTGAAAACAGGCCTCAAAAGCCGATGATAATGAGGATGGCGGGTAATATGGAGGAGGAAGGGCGTCGGATTATTGAAAAGGCAATAGCCGATTATCCTGACCTGTTTAAGAATATTAAGATATACCGTTTTGATACTCCGATTGAAGAGGTGATTCAGGAAGCGGTCAGAGTTGCGAAGGAAAGATTGGGTAAGCAGGAATAAAATAGTATAAGATGGCAATCCTTATTGATGAATCTTCACAGATAATCGTTCAGGGGATTACCGGGACCAATGCTGCTTTGCATACCCGTCTGATGCTCGAATATGGTACAAAGATTGTTGGAGGTGTGACGCCGGGTAAAGGAGGGGAGAAGGTTCATAATGTGCCGGTCTATGATACTGTTGCTGAATGTTTAAAAGATCACCCTGAGGCAAGGGTTTCGAGTGTCTGGGTTCCAGCCCGTTTTGCCCGGGATGCCGTGCTTGAGGCGATCGATTCGGGTATCAAGATAATCATTCTCATTACCGAGAGGATCCCGGTTCACGATATGCTGATAATGAGAAAGAGATCTGAAGAGAGCGGCGTAACTATTATTGGCGGCAATACTCCGGGTGTAATCAGTCCGGGAAAATGTCTGGTCGGGATGTTACCTAAGATTGCCTTCCAGCCAGGCCGGATCGGAACAGTAGCGCGGAGCGGTGCAATTACCTATTATATCGCCAATACCTTGAATCTTGCAGGAATGGGCGAATCGACATCAGTCGGTCTGGGTGGTGATCCGATTCTTGGAACCAATTTCGAAAAAGTCTTAAAATTATTTGATGAAGATTCTAAGACTGATGCGGTGGTTATGGCCGGTGAAATTGGTGGGGTTTATGAAGAGGTTGCTGCACCATTTATCAGAATGATGAAAAAGCCGGTGGTCGCTTTTATTGCCGGCAAACATGCACCCCAGGGCAAACGGCTCGGCCATGCCGGGGCAGTAATCGAAGGGAAGATGGGGACGGCCGAAAGTAAAATTGATGCGCTGCGCGCTGCCGGAGCAATTATTTCTGAGACATTAAAAGATATTCCCGAATTAATTAAAAAGGCAATTGGGTAGTAGTTATATGAGATCATATTGAAAAATCTGTTTTTAATCCTGGAGGTAATTATGCCTGGTGAAACTGTCTGGAAGACGGCTATTTCCAAGATTGAACCCAATAAGATCGTTGTTCGCGGGTACAGAATTGAGGATTTGATGGGCAAGGTGCCGCTCTCTTCGGTTGCTTTTCTATTGCTGACCGGACGGTTACCCAATGAGAAGGAGGCAAAATTGTTCGATGCGATTTTAGTCTCCTCGGTTGACCACGGGGTTACACCTCCGACCACACTTGCCGCCCGGATGGTTGCATCGGCGGGTGTGCCACTACCGACTGCGGTTGGTGCTGGTATCCTGGCAATTGGTGATGTGCACGGTGGGGCAATAGAGAATGCGGCTAAAGTCCTCAGACAGTATGTGCAAAGATTAACTGTTGAGCATAAGACGGTGGCTGAGATGGCAAGGATTATGGTTGATGAATTTAAATCCCGTAAGGAGTTCATCCCAGGTTTTGGGCATCGTCTCCATACTAAAGACCCACGAACCAGAAGACTATACCAGATGGCGGATGAATTGGGAATTGCGGGCAAATATGTCCTTTTATCTCTCGAGATTGAAAAGGTCTTTGAAAAAGAAGGCAGACCTCTGCCGATAAATGTCGATGGCGCAATAGCCGCCCTGATTCTCGATATGGGTTTTGAGCCGAGTCTGGGCAAGGCCTTTTTCCTCCTGAGTCGGGTCTTTGGGCTTGTTGCCCAGGTCTATGAAGAGCAGACCCGAGAAAGACCGATGCGTCAAATGGCGAAAATCGATACAGAATATGACGGTCCCTGGGAAAGGGATTTAACTTAATTTCTGATGCAAAGGTCGTTCAGTAAATACTCTCTTTAATTTAACCGCGAGGTCAAGAGATGCGAAGCAAAATTGTAATATTGATTCTTTTACCTTATTTACTCTTCTGGAGTTGTCGGAAAAGGGAGAGGATTGAAATTTCTTTCTGGCATGTGATGGCCGGCCCGATTGGCGATACTCTTGATCAGATGATTGCTGAATACAACCGGGAACACCCCGATATTTTTATCAAGTCAGTTAATATGGGTTCTTATGATGCGCTGGTGCAGAAATTGATGGGTGCGGTTAGTGCCAATGAGCCTCCGGTCATTGCCCAGATGTATGAATCGTGGACCGACCAATTTTTTAAGGCCGGTAAGTTAATTCCCGTAGAAAGATTTATAAAAGAAGATACGTCATTTATAATCGACAACTTCTTTCCGGTCTTTATCGAAGACAATAGATACGATTCGGTCATGGTAACTTTACCTTTCAATAAGAGCGTGCCGGTATTTTATTATAACCGGGATATGTTTGCAAAAGTCGGGATAAAAGAATTTCCTCGCACCTGGTCCGAATTTAAGACAATCTGTAAGAAATTGACCAGAGATGAAGATCAGGATGGCAACCCTGAGGTCTGGGCTACTTCCTGGCCCATCGATGTCTGGTATTTTTCAACGATGCTTTATCAGAAGAACGGCTGCCTTTTTGATGAGGTAACAAAGAAGGTTTGTTTTAATAGCCAAGAGGGGATAGAGGTTCTCGATTTTATTGTTTCACTTGTTAAAGAAAAGTTACTCTACATTGTTCCGGGTTTTCAGCGGCAGGATGAGTTTATCAGTGGCCGTATTGCAATGATTCCGGCCTCAATCGTCTCTCTGGCTTTTCTGCGGGATCGAGTCGAGTTTAATATGGGAATTGCCCCAATGCCCCAATGGGACAGAAAGACTGTGGTCATTGCTGGAACCAACATCGGGATCTTTGCCCGTGCATCTCAGACTCAACAGCGTGAAGCCTGGCAGTTCATCAAGTGGTTGATTAAACCTGAAAATCAGATAAGATGGACCAGGGCAAGTTGTTATCTGCCTCTTTCTTCGGATATAGTTGACCATCCGGAAATGGAAGATTTCTTCAATAAACACCAGGGTTATCGCGAGATTATTAAAGAACTCGATTCAGCCCGGACCGAGCCCAAAACCAAAGAATGGTTTATCGGAAGAAACTATCTTAACGAAGCGCTCGAGGCAGCAATCCGCGGAAAGTATCGATCCCAGGAGGCGCTGGATATCGCCGCAGCGAAGACTGCAAAAGAGATTAAGAGAGATTAACGGAGATCCTGAATGAACCATAGAGACTCTGCACGACAACACATCGGATATTTGCCTGGTGGTCGATCTTTTTCTTTTGCTTATGGGAATTGTTGAGTTTATTAGTGAACTGATTATCAATATGATCCGTTCATCGGGCTACAGTGGTATCTGTCTTACGATGGCGATTGAAAGCGCCTGTATCCCTTTCCCGAGTGAGATTATTATGCCCTTTGCCGGGTTTATCGTCTCCGAAGGGAAGATGACGCTGTGGGGTATAACCCTGGCCGGGGCATTGGGAAACCTAATAGGTTCACTGATTGCCTACATTGTGGGGATGGTTGGCGGAAGGCCATTTCTTGAAAAATATGGCCGCTACCTGCTGATCACAAGGCAAAAACTTAAGCTTGCTGATGAATGGTTTGTCCGCTATGGGGATAAGGCGATTTTCTTCAGCCGGATGATGCCCGTAATCAGAACATTTATATCATTACCAGCGGGTATTGCTCGAATGGATTTAATGAAGTTCGTTATTTACACATTTGCTGGTGCGTTGCCCTGGTGTCTGCTTTTAGGGTGGCTGGGAGTGATTTTGGGCCCGCAGTGGCATATCCTGCGTCGCTACTTCCATATCCTTGATATAATTGTCATTGGTGGTATTATCGGTCTGATCATTTACTGGATTATAAAAGCGCGGCCCAGGGTATGAGTTGGATAATATTACCGGTTGCCATCCTTTGTCTGATCCAGGGACAGAGCTTCTTTAAGCGAAGGGAGGATGTATTGAAGGAGAAGTTAGAGGAAATTTTTAAATCCGAATATAAAGATCCCATTATTGAAGAGATAGAACTGCCTGATTTCTTTTCCGGTCTTAAATATCTGAGTGTCTTTGATCGGAGTCAACTGGCTGAGGATCCACTTATACCATCAAAATGGATTGTGACCCGATCGATGAAGAAATATCGGTTAACACTTTCACCGAGAGATGTCTCCTTAATTCTAACCGAGATTAAATATTCCCCTTCTTCGCCAGAAGAGGCACTCGCGGCAACCCGGATTATCGCTCAGTGGATATGTGATCACGGGCAACTAATCAGCGGTATTAATTCAGCACCCTGGCAAGAGATGATCAATGTCAGCGAACTCAGTTTTGACCAGGTTCAGGAACCGGTAATAACCAAAAAGGACAGTATTTATAAAGTTGTCTGTTTTGTATATCAGCCTAAGGTCAAAACCTTTGGACTTGATATTATCCCTTTTGAAACAATTTACCGGTTGACCTGCGAATTTGACAAAGGGTCTTATCGAATTGAGAAGGAATTGATCGAAGCCTCATACCGAAAAAAGTGAAACGGGTATCTTTTTTAATTTATTCATAGCGCAGTGCCTCAATTGGATTTAAGTTTGCTGCCTTACGGGCAGGATAGATACCAAAGAAAATCCCAACTGCGGCTGAGAAGCCGAAACCAAGTAAAACAGTCCAGAGCGAAACCGCGGCCTTAAGGGGCGAGACAATCGAAATCAGGATTGCCAGCAGAATACCTATTCCAATACCAATCAATCCTCCGATCAGGGAGAGAACAAGGGCTTCGGCCAAAAACTGTAATAGAATCACTCGGTTGCTCGCACCAACCGCCTTTCGGATGCCGATTTCCCGGGTTCGTTCGGCAACGGCCACTAACATTATATTCATTATGCCGACGCCACCAACGACCAGGGAGATGGCGGCAATCGCGATTATTGCAATAAAACCCACCCGCGTAATATTTTGGTAGATAGACAATAGCATCTCCTGGGTGTTAATACCAAAGTCATCAGGTTTATCGAGGGTTAGTCCCCGCCTTCTTCTCAATAATTCGCGCACCTCGTCGATGGTCACTTCGACCTTTTTTGGCTCCCTGGGCACAACACCGAGCATAAGGGATTGAAATACCCTTTGAAATCCTTCAGGTCGGGGAAAGATTTTGTCGATAACTGTTATCGGCATAACGATCAGGGCGTCCATTGACTGCCCCAGCATCGAGCCTTTCTTTCCGAGAATACCAACAATCTTGACTGATTTGCCCCGGATTGTAAGGGTCTTGCCGATTGGGGGCTCATCCGGGAAAAGATTTTCAACTACATAATCACCGATTACACAGACCATACGTCGGTGCAGGACATCATCTTCGGTAATCGATCTTCCGGAGATCACCTGATAATTGAAGGCATCAAAATATTCGGGCGTTGAGCCATTGGCCTCAATATTATTTGCCTTTTTGTCCTTATAATATAACCACGGGATTCGGCGTTCGGCCAGCACCGGCGCCACTTTGGCAACTGAAGGTAATTTTTTAATCGCCTCGGCATCTTCCATTGTAATATCTTTGCGGCGTTGGACTTCTTCGAAATCCATTCTTCCCGCCATCCAGGTATACTTCATCACATATATCGTATTGGAGCCGAGCGATTTTATCTGAGAAGCAACGGAGCGGTTTAACCCTTCAATCAGAGAAAGAATTGCTATGACCGTCGATACCCCGATAATGATACCAAGGGCAGTGAGGAAAGACCTCATCTTGTGGGTAGAGAAGGTCTGGCCGGCGAGACGTAAGGATTCAATTAATCTATGCATTGGTGATCTTGCCGTCTCTAATAAATATGATACGCTGGGCGTGCCGGGCGACATTCTGGTCGTGAGTGACCAGGACGATGGTGTTCTTTTCCTTTGCCAATTGATCAAAAATTTTCATTATCTCTTCACCGGTCCGGGAGTCTAAGTTTCCGGTCGGTTCATCGGCAAAGATGATCGAGGGGTTGTTAATCAGGGCACGGGCAATTGCCACCCGCTGACATTCCCCACCCGAGAGTTCGTTGGGACGATGGTTGGCCCTATCACCCAGGCCGAGTTTTTCGAGCAGTTGATTGACACGTTTTCGAGCATCACTCGGTTTCACTGCTGCATAGAATAGGGGAAGTTCTACATTCTGGGCAGCAGTCAGGCGGGGCAGGAGATTAAAATTCTGAAAGATAAAGCCGATCTTTTCATTCCGGATTCTGGCCAGTTCTGGATCGGTCATTTTGGTAACTGAAATGCCTTCAAGATAATACTCACCACTGGTCGGGGTATCGAGACAACCCAGAATATGCATCAGGGTCGATTTACCCGAACCGGATGGTCCCATTATACACAGATATTCACCTTTCTGGATCTCAATATCTACCCCCTGCAGGGCATTCACCTTGACTTTACCAAGATCAAATTCTTTGGTTAGATTGATCCCTTTGATCAAATACCCAGCCATCTTACCGAATTGCCCGGCGCAGGGCCCGCATCGAACCACTGACTTTCTTCTCTTCCTCTTCGCCTTTTTTAATTTTTACCCGGGTACCGTCCTTGAGTTTAGTGATTACCCGATAGGGCCCGGTAATCACCCGGTCGTCAGGACTGAGACCCGATTTTATCTCGATATCCGTATCACTGGATATACCGGTTTCGATCTCAGTTAGGACTGCCTTATTATCTTTCAAGACAAATACTGAATTTGTCTCTTTTCCTTTAATTTTTCTTTTACCTACGGCCTGAATTGGAATTCTTAAGACACTATCTTTTTGATCGGTAATGATTTCGGCTTTCACGGTCATACCGGGTCTGAGTTCCAGAGAAAATTCACTCAATTCAATTTCTATCTCAAAATTTATGGCAGTCTCAGTTGCGAGGACATTTTCAATCGGCATAAGACCAACTTTAGTGACGGTGCCTTTGAATGAGGTATCGGGCAGGGCATCGGCGGATACATTTGCTATCATACCGACTTTGATATCGGGCACGTCGGTCTCATCGACCTTGACAATTGCTATTACCTTCGACATATCGGCAATGGTCAGAAGCACGGTGCCGGGGTTGTTCATTGTTCCTAAGAGAACGGTCTCGCCCTCCTCAACATTAATCTTCATAATCTTCCCAGATATCGGTGCGTTTATCTTTGTCTTTTCAAGTTTATCCTTTGCCTGGAGATACTGGGCCCGGGCGACCTCATAGTTAGTTCGACTCATTTCATATTCTTCCCGGGCAATTAAATTTTTATCCATAAGTGCCTGAGCACGATTAAAAGCCATTTCTGCCTGTTCAAACTTTGCCCGGGCGAGAATTAGATTCGCCTTATCCTGTTCATCATCCAGTTCAATCAGAAGATCACCCTTTTTTACAATATCACCTTCTCTGACCATTATCTTCCTGACCCGTCCGATAGTCTCGGCGGAGATGTTTACCTGAGCTTTTGCCTTCAATGTACCGGTAGCTTCGACCCGGGTCGTTATTGTTCCATAATTTACCTCAGCAGCTTCAACCTCGATCCCCTGCTTTTGTAAGCGCAGATTCAATATGACAATCATAATCACTACCAATCCAGCGATAATGAATATCCAGACCCTTCTCATTTAACCTCCAGTTCTCCTAAAAAGTACAAAAATTTTGTCTGTTCAATCTTTAAGTCGACCTGAGCACCGATGTAATCCACCCTTGCTCTGTAGAGATTCTCCTCACTGCTCAGCAGATCGATAATCGAGGCCGCACCCAGCCGGTATCGCTCCTGAGCGATATTGGCAGCTTCTTCGGCCAATTCAAGGCTTTTCTGAGCAAGCCTCAATCGATCTTTAATCTCATTTAAACTGAGGATATTTGTTATCAAGGCCTGTTTTGTTTCAGCCAGGGTGCGCTGGTACATATATTTCTGATGTTTATAGTCAATACGGGCCAGGAGGTTGGAGAAATAGAGATCTTTCAGGTTGAATATTGGCAGGTCAAAGTTAATGCCGTAGGCCCGGCTATCATCAGCCTTAAATTCATTTAAGTTTTGTGGAAATTTATCATTGCTGTAACCATAGCGAAAGAAGAGGGAGATCCTGGGTAAGAACTTAAAATATGAAGAGAGCCGATTCATATGGGCAACTCGTTCAGCGGTGTGAGCGGCTTTCAGGTTTAAGTTTGTTGCCTCCAGGATCTTAAATAGTGAATCGAGTGGTGGAATAAGAAAGTCGTCTTCGATTTTTAAAGAATCGACGGGTAGAATATCTTCATTAATCTGGAGATAGACTTTCAACTCGCTCTGGGCTTCAAAGAAAGATCTTCTTGCCTGGGATAGACCCTTTTCAGCCTGGAGGGCTGAAACCTCGGCTTGTAGTTTATCGAGTTTTGAGGCAACACCCAATCGATACTTTTCTAAGGTTAGACGTTCATTCTCTCTGGTTCTTTTCAGGGTGATCTCGGATGATTTGAGAATCTCCTGGGCGCGAATTAGATTAAGATAAGCAACCTCAACCTTAAAAAGTATCTCCTGAAAACTATTTTTAAATAATGCCTTATCAATCTGATATTGATAATGTAATGCTTTAATTTGAGTGAATAACGGCAGATCAAACAATGGTTGTGATATTTGTAGATTGCCATCATAGGTCTCGGTTTCAGTATCATCATAAATTGTCATCATATAACTGCCTGTAGCCGATGGGGTTGGCAAGAGGAGAGAAGTCTTTTCAAGGAGATTAACTTTTGATCTATCGAGTTTTGCGCCTGCCTCCAGAAAATGCGGTCCATTTTTCAGGGCAATCCTCTTTGCTTCAACCAGACTGAGGTGGAGTGTTCCTTGGAAAACTAAAAGGCTTAATAAAAGCATTGTATCTAATTATATCTATTTTCCAGTCAGGGTCAATGAAAATCTTGATTTTTCAAAAATTATCCTTATAATGAATATTGATCAGAATCTATGGATAACGAAGAAAGGCGGCTGCTTACGGTTGTATTTGCGGACCTCTCGGGTTATACAACACTTACCCAGCGTCTTGACCCTGAAGAGGTACGCGATGTGGTGAATATCTGTTTCAGTCATCTCAATTCAGTAATCACATCATACGGCGGCATAATCCACAAATACGAGGGTGACCTGATAGTAGCCTTGTTTGGTTTACCCAGTGTCCACGAAGACGATCCAGAGAGAGCAGTTGCAGCCTGTCTTAAGATGTTTTCAGCAATCCCGAAAATCAATGAGGTGCTCGCAGGGAAATTGGCTGTGCCTTATTGCTTTAATCTGCACTGCGGAATCAGCAGCGGGACGGTCTTTGTCGGCCATATCGGCTCGGCCGAGAAGTATGAATATACTGTGATGGGGGAAGTAGTTAATCTGGCTTCCCGTCTCAAGGATACTGCGAATAGTGGTGAGATTCTGGTTTCCGAATCGGTCTATCGATTAACCAAATACCGTTTCGATTACGAAGAACTCAGTCCGATAGCACTTAAAGGTATTGAAAATAGAGTTAAGATTTTTAAGGTGCGTGGCGAGAAAGAACACCCGGAACCAAAGCGGGGCATTATGGGGTTATCATCTCCAATGGTTGGACGGGATGCAGAGTTTAAGGTCTTTGAGCAGGCGTTAAAAAAATTAAATGATGGGATGGGCGGGGTTATATTCGTTAGCGGTGATCCTGGTGTCGGTAAGTCACGACTCTTTGCCGAAGTAAAAAATTACATCACCAATAAACGATTACCGATAAATATCTTTGAAGGTCGCTGTTTCTCTTACGGTGAGCATCTAACATATCACCCATTTCTTCAAATCTTAAAATCGATTCTCAATATAGGTGACAATGATCCACCAAGAATAATTGAAGATAAAATTCTGAGTAAGATTGCCAATCTATTCCCGGATAACTATCAGGATATCGTCCCCTACATCGGTTATCTCTTTTCGATCCGTTTCCGGGATGAACTGGATGAAAAGATCAGATTTCTGAGGCCCGAAGATTTGAAACTTCAGATTTGTTTAAGTGTACGCAAGATCCTTTCCGCTCTGGTTCAGAAACAACCAGCCATCTTTCTTTTTGAAGATTTTCACTGGATTGATAGTGAATCATTAAAACTTTTTGAATTCATTGTTACAACTGCTGAATCTCTATCCTTTTTATTTGTCTGTCTGTCACGGATCGACAAGGATACAGAAAGTTATAGGATCAAAGAGCAAGTGCAGAAAAAGATGGGTAGTAACTTTTTGGAAATCAATCTTTCCCCGCTTAATCTTGAAGAAAGTTTTGAGCTTGCCCGTAATCTCTTAAAAGAATCCGCAGTGCCCCGGGAATTTCAGGAAAGAATTTTGAGCAAAGTAGCAGGCAATCCTTTCTTCCTCGAGGAGGTATTTCGGTCATTAATTAATGCCGATATCCTGATCTATAAGGACGGTGTTTGGCATCTGTCTTTTGATATTTCATCGATAACCATACCCGATACAGTGCAGTTACTGATTGGTTCACGTCTCGATCGGCTGGAGGCTGAAGCAAGAAGTCTTTTACAGCAGGCATCAGTGATCGGTCGAATCTTCAGCGTCGAAATCCTCGAGCGTTTGACTTCGTTAGATAGTTTGATGCTGAGTTTGCAACTCGCTATCCTTGAGGAGAATGGATTTATTATTTGTGATCTGAAAGGTAATAATATATTACAGTTCCAGTTTCGTCATCCCTTGTTACATGAGTATGTCTATAATAGTCTCTTAAAAAAGATCCGCCGCGAATTGCATCGTAAGGTAGGAATGATCATCGAAGACCTTTATCAGGACCATTTAGAAGAATATTTCGATATTCTCGCTTACCAGTACTCTAATAGCGATGATGCGCAGAAAGCGGTTGAGTGGTTACTGAAGGCAGGACGCAGGGCGAAAGCACAATATGCCAGTGAGCAGGCAATAAAGATGTTCGAAGAGGCGATTCGGATCATAAGCAAGGAACTGAATAAAAAGAGTGATGACTTATGTTTGATCTATGAAGATCTCGGTGATATTCGGAATCTGCTGGGTGAGTATAAGAGCGCCATTAAGAATTTTGAGTCAATGTTTTCTTGTGCCAATTCTTGCTCGGTGAAGGCAAGAGCCAGAAGAAAAATTGCCGAAGTCTATACAAACCAGAATCGACTTACTGATGCTCTGCAGGTTTTGGCGGAAGCCGTTTCTCTACTCGACAATCAGTTAATGGAAGACAAGATGGAACGGGCTGAAATCCACATGGTATTTGGATCAATTTATCGATGCCAGGGGAAGATGGAGCAGGCACGTGCTGAGTGTGAAACCGGGCTTGAAATTTTAAAATCTTTTGAGATCCTATCTCCGGCTGTAATCAGGACCAGGGAGAAAGGGCTGAGAACTCTGGGTGTGATCTGTAATATTCAGGGTGATTATACCAAGGCCAATGAATATTTTACTGGATGTTTAAGGCTTGCACAAGAAGTGGGAGATAAAAGACTGATGGCTGACTCCTATGGTAATTTGAGCATGGTCAATTATTACCTGCGCAGATATGATCAGGCAATTGAACAGGGTAAGATGTTTTTATCGATTGCAGAAAAAATCGGGGATAAAAAGTCGCTGGGACGGGCAAGCAATAATTTAGGTCTTATCTATCGAGCACAGGGTCGTTATGACGAAGCCCTTAGATTATTTCAGAACTATCTCCTGATTTCAAAAGATATCGGCGACCAGCAAGGAATGGCTATTGCCTGTGGTAATATGGGGCCGATTCATTATGCGCAGGGCGATTATGAGGGGGCAGAAGAACTTTTTAAGACCCATTTGAAGATTTCAGAAACGCTGGGTGAAAAGAGGAGTATTGGAGTGGCAAGTTTTAACCTCGGGTTCCTTTATTTTATGAGAAATGACTATCAGCAGGCTCTCGAATACTTCTTAAAAGACCTTGCAATTTCTGAAGAATTGGGAGACCGGCGTGGTGTGGCAATAACAAGTTTAAGTGTTGGCCGTTTACTGGTCAAGATCGGATCATTTGAGGAGGCATTAAAAAGATTACAAAAGGCTGAGAAACTACTGAAGGAACTCGATACCAGACAGGAACTCATCGAGAATTATCTCGGCTATGCGGAACTATCAATTGCCCGGCAAGAGCCACTTGATAAAATAGTCGCTTATATTGATAAAGCCTTTGAGATTGCCCAGGATGTTAATTCTTTAAAGGAGAAGGCTGAATGTTATTTTACCTACGGTTGTGCCTATGCCCGGGCAGGAGATCTTAAAAGGGCTGAAGAGAATCTCCTTTATGCCTTAGAACTATATACCAAGACCAATTTCAGAAGAGAACTGGCAGATGTCTACTATCAACTTGCAGACATTCTTGATAAGAGAGGGGAGAAGGCGAAGGCTCAGAAATACAGGGAACAGGCGCTGGAGATCTATCATCGATTAAAGATCAAGTATCAATCTTAAACCCGGTCTGTTTATCGGATTTCAGCCCGTTTCATACATCTGCTTGAAACGCTGGCTATCCTCAAACATCGTAATATTGTTGAACATTACATAACCACTCTTGGCCTTAATTTTTTCGGCAAGGGTTCTTAATTCCCCATCAGTAAATTTATGTCTGTACCCCTGACCTCCGTGCAGACGAAAATAGATAATCTTACCAAAGGTAGATGCGCGTAGGAACGGATCGACAACATCGATCAAATCGAGTCGCTGGCAGATCTTTTTTATCTCTTCAGGTTGCCATTTGCCCCTCGGCTCCCAGCCCAGGATAAAATCTCTTCGTTCAATCTTGCCAAAAAACTTCTCCATATTTTTTATGTTCTCTTTTTCCGGCTTGAAACCCGGTGGGGATTGGAAGATAATTATCTTTGTTTTTAAGATTTCAGCATAATCGCACAATTTTCGATAACAATCAAATATCTCTTTTTTGGGCTGGAAATTACCCAAATTTTCTAACCGCATATTATCCGGTATTTTCGCTTTCTTATATGTGGGTGAAGTTGCAGGGTGGGTAATAAACTGGATTGCCTTAATAATAAATTCAAAATCTTTTGGTGCTTCATAACGCCATTTCTTTAAAGTCTCAGGATTGACAAAGTTATAGAATGTTGATTGAACTTCAACCACAGCAAATTTTCTGTAGTATCTTTCTCTGGCAACGGGGAAACCACAGCAACCGATTTTAATCATTTAAGTCTATTTTTCTTCTTTTGCTCATTACCATTCGAGATTTTCAGCAAGGGAGGAGACAATAATTTTTGCTGCCAGGTGTGCTTTTCATCAATTATATGGATGACCCGATAACCCATCTCCATCAATCTTTGCGCAATAAATCTCCTATGGCATTTCCAGGGGAGGGTTTCGGCACAGATGATGCATATATTTTTCTTATTTGCGGTTTTAACTATTTCATCAATGCCTCGTGCAAATTCGTCGGTTTCCATGTATTTTTCATATCCGCATTTACGAAATCCCCCGAGTTCAACACCCAGATGGATATATTTAATATCAAGGTCATTAAAAAATTTAATTAGATTGCTCTGTTGAAAATGGTCATATTTACTTGTGGGGAAACGCCTTACATCTATTATTTTATCGATGTGGTAGTCTTTAATAATTTTCAGAAATGTTGCGATATCCCTCTGACCGGTGCCTAAGGTAAAGATAGTGCGGGACATAAGTTTGTAATTATAAGTGCTTAATTGAGTAAGTCAAGTATTTCTAAAGATTAGTGCAACTTGATCAACTCTTCAGAATAGATAGAACGAAGTTGACAAAATAACTCTACCAGATATAATAGTTTCAGGAAAATAGAGATAAAGATTTAGCATTCTGTTAATGCCAGCGTAGCTCAGTCGGTAGAGCAGCGGTTTCGTAAACCGCAGGTCAGCAGTTCGATTCTGCTCGCTGGCTTCACTTCCTGCAGAAGCGAGGATTAAGAATTTAGATATAGAATGTAACGATTTGACCCCTAAAAATTGCGCCACCTTCTTGCCAAAGAGTGAATCTATTTCACAAATTCGCATTTGTGGACAGATGTTGAGAAGCTGGGAGAAAAGTGATTTTTTGCTAAAATTATTCAAGGCATCAGCCAGTAGGAGAGGACCGAGGATTAAGTAATCTGAGTCCTCTCCACTTTTTTCATGCTGCCTCCGGTTCTAAACGAAGAGGAAATTTAATAAATTGACACCGCCTGATTATTAAAATACCTACCCGAAAGATACTTAATAACCGCTTG
>CBFGIV010000028.1:0-29423 GCA_965648915.1 Caldifarciminota bacterium | reverse complement strand
TTTGAGCGAGTTAAATTAGATTATCCTCAGTTGCATAAATCTTTTGCTCTCTTTCCGCCGGTAGATTTAGACTCGATTTCTTCCAGCTCATACTGGAAGGGTGGTCAATATGTGTTGGCCCCATACATTTTTAATCCGGTTATGCATTATTCATCCGGGCATAGATATCAATTTTTTCAGAATGTTATCTCGAATTGCTCTTTATCCGCACCACATTCCGGACAGACCCAATCGTCGGGTAATTCTTCAAACATAGTTCCGGGTTCAATACCGGACTCTGGATCACCCTGATCTGGATCATAGATATACCCGCAGATCGCACAGCGCCACTTATACACAACCACCTCCAATTATAACATAAAGGGCGGGGCATTAAGCCCCGCCCGTAATGCTTTCGTATTTAGTATTCACCGCCATATCCACCGCCGGGAGGCATTGGTGGTGGTTTCTCTTCTTCCGGTAATTCCGCAACAACTGCTTCGGTTGTAACCAAAAGCGCGGCAATACTTGATGCATTCTGGAGGGCAAACCTTGTTACCTTGGTCGGATCAATCACACCGGCCTCAAACAGATCTTCATACTTTTCGGTCATCACATTAAAACCAACTCCACCACTTTCTTTTTTAACTCGCTCAACCACAATTGATCCTTCATAGCCAGCATTCTCAGCCAGTTGTCGAATGGGCTCTTCCAATGCCCGCTTTACGATATCAACACCGATCTTCTGGTCGCCTTCGAGTTTTAACTTATCAAGGGCACCGAGACAACGTAGATACGCCACTCCACCGCCCGGGACAATACCCTCTTCAACTGCTGCCCTTGTCGCATGGAGGGCATCTTCAACCCGCGCCTTCTTTTCCTTCATTTCTACCTCAGTTGCCGCACCAACATTTATCACTGCAACCCCACCCGACAATTTCGCCAGTCTCTCCTGTAGTTTCTCTTTATCATAGTCAGATTTGGTCTCTTCAATTTGAAGTTTAATCTGAGAGATCCGGGCTTGAATGTCAGACTTCTTACCCGCACCCTCCACGATGGTTGTATTATCTTTGTCAACTGTGATCCGTTTTGCCTGACCCAAATCGCCAATCTGGACGTTCTCAAGTTTGATTCCAAGATCTTCAGAGATCAATTTACCACCGGTTAGAATCGCAATATCCTCAAGCATTGCCCTCCTTCGATCACCATATCCGGGCGCCTTAACCGCGCAACACTGTAGCGTTCCTCGAATCTTATTCACAACCAGGGTCGCCAGTGCCTCACCTTCGACCTCTTCGGCAACAATAAGTAAAGGCCTTCCCTTCTGGGCAACCTTTTCCAGAACTGGTAGAAAATCCTTCATCGCACTGATCTTTTTCTCATAAAGAAGGATGTAGGCATCCTCAAGAATACACTCCATCCGGTCGGCATTAGTAACAAAGTAGGGTGAAAGATAACCGCGGTCAAACTGCATACCTTCAACGACCTCAACCGAGGTTTCCATACTCTTTGCTTCCTCAACGGTAATCACGCCGTCCTTGCCCACTTTTTCCATGGCATCGGCGATGTGTTTGCCAATCGTTTCGTCGTTGTTTGCCGATATTGTTGCAACCTGGGCAATCTCGGTTCGGCCTTTGACCTGACGGGAGAGTTTCTTCAGTTCTTCAACAACCACCTCGACCGATTTATCAATCCCTTTCTTAACCTCCATTGCATTTGCACCCGCAGTTACTGTCTTGAGTCCTTCACGGTAAATGGCTTCGGCAAGAATAGTAGCGGTCGTGGTTCCATCTCCAGCAACCTCGCTCGTCTTGGAAGCAACCTCTTTCACCATCTGGGCACCGATATTTTCAAACTTATCTTTAAGTTCGATCTCTTTCGCTACGGTCACGCCGTCTTTGGTAATAGTAGGTGCACCAAATTTCTTTTCGAGAATAACATTTCTACCCTTGGGTCCAAGTGTCACTTTGACCGATTGGGATAAGATCTCTACCCCTTTCAGCACACTCCTTCTTGCTTCTTCATTAAACTTTATCTGTTTAGCAGGCATCTCAATTCCTCCTTGTTTAATCTTTTTCAACTATACCGAGGACATCTTCCTCGCGCAGAATAAGCAACTCTTTATCCTCAATCTTGATCTCGGTTCCAGAATATTTACCGAAGAGAATTATATCACCCTTCTTGACATCCATGGGAAGACGCTTACCCGACTCATCTCTCTTTCCATCACCCACTGCTATCACCTTACCCTGCTGTGGTTTCTCTTTAGCTGTGTCCGGTATGATGATACTTCCTTTTTTAATCTCCTCTTCAACCCTCTCGACCAGTATATGGTCATGAAGTGGTTTAACTTTCATTAGAACCTCCTTGGTTATTATCCTAAGTCTTAATAGTGCATTATCATCTTAAAGTATCTCGAATGTAAAAAGATTTTTTATTTTTACCATTCGCTTTTTTTAAAAGTTATGGAAGATAAAGGGTTTACACCATATTGTCACTTATGGATCTTAAACGAGGTTTTAATTGCCTCTTTAAATTTATGCCAAACCCTTTTATTTCATGGGCGAAACCTGAATTGAACAGGTGACCTCCTCCTTGTAAGAGAGGCGCTCTCGCCAACTGAGCTATTCGCCCATTATCAATAAATCACTTTTTAGACAATCTATTATATCTAAAAGTTTATTCGTGTCAAGAGGTAGATAAGTGTTATATCTCCTAAAAAATCATATGTTATGGTCCTGGAAAGCGAAATTTAAGTGTGCCTTTATCAAGACAAATTTAATAATTTCTTTGAGTGCTCCCAAGAATTTCATAAAAATTAGTCTCTTATTCTTACCCCGTGATGAATCAGAACTGGGACAGATGGTTGCAAGGAAGAAATTTATCTTGTCGGTGATCGAAGGGATAAAAAAGAGATTTAATAGCGACGCCAGGCCGGAATTACGGGGATTTTTACTTAACGCTTCAAGGGCAATCGCTCTCGCGTCAATTGACCAGATACACTTCTTCCCAGAATCCTCAGGGATGGCAAGCTTAAAGGTGGTTCTCAGATCGTTCAGAGTCTTTTGAATCGGTTTTTCGATCTTAAACCTCCTGACGGCCGAAAAAAATCTTTCCCAGTCGATCTCATCTTGATATCGTTCAATCAACAGAGCGATATCTACCAACCAGATTAAATAGGAAGCAGCGTGCAGGTAATAATGGAGGCATAGATGGATTAATTGATATTCAGGCCTGAAGATCGGAACACACATTGAATTAATCTCAAACCACTCGATATTCCCCCAGAATTCTCTGATATTAATCCTTGGACCATAAGTTGGAAAATAGAGGATATGCCAGTGAACCTCAACCACAATCGGCCAGTGTTTTGTCTCTTTAATAAATGAAACGCAACTTGTAAATTTTTCTTCAAATCCCCTTCTTAGACCGGGGAGCCGGGTATAACCCATATTATTAAACATTCTCCCTATCCAGGACAGATCATCTTTTTTATAAATTAAGAAATCGATGTCTGCATAAGGTCGCAGTGAACTATCCGGATAGAGAAGATTTGATAGAACTATCCCTTTCAGCGGTATAACCGGAATCAACATCAAATTAAATTGTCTCAACAATGCTTCTGCCTCAGCACACAGGATAAGATTTCTTATCTGGCTCTGGCAATAATCGTTTTTTAATATATTAAAAAACCACTCCGGGTACTGATCGCTAAATCCATCATTTTTTATCAACCAGTAAAGCAGTGGTGTTATGCGGTTTTTTCTGGCCCAGATTAGAAGTCTGTTGCAATCCGGTTCAGTTTTTAAAAGATCCCGGAAAAGGACCTCGATCCTCAATTTTTCTGTCTTCCTGTTTGAAAACTTCGGATCAAGTCCAGGGCCGGGAGACATCAGACGGTGACGCTGCGTTGGGCCATCATGGTGATTTTCGCTATTGCCTCAACCGTAGATCTTAAAAAAACCTTTTAATAAGAGTAAAGTCATTAATCTCGAGCGGTTGGCCATCAATTTCAACCCAGCAGTGGCCAATTAATTTGCCATCACCAATTCGTTTCATTCCAAAGGCAACGGCAACATCATTTTTAGTCTTTTTATAGAGTGCATAGAGGAACAATGATCTCTTAAGACATACCTGATCGGTATTAAATAACGAGATGATCCGGTTAAAGATCAGAATCAGTGGCTGCTTTAGATTTCCATTAACTAAGGCAAGTGACAATAACCCGAATCTCTTTACATAATGCAGGGCATTAGTGGTTCCTGACAGAGTAATCAGGTGGACCTCAAGAAATGAGGCAAGGCCTATTAAAATATCAATAATCCTGTATCGAAAAATTCGACTAATCACTCAACCAGTCCTCTAACCCTCAGCTCCTTCAAGAACTTCTTAACATCGCGAAGGGCAATCTTCTCTGGAATTTCGTATTCGCGACTTAAACGCCGGGCAATCATCTCACTGGATGATTGGCCATCGAGCATTTCCCAAATCATTAGGGCTGATTCATTAAGGATATGGGCCTCATCTTTATTGTCACTCAAGACAATCCCCTCATCATCAACCTTACGCCAGGGAAGGCTTGCTTTGCGTTTCATTATCAACGCTCCTTTCTTACAATAAACTTACTTACGCTCAATTTTTCTCCAGACCGCTTCATCTGGATAAAAGGTCAATTCATAAGCCGGAACCGATGAAGCAAGATCAATGCATCTGTTTAGTAGAGCGACTTTTGATCCGGGATCGACCGGCAGGAAAAAAGCGTTGGCCATCATCTGCATTACACTTTCCATCGGGCTGAGCTTTTTTAAAAAATTTCTTTGACCTTTTTTTAAGAAAAAGATCTTCTTGAGGGGCATACCCCGGGAATTGACCTCCGCAAGTTCACCATGCCAGGGGTTACCATAGGCCATAATCCGGTCCCTATTCCAGCACACAATTATCCGATCATCGTTAAGGAGCACTTTTTTTAAATTAAGGACGATCTTTCCAATCGTCGATTTACCACCGTTAGAAGGGGCAGAAAAGAGGTAAGCCCGGTCTTTATCAACCACACCACAAGCATGAAGAATTAAATAATTGTGAAGAATCTGGGTAGTCACGGAAATGTACACAGTCTCGACAATAAGATTTAAGGTCGCGGCCGACAGGGCCGAAGTTGTAAAAGAGAACCTTCTCTGCTCCTGTTCGATCGAACCCAACCCTTTAACCCGATCAAAGGTAAAAAAATAATAGCCCGGCCTTACCCGATAAAGATTTAATATTCCACTCTTTCTGCACCTGAATCTATTATCAATCTTCGGCGGGGCTTTAGAGTATCTCAGACTGATGGTAAAGTCGGGTTCACCCGAAGCCCGGAAGTGTTCATAGACTTCGGGTAAATGGAGTTCGCCCAGTCGGTGCGATGACTCTATCAGTAGCCTTAAGCCAGCGATTTCGATCAGCAATGTTAAACCGGTTATATCTTAAGGAATTTTTAGACTAAGTCAAGTCTAATTTTTCAGTAACACAATCTTTTTCGTCTGAATATTCTTCAATGCGTAAAAATGACAGAAGTATACCCCTGCCGGGAGATCATCAAGCGCAAGTATTATCCTGTGCCGGCCCGGTTGTTCAGTCCAGTATCGATGGAATAAGCGCCGACCTGCACAGTTATAGAGGGCGATCTCGATTCGGGCATTACGGTTCAAAACAAAACTCAGGATTGTTTTCTTTCTAACCGGATTGGGCTCGATGCCTGTTAAACCTTCTCTCCCATCTGGAACATTTATTAAATTTTCACTTTCGATATTAACCGCGGTCCGGATATGATAATTTCCCGTTCGAAACTGATCGTGCCGGTGGGTTGGCCATTCGATAAATTCTTCACGATATGGTCCTGGAAACGACCAGCAATAGAAATGGGCATCTAAAGAGGCACTACCAATATCAATCTGTCGGTCTGTATTTAAATCACCCAGAATTGGACTGGAAAATGTCCCATCATCGACCTTTAAGGGAAAGTGGGCAATCCAATTCTGTTGCCGGTCGAATGCATAGACATAATTCCCGTAGGATGCAATTATGATATCAATTTTGCCATCACCATCGATGTCACCAACTGCTGGTTCGTTCAACATCCCACCATCAATCTTTTTGTTTGAGAGGATCGTCCCGTTATAACTTACTATATAATATCCATCTACTGAACCAGCAACTATCTCCAAGGTGCCATTCCGGTCGAGATCCGCCAGGGCAATACCAGTCGTCGCCTCAGCAAAATTTACTGGAAATCCAGCCGCCAAGCCACCATTATGTTCATAAGCAACAAGCTTGCCTCCATTGGGAACACCAGCAAAACCCATCACCACCTCCAGCTTTTGATCGCGATCGATATCACCGACCACCGGCGAAGTAAGATAGATAACGCCGTCAGTCAAACAACTATCCCATCCCTCAACGACCGTTCCCGTATGATTATAGGCAATCAAACCACCAAGCGGTGGATCCCAGTTTTTAACAAAACCGGCAATAATCTCAAAAAATCCATCTCCATCGAGATCACCGATTGCCGGACTCGTATAACCTGGATACCCGGGCAGGTTTAAGGGGAACTGGGGAAAAGGTGTACCATCACTGTGCCAGAGATAGATCTTATTGTTACGGGTCAAGACGGTGATATCTTCTCTCTCATCCAGGTCGAGGTCAAAAACCACCGGTGCACCACTTACCTGACCATCGGTATCAAGGCGCAACATTACTGTGCCATCTGATTTTAATACCGAGACCGCATTACCAGAGCCGATTAAAATTTCGGGCCGTCGGTCATTATCGATATCTGCCAGTGCAGGTGTCGATGTAACAATGTTATCAGTCTCCACCGGCCAGCCGTCAACCAGTTGTCCATTATGGTGCCAGGCAAAGACTTTTGTTCCCGCACCGATAACAATCTCATTATCACCATCACCGTCTAAATCGGCAATTCCGGGTGATGAAGGGTTCAGACCGGCCTCATAAGCGGTTTTGACCGGCCAGCCATCTAAAAAGGCCAGATTGGAATAGGCCAAAATAATTTCTGAGCCCGAACTTTCATTGCAATAAGAGTCAACTGCGGTAACTTTATAAAAATATGAGCGGGTAGGATTGATCCCCAGACGGTCTTCATATTTACTGGCCGAAATTATCAGATGAGGATTTACCCTCAAAAAACTATCCTTCAAACCATCCTTGCGATAAACATTATACCCTATCGCCCCGATTACTGAATCCCATTTAAGTTCGATACTATACCGGGCCGGCAGATATGTAATATTTACCGGGTCGGGGAGTGACCTGAATCTTATCTCAAAATCAGATCTCCGTTCATAACTATCAAAGAGTTCTAATCGAACCCGATGCCCTGGTTCATAACCCCTTTTCGTGTAGATCTTAAAAAAGTCATCTGCCCTGATCTCCTGTCCAGAGAAAATATCACCGAGCCGGATCTTGTCGTTTTGCGGATCAATAATAATTGTTGAATCAATCGGCACAAGTATCGCCCTAACACAACCCGCAATCCCATTACCACTATTCCTGACTTTGATATAGAGTCGGACTGTTTCGCAGGGCTCAACCCGACCATTCCCATTTCCACCGGGTGGCCGATCATCGATCACTGCTCCGCGATAATCAAGCACTGGTGCCTTAACCGAAATAAAAAAGGTATCGGGCGAATCAGATTGCAGACGAAAAAGAAGATCAGCCCCGGGGGTTAGTCGATCTACCCTGAAGATCAGCGGTTCATTACTGAACTGGAACCTACCCGGTTCGATATCAGGGAAAGTCAATCGATTGTTCAATACCTCAATATACTGACTGGATGTGGTGATCGTCGCTCGAACGTTGTGCGCCCCCTGATTACTCTTATTCACCAGTGCAACCTTCAATTCAATCGTCTCACCGGCATCGATCAATCGATTATTATTTCCCTGGCTCGGTGGGATACTATCATCATCGATAAGTGATGAGTGGTAGGCAAGGCGAGGAGAATCTCCATAGACTATTTGTGCCCGGCCTTCAAACGGGATATAATTTTCTTTAACGACGGTAATACTGAATTCACCTGTATCCTCGGGAGCGAATTCAAACCAGACCTGACCCTCGCCGTTGGTTATGCCCATAAGATAAAAATCATTAGATTTGTTAAGGATAACCCTGAATCCTGAAACAGGACTATAAGTGGATGAATCTCGGACCGTAACTAAATATCGAATCCGCTGCAAGGGAATTGTATCTGGAAAAGAGACCGAAATCCTTCGCGGTCTCTCGGTCCATAAAACCATCCGGGGATCACCAAGCAACTGAAGGGCAAAATGGGTATAGCGATAGTATGATATGAATCTTGTCAGATGGGACAGTTTTGCTTTTGCCGATGCCAGGGTTGCACCGATTGAAGTTAGATTATTAAGAAACAATGCCTCAAAAAAGTTCTGATCATAGATTTCGATCGGCCCTAAACCGGGTGAGCCCGACGCCAGAAATGCCGCCCGGGAACTACCGATAAAACCCACCCCACCACCATCAGGGTTGTTAATAAAATGTTCCCCAATGCAATCAAAATTGAATCCGGCCACATTACAACCACAGGAGAAGATAATCCCGGTCTTTGCTCCATTCATCAAACGGTCAATATCAGGGCGATAGAGAATCTCACCCGCCGAGACCCCGACTCCGATATTATATATACCGGTATGATCAACCTGGTTGACAATATTAAAACCGTGATTAAGCGAATCAATCACCAGGTCACGATTAATCCCCTCTCTTGAGCCATAACTCTTCTGATAGAGTTCGCTGACCTGAAATCTCTCCGGGATAAAACGGGTATGAATATAGTCACGTTTGCCGATTGCACAATTGGTCCAGCGGTCAATCCAGGCCGCAAGCATCAAGATCTTCAACTGGTAGTCGGTCTCGATTCCCTTTTCATAGTTGATAACCTTATTGATAAAAATCTCCGTCTCCTGCTCATCTTCCACCGGGGCACGTCCAACAAAGAGATCAGGATACATATCAAGAGAGTCGGCGATTTCACCAAAAAGACTATTACCATTAAAATTCCAGTTGCCGTCAAGATCAGAAAAATAGTAGTCGCAGGGAATCAAGGGCCAGGTTGGATTTGAAATCGGCTCATAGGCCAATCGCAATGGGACCTGACCAGCATCACCACCTAACAGAACCCATATCGTTCCCCATTTCATATAGGCATCTTTCAGGAAATTTCTTATCTTTTCAGCCTGGTCACACCCTGCATAGTTCTGATAGATCCAATCCGTGGTTCGAACCACTGCTGGAATACCGCACTTCGTCCTCCAGTCAGCCAGCTTTTGAAAGAGATTGGCCAGTGCTGGAGTAGTAATAATCAGATATTCAACCGGACTCCCTTCTGGACTGGGAGTAAATGTTGGGGCAAAGTAAGACGGTATCGTATCTTTTAATATTTGTGGTTTATAGAGCTTAATATCTTCAGGATTATCAACCAAACCTTTCACAAAATTCTCATAATACCCATCGGCCCCAGCACTCCTTCTCAGAATAGGCAATCTTTCACCCTGATCCGGCCGAGTCCTGAGCCTGACGGTAATTTCATTATAAAAGATTAACTGCTGTTCTGCAGGTATATACTGGAAAGGCGAGACTTGAATTGAGGCTATACGATAGCCCCCCATATTTCCGCAACTCAAAAATTCGATCAATCGCTCTGGCACTGGCACAAATGAGTTATAGATATTTTGTTCTGGGCCGATCAGTTGTAATACTTCATCATTTGAAAAAATCCTCTGGGCTGGAAAGAGAAAATATCTGCCCGGTAAAATCTGACCAGGGGCGGAGATGACCTCTGCGTCAATAACCTCTTCGTCCCCGGGAATGATAAAATGAATCGGGATGATCGGTAGTGCTGGTTCTCCGGGATCAGCAACAACCACTCCACCTTTAATTCTCATCAGATCATAACCGACCCCTGACAGGTTTTGTCTGGTTATAGAGAAATCATCGTATTTAAATCTTATCGATTTTATAATATCGGTATAACCAAGGTAATAAAAAGACAAAATTAAGATAAGGGTATTTTTCATTTAAATTATCGTCAGTTTAATTTTTTCGTTAATTATAAACATTTTTTTATAAAAGTCAAGAATCTTCTGCAAATGGAAGTCCTGGTCAGAAATTATAGAGAATCTCCAAAGCCTAACTGCCCGATTATATTCTCTGGGAAAACAATTTATTCTCCTTGACTTGTGCAGATAATTGGTAGATAATATACCTGAGATAATGAAATTTGAGTAGAAAGGAGGTTTCTATGGCTACCTATATTCTAATGACCAAACTTTCAACCGAAGTAACAAAAAAGATTAAAGAGCGAGCCCGCCTGGGACGAGAATGGCTTAAACATATCCGTAAAAAGTGTCCTGAAGTAAAATTCCTCTGCCATTATGCTCTATTAGGACCTTATGATTTTCTTGATATATATGAAGCCCCAAATGAAGAGGTTGCAGCCCGGGTCTCAATGATCAGTCTCGCCTATGGTGCAACCCAGGCCGAATCGTGGACCGCGATACCTTACAAAAGATTTGTTGAATTGACCAGGAAGATTTAATCAAGGTCAAACTGTAGACTCTTCTCCAGACCCGGAAAAACATCTTCTTTTCCGGTATTGACATTATTGATATTTTTAATATACTTTAACCTATGGAGGTTAGATGAAGAGACTCGGTCTAATTTTCTTTGTCTTGCCTGGATTGGTTTTCAGCAGTGCTGGTCTTGGTGGCAAGATTGGTATTGCCTTTCCTGAAGATTTAGACGCCACATTTACTTTTGGATTCTTTGGTCGATTTGCTATTAACCCTGACCTCCAGATCGAACCGGCCCTCAACTACTGGAGTCAATCTGAACAAGCAGCAAATCATACCTTAAAAGTTTCAGACCTTTCGATTGACGCCTCCCTTCTCTGGTTCTTTTCAAGGCTGAAATCAAATTTTAATCCCTATGCAGGGTTTGGACTCGGTATCCATAGCGTTACAGTAAAACACACCTACCCCTGGGGGGTGCTTGAAGATAGTGATGCTGAATTTGGGATGCATATCTTAGGCGGTGGTAATTTTCGGGTCGCTCCTAACGCTGCCACCTTTTTTGAGGCCCGCTTTACCTTTGTTGACGATGGTTATAATAATGTCTCATTGACCTGGGGATTACAATTTATAATACCAACAACCAGATAGAACTCAGTTCATTTAATTGAAATTTTTCACTAATATCTATGGGTAAAGCCGCTCTTTTTGTTGTTCTCTTAATATCTGCCATCCTGATTGTAATTGCAGTAAAGACACTATTTGTCAGATATCCGGAGAATCCCACCAATATAACTGCTCCAATTGATCGTGCCAAGAAAATTGAATGTGTCAACAACTTAAGAAATATTCGAATGAAGATCAATCTCTACTATTCAGAGAATTCTCGTTATCCAAATTCATTAAATGAACTCAGCAATGTCGCTCCTTTCTGTCCGGTATCAAATAAAAACTACCAGTATGACAACACTAATGGACAGATTACCTGCCCTGACCATCCCGGGTATTAAATAAAACAAGGAGTTAATTATGGAAGAACCAAAATCTCCAATTAATGTTGAAATAGGTGAAAAAGAATCAGAGGGTATCTACTCAAATTTTGTTCTGATTGCCCATTCCGCTTCAGAGTTTATATTAGATTTTGCCCGTATCCTGCCCGGCCTACCCAAAGCCAAGGTATTCGCCCGAATTGTTATGACTCCCCAGCACGCCAGATTGTTGCTTGACGCCCTTGATGATAATATAAAGAAGTTTGAGGAGAAATTTGGCAAAATCAAAGTCTTCGGTCGTGAAGAACGGGAGATGGGGTTTAAATGATTAATAATGGACCGGGTAAATAGATTGAGCGGTAAATACGGCCAACTGCGTTCTTTAGGGGACAGTTTGCCTATCAAGATTATCAGATATCTACAAAGAGATAATATTAAATCTTTTTTAGTTGGTGGAGCGGTGCGCGATATATTATTGAAGCGGAAGATTATCGATTACGATATTGCAACTTTTTCTCCCCCCGGTCGGTTCATCAAGAATCTGGCTCAAGTAACCAACGCCCGCATAATCCAGTATCCCCAATTCCTGACCGCATCACTCTTCCTCAAAAATGGTCTCCGTATCGACTTTTCACAAATGCGCAGTGAATTCTATCCGCAACCCGCTCACTTACCAACTGTCTTACCATCGAATCTCCTGTGGGATCTCTTCCGAAGAGACTTTACAATAAATTCAATTGCGGTGAGTTTAAATAAGGACGACTTCGGTCGAATTATTGACCCCTTCAATGGTGTGGGAGACATTAAGCGAAGAATCTTAAGAGTTATCCATAATAAAAGTTTCCAGGATGATCCAACCCGGCTCTTCCGATTATTACGTTATAAAATCCGGCTCGGATTTAAGATCGAAGACAAAACCAGACAATTGATGAATGAAGCGATAAAGAATGGATACCATCTTCTTCTCTCAGGGGAAAGAATAAAAAATGAATTAATTTTAATTATGAATGAAAAAAAATGGAGAGAGATACTGGCCGAATTAAGAAATTTTAATCTGGTCCATTTATCAGATTCGAAGACAAAATTTTTAATGAAAATCAAAAGAAATAGACTCCTCTACCTTCTGGCCTCAATAAGGGATAGTTATCGTTCGTCTATCCCATTATCAAAGACTGAACAGAAGATCATCAACGAAATAAAGACAATCACTCAGATCATCTATCGACTGAAACGAGCAAGAACGAAAAGTCAGATATTCTTTATCCTCAGTCAGAAACTTGATCAAACAATCGGAATACTTTATGACATTGGTTCAAACGGCATAAAACGGAAAATCAGCATTTACAACCGGATAAAAGAGACAAAGCCTTTTATTACGGGTAAAGACCTGGTCAAATTTCATCTCCCCGCGGGGCGAAGTTATCATTATATCCTGAAACGGCTTTATGCTGCACAGCTGGATAAAAGAATTCGAGGTAGAAAAGAAGCAATAATTTGGTTTGAAAGATTAAAATGGAAATCATCTTTAATCTCCCGGCAATCATAATTGCGATAACTATCCACGAATATGCCCATGCCTTTGTTGCGCTTAAATTGGGTGACCCGACCGCCCGACTCGCCGGCCGATTGACTCTCAATCCGTTAAAACATATTGACATCCTTGGTTTTATTGCCCTGCTCTTCGCCCGCATCGGCTGGGCCAAACCAGTGCCTATCAACTCATTCTATTTTCGAAATCCGCGTCGGGATGAAGCTCTGGTAAGTTTAGCAGGACCGATCTCAAATCTTCTGCTTGCCATCCCCTTTGCATTATTATTGCGCCTTATCTTATCCTCTTCTCCAACCTCAACTCTTATTGCCCGAATTATCTTCACTATCTACCTATTTAATATTATTCTCTTCGCCTTCAATCTTCTGCCGGTCCCACCACTGGATGGCTCAAAAATCCTCTTTTCCTTGCTACCCCGTCCCTTCCGGCTCTATCAACTTTCCTTTGAACGATTTGGACCATACATTATCTTGATCATAATCCTTTTGGATCAAATAACCGGGGCCGGTGTCTTATGGGGTTATATCCAGGCTATCGTTAATCTTATCGGTAAACTCTTAATCAGTGACGAAATATTTGTTTAACATCAAAGGAGTAATATGCGCCGATTTTTAAAGATATTAATCTTTGTCCTCTCCGTCTTAATTCTTTGCTTCATTCTCTTTTATGTTACTATCCGCCTGACTCTGAATGAAAAGCAGATTCGTTTCTTGGCCGAAAAAAGCCTCTCCCAGGCAATAAAACGCGAAGTTGAACTGGGGCGAATCAGAATTAGATTGGGTTGGGGACTAAAGATTGAAATTCATGATGTCAAAATAGCCAATGCTACCGGTTTCTCAAATGAACCCATGCTTCAGATCAACACTGCCCAGTTTTCACTCCAATTGATGTCCTTGTTCAAAAAAATGATTGTAGTCAATGAGATTATGATTCAAGAAGCCCGCCTGCTGATTGAACGGGATAAGAACCATAATTATAATCTACCGTCATTTACTCAGGATTCATCCATAAAACCCCTGGACAAAAAGCCTAAACCCTGGCAATGGTCACTTGACCGAATTGATATCCGGGATGCCATTGTTGACTTCCGTGATTCGGTTTCGCAAACCCGAATGCTCTTGAGCAACATCAAGCAAGAAGTAATATTCATACCAAATACAATCGGTATCTCGGGTTTAGCCGACCTCGAGATCTTTCCTCCCAACAAGGAACTCGGTACATTCTATTTCAAGATAAACAACAACTTAAAAATTAGCCCCGGCGATAAGAGAATATCAGTCCAGGCCCTCGATCTTGCCTGGCCTCCTTTAACCTTAGCACTGAATGGCGATATCAGTAATTTTAACGAATTGAACTTAAGCGGGAAACTGCATCTTACTGATTTTGATCGGATAATTTCCTTGCTCAATCGCCAACTGGCAAATCGACTTAAAATCAAAGGTGGTTTTGGTGTCAGCTTTCAGATTATCGGCCCTGTCAGTAATCCTGATCTTGAAGGAGTGGCAGAACTGAGCGATGTCTCAGTAAGTTATCACCCGACCAAGGTCACAATCGATAAAATTTATGGTGGTTTCAGTTTCAATCGTGAGCAGATTCGCGATATTAAGATAAACGGAATGGCTGGTAATATGCATTTAAAGATGACCGGCAACATCGACACTCTCGCCCGGCCCAGATTAAATCTCAATCTCAGTATCGATGGTAATCTAACTGAGTTGCGCGGATCTTTTCCGGAAATAGAAAAACTCGGTATTGGTGGGAGTATTTCAAGTAATATAAAAGTTGTGGGCCGAGATAAAAATCTTCGCTATGTCGGTTCTGCCTCGCTAATTAATGGGCAGATAAACAACCCGGGTGGTATCAAACCAATCACCGATATAAATATAAACTGTGATTTCAAAAATGATACCGTATTGATAAAAGAAGCGTCCCTTAAAGTTACCCAGTCGGATTTAAGAACTAAAGGTAAAGTCACCAATTTTAAAAAACCAAAAATTGAAATTACCGGAACTTCTGAACGATTCAATTTTGACGAAATTCTTATCCCGCAAAAAAGCAGTAGCAGTCAAGGTAAACCCCCGGCACTAACATTACAGGCCAGGTTAGATATCAACAACTTGACTTTTTATAACATCCAATCTACCAAAGCCCGGGTAAATGTGCTATACAATGATGGCATTCTTTTGATCAGGAGCACCTCTTTTGATGCCTATAACGGGCAAGTCGCCGGCGAAGCCGATTTTGATTTTAACTCGACTCCAGTAAAACACCAAATCAATGTCTCAGTTAATAACGTTGAGGCCAATCTAATACTCAAGCAATTTGCCAATTTTGAAGGGCTGACCGGCAAAATGAATGGCCGGGGAGTATTCAGTGGCAGCGGTTTCTCCCCCCGTGATATGAAAACCACCTTCACCGCTAATGGTCATGCAGTGTTAAGACAAGGTGCATTTGTCAATTGCAATTTCACGACCAAGCTCTTAAGCTGGCTCGCCCTCGGCGAATCAAAGACCTTGAATTTTGAAGACCTTGGAACTGAATTCAAGATTCAGAATGGAAGGGTCAGATTTGACGACCTTATCTGTGCCACACGTATCGGTGACTTTTTAATCTTCGGTTCGCTCGGTTTTGACGGTGATGTCGACTATAAGATAAACCTCAAATTAAGTAAAGAGGCCAGCACGAAGTTTAAATCGGTGCATGGTGATTGGCTCTTCTATACGGACGAAACCGGACGAATCATTGTCGATATCCTTGCAACCGGAACCCTGGCTGCCCCTCAATTTAAACTCGATAACGAAAAAATCAAAAAAAGGCTCGAAAAGAAGATTGAAGATGAAACGAAAAAAGAAATCGAAAAGATCAAGAAAAAATTAAAAGACTGGTGGAAAAAGAAGTAACTGTTTGATGCCAGAACTACCTGAAGTTGAAACAATAAAAAGAGAACTTCTGACTCAACTAATCGGGATAAAGATTATAAAAGTCATAATCTTGCGCCCTGAGATAATCGGTTATCCTGAGCCCGAGCAATTTGTTAAAATCTTAAGACAGACTGAGATCGAAGATATTGTACGCAAGGCCAAATACCTTATTTTCAAATTAAGCAACCAACAACAATTAATCTTTCATCTAAGACTTTCCGGCAGTCTCATCATTACTGATCGCTCTTCCAAACCCAGATACTCAAGAATTCAATTTTTTCTGAGTAATAACCGAATCCTCCATTTTACCGAACCGAGACTGCTGGGTCGAGTATACCTGATTAGAGAAAACTGCCGACCCGAAGTCCTCAAAGGTTTTTTTACCCTGGGACGGGAACCGATTGCCAGAAATTTTGACCTCGATTATCTTCAGAACATCATCGCCAATCGTAAAGCCTGTATCAAATCGCTCTTGCTCGACCAGCGGATTGCTGCGGGGGTCGGCAATATCTATTCGGACGAGGCATTATTTCAAGCCGGGATCAGACCTACCCGTCGGGCATCAACATTATCCAGCAACGAAGTTTTGAAACTGATCACCGCATTAAAGAGTGTGCTCAAGCAGGGCATTAAAAACCTGGGAACTTCAGTCCGGGACTATTATCGCACCGACGGCCAGACCGGTAAATTCCAGAATTTACTATCGGTTTATGGTCGCGAGGGAGAAAAATGCCACCGGTGTGGTGCAATAATCAAAATTATAAAATTAGGCAATCGTGGATCGCGCTACTGCCCTGGATGCCAGAGATAAAGATAAATAATATTGCAACTTCTGTAAAATAATTTCAAAATCTCATCGTCAGCCCGACATAAGTATGATTGTGGAGACGATTTATCTTAGTCACATCAGCAGGATCGGCTTCAATTCCTTCCCAGATTATAAACATCCCTCGGGAAAAAGTATATTCAAAACCGACTAAAAAGCGATATTCGATTCTTAAATCTTCCCTCATAATATTAATCCACTGGCGTTGAAACCCAAAATGCCAGAGGATCTTCCTGGTCGGAGAAAATTCAAAATCTAAATGCTGGGCATTACCCGCACGCCGATAACGGACTGTGTCATCAGCCCTTTTATTATCTAAATAATAGTAAAAGACCGGTTTCCATTTTGAACTGAGAACGAAACCGATCTTAGGTTGAAATGCAATCTCAAGTAGTGTATCCCCGAACCAGGTTGGCCTTATATTTCTATCAATTGTCTTACAATTTATCTCACTTAGATGGAAATCGCCACCGAACTCAAATCGTCCATAAGAGTTTAAGAATCTCACATCTAAATTGGTAAAATTCCTCTGTTCCTGTAACCAGTAACACCGCCCCGGTGCGGAACGGCTGACCAAGTGAGAGGTGTTCGATTTCTCAAAGTAGCCCTTAAAATAACCATTAGTCCATCTCCTTCCGCATTTAAAAGTCCCATAAAAAGGAAAGGTCTTATAAACTTTCTTATCCGGACCATCCGGAGTATCCTTAAGTGAATAATTATTATCAATCGAACGCAAGATAAAAAAAGCCTCGATCGAGTTGAGATCATCAGTCCCCTTAGAAAGACCGATGCCAAATTCATCATTCCCTTTATGATAATAGGGGACAATCATAAATAGCAGTGCCAGATCTTTCTCTAATTTAATACTCGGTTCGAAACGATGAAGATTTTCTTGATGGAGATAATCAGCCAGCATTCTATACCGGTAGCGGATACCGAGCCATTGACTTAAAGAGGCCTCTGCCTTAGCCTTTAAATCAATATACCAGGTCTTCAATTCATGACAGCCCTGGAAAGTTCTCATACCGACCGATGCTGAGTCGTAAAAAAATTCCCACCGATCGGGATAACAGAACAGCATCCGATCCATATAATAATAAAGATTGGCATCCTCGGGCTCAAGGATATTTATCAGAAATATCAACATTATCATTTCTCTTCCCTCAAGGCGAGAATAATTTCACCAAACGGTCGCTCCTGTCTTATCCGGGCCTCACCCAGTCGCACCAGTTCAAGCGCGCCTATAAATAGAGTAATAATTTTGGTTATCGAATCCTGTGATAATAAAAACTGGATAAGATTTATCTCTTTATCCCGTGTCAGGTTATCAGATAGAATTTTTATCATCTCCTCGATCGAGACCGTTTCTCGTTCAACAATGTAAACTTTCTCGGTCCGCCGCGTCCTGATCTCCTTCAAAAGCATCGTCAGCAGAGCCGAATCAAACTCTAACAGCTCCTCATCCGATGGCTTTGTCCCGGGCCGGGCAAATTGATGACCGCTGGTTACCTCCATCCGGGCAAAAAGATCGACCATCTGTTTATATTTATTATACTCTTCAATTATCTGATCGAGAGCAATTGGTTGCAAGACATCTTCCCCACCCTCTTCCCGGCTTGAAGGCAGGAGCGCCTGAATTTTCATCCGCACCAGAATCGTAGCCATGAGGATAAAGTCACCGCAGTTAGCAAAATCGATATCTTTCAGAGATTTGATGTAATTTAAGTACTCGTTTGTGATCTGCGCGATCGGAATATCGAAGATATCAACCTCCTTGCGCTGTACAAGATAGAGAAGTAAATCGATTGGGCCCTGGTAGATATTGATGTTGATATCCTTCATTTCTAACCCTTTAAAGCCAACACCTCATAGATATGAATCTCCTGTTCCTTGCCTTTGACTCGGACCCAGCCAAGGTCGCGTGCTTCAATATGATCTTTCACTTTCTCATAGGTCGATTCACTTATTATAATCTGGGCATTAAATTCTTTGGTCAGTGCCTCAAGCCTTGCCGCCTGATTGACACTATCACCAATAACCGTATAGTCCATTCGGTCATGCGACCCAATATTGCCACAAATCATCAACCCGGAATTTATTCCGATGCCAACCCTTATCGGATATTTTTCCTGCAGTTCCTCAATTCTGACCTTCATTCTTAGTGCGGTCTTTACCGCCATCAGGGCATGATCAGGATAAAAAACCGGAACACCAAAAACCGCCATAATGCCATCACCAATAAATTTATCAACCATGCCGCGATTTGCATGAATATCCCTGGTCACCAACGAAAAATAGTCATTCAAGATCTTGACGATCGCCTCAGGTGATAACTTCTCGGAAAGGGTTGTAAAATTTCTGATGTCGGCAAAGAGTACAGTCGCCTCAACCCTTTTACCACCGAGCGCCGGTGGATTATTGACAAGGAATTCAACCACATCTTTTGAAACATAACGACCGAACATATCTTTAATTATCTTCTTCTGCTTTTCCTCAAAGAGAAATCGGTAACCAAGGGTGGCAATTACCGCAACAATTATCCCGTAGGTCGGTCGGACTATTTCAAGCCAGAGATTCCTCGTAAAGAAAAAATGGTTGATGATTAGAAAAACAATATAGACAAAAACAAGTAAAACCCCACCGGTCCAGGGTTTAAGATAAGCAAATAAGACAACGGTGATAACGATCAAAATAAAGATAGTCAGGAGAGTCAGATAGCAGGGTGATCCCTTTATAAAATAATTATAAAGATAGTCGTATATTAGATTGGCATGAAGTTCCACCCCGGGAAAGATTGGATCAAAGGGAGCCGGATTATTATCAAAGAGACCAAGGGCTGTAGCACCGATAATCACTATTTTATCTCTGAAAAATTCTTTTGGTATTCGTTCTTCGAGAACATCATAAAAGGATATCCTCCGAAAACTACCCTCCTCACCTAAATAACCTATTTGATATACACGATTGGTATCAATTTTAAGATGGCTATTAGCATAGCGGGCAATCAAATAGGCGAAACCGGGATAACTCCTCCCTTCCGATAATTTATAAACCGGAGTCGCTCTCCGGACTACGCCATCAAGATCCGGCACCACTGTGCCCAATCCAACACCGCGTGCGCCGGATTTAAAAATCTCTAGTGGCTCCAGCACTCTCCCTTCTTCATACGACGCAACCATTATGACCTTACCATTATTTCTGATTGCCGATGCCAGATCCTGATCAAACGACAGAAGGGGAAAAATTTCCTGTTTGGGCAACTGCCGGGCATCAAGCCTCTGTCCAACCGCCTCTTTCATCTGAGGGGAGAGCGAATCGGATTCACCCCAGAAGATGTCAACTCCCAGTGCCTTTACTTCATCAAGATAGTTGATAATCCGGGCAAAGTTACTCCTCGGCCAATTCTGGAAACGACCGAGCTTCTCAAGACTCCTGGCATCAATATCAACAATAACTATTTCTTCAAAATTTTTTTTGCTGACCTTTAACCCGTATCGTAGATCATAAGTCTTATTTTCAAAATCGAGATAGAGCGGTTGGTAGATCGATATGAGCAAAATAATGATGAATGATAAAACGGCTAATAATAGATTGCTTAACAACCTCATAACATCTTAGAATATTCACGCAAGAAGACGGACGAGACTTCGGGATCAAACTGACGGCCAGCAAAATCGCGAATTTCGCCCAGGGCCCGGTCCAGCGGGAGGGCTTTCCGATAAGGACGGTCTGAAGTCATTGCATCAAAGGAGTCAGCAACGCAGATAATCCGGGCAATTAATGGTATCTCTGAACCTTTAAGACCCAGGGGGTAACCATTGCCATCATATCTTTCGTGATGGTGCAGGATATTGGGCACAAGGTCCTTTAATTTTTCGATCGGCTTGATAATCTCTGCACCCATAATCGGATGCTTTTCAATATAAGAACGTTCCCGTTTGGTCAGCATCGATTTCTTTCCGAGAATCCGGTCCGGGATACCAATCTTACCGACATCGTGCAGGATTGAAGAAAGTTCAACTTGCTTCTGCTCCTCAAGTCTCATACTCATCCCTTTGGCAATCATCATGCTGTATTCAACAACCCGTTTTGAATGACCTTCAGTATAAGGATCTTTAGCATCAATTGCTGCAACAATCGATTTTATTGAAGACATAAATAATTCGTCGAGCTCCCGGTAGAGATTTGCATTCTCAAGAGCAATCGCAATCTGCCTGCCCATCGCCTCAAATAATTCCAGATCTTCCTGACTGAAACTCCTGCCGCCTCTCTTGTTCAATACTTCAGCCACGCCAATGGTTTTGTCTTTCACTTTAAGCGGAACCGCAAGGATCGAGCGGGTCACAAACTTACTTTCTTTATCAACAAGTCCATACCACCGTGGGTCGATACTCACATCGGGAACAAGAAGGGATTCACCGTGTTCATATACCCAGCCCACCACCCCTTTACCAAAAGGGACTCTAATCTTTTTCACCTCGTGGGCCTTTGTGCCGGTGGCCAGGACAAAATATAATTCCTGATTCTTCTCATCTACCTGGAAGATCGACGATGCCTCCGCCTCCATAACCTCTTCAGCACGACGCATAATGATATCCAGGAGGCGATGGAGATCAAGAATTTGAGAGAAATGGAGTGAGGTCTCAATCAGCGCTTCCAGCCTTTTGATCTTATCGTTCATCTGGGTATAGAGATGATAATTCTCATAGGCACTGGCCAGATCCGAGGCGAATATCTCCGTCATCTCAAGATCTTCGTCTGTAAAACCATCTACTTTATTTGAAAGTTCAACACAGCCGACCGTCTCCTCCTTATGTAAAATCGGAAAGACTATTATATTCTTTTCATTGTAAACCCATTCCTTAAATTTCGAATCTTTCTCTGGATTGTTAGTAAATATATAAATTCCGGTCTTGTACGTCCATTCAGCAAACTTCCTTTTCAATCCTTCATTCAATTCACCCCGTTTGGTTTTAAGAATGAGATTCCCTTCTCCGTCCCGAATAAATACTGAACAATTACTGGCTCCAGTTGCCTCAATCAGTAGATCAACCAATTGTTCAACTATTGAGTCAAATCCGAGCCCGCTCGTTACAACCCTTTCGGCACGCTTAAAAATCATAATTTTGGTCCTGCTGTCAATCATACTAATCAGCCTCCTTGATTTTGTAACTCCTTTTCCCCAAACCTAAATGTTCGGCTTCAAACAATTGGATTTCGGGGTCGATCTCAGAATAGACCCGACCAAGGACTTCTCTGGTCATATCCCAGCTTGCCTGGTCAAGGGCAACTGGATCCTGCGCAATTAATATACCGATATCTTCGGTAAGTTTCGGTTCACGCGTATGGAAGCAGTCACAGTCTCTGGTAATATTGATAAGAAAATTGAAATAAAGAACCTTCTTATTCTTCACAATGGTGTGGGCATAACCAGCGATCTTCTCCTGGATATGTTTCGATTCCGAATCCCAGCGAAAGGAAATCGCTTTTTCCGGACAGATACTCATACACCCACAGCAACCGGCGCATCTCTTTTCATCGATCACACAATGCTTCTTTTCTTTAAAAATTGCATTAAAAGAACAGTATTTAAGACATTTGAGGCAGAAATTACACTTCTCTTTATCGATAAAAGGCTTCGACTCCGAATGGAGATACAGTTTTCCCCCTTTTGATGTACAGCCCATCCCGATATTCTTCAAACTGCCTCCAAATCCAATTAAGAGATGCCCCTTAAAATGGCTGATAAAGATCAAACTCTCAGTGTGATCGATCGCCCCGGCAATCTTCACACCGTCCTTCTCAACATAATTCTCACCGATCAGTCCATCCGCGATCATCACAGGATAAAAATCAAAACCATGCTCTCGGGCGAGAGCAAGATGCGAAGGGCCATCAAAACGCCGGCCACCATAGAGAGTCGTGGTATCAGTAAGAAACGGCCTTCCCCCGGCCTTTTCTACTTGCTGACCGATCAATCTGACATATTCGGGCCGGACATAATTTATATTGCCATCCTCACCAAAATGGACTTTTATACCTACCATCTCCCGGTTATTAATAAAATTTAAGAGTGACGAATTATGCAAAAAAGACCTCAGTCGCTCAAGGAAATTCTCTCTCTTCTTCTTGCGCAAATCAAGAAAATAAACATCGACCATAGCAAATTCTATTCACTTTCATAAATTAGTCAATAGACAAAAGCCTTTATTCCCATTGACTAAAGATTATTTTAAGATAAACTTAGTAATAGATGGGTCAAACGATTATTGAAAAGATCCTGAGCCGAGCCTCGGGTAAAAAAGTCAGAGTCGGAGATCGAGTATGGGCAGATCTCGACCTTGTGACAATGCGTGATTTCGGCGGGCCGAATGTCATTCAGGAGTATCAGAAAAATTTCGGTAAGAAAAAAGTCTTTAACCCTCAAAAGGTTGCTATAACCTTCGATCTCCATATCCCGGCACGCGATGAGAAGGTGGCAGCCAACCAGAAAATCTGCCGGGAATTTGCCCAGGAACAGAAAGTTCGGCTTTTCGATGTCAATACCGGCATCGGTCAGCATATCCTCTTTGAATCAGGAATGGTCAAACCCTGGGATGTAATAGTCGGCACTGATAGCCATATGAATCTCCTTGGGGTCTTCGGTGCCTTTGCCACAGGCGTGGGAACAACCGATATCGTTGCCGGGCTTGCTTATGGTAAACTATGGTTTCGGGTCCCGGAGACAATAAAAATATCTGTAACCGGCCATCTGTCAGGCTGGACTTCGGCCAAAGATTTAATTCTTTATATACTGAAAAAAGTCAAGACCGACGGTGCAATATATAAGGCAATTGAATTCACCGGGCCAACGATTGAAGGGCTCGACCTGGCCGGCCGGATCACAATTGCCAGCATGGTAACAGAAATGTCTGGGAAAATAGGATTTATTGAACCTGATAAGACTATTTATCGTTATATAAAGAAGCGCTCGGGGAAAGAACCAATAGCAATTAGACCTGACCCTGATGCAATCTATGAGAAAATTATTGAAATCGACATCCAAGAATTAAAACCCCAGATCGCCTGTCCCCATTCACCAGATAAGGTCAAAGATGTTAAGGAAGTTGAAGGCACAAAGATTGATCAGGTCTTTATCGGCTCCTGCACCAATGGAAGATTAGAAGATTTAATGATTGTTGCCAAGATTTTAAGAAATAAAAAAGTCAAGGTGCGGACAATAATTGTGCCTGCAACAATGGAGGTGGCCCAAAAGGCATTAAAGACTGGCCTTTATCAGATATTCTTAAATGCTGGCTGTATCGTCGTCAACCCCGGTTGCGCTCTCTGCACCACTGGTCACCCCGGGATTTTGGCACCGGGCGAAGTTATGGTCTCTACATCAAATCGAAATTTCATTGGGAAGTTGGGTAAAGGAGCTTCAGTCTATCTCGCCTCACCGGCGACCGCCGCCTTCTCGGCACTCGCCGGATATATCGTTGCTCCGTATTAGGGAACAGTCCCCTGATCATAAGTCTTTGAAAATCAGAAGGCTTTAATTCAGTCAACCTACTTAGTTGAAGAGATTTCTTCTCATCTTTATATCTCATTATATAAATCCTTCCATTCTGGATTCATACTGTTTATCAAATTCTCTTCCTTCTTTCTTGAACCGGCTTTGATCGCCCCGACATCTTCAGACCCGCACCTGGTCATTGCGAGCGTGAGCGAAGCAATCTCATCTTTTTATTCGTTGCTTACTCAACCACCCCAACTTTCTTCGTAACAACCTTATTCTTACTCTCAACCCGCACAAAATAGACACTGGGATTAAGAACAACGTGCATGCAGGAAGGGGTCAGGTCTTGAATTGTGAAAGCCCACCATCTTAATCCTTACAGGATTTAAGACCACATATCCACATCTCTTATATTAAACCTCTGGGGGTAAACCCCATTTAATTGTCCCATTCCTTTAGAAAGACTCCCTTCGGAGGTCTCTATTAAAAGGTGGTAGTGGATCCTCATAAGACAACAGGCAGGAGATAGCCAATTGTACCTCTCTACAACAGAGGCGCGTATCTCCAAAAATGTCTCCCTATCCCCCTGCTTTCTATCTCCCTTTGAGGTAAAGTGATAAAGGGCTCCGTAAATTAATTAATTAATTCAAAAATCAAGGCCTGACCCCTTTCCCGGCTTGATGCTTGAAGAAGATTGAATTGTTATCTTCGGTTCGGAGAGAATAGAGATTGGTATTCGGAGAAATAAACTCGTATTGACTATGTGGCCAGTGGACAAGTCTGGTAGTCTGGTAGTCTGGTAATTACCAGACTACCAGACTTTGATGTTTTATTCAATAACTATCAGTTTTTTAGTTAAAAGTCTGTTTTCAAATTTAAGACTTACAAAATAAATCCCACTCTTCAGCTTTCTCTTTGACATCTGCTCATGCCAGCCCACCGCAATCCCCCCATCAACTAAAGATCTTTCTACTTGGCCCAAAGCATTGTAGATGGTTAACTTTACTTTACCTGCCCTGGGTACCGAATATCGAATCCTTAGATCTTTACTTAATGCCGGATTCTGTAATATCTTTAATCCTGCATCCTGTATCCTGCATCTGGTATCCTCTGTTATGCCTGTCTGCCTTATTGCGAATACACTGTCACTGAAGTCCCAGGCCGTGCCTCTGGGTTTATCCTCTCCTGCCCTTGGTGGTCCGTATGCCCAGATCATTATCTTGCAAGAATCGGATAATGAATCAGGAACATGCCATAAAAACAGAGTATCGTTCGATTGCTGGATGGTTGTGATGGTTTGATAGTTACGGCCATTGTCAAAAGAAATAAAGAGCATAAACGAATCAGCCCCAGGTGGCGTGAACTTCTCCCAGGTGATGGGGAATTGGGTGCTGGGGATCAAAACCTCGCCGCCATTAGGGCGATGCAATCGCACCCCTTCGATTTCCCAGATGATGGTTGTATCTGAATATGGCGGATTGTTACAAACATAAGACTCTATTATTTCAGGATAACCATTGCCATTTAGGTCATAGACATCTATATTCTCAACCATATTTTTGTTACCCTGGGGAACAGGATAGGCTGAGTAAATCCGCTGTAATTTATTATTACCAATTGCTTTGTAAATATGCCAGTTGTTAGAAGTTGACCAGACAAATTCTTCCTGGCCATCACTATCAATATCACCATTAGAACTCCAACTATAACTGCATCGCAATGGTGCCCTCATCGTATCAACCAGAGTAGCCTCATACAGGTTATCTCCAATACTCTCAAACATCCAAGCATTGAATAACCAAGAACCAATATTATGAAAATAAGTTATAATGAATTCGGGTTTGCCGTCCTTGTCTAAATCATTACACCCGACTACATCGATACCGGCGGCTGAAGGAATAGTGTCAAGAAAGGTCAAAATAAATGAATCATTAGTGACACATTCGTAAACAAAGACATTGGGATAAAGGGAACCACCCAAGCCGCCTCCACCTGCATATTCTATTCTGCCATCACAGTCATAATCAGCTACAGCAAAATTAAGATTTTGTGGACAATTCGTATCTTGATGAACTAACCTATATTGATTGTTGCCTATGCACTCGAATATACTATTAGCGCTCAGGGCTTTGGTCAAAATCTCTTTCTTCCCATCTTTATCAAGGTCTGTAATGCGAGTTGGACTTTCGCTATTTCCTCCGGTCCGATAAAACCAGACTTTTGTTGTAGGATTGGAATGCGGGTCAGGTGATTCATAAACTAAAAGAGAGTCAGTGACATCCACCACCATATCAGTTAAAGAATCGCCATCTAAATCCCCAATGTCCCATAAACATCCAAAACGCACAATGCCTTCAATTACATATCTGTCATAGCCAGCATGCTCAAAGAAACAAATCGCATTCGTGTCCGGTCGTATGTATCGGTGGAAGACAAGATTCATTTTGCTATCGTGGTCAGTATCATAACCAATTGCTCGAGCCATACCGTGTGAGCCATAGATAATAACAGCGCGCTTGAAATTAATACCTGAAGATATGGTGATAATTAAAGTGAAAAATATTATAATTTTTTTCAACAAACCTCCTTAGAAAATATGGGGAGGGATAGTGCCCCTCCCCATAACTCTTTTTACCTCAGGATGAGCACCTTCTCAGTTCTCTTAATCTTGTCAGTCTCTAATCTTATGAAGTATATTCCACTCGAAATTTGATGACCAAGATTATCCCTACGATTCCAGATCAAATGGTGTATCCCTTTTTCTACATGGTTATCAATTAAAGTTCGAGTTATTCGGCCCATGATATCAAAAACCTGAATTTTTACTTTTGCTGGCTGAGCCACACTGTAATTCACTACAACATTATTGGATGCAGGATTGGGTGAGACTGAAAGAATAAGGCCGCCTTCTCTATTTTGCACTTCAGCACCCTGAATTCCACCAGAACCGCCACTCGCAACCCTTCCTGGTTTATTGAGATAGATCTTTAAGCCTGCTACATAAACACCGCTATCAGATTCATTTTTGACCGATAGCGTGATCCGCCGATCGGTAAGATATAACAATCGTGGTATCTCAACCTCAAAGGTGTACGGCTGGCCCGCTATCAGACGGATAAGACCGTATTCAGCACCATCAATAAGCACTTTGAGCTCTCTCACACCACTGCCTTCAAAATAAAGGGTCGCCTTTAACCGATAACCATAGATGTGATGAGGATCGAGATAATGGAGATTATAAGCCACTTCGTCTTTGCCATAATCAACTGCATAGTTTTGGTAACGAATGAAGTTATCCCGCTTAAGACAGAAAGAAGAGGGTTTTGTCTCACCGGTGTTTACAGTATAGTATAATCCGGCTTCACCAAAATTTCCACTCAGAGGTTGACAGCAGGTGATAATCCGGTAGGGAATGGTATTTTCTTTTGTGAAAGTTGCATAAAGTAACCAGGGATCACCAATTCGGTCAAGTTGACTGTGCCCATACCGTTCATCAATAAAGAAAGACCGGGTCAGATTGAATGGTCCACCATAAAGGTCACTTCGATACCAGATATCATAGTTGGGGTCCATAAAATCAGGTTGAGACCAGACCGAACAATCACCTGAGGCATTGGTCGGACATTCAGAAGCAAGATAGTCATCAGGATTACTGTAAGGATGCAATTCTAACCAGCTTTGAAATGGAAGAAATTTTTGTCTTCTCCAGATATCTCGACTTGTCGGCTCCCAATCAATTTCTTCTCTTGACCAGACACAATAGGCATAAGTTGGCCAGGTCTCGATGAAAGGGGTGTAAGAGTTGCGACGCGGATATGGTGGGTCTTGGTCTGACACATTTTCCGAAGTATCAGTTAAGGCTGGCCACCAGACACCATTCATATCCCGATACCTTGACCGCACATTCATATAACCAGTGCTCGGATGATACTTTTCCCAGACACCATAAACCTGACCATCGCCATCCAATGCCAGACAGGCATTGGGAATATAACCATAGCCCTGCTCGATTATCGTATACGGCGGATAATAGTTTTGGAGATCATAACTGAATTGATAGAAGAAGACCGCATTAGACCACGGGTATTGGGGATTACCTTCGGGATTGTAAACCGGCACCATAACATAAATCTGATCCATATTGGCAACAAGTGAAGGCGGACCAACCCAGAGACCATCGTGCGGATAACTGAGCAGATAATAAAGCTAGCTCCAGGTACGGGTAAAGATATTGTACCAACGGTAAAAGAGGGTATCACCGGTTTCATTTGTGTAAGTAAAGGCAATATAAGGTTCAAAGACAATGGTCCAGCCCTGTCCTAATGAAGGATAAATACCCCGGGCGAATTTGCAATAAGGCACCCAGGTTGTGCCACCATCAGTGCTTCGGGTATAGTGGAGCATTCCTTGAGAACGATAGACTAACTGAAGATCATAAGCAGACAGTAAGTCAAGATGGCGTGCCGTGGTCACTTCTGTTGCCCCGGAAATGTCAGAGAGCAGACTGTCGTCGTTGACCAGATACCAGATGTCCAGCTGCCAGTCGGCATCATCCTTCCAGCTACTGAAACTGACATACCTTGCAATTCGACCAGCGGCGATTGCAGGCCCATTACACCGCGACGCCTCCCCCGTATATCTCACGGTTATCCGTAAGGGATTACTCCAGGACTGACCCAGATTCGTCGACCTGAGATGCCAGATATCACCATAAGTCCCACTCTCACTTTTGTAATAAACCAGATCGATTATTGAACCGCTGATCGCTACATCCGGATGGTTCACGGATGGTTGATAGTCTAAGGTCTCGGGATCGGTCCAGACCCAGGTTATACCATCCCAGTGACCCCTTCTATAGATTATCTTCGGATTGTAGGTGGGATAACTGTAGAAGGACTTGCTGAAATAGTGCAAATCCCCGTTTTGGTCAGACGCCATACAATGAGAATGCTGGTTTTTGCTAACCAGTGTCCAGTTGTCGGAAACAGTCCAGCCCGCACCCATCTTGCAAGCAAAACAGACATACGAGTTTGCACTTTTCTGGAAAGTTATCTCAACGGTATAAGTTCCAGTTAGAT
>CBFGIV010000027.1:0-30510 GCA_965648915.1 Caldifarciminota bacterium | reverse complement strand
CTTTCTTAGTCTCTTTAATGGGTATGGTGGGGTAAGGCCTATTTTTAGTTTTTGCATATCTTCCTCCTTGCCTCATCATACCTTAAAATTCCTAAAAAATCAAAAGGAAAAGTGGAGAGGACTCAGGGGACTGTGAACATAAAGGAAGATAAAGAGAGATGCCAAGCATTAAACTTCCTCTGTATTCCATAATTATAAAATTGAGAAAGGATAGGCCAGTATTAAGGACGAAATAACAGAGTTTAAAGCTTCACTGCTCCGCCAGCTGTTAAAGTGATATTCGGCTGAAAAGACTTGATCCTGCCCGCTTAATTTTTAAAAAATTCTTGACTTTTTTAAACTGGGTATCTAATATTCTTTGAAAAGAATGTCTGATCGGGTGTCTGTTGTCAAATCTGAGAGGGGGTGAGGTTTTGGTAATCGGGTTTGAGAACCCCGGTCTGCTTATGGCACACCAAATGGCTAAGGGCCATCTATTAAAGGGGGCTTTTATGAGAAAATCGATGTTGTTGATTGTTTTCTTATTTATCATTTCTTACTTTTTTGCTGCTGATTTTGTTCCTTTTGAGAAGATTAAAACTATCGCCTTGGCTCGTGCCCAGGCCCGCTGGGGACAAGTGGCAATGGGGCCGGTCCTCGCTGCTTATGATCTGAACGGTGAAATTTCGTGTTATGTTTTTACTTTTAGAATCGGGTGTCCTTACTTCCCTTCAGATGCAGAAATCCAAGCAATGATTGAAGAGGGCGAAGAGCTCGAGACTTATGAACGAGTCTTTTCTGCTTATCCTGTATCTAACAGTCGCAGGACTAGTCAAGTATATGTTTATGATTTGAATGGTAATGGTTATCCTGAAGTAATTGAGTCAGGTGATTCGGCTCGATATCCGAGCGGAAGTGTAACATTTATCTGGGAAATCGAAGGCGTCAGGTTACATCAACCCAATGGTGGTGAAGTATTACAACCCGGTTCCCAATTCCCCATCACCTGGGAGAAATTTACCCCACCTGGCGCCGATTCCTTTACCCTTTTTATTTCTTTTGACAATGGTCGCAACTATCAAACCATCACAACCATTCAGCAATCGAACGATACACTTTATTTATGGAATGTTCCAGATTCATTGTCCGATTCCTGCAAGATTATGATCTGGGCTTATGGACCGCCGAGACCTGGTGAAGACAAACCTCGAGGCACGGCCTGGGACTTTTCAGACAGCGTATTTGCAATAAGAGAGACAAAAGTAAAAGAAGCTACTCGATACTCGATACTTGATACAGGATTAAAAATATTACTGAATCCGACGAGAAGGGAGATCAGATTACAGATAAAAGATGGCCGAAGTCAGAAGATAGCATTAAAGATTTATGATATATCAGGTAAGCTGGTAAAAGATTTATCGTGCAACATTATCCGTGATAAATTTTTCACCATTTCGCTAAATCCCGGGGTATATTTCATCACATTTAGCCTTGATGATAAGACCGTAACGAAAAAAGTAGTTGTTGTTGAATAGGTGGCTACAAGTATGAGATTTATCTGTTTAATTTCGAATTTCTTACTATTTATTTCCTGGCTCAGTGCTCAGGGGCGAGTCTGGTCGGATGTTGACACCGGCTATTGTCTGCTTACCGTTTCGGCGGATGGCGGGGTAGGTTATGCTAATCCGCCTGATTCGGGTCACGGGTTCCGATATCCAAAAAACAGACTCTCCCATCTTTTTTGGGGAGGTATTGTAATAGGAAATTCACAAGGATATATAGTTGACCGATGTTATGATCGAGACTGGAAACTGGTAGACAGTATGAATCCAGTCATTCCTCCCTTGTGGGGTAGCGAGCAGATGTATAAATGCTTAACCAGCGATGCTGACCATCCAATTCCTGAGGCATTTTAGCAAGGGCATGGTTCATGGGTCGGGGCACGAGCTTCTTCCCCGGATACGATGATTTTGTTATTCTTATCTACGATTTCGGAAATCCCACCGATTCGACAATTAACAATCTCTATTCAGGAATGTTTCTTGATATTGACATCACTATTCCGAGAGAAAACTGGGGAAGAGTTGATTCTTTAAAGAGATTTATATATATGTGGTATGGTGACTATGAAAACCCAACGATTGGGCTCAGACTGCTCTATCCGAAAACCTTTGCCAACCTTTCCCTAACCGAGTTTTTGCCTGATCTTGATTCCACCTTATGGCTTTACTTAAATGGCACAATTCGTATCCCCTTTGCAATAAGATACTATGATTATGGTGTTTGTGCCTCGGCTGGCCCTTTCAATCTCACTCCTGGCGGCAAACAACGAGTTGCCTATGCAATTGTTGGTGGGCATGATTCACTCAAAGCCAAGGAGCACAGCGATAGTGCCCAGATCTGGTATGATCGGGAAGTAGGAGTAGGAGAGACAGGAACCCGGAAGTTAGAAACAAGATATGATCTTAGAATCTGGTCGAATCCAGCGAAGTCAGATCTCAGATTACAGATAACCGGTAAGGATTTAAGAATAAAAATCTACGATATTACCGGTAAGCTGGTTAGGGATATGTCTCGATCTTCCTTCTCTGGTGTATGGCTCAGGATTTCGTTGAATCCCGGTGTCTATTTTGTGCGGGTTGAGAGTAAGGATAAGGTAATTAAAAAGAAAGCTGTGATAATAGAATAAAAACCTCTGAGTATTTGACAGGAAAAAATTTATTCCCCTGCCTGTGCAACAGGATACAGACAGGTGCCATGCACAGGTAGACTTGTTAACCAGACAGACCATATCATCAGGGGATTGTCCCCGAACACTACTAAAAACTCTGCACTTTTCGCTTGTTTTTTCTTTTGTCCATTGTACGGGGAACGGACTCACTTGTCGATATCTCCTTTAAGAACTTTAGTACCTGGTTACGATATTTAGGTCTATCTACATTTTTTTTGAGATTGACATCTTTCATCTGATAAATATAATATGAGTATGGATACCATAAATCTACAGTTTAACTTAGAATTTATTAAAAAAATTGAAGAGATCTGTGGACAGAAGGTTTATGATTGCTATCAGTGCGGGCGCTGTTCGGCCGGCTGTCCTTTTTCCGCATTTATGGATTTGCTCCCTAATCAGGTCATAAGATTTATTCAGCTCGGTCTCCAAGATGAAGTGTTAAAAGCAAAGACCCCCTGGTTCTGTTCGGCCTGCTGGGTCTGTGCAACCCGCTGCCCGAGAAGAGTTGATATTCCTAAGATTATGGAAGCACTAAGAGTTTTGATCTTAAGAAAGAAGATTGATATCATTAATCCATTAAACATCGATAAAGAACTTATGTTTGATTGCCCACCCCAGGGGATTATCTCAGGTTACATGAAATTTTCGGGGTAACTTGATATTCTTAACGAGTATCATCTTAAAAGCGAAAAGATGGATGTTGCACTTGATATGATTTACGAGATGATTGCAAGGTATGGTATTGAGAGAAAAGAAGCAATCCCCATATTAATAGATGCTCGCCGATTGTCGAAAGAGCAAAGTATCCCGAAATGGGAAGCGGTGGATGAAGTAATAAAAGAGATGAGAGAGAAAGGCAGGATAAACTTTTTTCGTCCTGGTGGGGGTAGTAATACTGGCTTTAGTCGTAATTCTGATTCTGGTGCGACGAAGCAGATTGACATCACCCTAAGAGGCATAATAAAATACAAGAAGCACTTGATTAACAAAGATACTGGCCTTGATACTTTACAAGATATTGACATTTCTAAAGATTCGACTTATACTTTAATTCAATTATTAAAGATTGACGGTGTGTCTTTAGACCTCTCTTATGTCAAGTTTCATGAACTAAAGAAAGTTTCGGTCTTTATTCCCTGCAGTCTATATGCTGACGGCAAAGTAATCGTGGATATTGAAAAAGTCAAACGGCGATATGTGATTTGTGGTGAAATTTCTATTTATGAATTTGACCGCGAAGAAAAGAGAGAATTGGCCAGCGGGACTCAAGAAGGAGAAGTCTCAATCATCCCCTGCAAATTCTTCTTTGGCCCGGTTTATCCCAACCCCGTAAAGGGAATGTTAAAAATAAGATATGGTCTTAATAGACCAATAAAAGTAAAGATTTCAGTCTATAATGTACTTGGTCGCTTAGTTAAGAGATTGAAGGATAAAGTTGAACCGGCTGGTTGCTACGAAATCGCCTGGGATACAGAGAAGTTGCCTCAAGGTGTCTACTTTGTCAATATGGATGCTGGTAAAAATAAGATTACCAAGAAAATAATCATGTTACAATGACGAATGACTCGAATAGAAATTGTTCACACTTATCTGATAAATTCGCTGCCATTTGTGCGATTTGTAGTGAATTTCTTATTCATAGATTGGAGTTAACATGAAATATTTGTATTATCCAGGCTGTACATTGTATACCAAAGCCAAGGATTTTGATAATTCAATCCGTGCCGTCAGCGGCTATCTGGGTATCGACCTGAAAGAGATGCCCAACTGGTACTGTTGTGGAACAGTTGCCACGCTGACTGTTGATTATAAGATCGGGCTTTTATCTCCGCTGCGTAACCTGGCAAAGGCAAGAAAAGAGAATATGGATCTTATAACGACCTGTTCGGCCTGTTATAATGTTCTCAAACGGACCAACTTTCGGGTCAATAACAATAAGGAGGAGCTTGATATTCTTAATGACCATCTTGGCGAATCTTATGATGGCGGGCAGGTGATTTTACATCTCCTTGAAGTTTTTCGCGACCGCATCGGTTTTGACCGGCTCCGGGAGAAGGTTAAGAAGAGATTGGCCGGTTTAAAAATAGCCCCATACTATGGATGCCTCCTGTTGCGGCCCCAGAAGGAACTCAATTTCGATGATCCGGAAAATCCGACTCTGCTCGATCAGCTCTTCAATACGCTCGGAGCAACAGTTATTGATCATTCTTTTAAGGGAGAGTGCTGTGGTGCCTATCTGATTGTGAATGCACCCGATCTGGCAATCGAGGCATCATACCGCATATTGAAACATATTTCGAAGAAAGGTGCCGAAGCAGTAGCAACAAGTTGTCCGCTCTGCCACTACAATCTCGACGCCCTCCAGGCTAAGATGAAGGAGAAGTATCCGGATTTTGTAAATATCCCGATATTCTATTTTACTCAATTGATGGCAGTAAGTTTTGGTCTGGATGAGACGGTCTGGGGTTTGAGTAAAAATAAGGTTGAAACCAGGTCGGTCTTGATTAAGCATAAATTATTAAGTTAGGAGATCTTATGACTGAGAATAAAACTGACAGCAAAAAAATAGGTGTCTTTGTCTGCTGGTGCGGCCACAATATCGCTGGCACTGTAGATGTCTCTAAGGTTGTTAAAGAATTAAGTAAATATCCTGGGATCAAACTGGCCAAGGATTATATCTATCTCTGTTCTGAGCCGGGTCAGAAATTAATTGGTGATGCAATTAAGGATAAATCCCTCTCCTCAATAATATGTGCCTGTTGTTCGCCGACACTGCATGAAAATACCTTTCGCAAAGTCGGTTTGAACTCGGGCATCAATCCTTACCAGTGCGAGATTGCGAATATCCGTGAGCAGTGTTCCTGGGTGACCGAAGATAAAGAGGCGGCGACCGAAAAAGCCATCAGAATCATCAAGGGGATTATCGAAAAGGTTCGCCTCAATGAATCGTTAGAACCAATCGCCGTCCCGGTAACAAGGCGTGCCCTGGTCATCGGCGGTGGTATTGCGGGCATTCAGGCAGCACTTGATATTGCTAATGGCGGCTACGAAACGATTCTGGTTGAGAAGGCCCCATCGATTGGTGGACATATGGCGCAACTTTCTGAAACCTTCCCGACACTTGACTGTTCTCAGTGTATTCTGACGCCCAAGATGTCAGAGGTTAAACAGCATCCCAAAATCAAACTTCTGACTTACAGTGAGATCGTTGAAACCTCTGGATACATTGGCAATTTTAAGGTCAAGGTCAAACGCAAATCAAGCTATGTTGATGAGACAAAGTGTAATGGTTGTGCGGACTGCAGTCTGGTCTGCCCGGTCGAGGTAAAATCGGAATTTGATGCGGGATTGGGCCAGCGCCGGGCAATTTATCGTCCTTTCCCTCAGGCGGTGCCGAGTATCTTCACAATTGACAAGAGAGGCCATTCACCCTGTCGGGTTGCCTGTCCGGCTGGAGTTAATGCCCATGGCTACATAGCATTGATTGCTGCTCGTAAGTTTAAGGAGGCATTAGAACTCGAACGGCAGGCAAATCCATTTGCTTCCGTCTGCGGTCGAGTATGTAATCATCCCTGTGAAGGTGAGTGCACCCGTAAAGAGATTGATGCCCCGATTGCGATCGCTTCTTTGAAAAGATTTATTGCCGATTACGAATTGAAATCGAAACGGGAACTTCCCGCACCGGTTGAAAAGATTTATCCCAAGAAACGGGTTGCAGTAGTTGGTTCAGGCCCGGGTGGATTGACCTGTGCCTATTTTCTGGCAAAGCAGGGGTATCCGGTTACAGTTTTTGAAGCACTGAATGTTGTTGGCGGAATGCTGGTCACCGGGATTCCTGAATTTCGTCTACCCCGGCCAGCGATTAATGCTGATATAGAGTATATCAAGGCAGTCGGTATCGAAATCAAGACCGGGGTAACAATTGGCAAAGATATTAAATATCAAGACCTGCAGGATATGGGTTATAAAGCAGTTTTTATTGCGGTTGGCGCCCATAAGAGTTTGAAACTTGATATCCCGGGTGAGGAACTTAAAGGCGTCCTCCATTGTATTGAATTTCTCCGGGAAGTAAATTTTGGTCGAAAACCGGCGATCGGTAAAAAGGTTGCCGTGATCGGCGGTGGTAATGCAGCGATTGATTGTGCCCGGGTTGCATTGCGCCTCGGTGCCCAGGAAGTGACCATTGTCTATCGTCGTTCAAGAAGGGAGATGCCGGCCAATGAAAATGAAATTGAATCGGCGATAAAAGAAGGGGTAAAGATACACTACCTGGCAGCGCCGACCAAGATCATCGGCAAGGATGGCAAGGTCTCATCTATGGAATGTATCAGAATGGAATTGGGTGAACCTGATGCTACCGGCCGGAGGCGACCGGTGCCTGTTCCTGGTTCTGAGTTCACCATTGAGGTTGACAATGTTATCCCTGCAGTTAGTCAGGCACCAGATCTTGGCAATCTCCCTGCCGATTTTAATCTGGAACTGACCCGCTGGGGTACGATCGTTGTTGACCCAGACACATTAGCCACAAGCATCGATGGTGTCTTTGCCGGCGGAGATGCAGTTTCTGGTCCAGCAACAATAATTGAAGCGGTTGCGGCGGGTAAGAAGGCAGCACAGTCCATTCATAAATATCTTCAGGGTGAGGACATTAAAACTGCTCCTGCGAAGGAAAAAATAACAATTGCCCGGAAGACTGAAGAAGAACTCAAACTTTACGACCGTCAGGAAAGAGTCAGGATGCCGGAACTCGAAGTTGCTCAAAGGGCCAATAATTTTAAGGAGGTCGAACTCGGTTTCAGCGAAGAGGATGCGGTGAAGGAAGCCCAAAGGTGCCTTGACTGCTCAGTCTGCTGTGAATGTATGGAGTGTGTTAAAGTCTGCGCCCCCGCAGCAATTGACCATAATATGACGGACCGGATTGAAGAGTATGATGTGGGGGCGATTGTAGTTGCAACCGGTTTTGACCTCTATAAAAAGGAAGCGATCGGTGAGTATGGTTATGGTCGATATAAAGATGTCATCGATGGTTTGCAGTTTGAACGGCTGGTCTCGGCTTCAGGCCCGACCGGTGGTGTGATCAAGCGGCCATCCGATGGGATGATCCCGAAAAGGGTTGTTTTCATTCAGTGTGCTGGATCAAGGGATATTGAGCATGGCGTAGCTTATTGTTCTAAGATTTGCTGTATGTACACAACCAAGCACGCAATGCTTTATCGTCACCATGTCCACGATGGCGAAGCGATTGTCTTCTATATCGATGTCCGGACGAGTGGTAAGGGTTATGAAGAGTTCTATAAACGAGCCACTGACGAGGGTGTTATCTATATTCGAGGTAAGGTATCCAAAGTTTATGAAGAGGATGGAAAGGTAATTGTGCTCGGTGCTGATACTCTTTCCGGGAAAAAAGTTGAGGTTGCGGCCGACCTTGTTGTATTAGCCACACCGATTGTGCCGGTAAGTGAAGCAGAAGTAATATCGAAGATCCTGAAACTGGGACGCGACGAAAATGGTTTCTTCAATGAGGCCCACCCCAAACTCAGGCCGGTCGAGACTTTGAGTTCTGGTCTCTTTCTCGCTGGTGTTGCTCAGGGGCCAAAGGATATACCGGAAGTGGTCTCCCAGGCATCAGGTGCGGCCAGTAAAGTGCTGGCCCTCTTTTCCCAGCCTGAATTACATCTCGAACCCACGGTTACCGGCGTTAATGAAGACCTCTGTTCTGGTTGTGGTCTTTGTGTGGCAGTCTGTCCTTATAGTGCCCGGGAAATGGATCGTGAGAATAAAAAGGTAAAGGTTACATTAGCATTATGCGAGGGTTGTGGTGCCTGCAGTGCTGCCTGCCCATCAGGTGCTGCTCAGCAGAAGAATCTAACTGACCGGCAGATCGAGAAGATGGTCGAATCGATATTAGAATAGAATTAAGGAGTGAGTATGTTTCAACCCAAGATTATTGCACTGGTCTGCAAGTGGTGCACCTCAGCGGCTGCGGATCTTGCCGGGACTTCCCGTAAGAAATATCCGGCAAATGTAATTCCGATCCGTGTTTTCTGTTCAAGCCGCGTCGATCCCCAGCATATCCTTAAGGCTTTCAAACAGGGTGCCGATGGTGTTTTGATTGGTGGTTGCCACTTTGGTGATTGCCACTATAAAGACGGTAATTATAAGACGGCAAGACGTATACCCCTATTAAAGAGGATGTTAAGAGATTTTGGTATCGATGAACGAAGATTACGCCTGGAATGGATATCAGCCGCCGAAGGGAATAAATTTGTCGAGGTTGCCACCCAATTTACTGAGGAGATTCGCAAACTCGGACCGATAAAGGCCGACAGAGCGTAGGGGCAATTCACGAATTGCCCGTATGGTTGGATAGCAAGTAGCGAGTAGAGAGAAAGATTAGTCCGATAGTCTTATAGTCGTATTGTCTGATAGTTAAATAGTTGGATGGTTGGATAGTTTGATGGTTTTATAGTTGAATGGTTAGGTCAGGTACACCTCAAATTTGGTGTGCAATCTGACTTAGGCGAATAGTGATTTTGCAGTTTGGAATATTGGGATTTAGGATTTGGAATTTGCCTGCCCCATTAGATATAGTCATATTTATAGAGAGTTGATGCAAATTGGTTTTCGTTGTTTTACATTCTTTAATCGAGAAGAGAAAATAGTTATCTAACGGGGTAAAAATTTAGGATTTCGGATTTCTATTTTTTCCTAAAATTGTAGCGCCCATCTTCAGATGGACGATTGCAACAAGAGAATGTAGGGTCGGATTTTATACCCGACTGATAATTTTTAATTCCCCAGTTATCTTTATTCTGTCTCATCAAGGAGATAAGTATTGTGTCCTCAATGTTAGAGTGAATGATGTGGAATATTAGTTCTTATTTCAGAGTTTGAGTTTAATGCGCGCAAAAATGGCCAATTTGTTCATCAATCAACTCGGCTTTTTGATTAGAAGTCTTTATTAACGAAAAAGTGAATTATTGACTTTTTTTAAAATGTCATTAAAATTAAATTAAAAGGTACGGTATGTTTTTATTATGGTCGAAATTTTTCATTATATACTGCTTTTTGTTGTTTCCTTTCCTGCTTCTTTCTGCCCAAGATACATTGATTCGCTGGGAACCGGAGCGACAGTTGACTTACGATATAATTGATAAAATATCCTGCTCGATCACTGCCCAAGATTCGTTTGTGCATATTTTGTTTAATGACGGCAGACTTATGTATATGAGAAGTAGTGACTATGGAAATACGTGGTCAGATGCATTCCAAATCAACCAAGATGGCCCAATATATACGCAGTGCATTAAGACAAGTTGGTCTAATGTTTTTGTTACTTGGATGAGTTGGACCACAACAGAAAATTTTCATATTAAATTTAGAAAAAGTGCCGATTTTGGTTTAACTTGGCAACCAGAGATGAAAATAAAGAAATTACGCGGTTTAGGATTTGCTTGCCTTAGTGATACATTATTTGTTGTTGGTTCAGTTGATCCAAACATGGAACCGCCTCCAAAAGGTCTCTACCTAATACGTAGTTTCAATGCCGGAGACACCTGGTCTGACTATATTCAAATTGCAGACAGTATAAGAGCAACACAAGGAAATCCAGCAGTTCATTATAAAGATGGAATTCTCCATTTAGCTTTTGTTAGAATATCAGGCACAGGACCAAGTGATCCACCTTTTCTTTACTACACAAGGAGCACGGATTTAGGTTTAACTTGGTCAAGTTGCGCCGCTTTATCTGACTCAATCTGGCCTTATGCGCCGCGGATATGCGGCGGCCCCCAGAGCTATGTTTTTGTTAATTGGATAGACTCTAAATATTCGCCCATAAATCGCGGTGACCTATTTTTCCGAAGAACCTCTAATAATGGTCTATCCTGGGATACACTAATGATGCTTACGAATGACCATGTGTCAGATGCTGGGCCTGGTCAGGATATTGCCAGTAACAAAAGTGATGTTTATTGTGTTTGGTGTTATTCTTGGGGTTCTACTCACGATTCACTTTTTTTCATCGCCAGCACTGATTCGGGAAGAACTTGGTTTCGTAGAGAATGCGTTCGCAAGTCAAGGGGAGGATTTGCTGGGGCAAATATTTCGACCGCAAATGCAAAACTGCATGTTCTTTGGACAGATGGTGATACAGGATATCCGCGTCCACTCTATTATCGTCGTGGGACCAGACTTGAGACAGGTATTGAGGAACCTCTTCAATCTACTCAGAAAATATCTTTAGTTAACATTCAACCAAATCCTTTTAAAAAGAGTTGTTCAATACTTCTTTCAGTCGTAGGTTTAGAACAGGGGATCAATATAAGAATCTACGACATAATAGGAAAGGAGGTGATGTCATTTCGAGATAAAAAACAAACGATAATCAAATGGGATGGAAGAGATTTTAACAGCAAAATTCTCCCATCGGGTGTCTATTTTATAAGAATTTACAACGGCAGATTTTCCGTGGTCAAAAAGATTGTTTTAAGTAGATAACCTATTAAGATGGACAAAATGATTAATTTCCAAAAATATCTTATACTTTTATTCATTGTTTGTCTTGGCTTTGCTGAATGGCAAACTCATGGCGGACCATATTGTGCGTTAAATATGACTGATATGGGTGTCGCCAACAGTAACGGACAAAGCGTGATATATGCAGTTCACTGGCATAATGGTCTTACTAAAACAACCGACTGTGGTTTAAATTGGGCATGTCTACCAACTGGTAGTTGCAGCCATCTTATTCAATCTGTTGCAGTTCATCCTAACTCTGAAATTGTATATAAGGTTGTTGCCTCATATTTCCCACAACCAGCCGAAGTACTCAAAAGCACCAATGGTGGCTATGCTTGGTTTTCAATCTCTCAAGGACTTCCGGGTGCTTTTTTACCCGAAAAACTTGCCCTTTTCCCATATGCGCCAGACCAATTAGTCCTGGGTATGGATAATGTTGAATTTCCCGACATATATTATTCGGACAATGGCGGGAATTATTGGCGAGCGGCTGACTTAGGTGGATACGACGTTGCAATTTCAGATTTTGCAATTCTGCCTCTTTCTCATCAAGGGTTGATTTATGCTTCTGCAAAATATGGCAACTATCCAGGAGTCTACCAGAGTATTGATTACGGGCATACTTGGACGCGGCTACAGCATCAACCTTCTCATACCGACCTTACTTGCATTGCAGCAGACGCTGATGGCTACTTATATGCTGGGTTTGGCGTTCATAAAGATCCTCCAGAACATTACACCGGTGGCATAGTAAGAAGCACTGACTGGGGAGAAACCTGGCAGGATGTATACACTATTGACAACTTTACAGTAAGAGACATTTTAATTCAACCCGGCAATCCTAACGTAGTATATGCGGCAATCGGCGAATATGGCACACATAGCGAAGGCCGAGGAATTTTAAGAAGTGTCAATTAGGTGCACCAGGAAGTTGGGTTCCCTTTAACAATGGTTTGGTCGATAAGTATGTGTATTCATTAGGTATAGACCCAGTGATAACTAACCTACTTTATGCCGGAACCTGGCGTGGTTTTTATCACTGCGACTTAAACTTTGCTCCTTATATCTGGGAAGAAAGAGTAAAAGGTATGATTCCTACTTACGTTTGTGGTGGTGCAGAAGCTATTTTCCCATGGTTGCCTGATATCTATTTTGTTGGCGATGCAAGTGTCCAAAAGAGTGAGAATAATGCACTCAATTGGCAAACCATCTCCACCCTTTCAACTGGTTTTAATCAACAATTCACAAGTGCTATGAATCCACTAAATAAAAACGTGATGCTAATTGGCTGGGGTACTGCTCAAAACTTCGTTCATCCTCGTTTAAGCAAAAGCATTGATGCTGGAATTTCCTGGGGCGAACCTAAGTGGCAAGCTCCAAATAATAAAGGATATATAAGAAAAATTGCCTATGCGAATTCGGATACGTCCTATCTTTTTGCCGGACTATGTTGGGATTACTTACTTTTAAAGAGTACCGACGCAGGAGAACATTGGCAAGATATTGGAGGACCACCGGCTTTTTTATCTATAACCGACATCGCCATTCATCCTCAGAACAAAGATATTCTCTATGTTTGCGATGGCGGTGGGAATCGTGTTTATTTAAGCACCAACGGTGGGTTAGATTGGATGGAACGCTCTGGTAGTCTACCTTCGGATAACATCAACCGGTTAAAAATGGATCCTACTCACCCAGGCATTCTCTACGCGGGTTATACAGGTACATGGTATGGGATATGGAAAACAACGGATGCTGGGAACAACTGGGTTTATTCAGGACTTGGCCAACATGATATTTACGACCTCATAATAGATCCTGAGGAACCAACGATTCTTTATGCTGCAACTTACGATGGTATAGATTGCCAGGTCTTCATGAGTGTTGACCGAGCAAGTGAATGGTTTGATATTTCTCAAGGTTTGCCTAATAAACCCGTTTTCAATTTCGGAATTGATCCGGCTTCACCGAATGTAACTTTTGGCGCAAATCTGTGGGGTGCCTATTTTTATGCAGTCCCCTTCAACAAATCCCTTGTCAGTTCTTCCGATACTGCCACTTCATACAACAATTCCCGCAAAATGGTTCGGGTTGAAAACACAGATGAAATCTGGATTACTTACGAAACAGGAGAAGTCATCTATGTGGTCAGGTCAACCAATGCTGGTGGTTCCTGGTCGCGGAAAATGGAAGTTGGTGAAGGCTGCCATCCGGCAATCTATTTGAATCCAGGGGATAATCTGCCCTGTCTTGTTTGGCGAGGACTCAATGGTCGAAGTATCTATTTCAGCCGTTATGATGGAGCAGGCTGGACTGCGCCATTTCTGCTCTTTGAGGACATAAGTTTTACTATCGGTCTACCATCATTTACAATTGATAATATCGGTTATGGCCATATTATCTTTAATACATACGAAACTACTGATCGAATTCTTTATGGTGTCTTTAGTATCTATGAGCCATGGCCAATTACTCCTTCGGTTTTAGACTCAGGTGAACCCTGTGGTCTTACCTCGATTGACTTTATGCTCGATTATAGCAGTCTTCATGCCACCTGGGCAAAACAAGGAGCAGTCTATTACAACTTTTGCGATGCCAGTGGCTGGCATGATATTGAGCAGGTCTCTGGTTTTGAGGGTGGCAGTTATCCATCGCTTCAAGTGAATGGTAGTTGTGCCGACATTACATACATTGGTTTTGGTGCTGGTGGTTTTCCTGATATCTATTTCCGGTATACCTATCATTATCCTGGTGGTCATTGGTGGAGCGAAATCTGGAATGTCAGCAATACGATGGATGTTTCTCTTTACCCAACCCTCTCTGGTCTTAATATCACCTGGACTGAAAGGGTTGATGCTAATTCTGAGATCTTCTTGAGTCGTTTTGATCCAGTTAGTGGCAGTTGGAGGCCGCCGGTGAATATCAGTTCTTCACCTAATGAAAAGTCCGGGTTCTCACATATGGTTTTGCGTCAGACACTAACTGAGACCAGATATTATCTTACCTGGACCGAGAAGAATCAGGCGCCTTATGACATAACCTTCAAAACCTATATTCCACCTCAAGAACCTGACCAACCTTTATATGTTGCCGACGCAGGACAAGAAAATCCTGGTCCATTCTGTATTCAGAGAATTGGTTTTAGTAAATATGGTAAAGAGTCATACAAGACAATTGACTATGATAGCGATTATCTCTATTACAAAATGGGTAAATTCAATCCCAAGAGACCTTATAAAATTGAAGGTATCTTTTATCATGAAAACAGCCAGAACAGCGAATTACTTCTTGAAATAGATGGTCGAGATATGGGTCGAATAACTGTGCCACCAAAAACAATGAAAAGGTTAAAAGCACAAATTCCCGCCGAACTCTATCAGGATAGTATCATTTATGCCAAAACCAAGTCGCTAAATGGCAATGCGGTGCTTGGTGTCTTGATTGCTTATGAATATGAACAACCAAAGGTCGGTGCTGGAAGTGGCGGAGGTGCTCAGTCTGTAGAAAGCAATTTACTTATTACTAAAGATTTTGCTATTTCTAACTCACCAAATCCTTTTCAGAAAATAACAACAATCAGGTATCAATTACCAGTAAATTGCCGGGTATCGCTTGAAGTTTATGATGCTTGTGGTAAACTTATAAAGAGGCTGGCTGAGGGAGAAAGAAAAGCGGGATATTATTCTCTGACCTGGGATGGAAAGGATGGGAAAGGCAATTCGCTTGCCAGTGGTATTTACTTCTACAAAATGAAAGCCGGTAATTTCAACCAGACCAAGAAATTGATACTATTGAAGTAGAATAGATTTGGAAGGTAGACAAAATATTTCTCCTCCTTAATGAGTCTGTATAAGTGGTATTCTGCTTACAAAAATTAAAATTTATATGTATCTTATGAAATTTAGATACTTAATTCTAGTTCTGATTCTCGCTTGGGTTTCTTGCAGAAGGAAGCCTGAGGCTGAAATCGGTCGGGACCTTATGGCTAAGGGCGAATACCACAAGGCGATTGCCCATTTTAATAAAGCGCTTGCCACCCATCCGGAATCGATTCAGTACCACTATTACCTCTCATATGCCTATGCAATGCTCGATTCTGCCAGCGCGGCACTGAGAGAGTATAAGACTCTTTATGAACTCGGTGACACGGTCGACGCTGAGGACCTGAAATTAAAAGAGAAGATTGCCCATTTTTTGAATATCAGCCCTTATCTTACCTTACGGCTTACGAAGAATAAATCGAGTGAATTTGCGCCGCGCTTTATGCCCGATCGGGAGAATATCTTACTCGTTTCCGATCGAACCGGATCGGGTCAGATCTATTTGATGGACCTATCGGGTAAGATGATAAAAAGGCTCATCAAGAGCAGTCGCTGGGATACAGATCCGGCAGTCTCTCCAAAAGGTGATATGGTTGTTTTTACTTCAGACCGCGATGGTCGTGATAAAGAACTATATCTGTTTAACACTGCAACAAAACAGGTCAAGAAATTGACCGAAAATATCGGTGAGGATCGTGAGCCATTTTTTTCTCCCGATGGTAAGAAGATTGTCTTCGCTTCCGACCGGGATAAAAACTGGGAAATTTATCTCTACCACCTTGATAAATCTAAGGAAGAACGAATTACCAAAAATAAATTCTGGGATGGTAATCCTTCATTCAGTCCGGATGGAAAATATATCCTCTATTCAACAAAACGGGAAGGGAATGAAGAGATCTGTCGTCTGCACATAGAGAGTAGAAAGATAGAACAATTGACGCGCCATCCAGCAAGTGATATGCATCCGCGCTATGCACCGGATGGTAAAACGATCGTCTTCACTTCTAACCGGGACGGAGTAGAAAATATCTATCGAATGGATGCTTCGGGTAAGAATATTATGCGGCTTACCTATCGAGAGGCAAGTGCGATGGAACCTTCTTTTAGCCCGTCCGGTCAAAAGATTATTTTCAGCGGTAAGATCGGGAGATCCTGGGAGATCTTTCTGATCGATCTTGAGCAAACAGTCCCCGCCGAATCGATTATCGCCCGAATTAATCCATCTCCATCAAGAGATGCCCCAAAAAACCCTGATCATCGGAATCGGTAATCCCTTCCTGACCGATGACGGTATTGGCCCGTTTTTAGTGGATTATCTTAAGTTGAGACTGCCGGCTTCATACCTGTTCAAGAAAGAGATTGATCTTGACTTTGCCGACCTCGAAGATATGCGGGGATTCGATACGGTAATAATTATTGATGCCTTTATGCAGAATAAATCATTGGGGACAATCTCGGTCATCAAGGTACCGGCTCTTGAAAATCGACCGGATATGATTTCCACTCATGGGCAGAACCTCTTTGACATATTATCCCTGGGCAGGATCTACCGTGATTTTCCTGAAGCGATATATCTGATCGGTGTTGAAGTTAAAGATCCTTATACCTGGCATGAGGGTTTTAGTGATGAATTGAATAAAAAACTGGATGAGATTACCGGAGAAGTTTACCGGATTATTCTCCAGTTAGTAGATTATGGCCGGACTGTTTGAAGTGCCAAACAGGACGGATAAGGTACTGCTTACTATAATTGGTAGTTGCCAAAATCTTCTGGATTGAGATTCCGGAGCCGGGTCTTTAGTTCATCCAAATTTTTCAGAATCAAGCCGTTTGACTCCATAATCGAATCGGCAACATAGACCGGACTTTTGGCTCTTACCGCGAGTGCTACTGAATCCGAGGGACGAGCGTCGATACCGATGAGATTGCCATTAGTTTCGATGTAAATCTTGGCATAAAATGTATCTTTGTTCAAATCAGTAACAACAACCCGAATAACTTTACCATTAAGGGCATCGATCACCAGTTTCAGCAGGTCGTGCGTAAGCGGTCGGGGGAATGGCACCCCTTCGAGGGCGACAATAATCGCGGCCGCCTCATTGGCGCCAATAAATATCGGAAGGATTTTTTCACCCTGTTTTTCTTTTAGCAACATTACATATGAGTCCGATTCGCTATCGCTGACCACACCCTGAATCGATACTTCAATCATTCTTCACCTACCCATAATTTAAACTGACCGGAGACCTGAGAATGGAGTTTTACGCCAATAGTATAGACACCGGGCTCTTTTATTGGCCAATCATAACTGAGAAGTTTCTTTGAAATCTTAATTCCCTGCGCTGCAAGCAATTCGGCTACCTCGGCCGCGGTGATGCTCCCAAAAGACTTTCCCTTTGAACCTATCTTGAGGGAGGCTTTGAGGGCTAATCCCTCGAGTTTCTGGGCAAGGGATTGAGCCATTTCTTTATTCCGGGTAATCTTTTCGTTGTGTAACCTTTTGAGTTGTTCAATCTCTTTAATTTGTCCTTCGGTGGCGATCCGGGCAATTCCGTTAGGAATCAAGTAATTCCGTGCATAACCATCTTTGACTTCAACGATATCGAATTTTTTACCGAGGTTTTTGTGATCTCTCAGGACGATAACCTTCATCTTATTATATATGGTAGTAATGCTACCGACCGGGCACGTTTGATTGCCCGGGTAAGTAAACGCTGGTGGCGGGCACACAGTCCTGAAACCCGGCTCGGTGCAATCTTTCCTCTTTCAGTGATGAACCCTTTAAGAAGGGCAACATCTTTGTAATCAACCTCTTTAATATTGTCTCTACAGAATCGACAATTTTTCAATTAACCTCCTGACCTAAATGATACAAACTTCGGGCAAAATATTGATAATCTTAAAAAGGGGTATTATCTTCGATCTCATCTTTACCGGTGTCTTCTTCAATAATTTCGCTGACTTCTCCTGGACTTTCCGCACCACCCTCGACTTCCATTCGGTCAAGGAATTGAACCCGGTAGGCAACGATTTCTACAATCGAACGCTTCTGACCTTCATTTGTCTCCCAGGAGCGAGAATTGAGTCTACCCTCGATCAGCACCGCGCTACCCTTTTTGAGATAGTCATTAACCCGTTCAGCCAGCCGGCGCCAGGTAACAACATTTACATAGGTTGTTTCTTCTTTCAATTCATTGGTTTCACGATCTTTGAAGCGTCGAGTCGAAGCGACCCGGAATGTGCAAACCGGGGCGCCCTTCTGGGTATATTTTAATTCTGGATCCGCTGTCAGCCGCCCCATAAATAAAACCAGATTTAAATAGCCAAGTCTCAAGTTAGCCACTTTTAATTTTCTTTCCGGATGAACATCATCCGAACAATATTCTCATTATGTTTGATCTCTTCTTTAATTTTCTCGATCGAACGGGGATCGCCACTAAAATGGTAGAGGAGATAGAACGCTTCATTCAATTTTTTAACCGGAAAACTGAGCGATTTCTTCCCGAGATTCTCAGTGGTAACTGAACCCTGGGTGCATTCCTTGATTATCTTTTCGACCTCACTGATTGCATTCTCGAGTTTACTGGCTTCCAACTTGGGATGAAACAGAATCATCCCTTCATAATTTCTGACTTTTTCCTGGTTCTTTAACATAGGTTAAGTTTATTCATAATTGGCTAAAAGTCAACAAAAAAGATGATAGGACAATAAAAAATCTTTTTTTATTCAATTGACATTTTCCCCTTTCTGGTTACAATAGTCTAACAGGAGGAATTAGAAGCATGAAAAGGTATCTCTGGATATTTGGGCTCTTTCTGTTTTTTTTACGATGTACACCTAATCTGATTACTGCGGCAAGAATTGCGTTGCAGCGTGAAGAGTATAAAGAAGCAATAACCCATTGTCGCAATCATCTGAAAAGTGATCCTAAGAGCGTCGAGGCTTATCTGATTATGGCTAAAGCCCAGGTCTTTTTGGCCGAGTATCTTGAGGCATCGGATGCGATTGATATCGCCTTTTCTCTGGATTCGGTAAGAACCAAAAAGCAGATCCTTGCTCCCGAGGACCGGAACAGTTACTGGACAATTTATAATTCAGCGGCTTATAAACTTCTCAGCCAGGAGAAATTTACCGAGGCATTGAAAAAAACGGATCGGGCAATTTATATTGACGACAAACGGGCCGAGCCCTATGTTATTCGAGGTTTAGTCTATGCACGACTTAAAGACCGGGTAAAGATGCAGGAAGCATTTAATCAGGCTTTAAAAATCGACCCGAACCTGGCTGAGGCTTATCTCAATATCGGCCATATATTCTATGATGAGACAAGGTGGGATTCGGCGTTGACATATTATGAGCGGGCGATTGATCTATATTCGAAGAGAAAAGAGAGTAACCTCAAGTTACTGACCGGAAAAGCACCGACAGCCAATCCGGCTGATGTTGAACAGAAGATTGTTGAACTCCAATTGGCCAATAAGAAGGACGAACTCGAAAATTATGTCAAAACGGTTCTCGGTTTTTCGGGTGGCGTTAAAGAGGTGGGCCGTCAGATTGAGACGCTTGTTCAGGCCAACATAAGTATGGTGACACTTTATTTTAATAGTGCTGCCTGTGCTTATAATCTGGGTAAAACAGATAAGGCAGGGAATTACTTCGAAAGCCTTATCAAGATTGATCCGAAACACCGCGATGGTCTCTACTATTATGGCCAGATATTGATTGCCCGTAAAGAGTTTAAAAAGGCATCAGAAATATTTACCAGGATCATAGAAATAGATCCAGATGATAAAGATGGCCTCTTCTCGCTTGGCTATGCATTCTTATTGTTAAAGGATTATGATAAGGCGATCGAAACTTATGAGATAAAGTATATGAAACTGGTTCCAGATAATCCGGATGCCTGGGTAAACTTAGGGCTTGCCTATAAAGGCAAGGGTAATGCCAAAAAGGCATACGAATGCATTGTTAAGGCTGAAGAACTTAAGAAAAGAGGAAAGTAAGCAGTAATTAATCTTTTGATTTATACCGGTCGTGCAAAACGGGGAGCTAGCGGTGCCCTGAACCCGAAATCCGCTATATGCGGGGTTTAAGGTCTTTCTGAGGTTCAGATCTTAAGGGTGCTCATTGAAATCTTCAAGCGTCGAAGATCGGGTCTTATGAAGATTCTAACTATAAACCCCGTCAGGACCGGAAGGTAGCAGCGGTAAGTAGATAGGAATCGGTCATAAGATTGCCTGGTTGGAGCTTGAGATCTCTCTGGGTCTTAGGACTTGAGTCGAGGAAGGATCGCACGACCGGAAAGCGGTTGAATCCGGTGCTATTTATTTATGAAGCCATACAAGGTTTATTCACTTAAATATCGACCGCAGAAATTCGATGAATTGATCGGCCAGCGTCACGTACGAATTACTTTAAGTGGTGCGATAAATAAAGGGAGAGTTGGCCATGCCTATCTCTTTGCTGGCCCGAGAGGGGTGGGCAAGACAACAGTTGCGCGAATTCTGGCTAAGAGCCTTAATTGTGTCGAAGGACCTACAGTTAACCCCTGTGGGAAATGTAACTCCTGTATTGAGATAGCTTCCTCCCGGAGTATGGATGTGCTCGAAATCGACGGAGCTTCCAATCGTGGGATCGATGAGATTCGCGAACTCCGGGAAAATGTCAAATACGCACCTGCCTACAGTCGTTACAAGATTTATATCATAGATGAGGTTCATATGCTGACTGAACCGGCATTCAATGCTCTGCTCAAGACACTGGAAGAACCGCCAGCATCGGTAATTTTTATCTTTGCTACAACTTCACCAGCTGATGTCCCCAACACAATTTTATCACGGTGCCAGCGGTTTGATTTTAGAAAACTTACGCCTGCTGAGATTGTTCAGGGACTTGAAAAGATTACTAAACAGGAGCAGATCACTATTACCAATGATACACTTATGGAGATTGCCCGCCGTGCAGACGGTAGTATGCGTGATGCCGAGTCGCTTCTTGAACAGCTTGTTACCTTCAGTGACCGTGAGATTAAAAGAGAAGATATTCAAACCCTCTTCGGAATTTCTTCGATTGAGCGTTTTTTTGAACTCTTTGATGACTTTATCGCTAAAAACCATTCTCGAGCGATTGCAACCCTGACCGACTGGTTAGAAGAAGGGGCAAACCCTTTTGAAGTCTATGCCGGTATCATTAACCATCTCCGGGCTTTACTTTTTATCAAGATGAATATCAAGGTTATTACTGAGATTTATTCGGAAAAAGAGATCAAACATCTGAAGGATCAGGCCGAGCATTACGATTTTCTCGATCTGATCCGTTTACTCCAGATTGGGCTCGACTTTGAAAGCACCTTCCGACAATCAATCAATAGCCGTATTGCTTTGGAATTACTGACCCTGAGGTTCTGTTTCATCGAGAAATCGGTCGATATTGCAGATCTGATCAGACAATATGAAGGGGTAAGAGATGAATCGCGGGGGAGCATTATTGATATCTTTATTGATAAGGTTAAAGAGCAAAATACTGCAGTCGGCTGCAGCCTGGAGAAGGCAAAATTCAACATCGTTAACCAGAAAGATATCGAGCTGGTCTTCAGTGTTAGAGATAAATTTCATTATGAGACCATTAGCGATAAGAAGAATATCTCACTGATCGAAAGAGTTTATGAAGAATTGATGAAGACTAAACCCAGATTTAAGATTAAGATTGCAGAGCAGGAAGTCGAAGCCAAAGATTCAAAGATCGAGATGATTAAAAATCTTTTTGACGGTGAGGAGTTGACTCGATGAAGGGATATTTGAACAACCTGAAACGGATTCAACAGGAGATGACTGAATTTCTTAAGACTCTCACGGTTGAGGGGAGCGCCGGGGGTGGAATGGTCAAGATTGTAATGAATGGTGACCAGAATGTGCTGGAGGTAAAGATTGAGCAAGAAATAATTCAGGCCAATGATCCGGTGATGCTGCAGGATTTGATCCGGGCTGCCTTTAATGATGCCCAACAGAAAGTTCGAAGTCAAGTCCGGGATCAACTCTCAAAAAGAACCGGAATTCCTTTCGATCTATCTTTTTAACCCCTTACTAAACACTCCACTCTTCAAGTTCAATTGTTCCCGGCTGGCAGTTAAATTCAGGCAAAATTGCCCGATCGATCTCGATATCATGCTGGAGTGCTCTTAGTGTTATGGCGATCTTGGTGACAGGGGTCGGGGCAAGCACCGCAAAGGGTATGGCTACTTCTAAGATCTGTCCGGCCTTATATCTGATTTCGGTTTCGCCCGAAAGATTAAATATTTTTTTGATCGGGGCTGTGATCTCAATCTGAAAGTTTAAATCGGTAAGGTCATGTGGATCAACATCGGCCCGGAGATAGATATTATCTTCATCGAAGCCATAAAAGATACGGGTAAAGAGACTGGCGAAACGATGGGTAGTGCCGCCGATTTTCTGCAGTTCGATCCGGCCGGCGTCACGCCATTCATAGAAATGGGTAACCCGACCGTCGATAATCGGTCTAATCAAATCGATCGGTCGGGAAAGGATATTTTCTGAAATTGCAATCGGGGTATAAAGAACGGCCGGCGGCACCTGGTCGATCTGTTGATAAATTTTTCGTGCGTAGTAACGAAAGAGTCGGTCACATTCTTCAACAATCATCTCTGCATTCGTTCCAAACCACCAGAACCAATCACTGGTCTCAAGGACAAAGATTTTTTTGAGGATAGCCTCATCTGAGCAATTCATCTCCTTCAGTAATTTTCTGATAGCGCCGAGTATCTCCCAGGCACGATTTTTCTGGGGATGACCTACCCAGGTATTGAAATTGACATTAATCCATGAGCCAGGAAAAAGGTGCGGTAGTTCGATCGGGGTCGTGTCTTTTAAGAACCGGGAATAGGTAGTAGTCTTAATCGATTCGTCAATCAGTGACTGATAAAGATTATTGAGGAAGAGATGGCCGTCTTGAGGATAGGCTTCCCAGGCATTTTCGCCGTCGAGAATTATTGAGATGATATGCTGGCGGTCATCAGGCAGGCGGCGGGCAATATCTCTGATGTGCTGAATGAAATCGGAACTAGCCTTTGGTGCAGGCCAGGTATTATAGACAAAACCGATCAGATCGGAGAGGACGCGATCACGGAAGAATATTTTTAAACCCTGGAATTGATAGGGATGATAAATAAGACTGTTCTGATCGAGATTATAATTTCTCTTAATTTCCGGAGTTAATGAACGGTGCAGGATTCCTTCATCAGTAGCGATCCATTCTATACCCACCGTCCTGATTATCGGGCAGATCGTCTCGCTGACAGCGCCTTCAGGAGGCCAGAGCCCTTCAGGTTTTCGACCGAAACATTTTTCAAAGAGATTTATTCCTTCAGCGATCTGTTTATGACAATCTTCAGGATAGGCAAATTCTACATCGGGCATTAAGACAGCGGGATTTGAGTCCCGAGCTGTTTTTAAGTCAGCAATCAGCGGTAGAATAGGATGATAGAAGGGAGAGGTGGTAAGTTCGATACGACCTTCATCCCAGGCTGAACGATAGGCAGGAATTATTGAGTGCAGAATTTTTTTCTGGTGTTCAAATAATGTCTGTTTGTCCTGATCGGTAAAATTGTGACCTTTCTCATAGAGATATTGAATACCATTGCGGAGTGACGGCCCGATCCAGACGAGATTAAACCAGACCTGGAGATCGGTAAAATCCTGGTCAGAGAATCTCTTCACAATCTGGGTTAATTCCTCAGCACAGATTGTCTTGCCCCGTTTTAAGAGGAGAGAATAGTAGTGAGGATAAGGTTCAATCATATTCTTCCAGTTGGCCAGGAAGAAATTTTGAAGAGTCTCAATACGTTCTTCAATGCTCAGATCCTTTGCCGGTTTCTGGGCAAGGATTAGAAAACGATCAGTGAGTTGGTTTTGATCATAGGCAATGAGTTGTTCTAAAAGCGAAGGGGTAAAATTGAAGGTTACTTTGATCTCAGGATAACTTTCGAGAATTTTCAATTTATCATAATAGTCCTTTAAGGCGTGGAGCCTTACCCAGGGAAGGGCGGCGGGTTGGTCTAACTCTTCAAAATATACCGGTTGATGAAAATGCCAGAGGATCGCAACCTGGATATTCTTCATACTGGGTCAATCTCCAGACGGGCGCATCGACCAATTCTGGTCTGCCTTAGATTATCTGGGGCCGTAATAACCGAGATAAAATTTTGCCTGTTCACTCAGGGCACCAGCATTTTTATCTTTGATTACCTCTTCGAGATATCGTTTCGCTCCTTCATAATCACCCAGCTGGGCTTTGATCCTTCCCGCAAAGAGTTTTGCTTGAAGGAGAAATGGTGAATTACTATGTTCTTCGATAATCTTCTCATAAGCAGCCAGTGCCCCCTCATAATCTTTTAGCCCCTCCCGGGTGCTTCCCAAACCGATAAGGGCTGAAGGGACAAGGAGGTAAGATTTTTTCTCCTTTGACAGATATCGTTCAAACTGATCCTTTGCTTCATTAAACCTTTTGGTCAGATAATATATATACCCGAGATAGTAAATTGACTGTCTACCCGGTCTCGTATTTGGATACTTCGAGATGATTGTTGTGAAGATATTTTCGGCCTGATCAATTCTGCCGGCGGAGAAAAGACTCATTCCTTCAAGATACATAAGACTGGCTTCTGGATTTTCAGATCGGGATTGTGAGGTGAGGATGATAATTATTACAATCGCAGTTAGGATACCGATTCCAACCCAGAGAGCCTTTTCTCGTTCTTTTATTATAAATTTTATGATCGAACCTACAGTATCGATGAATTTATCACTTTTCAGATCCTTGCGTTTTGCCATTATCTTCTCCTTGTTCCAGCACCCCTGGCCCGATTTGAACGGGCGACCTACGGTTTAGGAAACCGTCGCTCTATCCACTGAGCTACAGGGGTAGATATGAAGCCGCAGAGCTAATATCCTGATACCTTTGATATTCTACTACCTGATTCTGGTTATTATATCTCTTTTTTCTTTTTCGTCAATTGATATGTTTGGAGTCTGGAGAGATGCCCCTTCTGTTTTTAAAAATTTTTGTTACTCGACCGATTTCAACCGGGCGAGTTTCTTTCTGAGATTTTTCTCCTTTGGCTTAAGTTTCAATGCCTTTTCATAAGCCTCTTTAGCCCGAATCGAATCATTGAGCTTAAGATAGGTGTCACCCAAATGTTCAAGGATGACAGCGTCTTCAACCAGACTGACGGCTTTTTTTAGCTGCTCCAGCGCTGTTTCGTAATTCCCCATCATGAAATAGACCCAGCCCAGGGAATCGATAAAATAACCATTACTGTCCTCAATCGCCAGCGCCCGGGTTATCAATTTTAGGGCGTAGTCCAGTTTAACCCCCTGCTCAGCATAGGTGTAGCCGACATAATTTAATGCGGTGGCATTGGTTGTATCCAATTCGACGACTTTTTCAAAGGCAGCCAGGGCCTCCCGTTTAAAATTTAAGTCATCACAGAGATGTCCATAGGCGCTCCAGACTTTGGGATTCTTGGAATTGACTTCGATCGCTTTCTGATAATATTGATATGCAGTCTTGAGATCCCGTCGTAGGGTTGCGGTGATACCTAGCAGATAATAGAGCTGGGCACGGTCACCACCTTTGATGATTGCCCGTTTAAATGTTGCATCAGCTTCAGCGTTCTTTTTTAAGTCGAGGTATATAAAACCGAGATAGGTTAAAAGGTCAGGATTATCTGGATTGATCTTCAGGGCATCTTTGATTGTGGCAAGCGCCATCGTCAACTGTCCGAGATCGACATAGATACGGGCTGCCTGAAACAGGCCGTAACTGTCTTTTGGATTCATACCCACACCGATCAGGAACTGCTCCAGGGCTTGGAGTTTCCTGTTGTTCTTATAGAGCGCATAGCCCAGATTTCGGCGCACCTCGAATTCAAAGGGATTTTTCCTGAGAATCTCATAGCAGAGATCGATGAGATCGTCAAAACGGTCAAGTTTTGTGTAGAGATCGACCAGCCTTTTCTTAAGATTCAAATTTGCGGTATCAAGAGTCGAAGCGATCTGATAAAAGATAAGGGCCGAATCCGGTTTGTCGATAAAATCGTAACTTGCTCCGATGCCAACCAGTACGGGCACAGAATTTGAGTCGAACTCCAGAGCCTTATAATAATATTTCAATGCTTTGCTATGGTTGTTCATCCGGGCACTGATCTGGCCGAGCCGAAAATAACTTTCTAAGGAAGGGTTGGTTTTGGTTATCCGCTCAAGAAGTTCCTCAGCCTTATGAAAAAGGTTCATCCCCTCATAGAGATATGAGAGGTTAATCATTATCTCCTCGTCATCGGGCATAAGGGTTTGTGCCATCTCAAAGTATTTTATCCCCTTGTTGATATCTAATTTCTGTAAATAGATGGTACCGGTTAGTTTGATATTTTCGACATCTTCCGGGGCGATTTTTAAGGCCTTATGTGCATAATGTAATGCTTCCTTATACTTTTTTAGTCTTGTATAGAGACGGGCTATATTTCGGTAGAGTTCGGTTGAAGATGGGTCGTATTCAATAGCCTTCTGGTAAACCTTGATCGCCTCTTCATATTTTCCTTGATTTTCCAAACTTGAGGCCTCAATAAAAAGATCATAGGCCGAAGCCTTGACTGAGTCACTATTGAACGAAAAGAAGAAGATTAAAATTGTAAACCAAGGCATAGAATACCTAACCGGTTAGGTGCTTTTAAGGGGTCATTGACATAAAGATAATAATCGTAAAAGATGTTGAATTTTCCTTTGGAGGATCGGTAATAACCCTGGGCACGAAGCCGATGATTATGATAAAAGCCGCCCCACATCCGGTGATTGAAATCGAGAAAAAGACAGGTTTTAAGACCAATCGATCGGTACTGGAAAAGAGAATGATGGACTTCAAGTAAAAAATCGTGACGGTAATCAGTCCCCCAGTTCATCCATTTATAGAATTGCCACTGGGGATAAAAACCATATTCAATACGCCAGGAGATGTTCGGTTCTTTTCCCAGAGAATTACGGGGATGGTGCTCAATGGGCATAATCCCCAGCCGGATTCGGTTGAAGACCGGAGCACTGGGATTTTCGACATCAACCAGGTGGACACAGTCGTGGATAAGCCGACCGGTGAAGATAAAGGTATTGAGGTTTAAAGACAGGCCGGGTATGATATAATAGTGAAGAAATTTGGGGTCAAATGTTACGCCTTCCTCCTGACCCGATGCCATACCGAGATCATGCCGATACTCAAGAGAAAAATATAAATTTCCAAATTTAACAAGATCGGCGTAGAGGTCGATCAGGGCATCGATATTGTAACTTTTGCTGTGACCAGAATACTTGCCCATCCAACCCCAGCCGTGCACTTCCATCGGAAACTGAATATTAATCAGAAACAAAATAATCAACATCCTGCTTCCTCGAGTGGTTGCGCATAAAGGTCATAGTTTTTAAAAGCAGTAATCCGAACTTTATAGAATTTTCCGATCTGTAATTGCTCACCGGAAACATAGATCCTGCCATCGATCTCCGGTGCCTCAGACATAGACCGACCATAGAGTCGTTTTTGTTTTAAGCCATCGATTATCATGATGGTTTGTTCACCAATCCGGGCTCGATTCTTACTGCGCGCATTTTTGATCTGGATATCAGCAAATTCCTGGAGACGCTCCGCCATCACTATGCTGGATAAAGGTTTTATCTTGGCCGCTTCAGTCCCTTCTTCACGATAGTAAGGGAAATAGCCGATGTGGTCGAAGTGTCCCTCGGCGACAAACTCAAGTAACTTCTTAAACTCCGTTTCCGTCTCGGTTGGAAATCCGATCATCAAAGTTGTCCTCAATTTAATACCGGGGATGCCGCGTAATTTCTCGATCAGTCGCTCAACTGTCTTGCGTTTGTATCTTCTTTTCATAAGTTTCAAAATTCGATCGTTGATATGCTGAATGGGCATATCGAGGTATTTACAGACCTTAGGATTGGAGCCGATTGTCTCAATCAAGTGATCATCAATATGGGCAGGGTGGGCATAGAGGATCCTTAACCATTGAATACCAGCGATACGCGAAAGTTTATCAACCAAATCGACCAGAAGGGATTTTGTACCATTGAGATCTATACCATAACTCGTAGTGTCCTGTCCGATCAGAATCAATTCTTTTGTCCCCGATTCGGCCAGCTGGGCAGCCTCGTTCACAATCGATGCAACAGGCCGACTCCGCAACGGCCCCCTTATCAGCGGTATGGTGCAGTATGAGCAGCGATTATTGCAGCCCTCGGTGATTTTAAGATAAGCATAATGTCCGGGTGTTGAAATTAGGCGGGCATCACTAACAGGGATGGATCTTTCAGACAGGATCCTGACGATCATACCTTCTTCTTTTATTTTAAACCAGCCATCTACTTCGGGAAAAGAGCGGATCAGTCTATCTTTTAATCGATTAACTAAACAACCACAGATGAATAACTTACGCCCCCTTCTCCTTTTTTTCCAGGTAATCAGTTTTTTAATCTCCTGGATTGATTCTTCAATTGCCGGTTTTATAAATCCACAGGTATTGAGGATCATTACCCGGGCAGAAGCCGATGTATCGGTAAAGACAAGGCCACTCTGACTCAATTGAGCAGCAATCTTCTCGCTGTCGAACAGATTTTTTGGACAGCCCAATGATTTAATTGAAAAGGTCATAGATAGGGGAGCATCTTAGCCGTTGCCTTGGCAATCAGCGTGCCATCTGTCCTTTCAAGATGGGCATCGGTAAAGACGATCTTATGTCGAATTGCAACTACACGACCTACGCCGTGGATTGTCTCACCAATCTGCATCGGTAATTTAAAACGAAGGTTCATTTCGGCAGTTACAACTTTAAGCCCCTTATTTACTGCGGCCCAGACCATAAGTTCATCGAGGATAGTTGCTATAATACCACCGTGAACAATTCCATTGTAACCCTGATAAGATTGGTTCGCGGTAAAGTCAACCGTAACCAGATCTTCGCCTTTTTTAATATTAAGGTGTAACCCGACTGGATTTTCAACACCACAGGCGAAGCAGTAATTATCAATCTCTAAGGGCATTCTATTCCTCAATAATATTAATTCCCTTCGGTGGTTTATAACGGAAGATCTTGGGATTGATCTTCTGGTTATAGGCGATCTTTTTAAAATTAAAAGTGGTCTGGTGATTGTTCTGGTCGGATGTTGTAAACCCTCTGACCTGATAATTTTGCTTTTCAATCTTAACAATGATGTCCTTGAAGAAGTTGGTCTCAGAAATAGGTATAAGTTTGATCATCCACTCCTTTTCGGTCTCTTTTTCAATCGAGCAGGTAAATTCTTCCTTAAAATTATCGAGGAAGGAACGGGGGGAGAGGAGCATTTTTGTTTCCCGGAGAGATTTCTTATAGACCTCCTGACGAGATGGTATATAGATCCATAGATACTTACCATCGCTGATATAGAACTCCTTTTCAGGGGAAGTAATCTCAACTTTGAATCGATCTGGTTCCTGATAGACAATCTTGCCACTTGCCGTCTGGCAGAAATCGTCAGAACAGGTGGTGCGTTCAAAATGGGCTACGAAGTTATTGATATTTCTATAATTCTCACTCGTCCGAGCGATAATCTCATCTGCCTCAGTTGCTAAAACACAAGAGAAAAGAATTGTTATTATAATTAGAAATTGTCTCATATCAAATTTCTGAACCTTAATAATTATAAGAATAAATCGAAAAAAGTCAATATCTATGAAAGTTAATAGCCATCAGATGATTTTTTTGGTGATGCGGACTGTTACTGGGAATTAAATACCCCGGCTAAGAAGTTCTCAGTCCTAAAGTTGCTGATATTGTGCTATCTCTATACCGGCCAATATTTTCCTCTTGAAATATGATAATATTTAAATATAATAATACACTAATCTATTTAATATTAGTCAAAATCTTTGTTAAAACAAATACAGTTTTTGAATAAAGAAATGAAATGAAAAAACAAGAAGATTATATAACTGAGATAAAGGCAGATATTTTCAATGCCCTGGCACATCCATTGCGGCTGAAGATATTGGAAAAACTTCGTGTTGGTCCTTGTTGTGTCTGCAAGATTATTCCGTTTGTAGACGCTGAACAGTCTAATGTCTCGCACCATCTGGCAATCTTGAAGAATGCGGGCGTTGTCCGCTGCGAAAGGCGGGGGCTTGAGGTCTGGTATGAGGTTGTCGATATGCGGATTTTTGAGATAGTTGATACACTTGAAGAATGTATTATTTGTAACTTAAAAAAGCATAGTGAATTGTTGAAAGAGATGAGAAGAAAGTAATAAGAGAGAAGGAGGATTTTTTGAAAGAACGAACAAGACTTTTAATATTTATCATTGTCTTTCTCATTCTCTATTTTGTGCCCCTTGGAGGAACGAGAATTCAAGGTGCAAT
>CBFGIV010000026.1:0-31428 GCA_965648915.1 Caldifarciminota bacterium | reverse complement strand
TCGTCCGCAATTAGTCATTATTGATGGCAATCAAGGCCTCCGCTTGGCGGTTGAAACGACCTGGCCGAAAATTGATGTTCAACGCTGTACCGTGCATAAACTTAAGAATCTTCTGTCCCATGCGCCTGAGCATGTGCATGAGGCGATTCGAGAAGATTATCACGCCATTATCTATGCTGATAGTTTCGAAGAGGCCAAAGTCGCCCGAGAACGTTTTATTAAGCAATGGCAGAACCGTTGTGAAGGTATGGTTAAAAGTCTTTTGGAAGCGGGTGATGAGCTATTGACTTTCTTCCGCTATCCCCAGAGTCAATGGCGGAGTTTGAGAAGTACGAATATCATCGAACGGATTTATGGTGAATTCCGGCGTCGGATAAAGACCCAGATGCCTTTTCCAACTGAGAGTGCGTTTTTAATAATACTTTATGGTCTAATTGCCAGTGGTCAAATCACTTTAAGGAAGATTCCCGGCTGGCGTGATATGTCTGGAGTGATTAAGAAAAAGATTGAGAAGGTGGCTTAAATGATTATAATATCGGCGTTAAGGTTGTGTTATTATGAATTTCTACGGAAATCGGGACACAACCTATTGTTAATTTTGAGAAATATACTGTTGAAGCGGATTTTATCTTGCTCTATAAACCTCATCTGGGATTGGGAAATTGTGTAGTAAAAATTAGTGAATTCAATCGGCCTGTTATAATCTTTAATAAAAAAGGCAGTGTCTGGACACCACTTGACGCCCTGGAATATGTTTATGCTAAAAAGAACATAAGTGTTGCTATTGACTATGAAGATATAAATTCACAAATGAGAGTTTTAATTGCAAAAAAGAAGATAAATAACACAAGGCTTCTGGTTTTGAATGCCGATTCACCACAATGGGAAAGATGGATACGCCGTATTCCTGGGGGTATTAATAAAATAAGAGAAAAATTTGGAATAACGGTTGGATTGGTTAAGAATGATGAACTGATGAGCACCTGGGAAAGAGTTAATAAAGAAAGAATAAAGAAAGTTGCCGATATATGGATACGAAATGCCCAAAAAATAATTGAACCATCAAAGAGTGATGTGGAAAAGGTTGCGCGGCTATATCTTGTATTCAAAGAACTTTTAGATAAAAGAAATGCTCAGGGGCTTACACTCGCTTATGCAGAAAATGTCTGGAAAGGTCCTTTGCCTGTTCCCTGTGTCGCATATGCTTTTCTCAGAGATGAAGGCATACCTGCCGCCTGTGAGTGTGATATTAGTTCTTTAATTACAATGACTATCTTACACTATCTTGTAAATAAACCGAGTTTTATGGGGAATATTCGTGTAGATGTGAAGAGTAATATTCTCAAAATCAGCCATTGTGTTGCACCGACAAAGATGGCGGGCTATGATAAAAAAGCGCATCCTTACATTTTGAGAAATCAACACTGGGGACCGCCACCGGGCATTTTGAGTGCATTTGTTAAGATGAAGACCAATCAGGAAGTAATAGTTTGCCGGCTGGATGGAAAGTTAGCAAATATGATTGTAACGACCGGCAGGATTGTAAAGTGTCAGGATTTGAAAGGATATTGTCGCAATGCTGTTAGTATAAAAGTTAAAGATGCAAAGAATTTTATCCATAATACTTCTGGAAATCACCATATTATGATTTATGGTGATGATGTTCGGGCATTAAAGAGATTAAACAAATTATTAGATATAACAACAATTGACGTATAGTTATGTAATAATTCTTCCCGAGCAGAACACTTAATCACATAAAGCCTGACTGAATTCTCTTGCATTCAATTATTGAAAATTTAACCTTTCCGGATATAATCATCTGTGCGTGCGTTCCGGACCTTAGTTAAATATTTTAAGAAATACCGATGGTCGATCATAATCGGTGTTGGTGCACTGATTATAATCGACCTGCTCCAGCTTTTTATCCCCAGAGTCTTAAAGGTTGCAATTGACGAATTGGCCAGTGGTAGTATTGGCCCTTCCCGTCTAACTTATTATTTTTTATTGATAATGGGAATAGCCCTGGGTATCGCCTTTGGCCGCTTCTGGTGGCGATATCTCTTGATTGGATCAGCCCGGAAGATTGAGAAGGAACTGCGCGAGGATTTCTACAATCATCTTACTACCCTCGATATAAGTTTCTTTGATACCCATAAGACCGGTGATCTTATGGCGCATGCAGTCAATGATATCAATGCGGTCCGGATGTCGATCGGTTTCGGATTGGTCATTCTGGTCGATATCTTCGCCCTGGGGATTGCAGCCCTGACAATGATGATTTTAATTAGCCCCAGACTAACCTTCTATGCCATCATACCTTTTCCTTTGATTGCTTTTACCTCAACCTATTTTGGCCGCTTCATCCATCGCTTATTTGAGAAAGTTCAGGAGTCATTTTCTCATCTAACAGAGAGGGTTCGAGAGAGTCTTTCCGGGATAAGGGTGGTGAAAGTTTTTGTGCAGGAAGAGGCTGAGATCGAGAAATTCGCATCGGCCAGCAATGAATATGTAGTAAAAAATCTTAGACTGTGGAAGGTCTGGGCATTATTCTTTCCTATAATAATGGGGCTGGCTGGTCTGGGTGAAGTAATTGTATTGATACTTGGGGGAAAGTATGTTATTGCAGGTGCGATATCGGTTGGCTCCTTTGTTGCCTTTATGGCCTATCTCCAGATGCTGGTCTGGCCAATGATGGCCATCGGTCGGGCAATAAATATGTTTCAGCGCGGCGCAGCTTCTCAGGATAGATTAAATCGAATCCTGACCATAAGACCGATGATAAAAGACGGTAACCGACCCCTGGATATGCTCAGGGGTGATATTGAATACCGAAATGTGAGTCTGACCTACCAGGGTAAGGCCCAACCCTCGCTCAAAAACATCAATCTTCATATCCATCCGGGCGAGTTCATCGGTATCACTGGACCGATCGGTTCAGGGAAATCGAGTCTGATCCATATCCTTTTACGACTCTATGAGCCGGAAGAAGGAGCAATTTTCCTCCTTGGCAGAGATATTAGAGAATATCACATTGATCAACTGCGAAGCCAGATATCTTTTGTGCCTCAGGATACATTTCTCTTCTCAGAAACGATAAGGGAGAATATTCTTTTAGGTAATCCTCAGGCGGATAATGAGGAGATTGAAAGAGTAACAAGGATCGCTGAGATCTACGATGAGATAAGAGATTTTCCAGATGGTTTTGATACAATCATCGGTGAAAGGGGCATTACGCTGAGTGGTGGACAGAAGCAGCGCCTGGCCCTTGCCCGGGCACTGATTCTCCGGCGTTCAATTCTCATCCTCGACGATGCCTTTTCCAGTGTTGATGCTGAGACCGAGCGGAAGATTGTCGATAATTTGCGCGCTGAGATTAAAGGCCGGACAACGATAGTAATCTCTCATCGGCTCTTTGCCATTCAGCATGCGGATCGGATTATTGTTCTTGATCGAGGCCAGATTGTTGAATCCGGGACTCACCAGGAGTTGATTCGGAATCGGGGTCTTTATCAGAGTATCTACCGGACCCAGCAGATAGAAATGAGACTTGAAAGGATTTAAGATGCCTGGATTTGAACAAGAGGAGAAGGATCTCGGACGGGTATTTGATCTTAAGATCATTAGCCGGCTTGCCGGTTTGCTCCGGCCATATTATCGTTACCTCATCTTGTCGCTTATTCTGCTGGTAATGGCGGCGGGTATTGAACTGGTTTTTCCCAATATAATGAGATTGACAATCGATCGCTATATTATCAAGACCGGCTTTAAACTAAAGGCTCAGATAGATAATAAATTCTTAGAAATTACCCCCGGGGTCTATTTTGCAACTCAGTCCCAACTGGGTAAGATCAGCCCGGATATTGTCAACAAGTTGCATAAACAGGGATTGATCTCAAAGGAGAAATATTATTATCTTTATCGCCATAAAATAAATGACGAAATCCAATCATTAATTAATCAATATCCAGAAATTTTTGAGCAATATAAAGATTTGACCATTGTTTCTTACGAAAAATTAAACCGGATTGAACCGCAAATATTCTTCAGGATAAGACGCATAGACTTTGAAGGAGTAACCCGGATGGGTCTTGTTTTTCTTCTAATAATTCTTGTTGGTTTAGTAATCAATTTTTCTCATCTCTATCTACTTCAGTACACCGGTCAACTCTTTATGCATTCATTGAGGATGAAGGTCTTTGGTAAACTCCAGAGCCTTGACCTTGCTTTCTTTGATTATAATCCGGTTGGTCGTTTGGTTACCCGGGCAACAAACGATATCGAAGCAATTAATGAAGCACTGGCCAGTGTCTTTGCGGTCCTGGCTCGGGATATTCTCCTCTTGATGGGCATCGTGGCAATCATTTCCTATATCAATTTTCGACTTGCCTTGATAACCTTTTCAGTAATTCCGCTAATTGTAATTCTCACAACATATTTTCGCATAAAGGCACGTGAAATATACCGTCTGGTTCGAAAAAGACTGGCCCGGCTCAATGCCAGTTTGCAGGAGAATATATCGGGGATCAGGGTTATCAAGGTCTTTGCCCAGGAAAAGGTGAGTCAAAAAAAGTTTGATGGGATAAACAGAGATTATCTGCAGGCGAACTTAAGAGAGGTTACACTATTTTCTCTCTTCCGGCCAATGATTGAGGTTGTTAGTTCCCTGGGTATCGGTCTGGTGCTCTATTACGGAGGCGGCCAGGTTATAGCCGGTAATCTTTCTTTGGGGGTCCTGGTTGCCTTTATTACTTATGTTGAAATGTTTTTCCGGCCGATCCGGGAACTGACCGAGTCATATACCATCCTCCAGTCGGCAATGGCGTCGAGCGAAAGGATTTTTCAACTGCTCGATGAAGATGTCAGGATTGTCAACCGTCCCGGCGCACTTGAGTTGACGAATGTGCGTGGCGCAATTGAATTTCAGAATGTCTGGTTCAGTTATGATGACAAAGAATGGGTATTAAAGGATGTTTCTTTCAAGATTGAACCTCGAGAAAAAGTGGCATTTGTTGGACATACCGGTGCGGGTAAGACATCGATTGTGAGTCTGATATCGAGGCTCTATGAAATCCAGAGAGGGAGGATTCTCCTCGATGGGCTTGATATCCGGGATATCAAGATTGAGTCCTTGCGGTCACAGATCGGCGTAGTGATGCAGGATGTTTTTCTTTTTGCGGGCGATATTAAATCCAATATCAGACTCAATCGACCGATTGAGGATGATCGGATAAAAGAGATCGCCAGTTATATCAATGCCGATAAGTTTATCGACCGTTTTCCCCATAAATATGATGAGGTTGTAATGGAACGGGGCGTGACTCTTTCTACCGGTGAGCGGCAGTTACTCTCTTTTGCCCGGGTTCTGGCTTTCGATCCCAGGGTTCTGGTGCTGGATGAGGCGACGGCTAATATCGATGCTGAAACCGAGCGTTATATTCAGGAAGGATTGATGCGATTGATTAAAGATAGGACTGCAATTATCATTGCCCACCGCTTGAGCACGATCAAGAATGTTGACCGAATCTATGTATTACACAGAGGTGAAATAAAAGAAGTTGGAACACATCGGGATTTAATCGCAAGGAAAGGAATCTACTATCACCTCTATCAACTTCAGACTCATCAGCCCTTGCAATCGATTAATATTTGATTCACGCCGGACACTGTATTGGACAAGGTAATTTGCCCTCTTATTAGAATTCAGAAATCCACAGAATCGGCCAGATATTTTACCCCGAATTTTATATTGACTTAAGGAATTTACTGAATATAATGAAATAGATATGCTTATGCCTGTGTATAGACAGCCTGGTCTTTATTAATGAGAATAACCAATGGCTAACTATGTCGAATTTGAGTATGATCCCAAACTTAATATTGTCTTCACCGACGACCACTGGGAAGTGAAGACAGAAAAGGATGTTGATGATTTTTTTGAAGAATATCGAAAGTATTTCGAAAGTTTGGGTAAGAAGGTTTATATGGTTTCCCACATTGACGACCTTCTGGTCCATGCCGAAATTGCAGAATATTACGGACAGAAGGCCCGGGATACAGTATTGAGTTATCTGCTCGGTTTTGCCCGCTGGGGTACAAAAGATTGGGCAAGGATGACGGTCCGGACTACATCCTTAAAAGCCAGATTCTCACCCAATATCTATACTACCCGAGAAGAGGCCATCAAGGCGATTGAGGAGCAGAAGAAAAAAGCGCAAAGCCAATAACTAATTGCCTGGAATCACTAAGAGATCCTTACTGGCCAAGATAGACCACTGGTTTAGTTAGACTCAGTGTGCGGGTTTTAATCCTTACAAAATAGGTTCCACTTGTGACCGATCTCCCTTCAGAGTCGGTTCCATCCCAGAAAAATTGATACTGGCCGGGCAGAATTCTTTTATTAACAATAACCTTAATCAGACGCCCGGTCAGATCAAAAACTTTGATGGTCAGGGTATTTTCTTCTGCCATTCTCAGTATGAGATCGATCTTTTGAGAGAAGGGATTTGGTCGACAGTCAAAGGTAAATGCAGCGGGTTCAGATGAACGATTCTCTTCGATCGTGGTGATATTATTTATCCAGACCTGAATACCTCTTGCTGACCAATTACCGGCAATGACATCGGGCTTATTATCGTGATTGACATCGGTGATTACAACCCCTTCATAGCCCGCTGATGGGCTGAAGGCCGGGGCCGGGGTCCAGACTAAATTACCACCCTGGCCACCATTACCGAACCAGGCCTGGATCTCCCGGGAACCTACATTTGAGGCAACGATATCAAGATTCCGATCACCATTAAGGTCACCTAAGGCAACTCCCCAGTAATCACCCGAAGCGGGTGGACCATTGGCTGGTGTCCAGTGGGGATTAATATTGCCATCACCGAGCCAGACCCCGATATTGACCTGCTGCTGGGCACCAACAATATCAGGGTTGCCATCATTATTCACATCGCCGACCGCAACCGTCAAATATTGTCCGGAAGTTGTCGGACTGGCCTGCGGTGTAAATATCACCTGGCCACCCTGACCACCATTTCCGGTCCAGACCTTTATTCCGAGTCGATCATTCTGATGACCGGCGACGATATCGAGATGGCCGTCCTTATTGACATCGGCGACAGTAACCGTGTGATAATCATATGTTGTATCAGGACCCGGGGCGGGCTGACGAATCCATCCAGGATTGGTATTACCGTCGCTCAACCAGACACTGATACCTTTTCTACTGCCACCAGTTGATGATGCAACAATATCACATATATTATCATGGTTTAAGTCTTTTGCCTGAGATCCGATATAAAAACCCGATTGGTCAGGTTGAGATTGAAGGGTCCAGCGGGGGTTGGGTGCACCGTCACCAGTCCAGGTGTAAACACCCGGATAAGAGGTAGCCACCATATCGGCATTGCCATCGCGATTAAAGTCACCGATCCCGGTAGAATAGAAGCGAAGGCCAGGCATCTCTATTGTATCGAGCGGGCTCCATCTGGGGAGAAATGATGTATCACCCGCCCAGAGCCAGATCCCTTCAGGATTACTGGCAGCAATAATATCCGGGTAATTATCTTTATTGACATCGACAACTGAAGGGTAGTAAGTCTGACCAGGAACGGTTAAGAGGGGCTGAGCAATCCATTGCCCCAACATTATCCCCGAAGTAATTAAGAAGACTATTGTAAGATACTTCATACTAACCTCCGGGTTAAAGTTTAATTAATTTAATTTAGTTGTCAATCTTTGTTTTTTTATTAAATACTGACCCGGCACCATAACCGAGTTTACGAAGCAGATGGGTGATCTTCAAATCGAGGCGCTTTTTCAACTTTTTCTAATATCCTGTTTTCTTACAGAGAAAAAAGATACGGGCAATCTTATCCGCGGTCTCGATCAGGTCGAATGCTTCAAAGAGATCTTTACCAACCGCGATACAGCCATGCCTTTCCCAGATTATGAGACGATGATTTTTAAACTGTTCTACTGTTGCCCGGGCAAGCCCCTCGGTTCCTGGCTTCCGGTATTTAACATAGCCGATACCCTCAGGAATTACAATTTTCATCTCGGGATGAATCGAGCGGAGGAGGTGATTGATCGGTTTTTCACCCGCATATTTTTTTAGGTGGGAAAGAGCGATAAGATGGTCTGGATGGGTATGGATAATTGCCCTCTGATTAAAGTTATTTTTTATCAAAAATGCATAAGTTAGGAGATGGCTCGGTAATTCAGATGTTGGCATCATCCCTTTCCTGCCTTTTAATATATAGTAGCCATCGAGTTCTCGAGCAATTTTAATCAGCAGGAGGTTATTTGCGGGGTCTTTTTTAATATCACGGAATCGTGACCCGGTTGCGGTAAGAAGTATGAAGCGATTTGCCAGGACTGTCTCTTTAATGGGTAGGAGTATTTTTTTACACCTTTTGATATTGAATGATTTCTTCTCAAGAAGGTCGGTAACATCTACCGAGATATTTCCGGCGCGGCCTTCAGCCCAACCTTTTGTCCAGAGATAATATGAAACTACACCGATCTCTTTAATGATTTTACTAAGTGATTTTTCTGAGGATGCCAGCGTGTGCCTCGCGTTTTTCAGAAATTTTAAATTGTTCTACAATAACTGGGTGGCAGCAATCTCTTTCTTAAAACTCATATTAAGCAGGAGAAGGGGCAATATCTGCTCAGGCAGCCTCTTTCCCAGCGTGATCAAACGATATAGGATTTCATCAAACCGATAGAATTCCTGCCACATTTTATCCACTTCTTCTTTCAATTTTTCCGCGGTCATCTTGAGCGGTTTAAAAACCGCATTGCCTGCATCATATTTTGACCAATCAAAATTAAAAATTCTATTTTCTCTTATTAACTTATTAAAAAGTGTTGTTCCGGGATAGGGTGTTAATATGGAAAACTGAGCAAGGTCGAGTTTTATCTTCTTAGCAAATTCAATTGTTTTCTGAAATATGGATGGGTCTTCATTATCACTGCCTAGGACAAATGCACCCATTACTCCAATACCTTCATCGTGTAAACGGGCGATACTATCTTTGAAATTCTGGGGTTTCTGGAATCCTTTATGCATTTGCACCAGAGATTCGGCATCGGCTGATTCAAGGCCGACGAATAAGCCTCGGCACCCGCTCCGTGCGGCAAGATGGAGTAGTTCCGGGTCATCAGCAATATTTATTGAAGATTGCGCCATCCAGATGATGCCTTCGTATTTAAGGGCATTAAACAATTTCCGGGCGTAGATTCTATTGCCGAAGATATTGTCATCGGAAAAACCGATAAATTTTGATTTCAGACTGCGGATCTCTTTGATTACACATTCGAGCGGTCTGGTTCGAAAACGTCCGCCGAAAAATTTTGTAACACTGCAAAAATTGCAATTGAACGGGCAACCACGGCCGGTCTGTACCATTGCCGTAAACAGATAACGTGACTTCTGAAAAAGATCGCGCCGGGGGGTCTTGATGGTAGCCAGATTTGGAAAATCTGGATTCTTATAGAATTTTTTTAAAGAATTCTTTTCAAAATCTCGGATGACCGTTTCCCATATTCCCTCGGCTTCACCGATTACCACGCTATCTGCATGTTTTATTGCTTCCTGGGGTAAGGCTGAAGGATGGAGACCACCAAGGATTACCTTTACCCCACGCTTTCTGAAGCGATCAGCGATATGATACGCCTGGGGAGCAAAACGGGTAAGAACGGTGATGCCGACTAAATCTACATCGCCATCGAAATTTATTGCCTCGATCGCCTGGTCGACGATACTCACTTCAACATCGGGTGGTGTTGCTGCAGCCACTGCGGCTAATGAGAATGGGGGTAACTGGAAAGCCTTCCCCCTCATCCCTCTTCTCCTCTCATCAACCACTGCCGGAGCAATCAAAATTATTTTCAGGCCTGACTCCCTTTTTTACTAAGCCCTGCCAAGGGGCAGCAGATCTTTAACCTGAAAAAGTCGCCGGACAATAAAATTTGCATGTGATATAAATATAGCCAGATTTTCTCCTTCGTCAACAGAGGAATTTCAGATCAAGTCGGGTTCAAGGGATCAAGGATCTTAGTGTCGACTGCCGGTGAGAATAAACTTTTTGATAAATAGGGTAGACAATTAAAAAAAATTATATAGAATTTTCTTGAATGGTCAATTTTCTCCAGGCAATATTTATCACGGGCGTAATTTCTGTTCTGGCTCAGACCCTATTGATGCGGGAGTTAGTAACAGTATTTTACGGTAATGAACTTATCATCGGTTTTATGGCTTCAGTCTGGCTCTTCTGGGGAGGAATGGGAAGCCTTACGATGGAGAAGTTATGCCGACAGAAACTGGTTACTCCTCTTCAATTCGCTTTTGCCCAGATGACTGTCGCCCTTATCTTGCCTCTGGAATTGATTTTCATTCGCGGAATAAAATCAATTCTGGCGATTCCGCCAGGTGAACTCACCGACCCTTTAACCATTCTCCTCGCCTCGTTTTTAATCTTATTACCATTATCATTCATTAACGGTTTTCAATTTACCCTTGGTGCCCGGATCTATACCGATACGCAGAGTAAGCCAACACCGGGGATCGGACCTATTTACGGGCTTGATGCCTTAGGTGATATGATCGGCGGTGCACTGTTTGCCTACTTTTTTGTCTACTATTTTTCACCCTTAAAGACCATTATCATCTGTTCATTGATCCATCTCTTTTCTGCCTTAATTATCTTCTCATCAACTAAAAAGGTTCGATTCGTTATCATCGATCTTATATTGATTGTCATCGTCTTCCTCAGCGCGTTTGCTCTGCCCATAAAAAATCTTGAACTCAAGACCAGAAGATGGGACTGGAAAAAACTGGACTTGATTGAGACGGGTTCTTCGATATATGGAGAGATATCCCTGGTCCAGTATGGCAGTATCTATAACCTGTATGAAAATGGCCTTCTATCATTCTCGACGCCGGTCAGGATTCAAGCCGAGGAGATGATTCATTTAACTATGCCCCAGGTTAGAAGCCCGCAGAGGGTATTGATAATCGGTGGGGCAGTAGCCGGTGCCTTAAATGAAATTCTCAAATACCCGGTCAAAAAAGTATATTATATTGAGCCCGACGCCCTGGTTATTAAATTAATAAGCCCATATCTTACCTCAGAAGACCGGCAAGCCCTGTTTGATCCACGCGTAACGGTTATTAATCAGGACGGACGTCTCTTCATCAAAAACTGGCGCGGAGAGAAATTTGATGTTGTCATTGTGAATCTATCTGATCCGGTTAATACTTTCTTAAATCGCTTCTATACCTTAGAGTTCTACCAGGAGGTATCGCGCATCATAAATGATCGTGGCGTAATCCGTATTGCCATCAGTTCCAAAGAGACTTATCTATCAAAAGAGATGCTCGATTACAATGGGAGCATCTACCATACCTTGAAGAGAGAATTTCCTGATATTCTTCTTATACCCGGTGATCGACTGACCATCATTGCGACCCGTCGACCCGACTATCTAACCCTCGATCCTGAAGTAATTGATCGACGTTTGAGAGATCTTGATGTAAAGACTAATTTTATTAATAAATATTATCTCAAAGGGATCATTCTCGAAGAGCGGATAAATTATCTCCGGAATAAATTAGAAGGGTATAATCAGGTGACGATAAACCGTGACTACAGACCGATTAGCTACTATTATGGCCTAAGTTACTGGGCAACTTACTTCCGAACCGTGGTGATAAAGGGCCTAAAGTTAATCAGCAGGATAAACATAGTTGGTTTTATCGCGATGTTCGCAATTATTTTCTTTGTCATTTTGATTTTAAAGAATCGCGCTCAGAACACACTTTTATTGACTACCGGGGTTGTGGGGTTTAATGGTATGGCAGGTGTTATAATCGGGGTCATCCTGTATCAGACAATTTTTGGCTATGTCTATCACCGGGTCGGTCTTTTGACTGCAACCTTTATGTTAGGTATTTTTATAGGGACAATCGGCCAGAGATTATTATCTGGAGACGTTATTACTCGTTATAAATGGTACATATTCTTTTTCTGTTTATATTACTTAACCGGTTTAATATTTCTGAAACTACTGATTAAAATTAATCCCCCTGTTCTGGTTAAAGACTTATTTCCAATAATAACCTTTATCCCGGGTCTGATTGTTGGTGCGTCATTTTCTACAGCCAATCTAATATTAGCCCGTAACAATGCGGATAAACCTATACGGACCGGAAGGCTCTACACATTTGACCTCCTGGGTGGCTCACTTGGAGGAATATCAATAAGTTTGCTCTTAATACCGATCTATGGAATACCCAACACCCTGCTTACTCTGCTTATTATAAATTTTATATGTTTATTATTTACTTTAATTTTATTAAATAATCACCAATAAATCGGATAGTTATTGATAGCTTGATCAGACTTCAACCATTTCGGTTGAATAAAATTTCTTTCAATCTGTATAATATAATGAAAGTGGGTGGTATGTGTGGGTTGATCCCGTCAGGGTTATATATCCTGGCGGGATAATTTTTTGTTTGTCTTAATAGCTATTGAATTTCAGAAATTAAAGTTTTAATCGGTGTGACGATACGCTTTCGATAATTACTCCGAAGAGAGGATGAATTGATGTATATATAAAAGAATGGGTGGGGCTTATATTGTATTATCATCGATCTGATTCTAACGCTGACCGATGGGGAGAATGGAAGCGGTATATATTATTTTTTTCTTGACTTAAAAGGAAAAAGGTATAAAATATGCTATGGTTAATCCAGGAAACAGCACTAAACTATTCTGCATCTACGGTAACAACGAGTATCTTATCGAGAAGGAGATTGAGCTATTAAAGAGAAAAACCAGCAAGGGAAAGATGAACCGGATCGAGACCTTAACCTTCCGGCTTAACGATTCGAGTATCGCCCAAATCGTTGAGGCGATCCATACCCGTTCTTTTTTCAGTGATGATCGGATAGTTGTTATTAAAGGGTCTGATAAATCAGTCTCCAAAAATGATTTTGAAAGACTTTTAGATGCGATCGAGGTCCAACCCCTTTCGTCTTATGTGGTAATTGTAGTAACTGATAAAGACTATATTCCCCTGCTTAAAAAATTTACGCTCATTGACCTAACAAAAAAAAGAAACGATCAGACCGTAAGCGAAATTATAAACAACTGGCTGAGGGGCAATAATATCAAACTCGATGATGAGTTGATAAATTTTTTGATATCAGAATATCAAGAGCAACCAAATATGCTCAAAATGGAGTTAGAAAAGTTGCAGGATTTTCTCGGCGAAAGTAAGAATATAAGTACTGAAGATTTGAGGGAACTCGTTTATAATTTAAATGTGATTTCAATTTATGAGTTTATTCGCTCCTATTTAAACCGAGCAGCTACCAGGGCCCTTGATCAACTGCAGGGGATGCGTGATTACACCGATCAACACCTTAAGATTGTTGGGGCACTGACCACACAACTTATTTCTCTACTGAAGAGTAAGACCCCGGATATGGCAAAAGAAAAGTATTTTCATCAATACCAGGATTGGACAATTAAAGATATTGTCGATCGATTAGCCAGGTTATATCTTATTGATCGTAAATTTAAAACGGGGACTAAATTTCCCTTTCAGTTATTAGAGTCTTTTATTATTAATAATTAAAATATGGAGGTCGATTAAGAAAGGAGTCAATATGGAAGATCAATTGGCGGAGTTAAAAAAACTGGAACAGCGCCGGAGTGATTTACTGGCAAAGATTAAAATGGTCGAAGAGAAAAAAGATACTGTTAAACCGCAGGTCTATGAAAAGGTGAAAAAAGAATACGAGGCAAAACTTGAAGAAGTCAATCACGAACTCCTGAATAAAAGAGAGCTTGTCGAACACAAACTTAAAACCGTAGAGACCGAAAAAAAGGAATTCGCGCTTAAGAAAGAAGAGATTGATATGGAACTCGAAGAACTTGAGCTCAGGTACTCAATTGGTGAATATGATGAGGAAACTTTCAAGCGCCGGGAACGCGAGTTGCATCATAAACTGGCTGAAGTCGAAAAAGGACTCCGTTCGATCGAGGAGCAGACCGGCTGGATGAAAGAACTCTTACAGATGCGAACTGAGGCAGCAGAAGAAGGGGGCCCGGATATAACTACCGAAAAGGTCGAAGAAGCACCCCGGGTTGAGGAAAAAACCGAATCTCCCGAAAAGGCGGTTGTTACGGAGGCACCTAAGAAAGAGGATAAGTTTAAATTTGAAGACTTTTTTGCCGAACTGAAAGGCGGTGTTGAAAAGGCCAAAGAAGAAGTGAAGGAAGAATCTAAAGAAGAAACTACAGATAAGGTTAAGGCTGAAGACCAAGCTAAAGATTTTGGTATGTTAGATATCGAAGAGCACATCTTTACCAAGAAGGAGGCATTCCGCGAACAGCCCAAGAAGATTGTCTGCCCCAAATGTGGTTTTGCCAATAATCCTGACTCATGGTACTGTGAAAAATGTGGCGCGGAGATTCTACAGGAATCCGGGCAGTAATTTGTTCAAAAAATTTTATTTAGATAATTGACCATCAATTAAAACCACTGATCATCAGTTCAGAATTCAAAAAAAATCTCAGATTCAAGAAAGGAAGCAAATGCTTGATTACAATGTAAAAGAGATTGAAAATAAATGGTTAAAATACTGGGAGGAACACAATCTTTTTAAAACGCCCGACCCACCTAAAAAGAAGTTCTATAATTTAATGATGTTTCCTTATCCATCGGGTGATCTTCATATGGGGCACTGTCGAAACTACACTATCGGCGATGTTCTATTTCGGTTTATGAAGAGGAAAGGCTATGACGTTCTCCATCCCATCGGGTGGGATGCGTTTGGACTACCGGCAGAAAATGCGGCAATCGATCGCCATATCCATCCATATCAGTGGACGATAGAGAACATTAATATTTCACGGGCGACAATAAAGAGACTGGGTATTGGCTACGATTGGGAACGGGAAGTGATAACCTGTGAACCAGATTATTACCGCTGGACGCAGTGGATGTTTTTGTTGATGTATCAAAGAGGCTTAGCCTATCGCCAGGAGGGATATGTTAACTGGTGCCCCGGATGTCAAACTGTTCTTGCCAACGAGCAGGTACAGGAAGGGAGTTGCTATCGCTGCAGTTCATCGGTTGAAAAAAGGAGAATGACCCAGTGGTATTTCAAGATTACTGCCTATGCTGATCGACTGCTTAAGGATATTGAGAAATTAAGGAATTGGCCCGAAAGTGTCAAGATTATGCAAAGCAACTGGATCGGAAGAAGTGAGGGCTGCATAATTGACTTTCCGGTTGATGGATTGGACATTAAACTCCGTGTCTTCACAACCCGGCCCGATACAATCTATGGCGTCACCTTTATGAGTATTGCACCAGAAAATCTGATCATTAATAAACTAATTGAAGGCAGTCCTGGTATCTCGAGCGTGAGGGAATATATCGAAAAGGCGATCAAGACCTCGGAGATCATTCGCGGGGCAACTGAACGTGAAAAAGATGGTGTCTTTACAGGTAGGTATGCAATAAATCCCCTGAGTGGTGAGAAGATTCCAATTTTTGTTGCTGATTATGTCCTGGCCGGTTATGGTAGTGGCGTGGTAATGGGCGTCCCTGCCCATGATCAGCGCGACTTTGAATTTGCCAAGAAATACAATCTGCCGATAAAAATTGTAATTCAGCCGCCGGATGGCAGGATCGATGTTGAGCGGATGGATAGGGCATTCATCGATCCCGGTATAATGGTCAATTCCGATATCTTTAATGGTCTTAATTCGATCGATGGAATAATAAAGGTGGCACAGCATCTTGAGAATAAAGGTGTAGGTGGCCCATCGGTTTCGTATCGGCTCAGAGATTGGTTGATCTCCCGTCAGCGTTACTGGGGGGCGCCGATTCCGATGATTTATTGTGAGCGGTGCGGTATCATACCGGTGAGTGTTGACAAACTACCGGTGCTATTGCCAAAAGATGTCAAAGATTTTATGCCCCGGGGACAGTCCCCGCTGGCGACAGTTAAGGAATTCCTTTATACTGAATGTCCTCAGTGCCGGGGAGGGGCAAGACGTGAGACCGATACAATGGATACCTTCGTCTGTTCATCCTGGTATTTCCTGAGATACCTCGACCCCAGGAATAGCCGTGAGTTCTGCCGTAGAGATTACGCAACCAACTGGTTGCCGATCGATAAGTACATCGGTGGTATTGAACACGCTACTGGCCATTTAATCTATTTCCGGTTCTTCACTAAAGTTCTTTATGATGCAGGTTATCTCCCGGTCGATGAACCGGTCGATTGCCTCTTTACCCAGGGGATGGTCTTAAAGGGGGGTGTGGCGATGTCAAAATCCAAGGGCAACACAGTTCCGCTTGGACCTTTTGTCGAGATCAATGGTTCTGATACTTCACGGATCGCCATCCTCTTTGCTGCCCCACCCGAAAAAGATATGGAGTGGAGTGAGGAAGGAGTAACCGGTGCCCAGCGATTTCTCAACCGGGTCTATCGAATCGTGAACGATAATAGCGAATCCATCAGGAATTTGAAGTTCGAGCGAAAATCGTTGTCGAACCAGGATGAGATTGCACTTTATATAAAGTTAAACCAGACTATAAAAAAGGTCACCGAAGATATTGAATCGCTAAAGTTTAATACTGCCCTTGCTGCCTTGATGGAACTCTTAAACGAAGCCAATAAATTTAGCGAAAAAAAGCCGCTGGTCTTCTTCCACACATTAAAATCCTTTATCCATCTCTTATCACCCCTGACCCCTTTTATTGCTGATGAATTATGGTCCAGGGTCGGGGGTAAGGGGAGTCTCCTTGAAGAGCCCTGGCCTGAGTATGATCGGGATTATCTGATTGGCGATATTCAAACAATTGTTATTCAAGTAAATGGCCGGGTGCGTTCTAAATTAGAGGTCCCGGTCAATATCACTGAAGATGAGATTAAAACCCGCGCTCTGCAAGATGCAAAAATTTTAAAGTATATTCAGGGTAAAAACTTAAAAAAATTAATCTACATACCCAATAAGCTGCTCAGTATTGTGACCGAGTGAGTGGTCAATAACCGATGTTAAAGCGATTACTTTTTGCACTCTGGTTATGGTCTTTTTTATGGGCGGGTGAATGCATACAACTGTGCATCGCCCATACAAATGATATCCATGGCGCTTTATTTCCCTCCTGCGACTTATTCGATCCAGGCCAACCAAAACCGGTATATGGAGGACTTTCCCGGATCGCCGCTTTGATAAAAAGTTTGCGTCAGAATAACCGATACCTCCTGGTGCTCGATGCCGGAGATTTTTATTATGGTTCACCTGAAGGGAATAAGACCAAAGGTCTGGTGATGATTAAGATTATGAATGCAGTTGGCTATGACGCCCTGACCATCGGCAATCACGACCTTGCCTTTGGCCAAAAGAATCTCGAGGACCTTGCCCGATCAGCAAAATTCCCTTTTCTATCGGCAAATCTATATTGCGCTCCGGAATTTGTTCATCCTGAATTTATTAAACCATTCACCATTAAACAATTCGAAAGATTGAGAATAGGAATTGTCGGTTTGACTACAGTTACGACCGAAAGATTGGCAACGGCCAAGCAACTGATAGGATTAAATTTTGTCCCGGAAGATAGGGCCCTCGAAAAATACCTCAAAGAACTGAAACAAGCGGGTGCCCAGATGATTATCCTCTTAAGCCATCTCGGTTCTAAAAAGGATATGGAGATTGCTCAAAAATTTCCAATCATCGATCTCATAATCGGTGGGCATGACCACATCGTCATCGAGCCCGCTAAAAAGATTGGAAATAAGACATATGTCGTTCAGGCTGGAACCAAAGGGCAGAGGCTTGGTATCCTTGATATAAAATATGATCTCGATGCTGAATGCATTTCAACGCTTACCTCAACAATAAGAAACATCACCCCTTCTTTACCCGTCGATCCCCAGGTCGAGTCTTTGATTCAGAAAGAAATTATTAAGGAGATGGATGAGATTATCGCCTATAATCACCGTTATTTGAATATGGAAGAGTTGGGCTTCTGGATAACTGAGATTCTGCGCCAGGGATTGAATACCGATGTTGCCTTTATACCGAGCGGGACAATCCGTGATGAACTTCCGGAAGGTCAAATAAGTCGCCGGGCCATCCATTCTATCGTTCCCTTTGAAGATCGACTATTTACCTTTGATATCGATACCGGCCGACTCAAGGATATTATTGAAGATGAACTTGCCTTCTGGAATACTAAGTTCCCTCTGGCCGGCGTCCGGGTCTTTTTTGATCCCACATACGCTGCTGGCGGTAAAGTGGGAAGTATTGAACTATCCTCGCCCCGGCCGATAATCAAGGTTGTCACCAGCGATTATATGATTCAGCAGAAGAGACTCACAACCTGGGATGGCATTTATAATATCGAACCGACTGACTGGACTATCTATGAATTGATCGTCCAGCACCTGACCCGCTATCCCGATATCAAATATGTTAGCCAGAATAATTATATTGTTCAAGCGGCTCGGCCCAAAAAATCCGGCCGGGTGAATATTAATACTGCTGACCAGCGGGAGCTCGTCTCTTTACCGCTGATTGGTCCAACTCTGGCTAAAAGGATTATTGAATACCGGACCAGGAATGGCCCTTTTCGATCAACAGCCGATTTGAGAAAAGTTAATGGGATAGGGGAGAGGCAGATAAATCGGATAAAAGATTTGATCGAATTTTAGTTACCTTTTCACAAAGGAGATAATCGTGTATCGATCTTTCATTATCTTTCTTTTCTTCTTTGCACTCAACTGTAGCACCGGGCGTTTTTTGCCCCCAAAGGTTGAAGCGGACGATGCAGATGCGGTAATCGTTTTCGATTCCACTTTCATCGATGTTGAGCGTGACGGTCGGTATATTGCGCGCCATCATACCCTAATAAAGATCTTAACCAGCCGGGGTAAAAATAATTATGGGAATTTATCATTTGAATACTACCAGACCTACGATACGGTTGTTATTCTTACTGCCCGGACCATAGACCCGGACGGCAGGGTCTACCCGATTGATATCAAAAAAATCAAAGATGTCCCACTCCCTGCCTTTGAACGTTTTTATATCCCCAATGTCCGGGTTAAGATGTTGACCTTCACCAATCTGACTGAAGGTGGTTATATCGAATACGAATACAAATTCATAATGAAGAATCCACCATTGGAAAACCACTTCGATGATGTCGTCCTGTTTGAGTCGACTGACCCGATCTGGTCAAAATACTACTCAGTTACCCTGCCCAGGTCAATGGTACTTAATTATAAATATGATAAAGATTTGATAAAATATGAACGACTCGATCAAGGCGATAAGATAAGTTATATCTGGTGGGTTGAGAAGGTTCCTAAGTTAGTCCCTGAACCACAGATGGGACCATTTTATGACATCGCCCAGAAGTTGATTGTCTCGACGGTTCCGGACTGGTCAGTCTGGTCGCGCTGGTACTTTCATCTCTGCCGGCCCAAATTCGAGATCGATACGAACATTATAAGACAGGTTAAACTCCTTACCGATACACTCAAAACTGAAGACGATAAGATTACCGCTCTCCATTATTGGGTTGCCCAGAGGATAAGATATCTCGAGACCACCCTTTCCGGTCGTAAGGGCGGTTATGAACCGGCACCGGTCATTGAGATCTACAACCGACGCTACGGCGTCTGCCGGGATAAGGCCGCGCTTCTGGTGGCAATGTTAAGGGCAATCGGTGTTGATGCTTATATCGTTTTGACCAATCCAGCAGTAAAGGTTGATCGCGCGGTCCCGGCTGACCAGTTTAATCATGCCACCGTTGCCATAAAACGTTCGGGCGGATACATCTACCTTGATCCAACGGTCGAAAACTCAAGAGACTGGCTGGTTGCCTATGAGTCAGAAAAAGGGGTCCTGGTCTGCGATTCGACCGGCCAGGATCTTAATTACATTGCAAAGGTAGAATCTAAGAAAAATTATGGCCGGGTCAAAAATTTAGTCAGGGTTCAAGGCGATGGTTCGATTACGGGGGAGATCACTATTGAATTAGGTGGCATCTATGACTATCTCTTCAGGTCCTGGCTTAAGGATCAACCCCCTTTGAACCGTGAAATGTTTATGCAGAGATTTATCGGCGCCATTGCCCCTGATCTTCGCCTGACCAGGATTGTCTTCCCTGATTTCAGCACACTCTATTCGGCTATGAAATTTGAGATTGATTATGAGTCCGAACATTATGGGATAGTTGCATCGCCTTACTTAATCTTCAAAAGCCCGCTTGCCGCTGGTGCGGTCGATCTGGCCGAATATTTTTTGAGCGGCGCCCGCTTACCCGATCGCAAGTATCCATTGCGCTTTAATTCTACCTTTTCATTCTTCGTGGAGGAAAAGATAATTACCCCTGAAGGCTATGTGCCAGAGTCCTTTCCCGATCCAGCATCATTTACCGGTCCGGGCTATCACAGCCGGGCCAAATTTGCAATCTGGAACGATACAATAAATTTCGAGAAGGAGTTCGTCGTTGACACAATGATTATCGATCTTACGGATTATCCGGTCTTTCGTGCGAAACTTACCGAACTGTCAAAAATCAAGAGGGGAGAGGTGATTTTGAAGAAAGTGAGGTAAAATGAAACCCGCGATGATTATTCTGTTTGCTGTCTCGATTCTCTGTGCCGAAGATAGTATTATGGCAATCATTAAAAAATCCCCCGGTTGCGAGGACTACCCTCAGGCCGGTGCCATTATCCTTTTTGAGCGTATCACTGACCGTTACTCAACCCGGGAGAAGGTGCGTGAGGTTCACCTCTTGATCAAGATGCTCAATGATCGGGGTATCGATGAATACGGAGATCAGAAGGTCGAATATGATAAATCTTCAGAAGAGGTTGAAATAGTCGAGGCACGCACAATCACACCCGATTTAAAAGTTGTGAAACCACTCAAGACGGCAATCAGTGATGTCAGCGCCGTTAGTGTTGCCGAGGCCCCGGCCTATGCTAATAGAATGGTGAAGGTTGTTTCATTCCCGGCAATGGAAAAAAATGCAGTTATCGAATACCATTTTCGGATCAGGGGAAAATCTAAAAGCGGGATTAAATTTATCTGGGGCAGTGAATTTTTTCAATATCCCGAGCCGATGCTTGAAAAAAATTTCAGGCTTATTGTCCCGGATAAGTTTGAGATCAAGCACAAAATTGTCGGGAGCGAGGTTGAATACCATCAGTCCACGGCCAATGGTCAAAAGATCTATTCCTGGGTAAAACGAAATTCCGAACAGATTATTCTTGAAGAGTCTATGCCGCCGCTCGAGGCAGTAGCAACAAAATTAATATATTCTTCGGCGCATAACTGGCAAGAAACAGGTAAATGGTTTAAAGAAAAATTTTACAAAAGATTCAAAATTGATAAGAGACTGAAAGGCGAACTGACACAATTGATTAAACCGGATGATACCTACTCAGAAAAGGTCAAGAAGATTGCGCTCTTTGTAGTATCAAAGATAAGAAGTATCTACCTCGATCCGGCGATCAGTGGCTATACCCCCCTCTCTCCATCAGCAATACTGAAAAACCGCTACGGCATATCACTCGATAAGACAATGCTACTGGTGAGCCTGCTTAGGGCAGCCGGGATTGAGTCTTATCCAGCATTAGGGAATAACGGCGATTATGAAATCATCCCTGAGATTCCATCCCTTGAGCAATTTAATGATGTCTGGGTTGTAGTTAAAGATGGTGAGAAGATGCGCTGGATTGATCCAACTGCGGAAAACTGCGGTTATGATTTCTTTCCGCCCAGTCAACAGGCAAGGTTGGCGATGGTGGTAATGGAGGACTCTTCCTTTTTGACGAAGACAGTATATCACCAGCCGGAAATGAGCCGATCGCAACTTCGTCTGGTATTATCAGTAGATAAATCAGGCAATCTGGAAGGGGAGGCTTCATACGAACTGAGAGGGTATCCTGAGATTCTTTCGCGGAGTTCTCTTAAGGATAAGAACGAACGGGAACGGCAGATCTATTTTGCTACAGGTCTGAACCATCTTGGTTATGGTGCTTCGGTCAAGAGATATGAAACTGCAAATTTGAAAAACCTCGATGAACCAGCCTGGGTAAATTACTCATTCACGGTACCAGATTATGCCGTTACCCAGGGCAATATGATGATCGTTAAAATCCCACTCTTCAACTTCAGTTTCAGCCTTACCGGTTATTTTCCTTCGTTAATCCAGAGGAAATACGATTACCTCTTTCCGGCCGATTACCAGCGTATCGAAGATATTGAGATCAAATTTCCTCATGGTTATCGGGCAGTTTATCTACCTGGCTCAATTACTGATACAAACAGATATTTCAATTTTAGAATTGACTGCGCCTGTGATACGAATATAGTCCATTTCTATCGAACAATATCTGTCAGGAACAGGCATATTCTGATATCTGACTACCCAAATTTTAAGGAGAGATTCGAAAGGTTCACCGATCCTAAAAACAGCCTGATAATACTGAAGAGATACTGATTGCTATCTTCTTTTAAAAAGTCGGCGCCGGCCGATGTGCGATAATGGATCTGTCAATCTATCTGGTCTACTGGTCTTTTTAGTCTGTTTAGTTTATTTGGTCGGTTTGATTAGAATCTGAAATATCCCTTGACTTACGTGGTTTTTATATTAAAATGAGAACGGGAAAGACTGGAGGCTCTATGAGTTTAATTGCTGTTTTATGTATCTTTGCTGGACCAAATCTTTTCTTCCTCAAGGGAAAGAATGAACTGGTTGTGAAATATACACCGACAATTGCTCAGGGCCAATACACGATAGTTTATGCGCGGGATGGCAGTCCCTGGCAGGAAGTGATGATGAAAAGATCAACCGGCTGGTTCTTTCAGATTATCCCTTATGACTCAACGATTAAGACTCTGGCGATCTATTTTAAAAGCGGGACCGCGGTCGATGACAATTTCGGCTCCTTATATCTTTATGAAGTAAAACTGAATCCCCGGATGATTTTCCCTATTTCGCTTAAGCACCTGGACCAGATGCTAAAAACGGCCGATGCCAAACTCCTCAGTAAAGCAACAAGGCATGATTATTCAGAGGCAATGACATCGATCAATTATGCTATCGAAATTCTAAATCTGATCCCGGATCCTTTGTATGAATGCAATTTCAAGAATGAAAAACGGCGCCTGCTCGATTATGCTCAAAATCTCTTGAACCGACAATAAAATTAATTATTGACATTAGCCATAAATCGTATATTATTATAAGGTCTTTTTGATTTATGCCCGTATTGCTCAGAAGTTTGTTTTTTTAATAATCAGGAGGTAAGATGGCTGACGAAGGTAAAATAAAAAAATTGTCAAGTGGTGAGGTTCTCTTCCATGAGGGTGAAGTTGGAGATATGATGTATTTAATCAGGCAGGGGAAGATCAAGATCGTTAAAGGTAAAGGGGAAGAGGAAAAGGTATTGGCGATACTTAAGGAGGGTGACTTCTTTGGCGAAATGGCAATAATTGATGGCAGTCCTCGTTCGGCCTCGGCAATTGCGGTCGACGATGTGGTACTTTTGATGATTGACAAAGAGACTTTTCACTCGAAGATCAAAGAGAATCCTTTGATATCTTATGTCCTGGAGACGCTCAGTCGCCGACTGCGGGCCGCAGATGAACAGATTAAACTCTTGATGATTAAGAGTGAAGAGCGCCGGGTCATCGCGCTGCTCTTGACTCGCGGTAAAGAGTCGGGTAAAAAGACCAATGGCGGTGTTGAGATATCACCATTTTCAATCGAATCATTTACCAATCTTGTCGGGATTGAACTCGATAAAGTAAAGGACTTTATCGGTCGTCTGGTAAGTGCGCGCCTTATTTCGATTGAAGGGGATCGGCTGATAATAAAAAATATCGCTGATCTCGAAGACTACTTAAGATATATCACCCTTAAAGAAAAATTTGAGCGCGGTTAATAGATGTTATATCAATCGGTCAGGGAGATTGGACTGATTATATTCCAATCTGTTGAAACCGGGTATCACCTTTAAGATTGTTGTCTTAACCCCTTCTGCTGGAGGATAGAGATGTCGACCCTTAATATTGACGAATTCCGAAAGCGGCATCAGGAGTTAGAGAAGGCGCTGGCTGATCCCGAAGTCCTTGCCAGTAAACTTAAGGTGAAGGAACTATTGAAAGAGTTCAATCATCTTGACGAGATAATTCGTAAATATGAATTGATCAAAAAATTAGAGCAGTTGATTGTTGATACCATTGAGTTGAAAAAGAGCAATGAGAAAGAGATTGCCGAACTGGCCGAGGCCGAGCTGGTTGATCTGAATTCAAAGTTGTCCCGGGCCAAAGAAGAACTTACTCGATTGGTTGAAGGCAAGAAAGATGATGAGCGGGAAAGGAATTGTATTATCGAGATACGCGCCGGGGCCGGTGGTGAAGAGGCGGCATTGTTTGCTGCGGATCTCTTCCGGATGTATACAAAATTTATCGAAAAGAAAAATTTAAGGTGGGAAATATTATCTTCCAATCCAACCGATCTGGGTGGCTTCAAGGAAATTATCTTTCTGGTGGAGGGAGATAATGCTTATAATATATTTAAGTTCGAGAGTGGTGTCCATCGGGTCCAGCGTATTCCTGTTACCGAGGCATCGGGCCGGTTACATACATCGACCGCCACCGTTGCGGTCCTGCCCGAAGTCAAGGATGTTGAATATCATATTGATGAGAAGGATTTAAAAATTGACACCTTCCGCGCCTCAGGCCATGGGGGGCAGAATGTCAATAAGGTTTCTTCCGCGGTAAGAATCACCCATCTCCCGACCGGGCTGGTTGTCTCCTGCCAGGATGAACGTTCCCAGCATCGTAATCGGGAAAAGGCGATGAAGGTGCTCAGGGCAAAATTGCTTGACCAGAAAAAGAGGGAACAGGAGCAGAAGATATCCCATCAGCGTAAAGAGCAGGTTGGGACCGGGGAAAGGAGTGAAAAGATAAGGACTTACAACTTCCCTCAGAATCGGGTCACCGACCATCGGGTAAATGTCAGTTTCTACAATCTTGAAGAGATTATCGACGGCGATCTCGACAAGCTCTTCACCGAAGTTGCCCAGAAACTTAAGTAATACCGAAGGCCAGTAAATCTTTACGACTCGGCCAGGCTACCCAGTTTTACATCTTTAATCGAACTGGCAACAACATAGATCCTGATATTATTACTTGCTGGATCGACCGGGAGGACAAAAAAACCTTTCCGCTGTTTACTGTAGCCCATCGTTGAACCATAGATTACTTCATTATCAAAGAAAGTTATCTTTATCTTTAGACCCCGAATATTTTTGGGGTCAACTCCGGCAAAGCCCTTCTTATCCATGTAACTTTTATCGCCCTCATAAGATTTGACAAAGAAGATTGCCTTCAGCGATTCAGTATCGATTTCTTCAATCTTGCCGTCTTGATGGGTCAGATGGAATTTCGGTTTCTCGGGGATGAAGTCGTGGGTCAATCCTTTAAGAATAACCCCATTCTTGAAATGGACAACGATCTTATTTGTTTCGGTTACAGATGGATTTATTGACATAGATTAATTATACTTTAAATTTTTGTTAAGACAAGAAAAAAATCCACTGGTATAATAAAAAAGGGCAGGCTTTTGTACCTGCCCTTTTCATAAACATCCTTATGTTATTTTATGTAGATGACCTTTTCCATCTTATCATTTATCCTGAGGAAGTAGATACCACCCGCAAGCCCTTTCGGTTGCCAGGTTGAAACACCACTGGCATTGCCGGTTATATCAAGCACCCGATCAATCAGACGGCCCGAGACATCAAAGGCATTGATTGTGACCCTTTCGTTATTTCGGACATCATATTTGATCTTTAGGGACTTGGTAAAGATGCGAGAGTTAATCACTATTTGTGAATGGCGCGTGATGACTTCGAGTTGTTCACTATTTTCAATATCGACAAATCGATCATACCAGGACTGAGCACTGTCGCTATGGATCTTCGCCTGAGTAGTATCGTGTCCGCCAACAATCGCATAGGCACATCGCCATCTACCACCCGCGGGTAGGTTATAGGGTCCGGCTGAAACAACAACACCCCAGTTGGAAGGGGTTAGTCCAGAACTGATTGTCCGTTTAGCGGTCATAAATGTATCCTTGACTGCATCAGGCATACCGGTGTATAGTTTTAAGTTCATCAGGGATACATTACGTGCGGTTCTCGGGTCTAAAAGCCTCAGGCCAAAGGCATGGCTACGGGTTGTGAGTGAATATTTTACATAGGCGAAGCGTCTTGTCGGATCGGTATATCCATAATCCGCGGTATCGAGTTCATTCCACATCGTTGCCCGGAAGTCACAGAATACTGCAGAATAGAGATTGTTAATCGGATTTGAACCGCGGTTGTAGTAGTCGTAGATAATGATTACAAAATCGTCATAGCCGGCATTGTAGAGGGCAAGGCTGCGTTGCGTAACCTGAAGATTTTTGGCTGCAGGATGATAGCCATCATCATAGGTGGCGATATACTCTTCGTGTCCCCAGGCAGGCGGTATAACAGGGTAGAGACTGTCCAGGACACGAAAGTCTTTGTTGATGATGGAGCAGGGGACACCGAAATAACGATCGACAATATAATTGGGATCAGTCCCACAGGCCATACTACCGAGCCAGAGTTTTGAGGTCGTCCAGGATGTGGTATCAGGATAGATGAAGCCATGCCCTTCTCCCCGCCAGTCGGTTGAGCCAATACTACCTAAGGCAGTTACGGTCAGTAAAAGCCAGGCCGTATCGTGGTTTGCCCATAACCGGCTTGCGGGCCAGAGCGGAAAGCCAATCTTTGTCTTAGTGAACGGCTGCCAGGTTCCTTCATTGGCAACTGCATTGACAATGAACTCAACTTCGGTTCCATGCTTTGCTGATGGTGAAGCAGTTACTCGATAGATATCGCCCCGTGCCGTATCACCACCGTTTATGTTACCGTAGACTGAGGTTGAATCGATCAGGGTAATATAAGGACTTGTCGTCCGTAATGTGCCGCGGACATTATTGGCCACTGCATTTCCCGCATTCTTCAGAGTAACGATCAGGTTGGCAGTTTCACCCGGATCGAGGCGATGATTATTCCCGTCATCGACATAGAGACTCTGGAAGGCAAGGCAGGGTCGGGGTGAGCCGCTATTCACAGTAATTGTCCCTTCGAATGTCCAGAAGTCACGGGCAGTAACAGTAATATCAGCGGAACCAGTGGTCGTTGCATTGACAAAGAGATCGATCCAACCCTGAGAATTGGTATAGCCTGAGCCATGTGTTTCAGTCCCTTTCATTATACAGACCAGAGCACCTTTGACCGGTGTCCCACCGTAGGAGACAGTAACTCTAACCATCTGTGGTCCGGTGGTTATCGAGGAAGGATAATTTATCGTTGCAGTTCTTTGGATGTCACGGCGCATCGGCAGAGCAGGATCACCGAAGAGGTTTAAGGCATAATGTGACCAGCGGGCTGAGAACTGACCAATCGCCACATTGCGCAGTTCATCTTTGGCCAGGGCATGACATCTACCTACCTCCCATCCGCTCTGCCAGAAGTGGCGATAGAAGGCGACCGAGAGTTGTTCTGAAGGCCCCATCAGGGGTGGTGCACCCCAGCCGTAGCGGGAGTTTAGCATATCGGCAACACAACCACCATTAGGGTAGTTGATCAAGGTTTCGGCCATACATTCCTGACCATCAAACCAGCCACACTCACAGGCGATTGAATTCATTATATTTAACTTATTGACATTGTTCAGGGTTGGAACAAGCGAAATTGTCAGGACTCCGACCTGGTTCGGGCTACCATGGCCAACAATGTGGCAGAAGTTATACCCAACATTGAGTGAATCTCTGATCTGGTTGCCGGTTGGATCATCGATTCTTGACCTGCGCCAGGTAGTCGGGAAGTAGCCAGTAATAATCCGATTGCAGATTCTACCATGATAACCGATGTTAGACCAGAGCCATTCTGAAGGCATCAGGATTCTTCTGATATAGGTTGTGTCTGGTGGCCTCTTCTCATAGATTGTATCTTTTCTTATGAAATTTGCGACATGGGTGGCATTATCGACCGGTGCCCGGCCGACAAAGACATCATAGAAGAGGTCAACCGTATCACCCCGGTCACTATGATTCCGATCGAATTCACCAAAGAGATTGTTCCGGTTCCCGTCCCAGGACCATTGAAGGTCGGCATAATAGAGGTCGGTGGCAACATTGTTTGGGGAATAGTAACAGTATCCCATCCGCACTGGTACGACAATATCGTCACCACCGATCAGAACCCAGATCAACCCTTTGTTGCGCCAGTAGTCGGTGATGAAGTTTCTGATCTTTTCTGGATTGTCCCTGCCGGTATAACGGACATAGATTGTTTCAACTGGCACCACCTCAGTATTGAGCCCCTTTTTGGTCAACCAGTTCTTCAAAGGGGTAAATGCCGAACTTAATGCGCTACTGGTGATAATCACATAATCGGTCGTATTAAAACTGTAAGTCTGTTTCTCAGGCGGTGAAAAGTTTGCGACATCGGCGGGATTGATCACGATCTCCTGAGCCCTCTCACCAAAGACAGTCAGTTGACGGTCGGTCATCGGGGTAACCTCGTAGACTCCTTCTTCGTATTCGATCTCGAGTTCTATCTTTGTATAGAGGATCAACTTCTTCTCGCTCGGTTTATACTGGACTGGATAGAGAAGAACCCCACCAATGCGATAACCAGACATAGAACCTGAGGGGACAATCTCGGCAATCTTTTCTGGATAGGGTTTTGATGTTTCGTAAACCGCTGGATCTGGAGGAACAAAAGGTGGCGGGTTTTTGATAGATAAAGGCCTCGGGGTCTGGACCGGATGGATGTAATATTCGCCCGGGATTTCATAAGTGTCGAACGATTTTACCGTAACATTTTTTATTTCGGCTGAGGGCGGTATAAGAACATTGAGATTGACCAGGGGCAGAAGCGGTTTACCTTCTTCTTGAGTAGCCAGAGCACCATTTAAACTAACCACATCATAGCCTCCATCAGCAGTGAAATTTAGATCAGAAGGCGAAAAGGTCGCGGTATGGTTTAATCGCCCAGCCCAGAGAGTTACGATGGAAATAAGGACGGCGATATACTTATTAAACATCAAACCTCCTTGCAAGTTAAGTATATTTTATCTGATGATTACTGGTTGTCAATGGTTTTTTTTGTGCCGATTCCAATGTATGGGTAGAGAAAAATTTTTATTCCTGCAGTCGGTGCTTAACTTTCTTAAGGAATTCAATTTTTGGTTCGGGGTAGAACCAGGTATAAAAGGTATTGTTATGGAATAAAGGGTCAGCATCTGACTCAAGACCGGTCCTCTGATATTCAACCGTGCCCGGGATCGGTGAGAATTCGGTTAGGTTGATCTTAATCTTAAGTTTCTTGCAAAAATCGATGCTCTCGATGACCTCTTCCTCAGACTGGTCCGGCAGTCCAACCATTAAATAGACATGGATCTGTTCTGGCTTAAAGTTATATTTTAGCAAATTATTAATTGCTGCCAAAAATTCAGAAGTTATGACTTTATTGCCAGTCTCCTTTTGTCGCTCTTCGTTTATCGTTTCAAGGCTTAAATAGATGGTTTCAAAATTTGCCTGCTTCATCAATCGGGCAATCTCGCCGGTCATATATCTTGCATGAAGACCATTAGAAGAATGTAGATATATCTCTCTATACAATTGTGCAATTTGCTCAAGGATTGTCCTTAGGTGCGGGTTTGTTAAAAGGGCATCGTCAAAGAAGGCGATATTCTTCACCAAATTTGTTTCGGTCCACTGCCTGATTGCTTCAATTATCTTTTCAGGCTTATAATAGTGGACATCAGGAACCAGATTATGGATTGCACAGTAAGTGCATTTGAATGGGCAGCCTCTTGAGGTATTAATGACAATATAATCGAGTTGTGGATAGAGACTATAATCAGGCATTACATCCTCTTCATAGATTGGTTTTTGGATCAGATTCATTGCAGTGAGCAGTTCGACAATCTTTCTCTCACCCGGCCCAACAACTACATAGTCTGCACCCGATTTTTTCCGGGCATGCTCCGCACAGATGCTTGAATAAACTCCTCCGAGCATAATCGGGATTTTGGGAAATTTATCCTTCAATATCGAGATTGCCTCGAAGACCCCCAGGTACCAGTAGGTCATCGATGATGTAACCAGGATAACATCGGGCATTTTAATATTATTGAGTAAATTAATAAAAGTCTCCCGGGGTAATCCATACCGTTTATATCTTCTTGGCACTTCAGAGTAAAGGGCTGGCTTTTCAATAACCTCGAAAAGATATTTACCCCGACCATAAGGATCGGTCCTGGTCTTTATCGGAAGCGCAGGATGATTCCGATCGAGACAGTCGATAAGATCTAATTCAAAGCCGTTCTTTTTCAGGATTGAAGCAAGGGGGAGGAGGCCGATCGGTTTATTCCAGAAATCGAAGGCCTTGAAGTCGTAAATCCAGGGATTGACGAGCAAAGCCCGCATTAGAGGATTATAGTTAATGGAAATGAAATATCAAGTAAAAATGTAGGGTTATCTAATAAAAATACTCAATAACCGCCCTGATGAGTGGAATTAAAGTAACATAGGCCCGGAATCAAAATAAGTGATTTCCCTGCGAATTTCGTAGTGTCCAGCTTCAGGTGGACCGCCATTCTTTCAACAACCCGTCCAATTTCAAAATTCAAGACCTGCCCCTAAATGCAAATGGTAAGATTATTTGTTCGAGGGCTCAATTAACAGCGCGTGAAGTTAAGTATTTCACAAATTCGAATTTTTGCACAAGTAAGGTGGTGGAAAATGCTGGCAATTACAAATAATTCTTGAGGAAGCAATCTTTAGATCCTTCCCAGGAATCTATTACCCGAATTGGACACTTTCGTGCCTGATATGTCAAAACCCAGAGGTTTGCCATTCCTTCCCTTTAATCGCTTTGTCTCCTTTATTGCTGACTCTTCAAGCAATTCCATCTTCAGATGCTTCTCTCCCCGGTATGCACACTCCGTTACTGCATTCAATATAGCATTCTTTATCTCACCACCGGTCAGTTCATATATCTTGCCCAATTTCTCAAAATCAACATCACTGGCAAGGGGTAGTTTTTCAGGAATCAGTTTCCGCCATATCTTTGCCCGCTCTTCGGGTCCAGGAATATCAAACTTTAACTTTAGAATTATCCTCCGCTCAAATGCCTCGTCTACGACAACTTCACGGTTTGTCGTCAAAATCACCACCCCATTAAACCTTTCAATCTCTTTCATTAGAATATTTGTCATATAATTGTGCATTCGGTCAGTGCTGTGTGTTTCATAG
>CBFGIV010000025.1:0-32033 GCA_965648915.1 Caldifarciminota bacterium | reverse complement strand
TGTTAAAATGTAAATAAGTCTTTAGCATGGGTGTCTCCTTTCTTTTTGTTAAACATATGGAAAGGATACACCCTTTTTATTTTTTCTCAATAAAAATTTACACAAAATATTATACACTACCCTTTTTCTTTATCATATTGACCTTTGAATAAAAATGTGTATTATATCTAAAAGGAGCGTTGATTGAATCAGACAACTATAAACAAAGAGATTAGAGACTTAATCTTAGAAAAAGGTGGTAAGGATGCCCTGAACTGTTATCAGTGCGGAAAGTGTTTTGGCCTCTGTCCCTGGAATGAGTTGCCCAAGGTTGAATATTTTACCTATCGTCTCACCCAGCAGGTAAAACTCGGCGACCTATTGAATAGTGAAGATAAGGATGAGATCGATGCAGAGGTGGCTGAGGTATATAAATGTGTCGGTTGCGAAGCCTGCAGTGTAAAATGTCCGCGCAGTATAAAGATTGCGGAGATTCTACGTGCTGCCCGCCGGGTCCTGGCTGAATATGGTTCAATCCCCGCTGAACTCAAAGCGGTGAATGCCAAACTCTTCAATGTTGGTAACCCCTTAGGTGAACCGCGAGAAAAGCGGGAATTATGGACTGAAGGGTTAAATGTCCCGCGATTTAGTGTTGAAAAAGAGTATTTCTATTTTTCCTGCTGTATTCCTGCCTATGACCTTAGGGGCCAGGCGGTGGCACGAGCAACGACTCAGATCTTAAATACCGGTAAGGTTTCTTATGGGATCGTTGGAAATGCTGAGTCCTGTTGCGGTGAGAGTATCCGGCGGATCGGTGCGGAAAGGGTTTTTATGAAACTTGCTCAGGACAATAAGGCTATTTTAGATAATCTGAAGGACAGAGCAATTATTACCACTTCGCCCCATTGTCTGGTTTCTTTTAAGAATGATTATAAAGAATTAGGTCTGGCACTTAATGTCCTCCATTCGACCCAGTTGTTTAAAGAGTTGATTGATGAAGGCCGGATAGTTCCCAGGAAACCGATAGAAAAGAAAGTTGTTTATCACGACCCCTGCACCCTGGGGCGTCAGTCAGGAATTTATGAAGAACCCCGAGCGGTTTTAAGAAGTATCCCTGGACTTGAACTGCTTGAAATCAAGCATTACAATAAAGAATACAGTCTCTGTTGTGGTGGTGGAAGTGGCGGGTTATGGCTTGATCGTCCTACCGAGTTGCGGATGGCAAATTTACGAATCAAGCAGGCTATTGCTACGGGTGCGGAGATATTGGCGGTTGCCTGCCCGTATTGCCTTTTAATGTTTGAAGATAGTGTTAAAACAATGAATGTGCACCTTGAGATTAAAGATATAAGTGAAATTCTCGTCGAGACACTTTAATAATCGAGGAGTCGAAATGGATCGATTAATAAATCTTTATATTGCACCGAAAAAGGTCTTTACCGAATTGAGAGAGCGACCAATCTGGTTTCTTCCTCTGGTTGTGGTCCTGATTCTGGTAACAGCAATAAGCATCCTGACCGTCAGTCAGACTAAAGATTTTATAATTGCTGAACAGGAAGATGCAATGCGGGAGAGGGGAATGCCCGAAGAACATATTGAACAGGCCTTAAGGATAACGAGTGGCCCGATGCTTTATATCGGGGCCGGGATAAACCCTATAATATATACGATCGTTATCCTGTTATTATTTTCGACCGTAATCAAATACGGTCTTTTAATATTTGGAATCGAAACAATTTTTAAGAAGGTCTTTGCAGTTGTTACGTTCTCATCTCTGGTTAAGATCCCGGCTTGTATTTTGCGATTGGTCCTGATTCTCGTGACCGGTTCACCGCTTGTTTCTACATCCCTGACGCTTTTCTTCCCGGGTCTTAATTATAAATCCTTCTGGTATCGGATTCTGTCCGGCTTCGATTTCTTTATGGTCTGGGAGATGATCCTGGTTTCTCTCGGCATTACAATTATTACTGAAGGTAAAAAAGAGAATGCTTTCATTCTTGTTTTTCTTGTCTGGATTATCTCGATATTTATCGGAGCCAGTCTGGGACTCTTGAGGTAGTTTTAAATTTAACCTGATCAGTATAGAGGTATAACGCAGATAAATTTGAAGAGACTCTCGGTATTGTTTGTAAACCCGTGCTCTTCACCCGGTCGAATAAATATTGCATCGCCGGCCTTTACCGTAATTTTTTTATCCCTTGTCTCGAGCGTGGCTGTTCCCTCGACAATATAGATTTCGTGTTGAATATCAGGATGCTGATGAACAGGGATTTTCCCACCAGGTTCGACGACGAAGAGACGCATTCCATAATTTTTTGCCCCGTCTTTTTGACCGATAAGCCAGTATAATTTGACCCCTTCAGTTCCGGCAATCCTGGGGATCTCGAAGTCTGCTTCGGAGAGATTTTTGATCATCATCGTCCAGTATAATATTGAAATTAGGACTTGAGTCAAGAAAAATCGGACTATTTAAATCTCTGGAAGATCTCGTTCAGTTCATCCTTGATATTCAAATTATAACCCTCACCCCAGTAAATAAGTTGGCGATTAACCCAGAGCATTGTCGAAGGAAATTCTTCGATACTGAGTTTTGAGATTACTGAATCCCTGATCCCTCCAAGAAAAATAAATGATGGGGCGAGATCCTCTTTGATCTGATTTAATGAGTCAAGATATATACCATAAGTCAGAATCTTATTTCCCCGAGCGAACTCCGCGACCAGATTGATCATCCGTTTTGGTGGTTCGGTCCTGAGGTCAAAGATGAAGAAGATGACCGGAGAATCTTTTATCATATCCTTAAATTTATAAGATTTATTTTTAAGGTCGATAAAGTTTAAACTTAAAGTTGAGTCGAGATTTCTTACGATAAATTCCTCAGGGAGTAATCTTTTGACCGGTATATCAAGATCTATTGTCAGATTAACTGTTTCTCCGGGCTTGATTTCGATCGGCCGGATCTGCAGGTATGGGTTGCCTTTTTTATTACGCACCCCTGCTTCAAAGAGATATTGGCCGTCACCGATGGTTAAAAGATAGGGGTCTTCGGCATACTGGATTAGGTCATCAAGCGGTTGATAGGCGCCATCATTCAATACCGCTATACTGAAATTTTCGAATCTTTTCTGGGGCAGTCCTTTTGAGGTAAAATTTAACTTCAAATATCCACAGGGGGTATAATTATCGGTTACAATCTTTTGGTAAAAGGCGGACTGGGCCAGAACAACCGGCAGGTTTTGGGGTCGCCCCTTTTCATAAAATTTAAAATCAGCGAATCCTTCAGGATTTAAGGGATAGGCCGGCAGCCAGTTGTTACCGTCGTAGAATTCAATCCAGGTTGCCCCACCTTTTTCCTCGCCCAAGTATGGACAACTTATGAATCTTATCGGAATTCCGATCGATCTTAAGGCGGCACCGAAAAGAATACCGGCCTGTTCTTTAGTAACGGTTTTTGAGAACAGAAGATGGAGAGGTGAGGGGTCGGGCCCGAAGAAGTCCTTCTTTTCGGCTAATTCTAATTCGTGCGCTACTACTTTGTTTATTTTATAGACCGTGGTTTTAATATCACTTTCGGTTAAGCGATCAAATCGCTCATAAAAAATTTTCCGCCAGGGCAGGATTGGTTCTTCAGCAAACCGGTAAGGCAGAACATAGTCTCGAAAAAGAGAATCGGGCAGGTTCCACCTCGAAAATGCACGATGGGCAAATTCGACATTCTCGATCAGGATTTTTTTCTTGATTTCGAGGCGATCAAGATGAGGCATTTTTATGATGAGCCAGATAAGATCATCCCGCCATCGGTGATCAATCTCTTTTATTGCCACCATCAAGGCGATGCGATTCTCCCCCGCATCTTCGAGTGCCAATTTCAACTCCCTTAACTGGAGGGTATCGATTTGATAAATAAGGGAAAAGAAGAGTATCAAGGTGATCATTTTTGATTATAGTTGAGCCAGAAATTTCCTTCGGCAACTTCTCTCTTTTCAAGAGCGAGATCTATCGAGCACGTTTCCTGGTCAACGACTATTTTCTTGAAAGATTGAGACAATCTTGAACCGGCCGAAATAAAGTACTCTCCCTGATTTATGGTTATTGTAGCTGTTCCATTCTCATTGGACAATAAACGGGCGATTGGCCTTAATGCACCAAAATTGAAGAGATAGATATAGATCGGGCAGTTTTTTATCATCTTGTTTTTGCAATCCTTCAGGGTTATTGTCAATCTGGCTGGATGCCGCACATAATTGCGGGTTGAGTTTATTATTGAATAATTTTTTTCCCGGCGGTAAATTTCCTCTTCGTCTTCTGCCGGTCCAAAACAGGATGAATAGACCAGGGCCGCACCTTTGACAGTATTTTTAAACCATGCTTCATTCAGGGTCGAAGCCGGTTCGGCCGCACCTAAGAAAGCCCACTTCTGACCATCCCATACTTCAACCCAGGCATGATTATTATCCATCTTTGCCCAGAAAGGGGTCCAGGCCTGACGGCAGGCAATGCCTGCGGAACGGGCTGCCGCAATATAAAATATCATCAACTCTTCGCACCGGCCATAACCCGACTTCAGGGTCTCAAAAGGGCCCTGATCCCGGCGCTGGGTCGATTTGAATTTGATCCTTTTGCCACACCATTCATTAACTTTTAATGCAACTTCGCCCGGGGTTTTGAGATTTTTGATTACAGGTTTAAGCGAATCATAGAAAAATTTGCGCCACCTTTCGGTCGGTTCCTGGGATATACGATAGGGAAGGAGATAATGGAGGAATTTATCTTCGGATAGATTTCGTGCCCAGACAAATTCTCTCCAGACCCGATAGGCATAACGGATATGTTCAATAAATGTCTCTTTATCCATCTCGGTAAGATCGATGGCGGGCATATTAGCCAGAAGGAAAGAGGCCCCAACCCTTTCGACCGGTGATAATTCTTTGAGACACGAATAAAGGGTCTGCCCATTTTCACCAGCGAGGAATAGATTTTGACGGACAGCTTGATAATATTTTTTGGGCACCAAGTCTTTTAAATCAAGAAATTTTTTATCAGCTGATAGATAAAGCGGTAATAGACAACAGAAAAAAACTTTTCCTATTTGCACATCGATATTATAATTCTCTTCCTATCTAAGTCAAGAAAAAAATAGGCAATATTTATCTTTTATCATTCAGGCACTTGACTTATAGAAAATTTAAGATATAATCTTAAACTTTAGTAAGAAATTTTAGGCAAAAGATAAAAGTTTATTTATGAGACAATTTTTACAATTCTTGCGCCGTGATATTTATCAAAAGCAGATATTAAAATTTAAGATAGATTCCCTGTTTATGAAACCAAGGAGGTCACTTGGCTAAATATCTATTCACATCCGAATCAGTGACCGAAGGTCATCCGGACAAGATCTGTGACCAGATTTCAGATGCGATTCTGGATGCAATTTTGGAAAAGGATCCTTTCGGTCGGGTTGCCTGTGAAGCTATGGTCACGCGAGGATTAATTTTTGTCTCCGGTGAAATTACGACTGAGTGTTATGTCGATATCCCTGATATAATCAGGAATACAATAAGGGATGCGGGCTATACTGATCCAACGACCGGCTTTGAATATGAATCCTGTGCGGTGCTGACTTCAATTCAGGAACAATCGGTCGATATTGCTCAAGGGGTGAATATCGGTGGTGCAGGTGACCAGGGCATTATGTATGGCTTTGCCTGTCGTGAAACCAAGGAACTGATGCCTTTGCCGATTATCCTCGCCCATAAACTTGTTCGACGGCTGGCGGAAGTGCGTAAGACCAATATTGTGCCTTTTTTAAGACCGGATGGTAAGTCTCAGGTAACTGTTGAATACGAAAATGATAAACCGGTGCGGATAGAGAGCATTGTTCTGTCATCCCAGCACCATCCTGATGTCACGATTGATAAGGTAAGAAATGCAATAAGGGAAAATGTGATATTACATATTCTGCCTAAAGAGATGGTGGACAGCAATACCAAGTTCTTTATCAATCCAACCGGTCGCTTTGTAATTGGTGGTCCCCAGGGTGATACCGGGCTTACCGGCCGTAAAATCCAGGTCGACACTTATGGTGGATACTGTCGACATGGCGGTGGTTGTTTTTCTGGTAAAGATCCAACCAAGGTTGATCGGTCAGCATCGTATATGGCGCGTTATGTGGCAAAGAATATCGTTGCGGCTGGTCTTGCTGATAAGTGTGAACTTCAGATTGCATATGCGATCGGGGTCGCCGAGCCAGTAGCATTGGCGGTGAATACCTATAACACCGGCCGAATTTCAGAAGAAGAGATTGTCCGAATAATAAAAGAGATCTTCGATTTTACCCCTCAGGGAATCATTGATCGGCTTGAACTCCGTCGACCGATATATAAGAAGACATCGGTCTATGGCCATTTTGGACGGGAGGATGAAGGGTTCCCCTGGGAATTCTGTGATTCAGTAGAGATTCTTAAGCGCGAGGCAAGGTTAAAATGAAATATCACATCAGGGATATAAAACTTGCCGCTGAAGGGAAGAAGAGGATTGAGTGGGCCGAAGCAAAGATGCCGGTCCTGAGGTTGATCCGGGAAAGGTTTAAGAAAAAGAGACCATTACGGGATGTAAGGATTTCCTGCTGTCTCCACATTACAACGGAGACGGCAAACCTCCTCCAGACTTTAAAAATCGGTGGTGCCCGGGTAATGGCTTGCGCATCAAATCCGCTCTCAACCCAGGACGATGTTGCTGCCTGCCTTGTGAAAGACTACCAGATTCCAATATTCGCAATTAAGGGTGAGTCACGAAAAGACTACTATCGTCACATCGAGAATGTTATGGCTCAAATACCTAACATCCTGATTGATGATGGTGCAGACCTGATTTCAACTGCGCACAAGAAAGGGAAGACCAGAGATATCTTCGGCGGGACCGAAGAAACGACAACCGGGGTGATTCGCTTAAAGAGTATGGAGCGGGACAGGGCGCTACTCTTTCCGATCATCGCCGTCAATGATTCAGATACGAAACATCTTTTTGATAATCGATATGGTACCGGACAGAGCACAATAGATGGAGTTCTGCGCGCAACCAATATCCTGATTGCGGGAATGAATGTTGTCGTTATTGGTTATGGCTGGTGTGGCCGGGGTGTGGCAATGCGGGCCCAGGGTATGGGGGCAAGGGTTATAGTATGTGAAGTCGATCCGGTCAAAGCGCTTGAGGCCCGGATGGATGGATATTCAGTGATGCGGGCCGATGAGGCAGCGAAGATTGGAGATCTCTTTATTACGGTAACCGGTGACATAAGAGTTTTGACCCGGCGCCATTTCCTCTTGATGAAGGACGGCGCGATAATGGCCAATAGTGGCCATTTTGATGTTGAGATCGACAAGATTGCACTGAGCAAAGTTGCCCGGCGCAAGAGAACGATCCGGCGGTTTTGCGAAGAGTATCTTTTGAAAAATGGCCGGAGGATATATCTCCTATCCGAGGGGAGGTTGGTTAATCTTTCCGCTGCTGAAGGACATCCGGCAATGGTTATGGATATGTCCTTTGCCAATCAGGCACTTGCGGCTGAGTATCTGGTTAATAACCGGAGACGACTGGCAAAAAAGGTCTACAGATTACCGAGAGAAATTGATGAAGAGATCGCTCGCTTAAAATTAAAATCGATGGGGATTTCAATCGACCGATTGACCAGAGAACAGCAAATATATCTCTCATCCTGGAAGATAGGGACCTAACCACATAGCCGCAGATTTTTTCAAGAAGAACACTTTACACTTTTGACACGGTGAGAGATGTAAAGTATCCGCTGGCTTTTGATTGACAATTTATTTTTTTTCTATATAATCACCCCATGGCGAAGATGAAAAATTTTATATCATTAATTTCTGACCATAACTCGCGTCTAAGGGACTATGGACGGCCAGGATCTTTGCAGATTTTTTCACTCTTGTTATCTCTAATCTTAGTATCCATCCTCTCAGCTTTTGTCTCTCCTTATGGGGGGCGAGGCAATTTTCAAGTATTAACTGCTAAATGTGATAAAGCAGGTACATTTGGTTTAAATCTCTACGGCATCTATTTTAACCAGGCCTACCAGGATACAGATACAGTCAGAATCCATATCTATAATGACCATCGCCACTTTGGTTCAGGCCGAGTGAACTTCAGTTATACAATGTTTAAGTTTATCGAGGTCAACGGTTTTGTTAGTGCTACAGTTCGTTATGATCAGAAGACGGATGTAATTGGTATACCTTCAATTCTGCGTAAGGATGTCTATTCATACGGCTGGACCGGCTATGGGGGCGGACTCAAGGTAGGGCATCATTTAGTAAGAAACGAAGAGAAGTTCTTCGCTACTTATCTGGGAGGGAAGATCGGTATTGAAGCCGGTATGAGAATGCCCAAGCGTGATACCGCCCTGGTCAATCGAGGCTTTCCCAGAGTCTATGGCCATGAATCGGACATCGACTACCGTCTCCTGATGGGCATCGAGTTTGGTGCACTCGGTATCAATGCAAATATTGGACGGATCAATACCGGTGCTTCCTGGAACAGCAAGGTCTTCAGAGAAGACAAGATATTTTATGGTTTGACCGGTGACCTTAATATCCATAACCGTTCTTCACTGTTTGGGGAGGTTGTGAATTATCGGGGCGCGAGTAGTGGACGAGATTCGATTCTTGCGCTGGGTGGATTAAAAATTGGTCTTATCCCGGGCGGTTCAGTCGATCTGGTGTATATCCGGAATATTTCTGATGTTGCCGACTGGCGATTAGCACTGGGATTGACATTTTCATCGACCCTGTTCCCGGAAGTGCCTGAAGAGAAACAGACCGGAAATCTGATGGGAAGAATTATTGATGTCGATGACCAGGAACCACTTGAAGCAGTTGTCTCCTTTCCCGGAACCAGGATAAATTCAGTAATGAGTGGTAGCGATGGCCGATATGGTGCAGTTTTACCTCAGGGTTCTTATCTCATCCATGTGGAGTCACCCGGTTATGAACCTAAAGAGCGTTCTTTGATCATCAAGTCCGGACAGGGATTGGTTGTTGATTTTGAGTTAAAGAAAAAAGGTGTGGTTCGGGAGATTGTAAAGACCGGTAAGATATCGGGTCGTGTTATCGATGACCGGACCGGGAATCCGATTCCAGCACGGATTGAACTCTTAGGTTCAGATATTGGTTCGATCCGTAACGACCCTGCGACCGGTAACTTTTCGATAAAAGTGGAGCCGGCCAACTATTATATTGTCATTACTGCTCCGGGATATACCCGTCAGGAGAAGCGGGTTGAGGTTTCAGAAGGTGAGCAGTTCTTTGAATTCGCCCTGGAGAAGGCAAGCGAAATTGTTCCCTTGCCTTCGCTGGCTAAAATCACCGGCCGCGTGATCGATTCCGAGACAGAAATTCCGCTCAATGCCCGAATTTCTCTGGTCGGAACAAATTATCAAACAAACAGCTTAAATGGTCTGTATGAATTGACCGTGATGCCTGGTGTCTATCGGGTGTCCGCCGAAATTGCTGGTTATCACAGGAAGGAAGAAGATCTGGTGGTGAAAGAAGGTGAGGTTGCAAACTTAAATATATTGATGAGGAAAGAGATTAAGGCATCCTCAATCTATGGGGGCATCTATGATGCTAAAAATGCAAACCCGATATCGGCGCGCATCGATTTTAAAGGGACAAAGGAGATGCAGATATTCAGTGATCCATCAACCGGCATCTTTCAGGCCGATCTACCACCGGGTCACTACCGGCTCACAGTTCAGGCAGATGGTTTTGCTTCTCAGGATGCAACCCTGACTCTTACCGGCGGTGAATTGAGGGTGATAAGTTTTTATCTTGAGCCCGGGCCTAAACCTCAACCCCAGGGAAGGGTTGTTCTGCGTGAAATCTATTTTCGCTATGGAACAGCCGAAGTCGGATTTGAAAATTACTCTTATCTTGATGAGATTGTTGACTTTTTGTTGAAAAACCCAGGGGTAAAGATTGAGATCGATGGCCATACCGATAGTGTTGGTGATGATATGTATAACTTGATGCTCTCTCAGCGCCGGGCTGAGTCAGTTCGTAATTATCTGATTGCTCATGGTATCGATCCATCGAGACTCTATGCCCGTGGTTTTGGAGAGACGATGCCCATAGGCGATAACCGTCGGCTCTCAGGTCGGGAATTGAATCGTCGGGTCGAATTTCATATAATCCCGTAGATTGGGCGATGAACTTTTTTAATTATCGGGATGGGAGCCTTTTCTGTGAAGATATACCATTAGAGCAGATCGGGGAGAGATTTGGCACGCCCTGCTATGTCTATTCTTATCAGACGCTTGCCCGGCACTACCATCGGCTGGTAAAGGCCTGGCGTCCGGTTGAATTTATATTGACCTATGCGGTGAAGGCAAATTCCAATATTGCAATCTTAAGGACTTTCAAAAAATTTGGTGCCTGGGCCGATGTTGTATCAGGAGGTGAGATATACCGTGCACTCCGGGCGGGATTTTCACCCGATCGTATTATCTTTGGAGGTGTGGGCAAGACTGAGAAAGAGATCGATTATGCCGTTAAAAGAAATATCTTTATGATCGTGATCGATTCTGAAGAGGAACTGGATGTGGTGGCCCAGACAGCAAGGAGGAATAAAATTCGGGTCAATGTTGCCCTGCGGATCAATCCCGATATCAATCCCCGGACCCATCGCTATATTGCCACAGGCTTAAAGACGAGTAAGTTTGGTATTGAAATGGCAAAGGCTGATCAGGTCTATAATAGGGCACGCTCTTATTCTGAGTTGAAGGTCATTGGTATCCACCACCATATCGGTTCTCAGGTCGTGGAGATCGAACCTTTTATTTCAGCGTTTACCCGGACGATTACCTTTGTCCAGAGGCTCCGCCAGAAGAAGTTTCCAATCGAATATGTCAATATCGGAGGTGGTATCGGTATCACCTACAAAGATGAGACCGTATTTACCTTTGAGGAACTCACCAGCCATCTTCGTCCGGTAATAAAAAATCTCGGCTTGAAGATTATGATGGAACCGGGCCGAGTGCTGGTTGGAAACGGAGGGGTACTTTTGACTAAAGTTATTTATATAAAAAAGACATCGAATAAGAATTTTGTTATCGTTGATGCCGGGATGAACGATCTAATCAGGCCGATGCTCTATAATGCCTATCACGAAATTATGTCGGTTCACAGGACGAGAAAGAGGATCCGGGCAGATGTTGTTGGACCGATATGTGAATCGGGTGATTTTTTTGCCCAGGATCGCCTGATGCCCGGTGTTAAGCGCGGAGATCTGATTGCCATAATGAGTTCTGGTGCCTACGGTTTTTCAATGTCATCAAATTATAATTCTCGACCCCGATGCGCTGAGATTTTGGTTAAGGGTAAAAGGGCATATCTAATAAGAGAGCGCGAAACCTGGCAGGATTTAATCCGGGGTGAGACGATACCTCGGTTTCTGATGTAGATGAAAATAAGGATTAATTAAATTAAAGGAGGTAGATGAGACGACTGATTAAGTTTGGTGGTACAAGTATCGGTTCTGGTGAACTCTTAAGGAAGATGGCTGGCCGAATAAAGGACCTGAGAGAAGCCAGGGATGAGATTATTGTTGTGGTTTCAGCGATGGGAAAGAGGACGGATGAACTGATCAGCCTCTTAAACAGTGTCACCCAGAGTAATGCATCATCGGAAATGATTGACACGATAGCTTCTTTTGGTGAAAGACTCTCGGCCAACCTGATGACTGCAGCTTTGCAGTCATTGAATATTCAGGCCCGGGCGATAACTCCGGAAAGCGATTATTGGCCGGTTATAGGCAGGGCGATCGAAACCGGTATTCTGGCTCAGGAAAAGATCAATCAGTCAGGCTGTGCGGTGATTGATCTGGTGAAGACTCAAGCACGCTGTCAGCAATTTCTTGAACCGCTGATTAAATCAGGAATTATCCCGGTAGTCTGCGGATTTTTAGCAAAAGATGAAGAGGGAAGAATTATTACTCTGGGAAGAGGGGGCAGTGATGTCAGCGCATTCTTGCTTGGACGCTGTTGCCGGGTGGATGAAGTGATTATTGTTACTGATGTTGCTGGTGTTATGAAGGGTGATCCGGGGAAAGTCGGTGAACAAGAGCATCTGGAAAAGATAACCGTAAAAGAATTGATGATAATGGCCCGGGGCGGTGCACGGGTGATCCATCACGATGCACTCCAGTATAAACTCCCGGAACAGAAGGCAAGGATTGTCCATTATGAAAGTGAGAGGTTTGATGCTGGCGGGACGGAGATTACAGGATATGTCAAGGCCGATGTCTTTAAGAATGAAGAGCGGTTAGCCGCGATCACGATTGTGGGAGAAGATTTTGTCTCGATTGCCACCTTCGGACTGCTCAATAAACTCACGGAACGGTTGGCCCGAAAGAAGATTTCCATATTCGGTGTCTCTTTGAGCGAACAGTATATCGGGATCTATATTCCGGAAGAGATGGCAGAAGAGGCGTATCAGGATCTATTCGAGGTTTCGAGGATAGATGAGCGTTTCAAGACCATATCGATCAGGAAAGGGATCGGAAGGATAAAAGTGTCAAGCCCTTCCTTTGTTGAAGAGCCAGGCGTAATTGGAAGGCTCGGTGATATTCTGGCAATGCGCGGTATCAATATCATTGAGATGATGACGATCTATACGGATATAACAATATTTCTTGAAGAAAAGGATAAAGAGAAGGCATATAATATATTAAAAGAAGTGGCGATTTGAGAAATTTGAAAAGGATTCTAAAAATTCTTTTCCTCTCCTTCTGGGTAAAAAAATTCCCAGATAGGAAGATTTCTACCCTCCAGCCGTTATTCTCCTAATTTGTTCTTATTTTTTCAAATCTTCCAGAAGGGAAAATGGCACGATTTTTGCAAATTTAAAATATGTGCCCAAATTCCCCGCCCTATCGTGGGTGCGGGCAGTTCGTTCTGAAGCAGGAGGTTCTCCAAGAACCTTTACAATGTAAAATGGAGGGGGAGTTTATATTTTATAGACAGAATTGAGCCTGAGCCATTATCTTCTCCGGTAGTGAGTCTGAATCTCAATAAATATCTGCCGGCCGGGCATTGGATAGTCACGGTCAATAATGGTACTGCCGAACTGGACTGTATATTGTTCATTCAGGATATTCTTCAGACCGGTACTGAAGAGAATGTAGTCGTTGATAGATTTTGAGATTGAAACATCGAGCAAAAAGTAAGGTTTCAAGGTCTTCTTCCTCATAAAAATATTAGGGGTATATGACCAATCCTCATAATAATTTTTGCGCCGGCCCGTGTAAGAGATATTTAAGACTGATGTAATTTTCCCCGGGAGTTCTAAGGTGTTGCGCCAGTTTGAGAGTATATCCGGTGTGTAGGCGAGGTCGCGTTCGACGGTTGCGAAGGCAAGGGAATCGGTCAGCCAGTCACTGTAGATGAGTTCTCGATTCCTCTGTCGACCTTTCTGAAGGGTTAGATTAAATTCGGTTTTGAGAAATCCGGTCAGGGCGAGAGCCGAAGCCATCTCAAATCCCCGGATAGTTGTAAAGTTTATATTTATGGGTTTATAAATGCCGCCTTTATCCGGTTGCCAGGCGATCCTATCTTTTATTTCGCGCTCGTAGGCGGTGAACAAAATCGAAAACCGATAGTCAGAGTTTAACTCAAAACCGGCCTCAAAACTATTTCCGTATTCAGGTCTGAGTTTACTATTTCCATAAACAGGGAGGTAGAGGTCATTGAAGGTTGGGGTCCGGAATGCCCTGCCCGCCGAACCTTTCAATCTTAACCAGTCCTGAAGGTGGAATACGAGACCTAACTGCGGTGAGACGAAATTGCCATAGGTTAAATTGTGGTCATAGCGGATACTGGGGGTCAGATGGACCTTCTGATGGGGCGCAATATTTGTGGCAAACCATCCACCGCCGGTTATTGAGGCCGGTGACCAGTTTGTATCACCCGGCTGATTTGTCTCCTTAACTGTCCTGAGTGAATCATAACGGAAGTCAACCCCGCTGATAATTTGTATCCTATTCAAATTAATAGACCCATTTATGTTAACCCCGATGGTATGGACAAGCCAGTTGTAATCTTCGATAATTGTATCGTTCATAAAACCGGAATATTGAGTGTGGAACTGGATATCTCTCCGATCGGCATAGAGATTTGTCTCCAGCCCGATCTTTGCAGTCGGTCTGAATTCTCCCCTGACTGTTGCCATCCAGATCTTGTCCTTTTCGCGATCAAAGAGTGATGAGGCAGTTGAATCGCCGAAGAGGGGGATCGAATTTTTATACGGTTTTGGTCCGGGGACGCCGAGGTCACGCCAGTTGTATGAGAAGATTGAATTCAGGTCGATTTTTGGGTTCGCATATTTGATATGACCGCTAATGTATTTATTTAAGTAATCACTGTTACTTCTAATTCCATCGGAAGTTATGAGATTGCCGGATAGTCTTGTTGTCAACTTATTGATCGGGATATTAAGGTCGATGTAGTTCTCCTGGAATGAATAGAGTCCCAGTCTGTTTTTTAGAGAAATTTCCAGTCCTTTTATCTCCTTTTCCGAGATAAAGTTTACTACTCCGCCCAGTCCATTAGCGCCATAGAAACTCGAAGTGGGTCCTTTTACGATTTCAATCCGTTCAATCTCATTTAAGTTCAGACTGCTCAGGTCGCAATTTCCGGTCAGGATGGAGTTGACCGGTCTTCCGTCCTTTAAGACCAGTATGCCATTGGACATCACTCCCCGAATCGATATACTCGATAAGGCTCCTGGCCCTCCATAGTGGAAGATGTCAATACCCGGATACTGTCTGATTGCCTCGGGAACATCTACCGGCAATGTCTTGTCAATCTGGTTTCGGTCGATGACAATTGTTGTCAGGGCCACATCTTTGATTGGTTGTTTAATCCGGGTTGCAGTTACTGTTGTCGCAGCGAAGTAGTAGGTTTTGAGTGTGTCGTTCTTATCTTTATCCTGATCTGAATCTGAGTTGGTGAATATTATCAACAGATAGGAAAAGAGCAAGGTTAATTTCATCACAACCTCCTTGTTATGGTAACCTTGCCCTTCGGAGAGATTGGGATGCCCTTTCGTCCGAAGGGTTCTTTGGTAACTCGCAGATAGGTCTCCTGACTTCTGGATCCTCCTACTTGCCGGCCTTCCCGGATAAGTAATCTTATTCCAGTGGCCTTCTGGCTTTCGTCCCCAGTTACAGTGGCGGCGACCGTGGCCGATTCTCACAGCCTTCCCTGACTTCTGCGAGTTGGTCAGTGCAAACGCACCTTTTCAAAGAACTTTATTGTCTTTATTATATCTATAATTAATTGGAGTTCAAGAATTTTTTTAAACCCATCAACCCGGTTAGTGCACCATTATTCATCAAGGCAGCTTTTCAGACTCAATAGGGTCTGCCATGTTCTGTTGCCCCTACCCTGCAGGTATAGTAACTTCGCAGGTGTAATCCTTGGGCAATTCGTCTTTCGTGCCCTTCTTCTGCCAGTACTCCCGCCAGTAATCCCACCATTTCTTGCTGATGATCGGTATTTCAGAGAGTTCAATCTTTCCCCGGTGGCTGAGTATCTCCATCTTTTCGGCGAATACTATCGCCCCTACCGGACCAGCCCAAAAACAGACAAAGAATTCTGAATTAAAAAGATTCTGCTCTTCTAAGGGAATGCCATAAATAGTCTTTATTTCATCCAGATACTTTAAAAGATCCTCGGCTCCTGTTTTATCATTGATTACAAAACAATTATGATTTACGGCGAATGGCTCAAGTTTGTCCTGATGTAATAACTCATACCAATTATCTCTTAGATCTTCAGGAAGATTTCTGCTTATAAAACTTACTGATACCGGTCTAAGAAATTTTAAGGCGATTGTACCAGAGGGCGGTTCTCCTTCTCGAAGGGGTGGATTCCATAACTGAACACCACAGAATTCCAGTTGAAACGAATCAGGAAAGTTGCTGTCCCACCACGACCAGTATCCGACATCAGAAATAGATTTTTCTAATATTCTGAGACATTCATATAATTGTTCATTATCCATATTATTCTAACGATTAGTTTAAAGTAAAGCTCTTAAACATCTTCTATGCCTGCCTGTGCATGTTCGCAAGCAACGAAAAAGAAACCCGCTTATCAGAATTTTTCAAAAATCAATGTAATATAAATTTATAATTTAACAAAAGTCAAGACTTTTTTTAAAAATTACTCAGGCTTTTTGACTGATATCCGTAGATTTTGGTTGAAATATCTCTGATAGCCATTCGCTTACATAATTCTGCAGGCAGACTTGGATTTGAGGACAGGTGTAAACTTTAAATCTGTTGTTAACCCGTAAAAAGCTTGCTATGAGATCGTTCTTATTAACCCCGGCGCGGTATCGAACCGGATTGACTTCGGTTTTAATTACTATCTATATCGATGAGCGTTCGACCTGGTACCGGTGCCACTCCTTAAAGGCCGGGTCCCTCAGATTTTCATCAATCTCGACCTCGGTCCAGGTTCGGCCATTGTAAATATCAATAAGTTGTGGTATCGCAAATAATATTCCAACGGTCCAGTGGATGAAGAAGCCTATCGCCGAGAATATTTCAAGAGTCCTGATCGATACACCTTCATTATAGAGATAACCGGTCCTCGGGCCAAATATGATTCCAACCAGACAGGGGACACAGCCGCCCTTTTCGGGTTTTTTTGGGCCAACCTGACCAAAAGATATATTGATGTTCAATATCATAAGCAGGATTAGCAAGGTCAAAATTTTATTCTTCATCTCTTTTATTCCTCCATTCTGGGCGGTATAAAAAGACTTTCGGGAATCGCGGTGTTCAATTCAATCAGACTAAGATAATTTTTTATTCTCATCAAACCTCCTTTTGTACCAACCCTGATCTCATATTGCACAGGTATGGTTATGCTATCATTAAAAACCTTTTCTTTCTCCACGACATAGATGGAGGTCAAATTTCCTTTCTTGCCATAGGTCTCAAATCTTCTGATCAGATAATTGTCCTGATCGATCCAGATAAGAATTTTATTGGTTGGTGAAGATGTATCCCGGGCAACACCGCTGATCAGGTAGATATTATATTTTAAAAGTCTTCCTTTATAGTCAAGTTTAAGAGAATAGTTTTTACTCATCAATGTCAGGAGGCTGGCGCCGAAATCCATCAGGGCACCGATGCCATGTTTCTCGACGGGTTGAATATTGCCGATATCCCGGGTTATCAGTTCATTCTTTTCTGGATTGTAGACCCAGAGGAACCGACCATCGGTTATAAAATACTGTTCATCAGGCAGGGCAAAATCGAAGCGGAGTCGGTTGGGAAGGACGATATAGAATTTACCGACCATCTCCATTTTGCCTGCCCGACTTAAATGGATCTCACGCCGGATTTCGCCCTGGATAGTCCTGATTCGTGCCAGTCGCTGGTCGACTTCATTAAGAATGGAATCGGGTGCTATTGCTTGAGGAATCAGTAACAGGAAAAAGATGAGCATAGTTTAATATTAACCAAAGAAATCTTCCTGTCAATTTTATTTTGGCCCAACCTTCGGGGATGAAGTGCCTTTTAATTCTTTTTCAGTCTTTTCGATCAGTTCAGAGATTCTTTTATTTGTTGGATCGATTTTGATAATCTTTTGCCATGCAGCAAGCGCATTGACTTTTTCTCCCTTTTCATAGTACATTATTCCCAGATTATAGAGCAAATCGATGTTGTCAGGAAAGTATTCTACGCCCTGGATGAGAAGGTCGATCGCCCGGGTAAAATTCTTTTTTTGATAATAAGCAACCGCTCCATCATTTATTGCCCGCAGGGATCTGGGCTGGATGGCGAGTGATTTCTCAAAGAATTCAATTGCCAGGTCAAGATCTCCAATACTGATTGCATTTTCAGCAATGATGAGATAACCCTCGGCGGGATTCAATCTCGTCGCATCACTTATTTCGTATAACTGCTTTAAGTGGTCCTCGATTGCCAGATAGTAGGGGAGAAGTTTTTTTCCGATCTTAAGTTCGCGTTCACCTAATTCCAGTTGACCGGTGAGCAAATAGGCGACACCCAGATTGGCATGATAATCACCTTCGGTTGAATCTAACTTAATGGCTTCATTATAATAGGGGATTGCCTTGCGCACCTGCCCGGTCCTTAAATAGAGATTGCCCAGATTGTTATAGGCGGGTGCAAAATTCCGGTCTTTTTTGATTATATTTCTGAGAAGTGTCTCGGATTCTTTAAATCTCTTCTGATACATCAGATAGATGCTGTGGTCACTTTCGGTCATTGCATTCAACCACTCGATCTCATATTTATATTTGGGTAGCCAGACGAGGAGGGTGGATAATATCAGTAAGGGGATATAGATTTTCAAAGCCTTTATATCTTTTTCGCTAATCTTAAGAATCAACCAATCTATCGAGCATCCGCAGAGGAGGACAAAAAGCGGCACAACCGGTTGGCGGAGACGTCCGATCACAAAGAATATAATATAGGAGAATGCGAGCGTGAGGATGAAAAGCAGAAGGATCCGCCGGTTAGGATCGGACCAGAAGATGAAGAATCCGAGGATGGTGAATACGCCAATAAATCCAAAAGTAAGAGGATCAAATTTAAGGATGGGGGATAGATTTCTTGCGAAATAAAAATTTTCGGCCTGGGGAATTTCGAGGTGGTTGAAGTAAAATAGAATTTTTTTTATGAAGAGAATAGCGGCTCGACCCGGCCGTGTGAATAAGAATTTTAGCCCCATTGACAACCAGAAATTTGATGTCTCCATCTGCTTGAGTGGTCGTCCGCTAATTTTACTGGCGATCTTCTGACCGGTAAAGTCTGAACTTAGATCAAGCCCCTTGGGTTTTTGATAGAATCCATCTGCATCCTCATTGTTGCCAATGAAGAAGTTTATGCCCAGATTACCGGCGAGGGGGGTAAACTCTCTGGAAATTATTGAATTCTTGATTGAATTATAACTCACCGGTAAGAGCAGGCTGATCAGATAGATAAGAAAAAGAAGATAACGGCGCGCAGCAAAGAGAATAGCCATAAGCACCGGTAGGAAGAAGATGATATTCGCCTGCGCCAGTGCTTCTATCCCTGAGACCAATCCCGCACCAGCCATAGTGAGGTAATTTTTCTCCTGATATCCTTTGACGATCAGATATGCGACCAGGACATTAAAGAAGGCAAGCAGGGTTGACATAAGAAAGAGTCCGCAGTAGAAAATGGCCGGGGCATAGAGCGCATAAATAAATGAACTGATTAATCCGGCCCGATGGTTAAAGGTCCTTCGGGCAGTAAGATAGATTACATAGATTGTTATCAGATCAAGGATGAGATTGAAGATGAGTCCGTTGGTCTGAGAAGGGCCGGTAATTTTATATACTATTGCGATAAGTGTGGGATAGAGGGGACCTAAGAAGTTTGCCCAGTTGCTGGATCCAGTCTTGAGAATCTCTAAGGCCCAGGTATGGTAGAGGGCCGAGTCAGAAAGATAGTTAAAAAAGAGATTTCGGGCGGTGCTCAGAATATAAGCCAGCCGGATAAAAAAACCAATCAAAACAATAACAAGAAGATAGAATGTATTATTATCGATCTTGGGCAATGCGGTGCTTTTGATATTCTTCATCCGCAGTCTTTGAACTTAGCAATTTATACCCCGCGCAGGAATCGAACCTACAACCCACGGATTAAGAATCCGTTGCTCTGCCAATTGAGCTAGCGGGGCAAATTCTTAACATTTATTATATCCTGTTTCTACCATCTCGTCAATTAAATTGTGAATCCATAAATTTCTGCTCGGAACTGGATTCGGCCGGATCTTTAATGCCTTCTGGTTTCTGATTTCTTCTTTGACTTTAAAAGGTGTGAATATTGAGGCGATTGATTTAAACTTAATCAATCAGAAATGTGTCTAATAATATAATATGTATTTTATTAGATTCCAGGTAATTTCCGGTCTGATCCTGTGGGCTATCTCTTTTTTACCTGGTGAAGATACTCTCATGCTCAATGACTGTATCGAACTTGCCAAAAACAACAATCGAGAACTTATTCAGAACAGATTTGCCATTGAAGAGGCTCAGGCTGGATTAATGGGGGCTTATTCATCATTCTACCCCGATTTGAATCTTTATAGTAATTACCGCTACAACCAGGGATCAAATTTCTCAACCGGTGTTGGACTTGGTTACACTTTATTTAATGGGGGACGCCGGCGGGCAGATGTAGAGATGGCCGGTGCCCGGATCAAAATTGCCCGGGCCAATTATAATCTGGCTGAGATCAAGGTTGTCCTTGAGGTCAAAAAAGCTTTCTTTGAGATCTTACAGAAGGAAGAGCAGCGCTCTTTGATTAAGGATATCCTCAGGCGCAGAGAAGAAGACCTCGTGATCATAAAATTGCGCTATGAAGCAGGTCGGGAAAATCAACCCGCAGTCAAAGAGGCAGAAGCGAATCTCCTTCAGGCCGAATACGACAGAATGGTTGCAGATCGGGAATTAACCCTGGCACAGACGAAGTTAAATTTCTTACTGGGCCGTTCCAGCAAGGAGCCCATTTTTATTACTTATCAGGAGCAGAAACTTGATTTTCCGCCTTTGGAAGAGATGGTTAAAACAGCCCAGAGCGAACGGCCGGAGATACTTCGGGCCCGGGCTGATTATGAAACATATGAAGCACAGATCAAACAGGCCCGGAGTAACTATTTTCCCTCGATATCATTCTCTTCTTCGTACGGCTGGCAGGGTAATCAATTTCTTAATCAGGAGTCGGATTGGAGTGCAGGAGTAAATTTATCCCTGCCGATCTTCACCGGATTTTCAAGAAGATCCGAACTAAAAAGAGCCAATATTGCCCTTCGTACTCAGAAGATTGAGATAGAAAATCTTAAAGCAACGATCGAGAAAGAGGTCGAGGAGAGTTATTTTAATTTTAAATTGGCACAAAAGAGCTGTGAGGTGCGTCTCAAGACCTTAGAGGCAGCGCGCGAAATGTATTATCTTACAAGGCTACAATATGAGCAAGGTTTGACATCATATTTCTTTCTTCAACAGAAAGAGAATTCACTTACCCGGGCAGAGTATGAATATATCAATGCCCTCTATAATCTCCGCAACGCGCAGGCAGGATTAGAAGCGGTCTTAGGGAGGAATAAATGAAAAGGTGGTGGATAATTTCTTTGATAGTAATATTCGTGATTGTTGCCCTCTTTGTTCTTGGGCAAAAGAGAAACAGGATGCATTCGATCCCGGCTGGGTTTGAGACAGTTAAAGTGGTGAGGGGAGATATCGAAGTCAAAGTTCTTGCCACTGGCACGATCCAATCCTATACCCGGGTTGAAGTCCGTGCCCCGCAGCGAGGCAGGATTGATCAGGTTGAAGTCGATGAGGGCGATTTTGTTAAAAAGGGGGAGGTTCTTGCCTGGATATCGAGTGAAGATAGAATTGCTCTTTTAGATGCGGCACAGGCATCGCTGGCTGAGGCCCGGAGAGAAAACAGGATAGAGGCAATCAGGGAAGCGGAAAGGGCCTATGAAATTGCCAATAGGGCCTATAAAATGGTGCCCATCACCACTTCGATTTCTGGTAGAGTAATAAAACGTGCCTGTGAGCCGGGGCAGAATGTCTCCCTCGATAATATCCTCTTTGTTCTTTCTGATCGCCTTGTGGCTAATGTTGAAGTTGATGAGGCGGATATTGGTAAGATCCGCATCGGCCAGAAGGCCTGGATCACACTTGATGCTTTTCCGGACCAAAGGATTGAAGGAAGAGTTACAAAGATCTCGCTTGAGGGGAGGGTGGTTAACGATGTTGTTGTCTATGATGTGATGGTCGATGCAATCACTGTTCCAAAATATTGGTCTTCGGGAATGACGGCAAATCTGGAATTTGTTGCTGAGAGCAAAAAGGATATTTTAATTGTTCCAGCAACTGCAGTAAGAAGACGCAACGGAGAGACTTTTGTCCTTGTGCTCAAAGATAAGCCGATTATCCGTCCGGTAAAGACCGGGATTACCGATCGTAAGATGACTGAAATCTGCGAAGGTTTAAGCCCGGGAGAGGAGGTGGTCATTGGCGAACTTAAGGGGAGAGAGGGTCGGCCAAATGCCATTAACCGTTCAATGCGTCTATTGAGGAGACCGCGGTGATTGAACTTAAGAATATAAACAAGGTCTATAAAATTGACCGGGTTTCAGTCCCGGCTTTGATCGATGTCTCTTTTACGATTGAGGACGGTGAATGCGTTGCGATAATTGGTCCCTCTGGTTCGGGTAAATCGACTCTGCTCAATATCATTGGTTGTCTTGACCGCCCGACGAGCGGGGAATATCTCCTGGATGGCATTGATGTAAAAAAACTTACCGATTCGGATCTCGCCTATATCAGAAATCAGCGGATCGGGTTCATATTCCAGTCTTTCAACTTACTCCCAAGATTAAATGCAACTGCAAATATTGAATTGCCTCTGATATATGGAGGTGAACAGAACGGGAGAAAAGAGCGGGTATTATCAGCCCTCAAAGTCGTTGGTCTGGAGAAGAGGGGATCGCACCGGCCCAAAGAATTGTCCGGTGGGGAACAGCAGCGGGTTGCTATTGCCCGGGCACTCATAAATTCTCCTTCGATGATTCTTGCTGATGAACCAACCGGTAATCTCGATTCGAAATCCGGGGATGAGATTATGAAGATGCTTGCTGAACTCAATTCCCGGGGGATAACGGTCATCATAGTTACCCATGAAAAATATACCGCCGAGTATGCACAAAGGACAATAACATTGCGCGACGGTAGGGTAATTGAGGATAAAAGGACCGGTGGATCACCCAAGGCCAGAAAGCAAACTCCACAACCACTGAAAAAGAAGAGTTTTTTCTCTTTTTATGAATTAAAGGAAAACCTGCTTATGGCGATCTCTTCGATAATCGTCAATAAACTGCGCAGTTTTATGACGATGCTGGGAATTGTTATTGGAGTGGCGGCGGTGATTGCGATGATTGCCCTCGGACAGGGAGCAAGTATTGAGGTTACTGAACGGATCGGTCAGATGGGGGCCAATCTATTGATGGTTCGACCGGGTTCTTTTTCGATGGGGCCGCCCCGGTTTCTCGGAATCAGTCCGCTTACCTATGAGGATGCTAAGGCGATCAGCAATGAATGCCCGGCGGTGGCTAAGGTTGATGCGTCTTTCTCGAGAACCGCCCAGGTGGTTTTTGGTAACAGGAATGCGACCACGGAGGTCAGTGGAGTTACGCCCAGCTTCCCGGAAGTGCGAAATTTTCCAGTGGCATCTGGTTTATTCTTCGATGAAGAGGACAACCGATTGATGCGGCGGGTAGCGGTTTTAGGTAAGACCGTGGTCAAGGACCTCTTTGGAAATACTGACCCGATCGGACAGTATATTAAGATCAAGCGCACCAATTTTCAGGTGATCGGGGTGATGAGCGAAAAGGGGAGTATGGGCTGGCGGGATGAAGATAATGTAGTTTTTATTCCTCTCCTGACCGCACAAAAAAGGCTTTTTGGCGTTGATCGGGTCTCGGTAATCAATGTGATGGCTAAGACCCGGGATCTTATGGAACAGGCCAGCAATGAAATTACCCGTCTGCTCAGAGAACGGCACCGAATAAGAACCGGCGAGGAAGACGATTTTCACATCCGATCGCAGTCAGAAATACTGGCTACGATGCAGGAGACGAGCCGGACCTTCACACTACTGCTGGCCGGCATCGCGGTTGTGAGTCTTATAGTCGGTGGGATTGGTATAATGAATATTATGTTCGTATCAGTTACGGAACGGACTAAAGAGATCGGTATTCGCAAAGCAATCGGTGCCCAGTACCGCGACATTCTTTTCCAGTTTCTGATTGAAGCGATTATCATTTCTCTGACCGGAGGCGCATTCGGGATCGGGCTGGGGATCCTGGTGAGTAAATTGATGAGTCAATTTTTCGAATGGCAGACAGTTATAAGGTTCGGTTCAATTCTGTTGGCGTTTTCTTTCGCTTTTGGTGTTGGACTCTTCTTTGGATTGTATCCGGCGCGTAAGGCCGCAATAATGGACCCGATTGAGGCCCTGCGGCACGAATGATTTAGGTTGACACCAAAGTTTATATCCCTATAATAAGTTAAGGAGGTCAGAATGTTTCTCTTTTTGATCATACTTTCCGGATTTTATTCCGACGGGCAGGGAAGACCAATTTTTGGACCGCATGGAGAATTGATCTCAGGTATGTTGGTTCAAAATAGTGTAATACAAAGTTTTTTTTACTCAGATACGGTGCCGAGGTTTCGTCCTTCAGTTCAGATTGACGATTCTACTCTATTCTTCTGCCGTGGGCCATTTATGCATGTGCTGGAAGACAATACGATATATGCGCTCTTGCAGTCCGGTCCAGCCAGTGGATATCCCCGGCACATCCGTTTCACCAAGTCGCTTGATACCGGGAGGATCTGGCTCAAGCCGAATAAGATTATCAGATATGATCCAGACACCATTATTATGTATCCATCGATGGCAATAGATAATCGTAGCATTATTAATGTTATTTGGGCAGAGCCTTATGTGGGCGGGATCCAGTTTTCCCGCTCGACCGATGGTGGGGTTACCTGGACCAATAGAGTAAGGGTTGATGATGGTCTGCCGAACGGTTATATACGGTTAAATCCCGACATCACAACTGGAATTAACAATTTGTACGCCAGCTGGATGGAAAGTCCTTCCAGTCCTCAAAACTGGTCACCCTGGGTTAAGCGTTCGACCGATGGCGGGATTACCTGGGTAAGTGAATGTCAGATCACCGGTCTGCCCCCGAGCAATACCACGCTCGGCCGGCCCTATACCCGATATGACCCGCTTATTGGTCGATGGTATGTTATGTGGGTCGGCACGGATGGTGAAGTATATGTCGCTCGATCCTCGAATGGAATAAATTGGCAGAACTCGGTTGCTACGATTGACAATACGGTTGATGCAAGATATGCTTCAATGGCTTTGGCCCAGAATGGCACCCTCTATGTGGTCTGGACTGAGGCACGTTATGGACAATATGACACAGATATCTTCTTGAGCAGATCGGTGGATGGAGGTGTGACCTGGTCTAACTCGATACTGGTGAATGACCGTGCCGGTATCGGTGCGAATCAATACGAACCGCATATTGCGGTTGATAAAAAAGGGAATTTACATGTCTCCTGGATAGAGTGTGTTCCTTTTGGTCCGATGACGCATGCCTACTACACAATCTCCACGGACAACGGTAATTCCTGGTTGATGCCCAATCTTCAGGTAACCGATATTTTATCGAACATCACACCCAGTGTTCCCTACAGCATCTCCATCGCCCCGGACACATCGTCCTATGCCTACATCGGTTGGGTCTATATATTTGGTGCACCTACTTTTAATTTCTTTTCGACAAATTGTCCGGGCAATGTCAAAGTTGAAGCACCCCCAGTTGATGAACTTCGTCCGGTCAGATTAGAAATTTTCCCTAATCCTTTACGGTACTGCACCACAATTAAATACCAAATTCCAGAATCCAGATATCGTGTCAGTATGAAAATTTTAAATATTTCGGGCAGGGTAATTAAACAATTTAACAATATAACCAATAGACCATTGAAGCCGATTATCTGGGATGGTCGTGATGATCATGGCCAGAAGGTGGCGGAAGGTGTCTATCTACTCTGGTTCAAGGCTGGTGATTATACTACATCAAAAAAATTAGTCTTACTGAGATAGATCGGTTGGTTTAATCTGTCCGGACTGTTACCGCAGTTATTGAACAAGAATCAGTTTCTGCCGCCTTTTAATATCTTGACCAACCACCGCAAAATAGACACCCGACGGCAACCCGTCGGTCGATAGCATTGCCCGGCCGGAATTGTTGGTATAAATCTCAGCGACATCTCTCCCGCTGATATCAAATATTTTAATCCGATGCTTTCTTCCTCTCTCGATCTGAAATTCAACATAGTGACGGGCAGGATTGGGCCAGATTTTAAACCCTGACTTCAAACTTGACTCAGGCAGTTCGGCAACTATTACGGTAGTATCCCGGAATCCATACAGACCGGTTCGCTGTATGTCGTGTTGTAGTGTTTGCCATTCGATCCTTCCGATCTGAGTTATGGTGTCGGTCTCAAAAGTCCAGAACTTATAACCCCGATAGGTCGGCCCGATGGTCATTTCGATACGACCGTCGCGATCGATATCACCAATCGTGGGATCAGAAAATGTCGTGCCGACGGTATCACTCCAGATCGTGACTCCCCGATGGCTCAATACCCACATCAACCGGGTTGAGTCATTGGGTGCTCCCTGCTTTAATTCGCCATAGGCAATTTCGATAAGACCGTCGCCATTAAAGTCGGCCAGACCGGGTGAGGAGACGATATAATAGCCGGATAAGACGGTATCTGCCCAGAGTGTGTTACCGTTCGATCCGTTGAAGACAGTTAAATAAGGACCAAAGCCGGCGATGACTTCCAGTGTGCCATTGCCGTCGATGTCACCAACTGCCGGATAAGAAGATGAATGTTCATTTAAACGCCTCACCCATCTTTCCTGACCCCGGTGGTTGACACAGAAGATTCCCCAGTAATTTGAGGTCATAAAGACCTCGAGGGTATCGTCGCCATTTATATCGCCAACGCAGGCCGAGGTTATTTGCCAGCCAGAAATTCCACTGCCTGTTGTTTGATAAGACCAGAGGACCCTTCCACTATCGTTGAGGCAGAAGAGCCTTCCTCCGGCATCATCGGCGGTTCCAATTAAGATCTCGTAACGGTGGTCAAGATTCAAGTCGACTACTGTAGGTGTGGAGATGATAAAACGAGAAGCAGGACTGGGAGTGAAGTGCCATCTCTCTTTACCACTATCGGGCTCGAGACAGTAGAGGGTGTTATTATATGGGGCACAGACAAAGACTTCGTATTTACCATCCCGGTTGATATCACCGAGTGCGGCAGATGAGATGCAGTTCTGGACTGAACCGGGATTGGGGAGCAGAAAACTCCATTTAGCTCGGCCTGCAGAATTCAGTATGTATAGATAATTTGGTGAGTTGACAATTACTTCGATTGAGCCATCCCGGTCGATATCTGCTGCAATTGGGGAAGAGACTGCAGGAAAGTAGTTGCTGAAAGGGGTAAAGGTCCAGATGGTATCGCCGTTGATCGACCTTAAACAATAAAGGGTGCGATTGCCCGGCACAAGTAATTCAGGCATCGAATCCCCATCGATGTCGTATATCCCGGTGGCAGAGAATGTATGGGCATCAAGGGTTTTATTCCAGGAAAGGCGTAAGGACCAGGAAAAGATCATCACGGGTATGGTTATAGCGATTATGAATATTTTCATATTGCCTCCTTAGTATATATTATAACTTAATAAATAAGGGTGTCATTACCCGGATACATACTGAAACTTTTGAAAAATTTAATGATTTTATAAAATTCTCGGAGCGACAAAAATTTTGTTTAAAATTAGATAAAATTTTCAAATTATACATACAAACCAATTCATTTGAAATTACCCCTCTCCATCTTTTGATTGAGGCTTAGTATGACCAGATTGTGAATGATAGGGAGAATTGTAAGTTTTTTACGTTTGTCCATAACGCGATCCAAGGTTCTGTTGTATAACAATGCCGATAACAATAAAAATTAAACCGACCACTGTTGAAGGTAAAATCTTTTCGCCCACTGCACAATTGATTACTATTAGAGACAGAAAAGGGACAAGATAGATCAGATTACTCACCTGGATGGTGGTTCTGGAGAGTTGCAATGCCTTTAACCAGAGGATAAAGGTGATCCCCATTTCAAATGTGCCGACATAGAGCCCACCGAGCAGACCGTATCGGGCAGGGAGATAAATTTTAGAGAAGATGGCGTTGAAGATAAATATGTATAAAAATCCAAAGATAAAATTAAGAAACAATTTAATGATCTCATCGCGCCGGTCTTTCATATTATAAATCCAGTAGCAAGACCAGATCACTCCGCTTCCCAGAGCCAGGATGACCCCCAGCGGATTTGCCAGATGGAGGCTTTTTATCTTACCGTGAGTAGCAATGATTACAACTCCGATGAAACTGATGGTGATTGCACCCAGGCGGTATATCCCGATTTTCTGCTTAAGAATCAGGATCGATAAGATCGAGAGAGTAATCGCCCAGGTCTGATTTAATGGCTGGGCCTCCTGGGCAGGGAGGAGGGAGTAGGCCTTAAAGAGGACTAAATAGTAAAGAAAGGGATTGAGAAAGCCGAGAAGGGCAGATTTTAAATATTCTTGCGCAGTGGTTGTGCACAACATTCTCAATTTTTTTTGAAATAAGAGAAAGATAAAATATATCAGGGTGGACATAAGCGCAGCAAAGAAGAGGAGTTGATTAAAAGGCAAATAGCGCAAGGAGATTTTAAAAGCTGAGGCCACTGTTGCCCAGATCAGGACAACCAGGATTGTATAAAAAAAAGCCAGTTTTTGCCTATCCATAATTAATTCATAGATTATGCACTTTTTTAGTGCTGTCAACCCTTTTTAATTTCCTCCTTGACTTTATACTAAAATTTTATATACTGAATAATTAAATTTATTTGATTTACGCTGTGTTATATCGATTTTCTTAGGAGGTGTTAGATGAAGAGATTTTTAATCACGTTTTTTATCTTATTTCTGTTCCTGTGGGCTGGTGAATACGGTCGAATTCAGGGAAGAATTGTTGATGCCAAAACCAATGAACCCCTTGAGGGAATTAATGTGGCAATCAAAGGGACTGATCTTGGAGCAACTACCGGAAGAGATGGGACCTATCTAATTCTATACGTCCCGCCTGGTCGCTATACTTTAAGAATAACAGCAGTTAATTATGAAGAGGTTGTTGTCAGCAATCTCATTGTCAATGCGGATCAGACGACAAAACAGGATTTTAAATTGAAAGAGACGGTTATCGCATTGCCGGCCACAGTGGTTAAGGCAGAAAGGCCGATGGTTAATCCGACCAGTGTTGCAACAACCAGGATCCAGACCGACGATGAGATTGACCGTAAACCGATTATGTCGATACCTCAGTTGATCGGTTTTACTGCCGGCGTAACCAAGGATGTAACCGGGACACATCTGCGGGGTGGTCGGCCGGATGAGATTACTTACTACATAAATGGGATGCCCACAAAAGTTATTGTTCCATGGGGTAGTGGTGCGGTCGAACCGGTCTTGATGACCAAATCGGCGGTCCAGGAGGTAACAATTATGTCTGGTGGTTTTGAGGCCGAATACGGCGATGCTATCTCAGGCGTCATCAATGTCATAAGCAAAGAAGGAAAAGATAAGATTGAGACTATGGTAAAGTATACTACTGATGAGATGTTTCAGACGGACAAACTGAATTACGGGTATAACTTTTTTGAGACCTATCTGGGCGGATCAGTGCCTCTGGTGCGGCGTCTCAAATACTTCTTATCGGGTGAACTCTATAAGGTCGATGACTATGGACCGGATAACGGTTTTGGTTACTTCAAGGCGCCGCGACCGAGATGTGACTATCGGGGCGAGGCGCATATTACATATTCGATTCCCAATCGAGGAAAGTTATCGATCAATGGTTTCCATTCCCGGGAACAGTATAATTCATATGCAACAAGCTGGCATTTCAATCTTCCCAATTATGTTTCACGTAATTATAAGTCGTCGGTGGTCCACTCGATATTGAATTATCGATTGACCAACAACATCCTCAGTTCATTTAAGGCCAGTTATGTGGATACCCGGCGCTGGGTTGGGACTCGTGATACACATCAGGAGAATCATCCGGATGATCCGAGATTTCCTAAAAATCCACGGCGCTGGTGGGAGGACTATCGATATAAGGCACAATTTATTGTTGACGATGGTGAGGTCACTCAGGCCGAGATCACGGATACGCTAATGAATCATTTTCGACCTGAAGAAAATACCAGCGTTGATAATCCTTACGGCGTCCGGGGTCTATTCTGGACCGGCGACTTCAGTCAATTCCGGTATTATTTCTCAAGTACTTATTCTGGTAAGGTCGATATTGTGCAAAGTATTGGTAAGGTTCACGAACTAAAGTTCGGTGCCGGGCTGACCAATATTGTCTTTGGTGATTATCTCAATGGTTATCCGCAGGCTGCCTATACCTATTATGATATGTACAAAAATTCACCGCTCCAGCTGGCTGCATATATACAGGACCGGATTGACTGGAAGGGTATGATCCTCAGGCTGGGGCTGAGGTTGGACTATTTCAATTCTAAATCCCGGGGCATTGTCAATCCATATGATACCACCTCCTGGGTTGAAGCAGAGCCCGACTATCGCTTTTCCCCCAGATTTGGTTTCTCCTTTCCGGTCACGCATCGAACAAAATTCCGCTTCAATTACGGACATTTCCATCAGATCCCGCCGATTCTTTACTATTACAGTTTCTCAAGTCCATCGACGGTTCTCAGGGTGGTCAGATCTGGTGCAATTCTTGGTAATCCTGAGCTTGAATCTAAAAAGACTATCCACTACGAATTGGGCTTCGAAAATCAGATTAACGATATTACTTCATTTGATGTCGCTCTCTATTTTAAAGACATCTATGATCTTGAGACGGTTCGGGAAGTCATAGCGGTGCCCACCAATTATCTGCAATACCGAAATGCCGACTACGGAAATGTTAAGGGTTTTGAGGTGAGTTTGAATCGAAGGCTGGCCAATTACTGGTATGGGAGATTGACCTATACGCTTCAATATGCTAAAGGAACTGGTTCCGAGGCACTGGAATCGGTACTTGAATACTATAATGCTCAACCCGATCCAGTGACCGGCGAACAACCTCCGATCCCGGCCATCGACTTCTGGCTCGATTTTGATGAGAGGCATGTTTTTATCGTTGATTGTGGCCTTCAGTTTCCAAATGATTTTAATATCCTACCTCTACGCGATTTTGTTATCTCAACAGTTACTTCATATCATTCTGGACAGCCCTATACACCGACCAATATAAGGGGCGAAAAGATTGGTGCCATTAACTCAGCCCGCAAACCCGGGTATATAAATACCGATTTACAGGTCAGCAAGGATATAAATATCGGTCCTCTTACCAGTGGAATTTACTGTTCGATCTATAATCTATTCAACACCACACAGATTCGTTCGGTTTACTCTTCTTCAGGTCTACCCGACTGGGATAATGGAGATGTCAATTTCAGTCCGTATCAATTCGGCAGTTTTACCATCCATTCGAGTTACTATCACCCGGCCTGTGATTTTGACCATGATGGCATTGCCAGTGGACCAGAGAGATATCGAGGCTATATGGATGCCCGACACTTTGTGCAGAGATCACCCGATAATTATATGCCCTCGTTCCGAATGAGATTAGGTTTTTCGATAAAGATTTAATCACAGTTTTTAACTTACAGGGGTTGTGTCCCGATATTCGTGGAAATTCATAATAACACAACCTTAACGGCGATATTATAATCATTTAAGCCACCTTCTCAATCTTTTTCTTAATCACTCCAGACATATCACGCCAGCCGGGAATCTTCCTTAAAGTGATTTGACCACTGGCAATTAGACCATAAAGCATTATTAAAAATGCACTCTCAGTTGGAAAAGGCATCTGGGTCTTTATCCGACGCCGGAATTCACCATAGATCCGCTCAATGATATTCGTACTTCTCAAGCTCCGCCATTGACTCTGGGGATAGCGAAAGAAAGTCAATAGTTCATCACCCGCTTCCAAAAGACTCTTAACCACACCTTCACAACGATTCTGCCATTGCTTAATAAAACGTTCTCGGGCGACTTTGGCCTCTTCGAAACTATCAGCATAGATAATGGCGTGATAATCTTCTCGAATCGCCTCATGCACATGCTTAGGCGCATGGGACAGAAGATTCTTAAGTTTATGCACGGTACAGCGTTGAACATCAATTTTCGGCCAGGTCGTTTCAACCGCCAAGCGGAGGCCTTGATTGCCATCAATAATGACTAATTGCGGACGA
>CBFGIV010000024.1:0-33982 GCA_965648915.1 Caldifarciminota bacterium | reverse complement strand
GTCGCCTTCAATCAGTGCTGATATGTTTAATCAACTCCATGTTGCCTGGCAAAGGGCAGATGAGATGACCGGACTGGGTGAAACATATTACCGTTACCGAGATGTTTCTGGCATCTGGTCACCGATTTATAATGTTTGGTTAAGTCCCAATGTGCCCTCAGTCTATCCGCACTGTGAAGGCTATGGTGATTCGGTCTTCGTCCACTGGTCAGAGGAATTATCATCGCAAAATCTTGATGTCAAACGGGCATCACGGTGGATATTTGACCCTCCAGGATTCTGGAATTACTACGATCCATACCCCTCTTCAGATTCTTCGGTTTTCCCTGTCTGTGCTTCTGGTGAATTTACTGTCTGGTCAGAAAAAGTCGATAACAGTAACTTTGAAATCTACTACTGGAATAGAACTACCCATCAGGTTGGAAACCTGAGCGAAACGCCAAATCGTTCCTGGTTTGGCCATTCGAACTTCTATCAGAATATTGTGGGTCTGCCAACACTCTATACCTGCTGGACCGAGAGTCTTTATGCCGATGCCTATGAGGTTAGATTAAGATCAACCGGCGGATTTGACTATGGTCCTGACCCCTATGTTTGCTTCTACAGTATCCCGGTAGGCGATTCAGCACTATCCCAATATACAATAAGAAGAAAAGGAAGGACTTACTGGCCAACCCGCAAAATCTGGGCTGACTACGATTCAACTGCTCTCATCTACAAACTTCACTGCCCTAATCCTAAATTCCTCTATAAGGTAATTGCTGTGCCCTACCACGAGAAGACAGGACAATGGAGTACGAAATTCACAGCCGATAATATGTCTGTAAGGACGGTAAGTTTCACCTCAGGAACCTGGGACACTTTCCAGTTTTGGTTACCAGAGACTACTTATAAATATGACAGAATAGTCAATCTTCGAGTAGAAAAAGTCACTGGCGAGTATGTCCCTATTGCTTATCTCAGAGTCTATCAGTTTGAGAAAAAGAAAACGACAAAAGAAGGTGGTTATGCGCAAGGCGGAACACGATCGGCCGAAACACAGTCATTCCTGCTAAGAACTGCTCTGCAAAAGATATCTCCAAATCCCGTTGCTAAAACTGCTCTGATAAGGTATACTCTTGCTAATGAAGGTAAAATCTCTTTGAAAATCTACGATGCGATGGGGCGTTTAGTGCGAAATCTGATTGACAGTTACAAGCCATCTGGTGTTCATTCGATAAAGTGGAATGGTTGTGATGACCAAGGCCAGCCCTTACCTAACGGAGTTTATCTCGTGCGGATGGCAACACCTGACTACAAGGCTACAGAGAAAATAATTCTCTTGAAGTAGATAAAGATAAGGGGAGGGCTTCACGCCCTCCCCTTTAAATCAAGTATTATGAAAATCAATAACTTATTTATTCGAAGCTTTCTTGTTTCAGTCATTGCGAGGTCGCGCCGAAGGTGGACCGAAGCAATCTCATCTGCTCTCAATAAGAATGAGATCGCCACTCCGCCTGAGGCGGATCGCAATGACAAAACAGGTTTTTTAAGCAACCTCAAAATCCCTATTTTAATTCTTTTTATTTTGCCATTTGTATTCGTTTCCGCCTATAATTTCAAGCAAAAAGTATATCTCCCACGAGGTATGATGTGGACTCATGGTTTACTTTGCGGCTATGACACGAATCACAATGGATATAATGAAGTCATTTTTTGTGTTGGCAGACCTGATACTTTTTACAAAAAAACTCATATCTGGGAATGTCAACCAATAAATAGATTCATCTTATCATCAATAGTCGGTGATTCTGGTTTTTATAATGGTGAAGTTGGGCACGCTGATAATGATTCTTTTAGTGATATAGTCGGTTTTAACGCCGATGGAACAATTAATTATCAGATAGGCATCTATGAATCGCCAGATTATTGCAGCTACCCTAAATTATTATCTTGGAAATGGGATTGCTCTGTTCAGGCAACCTTCTCTGATATGCACATCGCAGAGTTAGATGATGATTTTAAAAAAGAAATAGTCTTTACAGCAGGAGGCAGATTCTTCTTCATCTTAGAAAATTGTGGTAATAATCGTTATTCTCTCGTTTGGTGTGACACTGTCACCACTAATGCTGATGCTCATTGTTTTGGTGATTTTGATCTTGATGGCAGGGGTGAATTTGTAACAAGCGGGATAAGCAGTCACTGGGAAAATGTGCAGGTTTTTGAATGTATCGGAGATAATCAATATCAAAGGGTCTGGTGCGATACGATTCCAACGCCGAATTGTCTGGACAATATCTCAACAAATGATTTGGACCGTGATGGTAAGTCGGAATTTATTATAATGAATTTTTATAATCCCGGCAATATGACCTGGACCGGATGTGTAAGAATTTATGAAACAATAGGAAATAATCTATATGATATTAGTTATCAAGATTCAATCCTTGATATTCGCACATGGCCTGACTGGTATACGAGTAGCTCCAGTGGTGATGTTGATGCTGACGGTGTTGACGAACTCGTCTGGGCTGTAGCAAATAATTGGTTAATTTATAAAGCCAGAGGAAATAATCAATTTGAGCGAATTTACACCGTTTACCCCTGGCCACAAGGTAATTCTCACAATGCCACCAATGTCCTCGTTTATGATTTAAATAAGAATGGCTATGGTGAAATTGTAGAATCGGGTGGTAATGAAACTCATATCTTTGAGATCTGCGGTGCTGAATTTACAAGACCTGACAGTGGCCAGATATTTATTGCCGGTTCACAGGAGTGGATAAGATGGCGAAAGTTTGATCCACCTGGCGCTGATTCTTTTACTCTTTTCATCTCTTTTGACAATGGTCGTAACTATCAAACCATCACAACTATCCAACAATCGAACGATACTTCATATCTCTGGTCTGTTCCTGACACAGTTTCCGACTCTTGTCGTCTGATGATCTGGTCATATGGTCCACCAAGAGCCGGGCAGAATACACCCAGGGGTATTGCCTGGGATTTTTCGGGGAGGTTTGCAATAAAGCGAGTAGAAGTAAAAGAGGATAGGAGATGGCAGATAGCGGATGGCGGTATAAAGATTTTACAGAATCCAACACGAAGGGAAATCAGATTACAGATAACAGATGTCAGTCAAAAACAAATAAAAATTTATGATATTTCTGGGAAATTGGTGAAATCTCTCACCCTTTACACCTTGCCCTCTGCGTTTAGCCTGAAAAGTGGGGTTTATTTTCTGCGTCTTGAGACCGAGAATAAGGTGATTACGAAAAAGGTAGTGGTGGTTGATTAAGCAACGAATGTTAGCGAATGAAAAGAGGGGATCGCCACGCTCACTGTTCAGGCGGATTCGCTCTCAATGACGCCCTCCCACCCTGACCTCCCCCCTCAAGGGGGAGGATAAAGGAGGGGGTGAGCAAGGAGGTGTTTATGTCTAAAAAATTAGTTTTTATAATTTGTTTAATCTTGATTCAAACAAGTAGTGGCCAAGAAAGCAGTAAGGTTTTTGATATAATTGAAAAAGTAGCCGAAGGGGAATTACCTGAAATGGTAACCATTGCAGACCAGCGCGGTGGCAAGCATACAGTCTTTGTCAAAGACGGCAATATTTTCTATTTTACGCCAAAGTCGGATACGGTAAATCTTTCATACAGCGAGGCAAAATCGTCCAATCCATTTGTGTATTGCATAGATGATACTCTGTATCTTTTCTGGCGAGAAGAGACCGAGCACACAATTGATGTCTTTTATCGTAGAAGATTTATTCTCACACCAATAGGGCAGTGGGCGAGGCCGATATGTATCTTTTCAAAAATGAAGGAGAAATAATGTTCCTATTATCTTTATTTATATTTCTTCAATGGGACCCTGATTTCCGGCTGACCAATCATTTATTCATCGATCGGACTTCACCCAATTTTTGTAAAAATATTTCCATTGATAGGCGAGGTAATATTCATGTGGTCTGGGAAGCATATTTACCAAGATGGCGGCTCTTCTATCGTAAATACAACGGCACAATCTGGCTACCTGAGACATTATTAGTTACCGGTGTCGAAGTTGTCAGGTCGCAGTTTCCGACAATTTTGCCCGACACAAGCAATAATTTGCATCTGGTTTTTGAGGACGAACGAAGCATCGGAGGTTGGCAATGCATCAGGATATTTTACAAGAAATGGGATCCTGCTGGTTGGCGGCCTGATACCGCTCTTACCGATTCCTGGGCTTTTCTAAGACCATCTCTGGCTATAGACACATCAAACAAGCTACACCTTGCGATGATGCAATGCGGTCGCCCAGGGAAAATTCTATATAAGAGGTTCAATGGAATTTTTTGGGAAAAAGAGACAACCCTGGCCCGGCTCAAAGGTGCCGATACAAAACCATTTACTAATCCAAAGATAATTACTGGTCTGCAAGGCAGTCTCCATCTTGTCTGGTCAGATGATACAACTGGAAACTACGAGATTTACTACAAGAAGTATAATGGGAGAAGTTGGGAGCGTGACACAATGTTGACCAACTGTATTGAATCGTCGGTAGAACCATCGGTCGCCTGTGATTCGAGGGGCAGGCTTCATCTGGTCTGGCAGGATTTTCGGTTTGGCACCTGGGATATATTCTATAAGAGATTCAACGGCACTTCCTGGGAACCTGAAACATTACTGGTAAGTGTCGATTATATCAAAGAACATCCCCAGATTGCAGTTGATAAACAGGACCGGCTACATCTTGTCTGGTCTGATTATCGTCATGGTGAGAGTGAGATTTATTACAAATGTTATGATGGAACGGGTTGGAGTCCGGACATCAGAATAACCAATGCCCCGGGTCATTCGCGTGAACCTTTTATCTGTATTGACGATTCCAATCGCTTACATCTTCTCTGGACCGACCAAAGGGATGGTGGAAATGAAGAAATCTACTATAAAAGATTGAACATAACAGAAATCAAAGAGGATAGTCGATGGCGAATAACTGATAACCAATTAAAGATCTGGCCCAATCCGGCAAAGGCCGATGTCAGATTACAGATATATCAGAGGTCAGAAGTAAAAAGTCAGAAACAAGAAATAAGATTGAAGGTCTATGACATTACCGGCAAATTGGTCAAGGAGGTTTGCACCACTGATAACATTATTACGTTCCGACTATCGAATCCCGGTATATATTTTGTAAAACTCTATAATGATAAAGAAATCACAACAGGAAAGATCGTGGTGATAAAATGATCTCAAGTGAACTTACCATTCCTAATAAATCTTCTCAAAATTCATTGTTCGAGTATTCTAACATGTTAGAATGCTTGAACGGACAAAGAAATCTTAACAGAAAAGATAGTGATGATAAAATAATCTTAATAATCTTTAAACAATAACTGTCCAAACATCAAACTTTTGTAAAAAATCAGAAAAATAAAAAGGGTGGGCATAAAGCCCACCCTGATGCTGATTCACGCAAAATTACCTTGTGAAGACGAGTTTTCGGACCAGGGACTTTTCTTTAGTCTCAAGTCGGTAGAAATAGACACCACTGGCAATCTCTTTACCATCATCAGTAGAACCATTCCAGGTTATCGACTTCAATCCCGGCTCTTCAGTTCGATTGACAAGGGTCGTAACCTTTCTGCCTGATGCATCATAGATCATCAACTTTACCTTTGATTTGCTCGGCAGATTATAGCGGATCGTAACGCTCTTTCTGAACGGGTTGGGTACCGATGGATAGAGAAAGAGGGTATTGGTCGTCAAAACACCGGAAAGATTTTCACCTACCAGGTTCGGCAGACCATAGAAACCAGCAATCTTGACAATCGATCGATCCGGCGACTGAACAATCGTTATCCAGTAATTACCATCCCGCGGATCATACTCAACACCCCGGGCATTCCAGCCAGGCAGGATGACGCGCTGCACAATACTTGCGTCACTCCGGCGCAGTTCGTAGAGACCGATCGAATCGATCTGTGTGCCACCGGAATTGAATGATGTATAGATATGAAGTAATGAGCCAGGACCAGGACCGAGTGGTTCAATCGCCAGACATCTTGGACCGACATTTGCCCGCAGGGGAATATCCATACGACGAATCTGTGTACCCATTGTATCTGCAACATAGATATATTGAGGGAATGTATTCTGAGCAGTCCGTCGGTCAGCAAGATAGAGTTCTCTCGAAGATTCAAGCCAGGCAAGCCCGGTCGGGTAGTCATTAGCAGGATTATTAAACTGCCTTAAGATTGTTCCGGTTTGACTGATCTTATAGATCCGCCGGACACCGGGGTTGGCTGCTACCCAGAAGGTATTGTCATAGGCACAGTATTTAATATCGGTTGCAAGTGTATCTGGAGCCGGAATTGTCCCGATATAAGTGACATTGCTGTCTCCAGAATAGATATAAATCCTGCGGCCGTAGGCGTCGGTAACATAAATCCTCTGATTCGTCGGGTTGTAAGCAAGGCCGTAAGGGAAGCCACCGGATGGGAAACTGGGTAATGGCTTGGGACCCCATATTGTGATAATGCCTGATGAACCAATCATTATCGAGAATGGGATATTCTGGCTGAAACCACCGCCACCGGTCAGGGCAAGGATAAATTCAACAACCGTTCCCGGTGGTGTTGTGGATGATGCAGAGAAGCGGAACCGGCTGGCTCCGTTGTGGGCTCGTCCACCAACCGGGATATCACCGAAGGTTGCGACAGTATCAAGTAATGTAATATAGGAAGATGGTCTTGATAGTCTCAGCCTTCCTGTAACCCCGGTTACCCCAACCGCGGATAGGTTTCTCAGGGTATCAGTCAGATAGGCTGTCTCCCCCGGGTCAACACGGCCATTGTTGTTACCAGGGGGAGGATCCTGGAGTAATCGGCCACAGATGTGGAGAACCGCCTGAGAAGTCGGACCAAGTCCACCCGAGACCACCAGGGCAAAGGGCTGTCTTGGTCCCTGAGGGACATTTCTCGCCCTGACCCGGATTGTCCAGTTTCCGATCTCCGGGACATTGCGCCGGACATTCTCTTCAACATTCCTTGTATCCCAGGTCGTATCATTGGCTATCGATTGACCACCAGAATATCTATTACCGGCATAGTGTACATTATTTGGTCCAATCACATGGAGGTCGAGATTGTTCACAATTGAAGGATTTGATCCAGATGCTCCAGGATAGTCAGTCCAGACACAGGTTATCTTCAATGGTTCGCTCTGGTTATTAACCGAGACTGTATATTCCCGGTACTGGCCGGTAGAAAGACCCAGGGTATCGTCGTATGCCGCAAGTTTCCGGACATCATCCCGGAAATAGAGGACATCGTCAAGATTAACCCTGCCCCAGCCGGTATTATTATCCGGGATTGTGCTGCCAATAATATCAGGTGCAGCGCAGTTAACAATACAGGCCTTAACGATTGCGGCGCTGATATATGTCCAGCGATTGCCAGCCACCGAGTCACCGGTCGGATAGAAACCGCGGGCAAAGTAGTCCCGCACCAGAGCAGCATTACCAGCGATGCAGGGTGTTGCCATACTTGTCCCCTGCATATACTGATAACTGTTGGCATTTGGACCTACTGAAGACTGCATTGCCTGACCGGGTGCAGTCACGGTGGGTTTATAACGGTTATCGACACAGGGGCCTCTGCTTGAGAAGGATGCCATCTGGTTTGCGGATGTGGCATTACCGACTGCACCCGCAGTGATGATATCCTTCGCTGTCCCCGGCGGTAATACTGTGGTTGCACCCGGACCACTGTTACCTGCCGCATAGCAGATTAAGAAGTCTCTGTGCGTCCACATAAAGTTATCGGTCTGGTTACAGGCAGCAGTATAAGTCCCCTGGCCCGAGGTATATCCCCAGGAATGGGATGAAACCCTCGCTGCGCCACCCGCATTACCATTATAAGGCAGTGTATAAAGATTGGTCAGATCACTCGGTATTGAGAGTCCACCGGCTGAAGTGCCGATATCCATAAAGAATATCTTTGCCTTGAGCGGCATACCATCACACTCTCTCGTCCCACTCACATAGGAATCGTCTCCACATATTGTCCCGGCAGTATGTGTTCCGTGCCAGCTCGCACCCGAATGGTCATTGAATGTTGCGGACGAACCAGCCCAGGTTCTATAAGCAATTATCTTTCTGTGCGTCGGGAAGTCTCCCCAGGTAGTTATCGCAACTGCTGGATCACGGAACATATCGTGCTGGGTCGGCTGGACCAGAATCCCGGTATCAGCGGTATTCACCACCTGCCCCTGGCCAAGAAGACCTTTTGCCCAGACCCGACGCACACCCTGGGTCCAGGTCTGGGTTACCCATTGGGCATTATCATTGACCAGGATTGGCTCAGACCAGGGCTCGATATACATCACCTGAGGCAATCGGGCAATTTTTGATAGTTGGGCAGGGTCAATATCCGCGAGAATTATCTTATAAAATTCTGTCACCGATGCCTCAATAATCTTACCACCCATATCTCTCAGTGCTTCGACAACCCCATTAATATCCTCATTGTAAAAAAGAAGCACATAGACCTTTCCCGACTGTTTGACTTTAAAGAGCGGACTCAATTTATAAGCCGGCTCGTAGGTCCCAACCCAGTTTACAAATGGCAGGTTTTCAACTGAAGACTTCTGTTCTGAACTCATCCGGGCGATAAAGGCGTTGAACGGAATATACTCGATGAGTTTGACTCCAAGGTCTTCAATCTTCGATTTCATATAACCATAAACCGGGCCTTTGATCTGAATCAAGTAATAGTCTGAAGTCCCTTTTAGTTCAGCCGGGATATCAGGTAGTTTTTCCTTAGGATTGAAATAGTAGCCGGCGATTGAGATATAATCATATTCTTTGTCGGCCAGGGGTGTGAAGTCTCTTATTTCCGAGACCGAAAGGTTCGGATCGATATAGCCCATCACCATACAGGCCATAAACAAAACCGTAATGCAGTACCTCATTATAACCTCCTTAATCAACAGCCTGAATTGATCCTCTTCCCTCAGTTATTATTTTTACCAAGTATAACTGAAAATTTAAGTTTGTCAAATAAATTTTTTAGATGAGTCTTGACAAAACTCTATATCAGGATATAATGCATCAGGAGGTTGAAAAGATGGGTATTGGCTGGCAGGAAATTCTGCTCATTCTCCTGATTGTTCTGCTCTTTTTCGGCGCGAGGAGAATACCGGAGATCGCAAAGGGTCTTGGTAAAGGGGTCCGCGAGTTCAAAAAGGCAATGCATGAAGTCGAATCTGATGAAGAGGAAAAATCCGAAGAAGATCTTAAAAAATAGAAAAACTTATCAGTGGTTCAATTCGGCGAATTTTCGGGAGAGGTGTCCGAGCGGCCCAAGGAGCACGACTGGAAATCGTGTATCCGCCGAAAGGCGGATCGCGGGTTCAAATCCCGCCCTCTCCGCTTGGTTTGCTCTCCGGCATCAGCCCAGGCCAGTATGCCTCATTGAGCTGCCAATGAGTCTGCGTGATTTGGTCAATGCCGTCTCCTTTAAATTCCTCTCATCGGAACGGCACAGTGCAAATCCCGCCCTCTCCGCTTGGTTTGCTCTCCGGCATCAGCCCAGGCCAGTATGCCCCATTGAGCTGCCATCGATGAGAATTTGCTGTTTAAAGTTGGTTTTCCATAATTGACATAATCACAAAAAAGGTTTATCATCATTAAGGAGGTTTGATGTATTTTAATGGTACCAAAGTTTTTTTGATTTCCTTTTTTGTCTCATTATTTACTGCCTTAGCAGTCTGTCTGATATTCTTCTTTGTCCTCCCCGGTATATCAGGGGGCAAATCTGATGTTGTCGTTCCTGACCTGCTAAGTTCTACTCCCGAACAGGCAAGAATGCTGGCTGAAAATCGTGGTCTACTCTTTGTCTTGGGCGGTGAGGAAGAGAGCGGTGAGATACCGGTCGGCCATATCGTCCGCCAGAATCCACTGCCTGGTTCGGTTGTGCCCCGCAAAACACTGGTTACGGTCTGGTTGAGTAAAGGCAGTTCGAAGTTAACTGTCCCGATAATGAGAAATATGACTCTGGTCGAAGCAACCCAGCGTCTTACTGAAATGGGATTGAAACTTGGAGAGGTCCGAACCGTCGAGAATGATTCAGTAGCCAGGGATCTCGTCGTCAGTTCATCACCCCCTTTTGGCTCTCTGGTTGATCGAGGTCAGACAATATCAATAACCGTCAGCGGAGGTGCCCAGGAAGTCATTGTGCCCGCCCTGATCGGCCGTCGTCTTGAGACTGCCCGGCGAACCCTGGCCAGTGTCGGTCTGGTTGTGGGTTCAATCGATTATGAGGTAAGCACTGAATATGATGTCGGCTTTGTAATAAACTCCTCGCCCCGTGCCGGGACAAAGGTCAAGAAAGGAAGCAGTGTAAATTTAACGGTCGCAACCGTTCTTGAGTGAAAAAGTCAATCTTTTATCCTCTCTGTATTGTTATTGCCTTCATCTCCGGTCTCCTGATTTTTAATTTCATCATAATGCCCCTGCTTGTCCAGAAAGGCGCAACGGTGACCGTTCCTGATGTATGCGGTAAAGAAGAAGACGAAGCAATACAGATAATAAGAGATGCCCGATTGAAAGTAACCATTCAGAACCGGAGATTCGATCCAGTTATCGAAAAGGGAAAGGTTATCATCCAGGAACCTCTGCCCGGTAAAAAGATTAAGACGGGAAGGGTTGTCTCCCTTACAATCAGCAAGGGCATTGAAAAGATTGCGATCCCTTATATCCTTGCCATTGAATTAGAAAAGGCCAGACAGATACTTGCTAAATACGAACTTGAAATCGGTCAGATTGAATCGACATTCTGTGATACCATTCCCGTAGGACAGATTGTATCAACCACCCCTGAACCAGGAAAAGAGATCCCGAAAGGTTCTAAGGTTTCAGTTGTGTTGAGCCTGGGCAAAGGAATTGTTGTCCCTGATTTAACTGGTCTAAAGATCGAAGAAGCCACGACCATTATTAAACAGAAAGGACTCACCCTCGGGTTGATTAAAGAAATTGAGGGGAGTGGTGAACCTGGCACGATTATCGTTCAGACACCATCTTCGGGAAATGTTGTGGTCACAGGCGATTCGATAAATCTGGTCATAGTAAAAAAGAAAGGAGATTAACAAATTATGAAAATTGCCCCCTCGCTCCTTGCCTGCGATTTTTCGCGACTCGAAGAAGAGATTAAGACAGTCGAAGAGGCTGGCGCCGATCTTCTCCATCTCGATATTATGGATGGTAATTTTGTCCCCAACATAACCTTCGGCCCAATAATTGTCGAGGCGGTTAAGAAGTTGACTAAATTACCGGTTCATGCCCATCTTATGATCCTCCACCCGGAAAAATTTGTAACCGAATTCATCAACACCGGAGCGGATATTATCAGTTTTCATATTGAAACGGCTGAGGATGCAAATTTTCTGATTAAAAAAATCAAAAGCCAAGATCGTAAAGTTGGTATTGCTCTGAATCCGGATACCGGCTTCTATCGGGTCACCCACTATCTCTATCAGATCGATGTCGTCCTGTTGATGAGTGTCTTTCCTGGATTTGGTGGGCAGGAATTTATTCCTGAGGTCTTAAATAAAATCAGCGAAGCCAAGGAGTGGATTACAAAACATAATTTCCGATGCGAGATTGAAGTCGATGGTGGTCTCAAGCAGTCCAATGCCCGGGAAGTAATCGACGCAGGATGCGATATCATCGCTGCCGGGACCGCAATTTTCAAACAGGAAGATTATAAAAAAGCCATCGCCGGCCTGAGATGTTCGAAAATTTAACCGATCAGTTTGAAAAGGTCAAAAGAAAAATCTTCGGCTGGGGTCGAATAACCGAGAGAGAACTCGCTGAATTTCTCAATGACCTCAAAATAACATTGCTTGAGGCCGATGTCCATTATCGAGTTGTCAAAGATTTTATAGACCGGATCGAAGCCCGGGCCCGGGGTCTCAAAATTTCAGACTCACTCCACCCGGCCGATCTTCTCCTCAAGACTGTTTATGAAGAAATGATAAATCTCCTGGGGGAAAAACCCTGCCTATTAAAATTTACTCGATCCATTTCTGTAATCAGTCTTATCGGACTTCAGGGGACAGGCAAGACAACGACTGCGGTTAAACTTGCTAACCACTTCCGGAACCAGCGCCCGCTTCTGGTTGCGGCTGATACCAAACGGCCCGCTGCCCGGGAACAACTTAAAATTCTCGGATCGAAGGCAAATATCCCAATCTTTGAAACCGAAGAATTAAACCCTGTTCTCATCTGCGGTCAGGCAGTCGAAAAAGCGCGTTCGAACAATCTCGGTTTAGTGATAATTGATACGGCGGGAAGACTTCACATTGATGATGAACTGATCGATGAGTTGATCAAAATTAGAGAGACCGTTAAACCGGATTGGCAGATAATCGTAACCGATGGTATGACCGGTCAGGATGCAGTAAAGCAGGCTCAGGAGTTTCATTCGCGACTTAATCTCTCTGGAGTTATAATGACCAAACTCGACGGTGATTCCCGGGGCGGTGCCGCCTTATCAATTGTTGCCATCACCTCCCTTCCCCTTCTCTTTATCGGCACTGGTGAAAAGATTGAAGATTTTGAAGAATTTCATCCTGACCGTATCGCCAGTCGTATCTTAGGGATGGGCGATATCAAGACTTTAACTGAGAAGATAAGTACCATCGGCCTGGAATCATCTCCCCAACAGATTAAAAAGATCAAAAAAGGCGAATTCAATCTTGAAGATTTTAGACTCCAGTTGCAACAGATTAAGAGACTCGGACCATTGTCGAAACTTGCCTCGATGATCCCCGGAGTCAAAGCCGATGACTTTGATGAAAATGAAATTGTCCGGGTCGAAGCGATTATTAACTCGATGACCAGAGAAGAGCGTAACCATCCCGAGATCATCGATGGGTCGAGAAAAAAGAGAATTGCACTGGGCAGTGGAACAGATGTTTCAGATGTAAATCAATTACTGAAACAGTTTTTTCTCGCAAAAGATATGATGAAGCACTTATCCTCGGGCAAGATGCCTCTCTCAGGTAGATTCAATATCACCAAACAAAAATATCGAGGAGCAAAATGAAAAAGATCTTAATCTTCGGCCGATCAACCTGTCCGGTCTGTAAGGATGTTCTTAACAAATTTCAATATTTTAAGAAAAAGACCGGCTTTACTCCGGAAATTGAATATATTGATATGGATGAAGTAAACGGACTGACTGAAGGTGCATTTTATGAAGTAACTGATATTCCAACGGTCCTGATTGTTGATGAGGGTAAAGAGTTAGTGCGCTGGGTCAAGATCCCGCCGGTAAGTGAAGAATTTCTACCCTATCTGTCGGCTTCCGGATAGTGCAGATTTTTATTGACAGATCGGTCAGTTTGACTATATTAACAATAAATTTAGTCTGTGCAATGTCAAGGAGTCTTTCTTAACAATAGGAGGTTTTATGCTGAATCGAGGGTTATTTTATAAACATCTTGCTGGTCTCATAATATTATCCACTTTAGGCCATGCCCGCGTCTTCTGGACAATTATGACACCAATGCCAACTGCACGTAGCCATTTCGGTGTTGGAATGGTCTCAGGCTATATCTACTGTTTTGGTGGTTCTCAGAACTGGGATGGTAATTATATTACCAGAGTTAATGAGCGATATTCTCCTGCTACCAACTCCTGGGCAACAATGGCGCCGATGCTCTATCCGAGGAAGGCATTTGCCAGTGCAACCCTCAATGGTCTGATTTACGCCATTGGTGGTATTGATAGCACCCTTTCAAGTTTACCACCGAGCGACCGGAATGAAAGGTATAATCCATCGACAAATTCCTGGACCTCGCTGGCCCCTCTGCCTCTTCCAGTTTATGGTTGCGCTGGTACTGCCTGTGGAAACTATGTCTATGTGATTGGAGGAAGATATGGAGGGGTTTCAGGTGGTTATAATGAAGTCGCCTGCCAGCGCTATGATCCCTCAACCAATACCTGGGCACAGATGGCCCCGCTACCTGAATCACTCAGGTATTGTGGTGCGGTAAGTTATGGGGGAAGAATCTACGTTATCGGTGGGACTGACCGCTTGGGACTGCGTTGTAACAAAGTTTATGAATATAATCCCGCAACCAACATCTGGACCCTGGTTAACTCGGCAATGATCACTGCCCGGAGCACGCTTATGCCCGATTCAGTCACTGCCTCGGGTAGAAGTTTTATCTTTACTGCTGGTGGTGCCGGACCAGGAACGCCCCAGGAGGTTAATGTTGCTGAATTTTATAATACCCCACCAACCAATACCTGGATCTCCGAAACACCAATGAACTATGCCCGATTTGCCTTAGGCTTTGCCCGGGTTGACAGTTTCGTCTATGCAATTGGTGGAACATATGATATCGGCGCCATTCCTTATAATTATAATGAACGGGGGCACTATGTCTATGTGAATGTCATTGTTGATCCAGACCAGAGTGACTCAACCGATCCAGGTGTGCCAAAGTATTATCGTCTCCAGGTTACCAACAATGGTTGGCGAACTGATACAATAGATATTACTACATCAGGCACAATATCGACCTGGACTGTAGCCAGACTAAGAGCGGACTCGGTTACGCCCTTACCGGATACTGACGGCGACGGTATCCCTGATACCGGTCCACTGGCCCGGGGGCAATCAACTTACATCGTAATAAGACTAACTCCGCCATCAAATGCGCCAGCTGGACAGATCGACTTGACGACTGTGACCGGAAGGTCTTCAGTGGATGTAAACATCTTCGATATTGCCCTTTTAACCACCCGTGTCAAACTCCTCGCTTCAATCCTGGTTGATCCAAACCAGAGTGATTCACTATTTCCGGGTGATTCAGTCCGCTATCCCCTAACGGTTACAAATAATGGTAATATCATCGATACCATCAGCCTTGTGACGGTCCGGACATTGCCCAACTGGACTGCCCGGCTGGTCGACTCATCCGGTCTTGTCATCAGCCGGATTGCGGTAAATCCTTTTGGCGCAAGAAGAGGCTTCTTCTGCTGGATAAAGGCACCGACCAATGCCCTGGGTGGCACAACTGACCTGACCACGGTTCGGGGAACCTCATGCTGGCGGACAACAGTTCAGGATAGCGCAATCTTAAGTACCCGGGTTAAGGTCCGGGCCAGTATCCTTGTTGACCCTGATCAATCCGGAACAATTGCTTCGGGCGATTCGATCCGGTATCCGGTAGATGTGATCAACAATGGCAATGCCAATGATACGGTTTCCTTTGTTACCAATGGAACTATTTCCGGATGGAGTGCACGCGTCTGTGACTCGAACGGAGTGACCATCTCGCGAATTGCGGTCGCTGCTCTTGGCGGCCGGCGTGGAATATTCACCTGGATAAAATCACCATCCAATGCACCGGCCGGAAGGACCGATACGACAAGACTGGTTGGGACTTCAAGATGGTCAGCAGCGGTTAGAGACAGCGCAATATTGAGAACAACTATAAGATTGACCGCTAGCATCATTGTCGACCCCGACCGTCAGGGGACAGTCCGACCCAGAGACTCGACCGAATACAGTCTTTATGTTGTTAATAACGGCAATGCAACCGACTCAATTTTATTAACTACTGGCCGGACCCGACCCTGGGCAAGGGCGATCATTTATGATTCTCTGCACCGCGTGATCTCGTATGTAAAACTTGCACCCTTCGGTGGAAGGCAGAATATCATACTCCAGATCAAAGCCGACTCAACCGCCATCGCCGGCTGGACCGATACAACAATCCTCAGGGGTCAATCAACCAATATCCCGACCACAAGAGATAGTGCAATTGTCCGAACAACAGTGATACCCGTTACAAATATCATAGTCGATCCAGATCGACAGGGTTTCGTCTCAAGATTCGATTCGATCTGGTATAACCACTATATTGAGAATCGCGGCAATACCAGGGATTCGATACCGCTCTTTACCCGGGGGACAAGACCGACCTGGCGCGCTCAGATCTGGGATTCGGCCCGGACCCAGATTATAAACAATGTGGTCCTCAATCCCGGTCAACGTAAAACCGTCTACCTCAAGATCAAGCCCGATACTAACAGTCAGTACCGTAATGCCGATACAACTTATTTAGTCGGTTACTCAACTTCAGGAACGGCCCGGGACAGTGCCCGGGATATAACCGAGATTACACTCGATGCGAGGATCCTTGTCGATCCTGATCAACAGAATTCAATCCTGCCCGGAGATTCAATCTATTATTATCTTTATGTAAAGAACCAGGGCAATGCTCGGGATACTATTCTTCTCTCCAATGATGCACCTCCACCGGGCTGGACCGTTACGATTCAGGACTCAATCGGTAATACAATCAATCGGGTTGTCTTAGGCCCGATAAGAGATTCAATCCGCATAAGGGCAAAGATCAAATCGCCATCCAATGCACCGATGGGCTTTGCCGATACAACATTCGTCAAAGGGGTATCGAGAAATATCTCAACGGTCTCCGACAGTGCTCGACTTATCACCATTATTATGCCCCTCGCAAGAATCATCGTCGATCCCGATTCTCAGGCAAGCGCAGCCCCGGCTGAAACAGTTAGATACTATCTTAATGTAATAAACCAGGGTAATGCAACTGACAGTATCCTGCTTACCAGAACCGATACTCGTCCTTCCTGGCATTCGTTCATCTGCGATTCGACTGGAACCACGCAGATAGGTTATGTGAAACTTCCTCCCCAGGGTGGTCGAATCAAGATTATGACTAAAGTTGTATCACCCGATACCGCCCAGGCCGGTGCGGTCAATACAACACAGGTTATTGGCACATCAACCGTTGTCCCGACCGTCCGGGATACTGCTCGACTCACCACAACAATCAGAACAACGGCCCGGATCATTGTCGATCCGAACCAGGCAAGCAATACCATCCCCCGTCAAACTGTCCGGTATTATCTCGATGTGATCAATCAGGGCAACAATACCGATAGTATCTTGTTATCAACGGCAAATACGAGACCGTTCTGGAATGCTCTCATCTACGACTCCGCCGGAACCAATCAATTGACCTTTGTAAAACTTCCTGGCCTTGGTGGCAGAACCAAGATTCGCGTCGATATCACACCACCCGATACAGCCCAGGCCCCAGCGGGGATAAAAGACACAACCTATGTCATCGGTACCTCAACAAATATTCCGGGAATTAAGGACAGCGCCCGACTCATCACTACTATCGATTTTGTTGCTGGGCTCATCATCCGTCCGGATCAGAGTGGCCGGACCCTGCCCGGCCGATCGATCGATTATTTCCTCAGGTCCATAAATCGGGGCAATGGACCGGATAGTGTAAATCTAACAAGATATCGCACCAGATCCGGCTGGACCGCTCAACTTTTGGATTCGACCGGAACAAATCCCATTACCCGGATAAACCTGGGGCCATACAATGATTCAGTTAAATTTATCCTGAGGATCACGCCGCCGATTAATGTCCCACCCACTGAGGTCGATACAACCATCGTTCGAGGAACATCTATTACCAATTCATCAATCTATGATACGGCAATTGTCAATACTTACATCGGTGTTCAGGCCAATATTATCGTCGATCCCGACCAGCAGGCAAATTCTATGCCCGGCGATACAGTGCGTTATTTTGTGAATGTCATCAATGACGGTAATGCCACAGATAGTATTACACTGAGAACCTCACATACCTCGGTCGGATGGTATGCCGGCATCTTCGACTCAACCGGCACGATACCGCGGACCTATGTGCGATTACCTCCATTCGGTGGACGGGCAACAATAATGATTAAAATCCGATCCCCCAATAATGCTCCACAGGGAATGAGCGATACAACATTCATCCACGGACATTCAACCAATGACTCAACCGTAACCGACAGTGCTCGATTGATTACAACCATCACTGGTTTTGCCCGGATCATCGTCGATCCGGACCGTATCGGTCGAACCAATCCCGGGGTCACGATTACCTACCTACATTCAGTTACAAATCTTGGCACGATGAGGGATTCGATCAACCTCTTATCTCGAGGGACGAGATCGACCTGGCTCAGGCAGATCCGCGATTCAGCCGGTATCAACCCGGTCTCCTTTGTGGTCTTGAATCCTGGTGAAGCGCGATGGTTAACATTGCTTATCACTCCACCCAATAATGCCGGCACCACCGATGTCGATACCTCCTATCTAATCGGTGTCTCTTCGATCAATAATACAGTCCGGGACAGTGCCCAAGATATCACCCAGATTAATCGCCTCATCAGTGGCCTCAATATCGAATCGAACCAGCAGGCAACGATTCCATCGCGTCAAACCAAGGTATATAATCTGACCGCAGTCCTCATCGGTAACGCACCGGATACAGTAGAATTAAAGACCAAAAATACCAGAACCGGCTGGACAGCGACCCTCTGCCAGAAAGATGGAACAACACCGCTCGGCTCCAAGGTCGTAGTTGATCCATCAGTTCCTTTCGAATTTACCCTTAAGGTAACTGCTCCTGAAGTCTCAATCATCGGTTCCCAGGCAATGGATACAACTTCAAATAAAGATTCGACCACGGTCCTTGGAAATGTCCTCTTCCTGCCCAACCTTGCCGATAGCGTCTCACTGATCACAACCGTCATCCCGGGACTTGACATCCATAACTTTGCCAGCCCGTTCAAACTTCAGAAAGGAACAAAATTCATCTTCAGTGTTCCTGAAGCAGGTAAGGTTGATCTCGTCATCTATAATCGACTGGGTGAAGAGATCGTCAGAGTTCTCGAGAATCGTGGTGTTAATCCGGGCATTCACATCACTCCCTGGAATGGCAAAAATACTAATGGTAAAACAGTATCGCCTGGCGTCTATATCTACATCTTCAAATTCCGCTCAGATGTTACCAAAGAAGAGACCGTCATCAAAAAGAAGACTGCAGTAACGCAATAGGAGGTAAAGAATGAGAATTACAATCTTCGGCATCATCTGGCTCTCTCTAATTTTTGGTGCAAGTCCGGGTGAAAGCGGCTTCCCCCTTTTACGCGTCAATTTCTATCCCCGTGCGATCGGCCTGGGTGAGACCTATACAGCAATGAGCGAAGATGCGGGCAGTATGTGGTGGAATCCTGGCTCATCAGGCTGGCTCGAACATTCTGAAGCCTTCGTTACCTATCACCAGTGGTTTATGGGATTTATGGACATTTACGGCGGTCTTACCTATGCGACCCGAATGGGGCTTTTCGGTTTTGGGTTAATCTACAGTGGCACAAGCGGGATTGAAGGGTGGGATGAAAATAATGAAGAGACTGAGCAGTTTGGTCAGACTTCGGGGATCCTGAATTTTTCCTATGCCCGAAAACTAAATCCCAGATTCGCAACCGGGTTCAATTTTAAGGGTCTCTACGACAAAATTGGTGATGAGACCGGTTCAGGTTTTGGGATTGATCTCGGTGGTAACTATCTTATCAGTGAAATCTTCAGAGCCGGTGCAGTGATTAAAGACTTCGGCACAAGTATGAAATACAGTTCAACCTCTTCCCCCCTGCCCACATCATTCCGTGTCGGACTTGTTTCAAAGCCAAGAAGAGATTTAAATCTTTTGACCGATCTCGAATATACCCGACTGGCCCGACCGACGTTCCATCTTGGTGGAGAATACTGGATAAGAGAGATCGTTGCCCTTCGCGCCGGATTCAAAACCAAGCCAAATGAAGGAAAGATGAGTTATTATACGGCTGGACTCGGTTTTAAGATCCAGAAGTTCTACTTTGACTATGCCTTTGTCCCTTATTCAAGCGAACTCGGAATGACCCACCGGTTTCTGGTTGGAACCAGATTTGGGGAGCTAACCCCGAGAGGTAATCTCCAGATCCGGATCATCGATGCCTCAGAAATAAAGCCACTTATAGCGGATGTGACAATCATCGGTCCCACTATGATCAAGGGTTCGAGCGATTCGATCAATGGTATCTATCTATTAAGGAATCAACCGCCGGGGCTTGTGCGAATCAAGGTGCAGAAGAACAAATACTATCCCAAAGAAGACACTGCCACCATTGAAAAAGATATAACTAAAACCAAGTTGATCACCCTCAATAAAATTCCACCCGGTGAGATTATCGGACTTATCACCGATGTTAAGACCAAAAGAGTCTTAGGCGCTCGGGTCAAATATGAAGGTATAATGAAAGGTGAGGTCAGAGTCGATTCGATGGTTGGATTATACCGAATATCAAATCTTGAAGCAGGTAAATATGTTCTGAAGGTTGAACCATTAAAACCAAAATACTATAGCCAGTCCTGCACCCTGGCCGTTGAGCCGGGCAAAACCGTTGTCCGTGATTTTGAATTGATCAAGGAAAAAGAAGTGATCATCCTTAAGGGTGTCAATTTTGAAACTGCCAAGGCTACACTCCTGCCTGAGTCCTATCCAATTCTTGATTATGCGGGTAAGATCCTCGTAGAAAACCCTGAGATTGTTGTGGAACTTGCCGGCCATACCGATAACCGAAGAATCAGGACCAAGGAATTCCCATCCAATCTCGAACTCTCCCAGGCAAGGGCCAATGCAGTTCGTGACTACCTGATTAATAAATTCAAGATTGATCCCGATCGGCTCATTGCCAGAGGTTATGGAGAGACCAGACCGATTGCGACAAATAAGACCGAAGCAGGTCGGGCCCAGAACCGGCGAACCGAATTCAAAGTCCTGAGCGGAGTAGAATAGAAATATATAAAAATGTATAAGGGAAGGCGAAAAAAATGCCTTCCTTTTTTATTTTGAAAATTTTTTGAGAATATCAGGCATACCATCACGCGATTCCCTGTTTAGTTCTCTATTTTCCCTTTGACTTTTCAGTAATTTTAAGTAAAATAGAGTATTAAATTACCCGAATAATCGGAAATAAAGAATGTTTTCGGCTTATTTTTTCTTTACTGATATCCATAGCCAAATCTTGTTAACAAGGAGGAAATATGTCTAAGGTGAGAGTGGCAATTATCGGTGTCGGTAATTGCGCCTCGAGTTTGGTTCAGGGTGTCTATTATTATAAAAATGCCCGAGAGGACGAATTCATTCCCGGTATTATGCATACCCGACTCGGAGGCTATCATATCGGTGATATCGAATTTACCCTCGGCATCGATATCGATAAGCGAAAGGTTGGAAAAGACCTGGCTGAGGCAATATATACCTATCCCAATAATACCTACCGGTTCTGTGATGTTCCCAAGACCAATGTCAAAGTGGTAAGAGGGATGACCCATGACGGACTCGGTTATTATCTCTCCCAGATTATTGAAAAGGCTCCTGGACCGACCGCAGATATTGTCCGGCTCTTAAAAGAGACCAATACTGATGTCGTTGTCAATTTTCTACCGGTAGGCAGTGAAGAGGCAACCAAGTGGTATGTTGAGCAGAGTCTGACTGCGGGTTGTGCCTTTGTCAACTGTATCCCGGTCTTTATCGCAAGCCAGAAGTACTGGCAGAAACGGTTCCGCGAACGGCGCTTACCGGTTATCGGTGATGATATAAAATCCCAGGTCGGTGCGACCATCGTCCATCGGGTCCTGGTAAACCTATTTAATGACCGGGGTGTGAAACTTGAAAGGACCAGTCAGCTCAATGTCGGAGGCAATACCGATTTTTTAAATATGCTTGAAAGAACCAGGCTCGCCTCCAAGAAGATCTCCAAGACTCAGGCCGTTACATCACTTTTAAAATATAATATCGGTGATGAGAATATCTATATCGGACCTTCTGATTATGTTGCCTGGCTTTTAGATCGAAAGTGGGCCCATATAAGACTCGAAGGTCGAACCTTTGGTGATGTTCCCTTAAACATTGAATTGAAACTCGAAGTCTGGGACTCACCCAACTCAGCCGGTGTTGTGATCGATGCAATCCGTTGTGCCCGGCTCGGTCTTGATAATAATCTATCAGGTGCATTGATCGAGCCATCGAGTTATTTTATGAAATCACCGCCAGTGCAATTCCCTGACTATATCTGCCGGCAGAAGACTGAGGCATTTATCAAAAAATACTCTTCAAAAAGGAGACGCAAATAAGACCTGTCGCCCCTGGTCTAAAGCGAATTCAGACCAGACATTTAAGTATGAGATCTATGCGGAAAAGAAAATTCCTATCTGTTGAATAATGAGGCGTGGTCTCTTCATTACCTTTGAAGGAACTGAGGGTTCAGGCAAATCGACCCAGGCAAAATTGCTCTATGATTGGCTCATCACCCAGGATCTTCCTTGCCTTTTAACCCGGGAACCCGGCGGAACTAAAATAGGCGAAGCGGTGAGGGGGATACTGCTCGATCCCCTGTTCAAGGAGCTATCGGTCAAAACCGAACTCTTCCTCTTCCTTGCCGCCCGGGCACAACTGGTCAGTGAAGTTATCCTCCCCGCAATAAATCAGGGTAAAATCGTTATCTCAGACCGGTTCAGTGATTCCACCTACGCCTATCAGGTCTATGGTCGAAAACTACCCGAACGGCCGACGATGCTCCTCAACCGTTTTGCGACATCAGGGCTTAAACCCGATATTACCTTCCTGATTGACCTTCCGGTTGAGGAAGGGCTGAAAAGAAACCGACTGATCGATCAGGACCGTTTTGAAAAAGAACCTCTCCCTTACCACCTCCAGGTCAGGGAAGGTTATCTCAGGCTTGCCCGGCGGGCTGGCGGTCGAATCAAATTAGTAGATGGCCGTCAGCCGGTTGAGGTTATCCAGTCTGAGATCCAGAACAGAACAAGAGTAATATTATTAAAGAAAGGATATAAAATATGAATAAGAGATTTTTACTGATTTCCATCTTTGTCCTATCAATCTTAATCTCATTCAGCATCGGCCTGGTCTGGGGTGACCAGGAAAATACTTATTCGCTTTTGCGGATCTTCAACCGTGTCCTCTCCAATATTCAATCCAGTTATGTTGATTCAGTGGACAACCAGACCTTAATCCGGGGAGCGATCAAAGGGATGATCGATACTTTGAGGGATCCTCACACCAATTACCTCAACAAGAATGAATATACTTCACTCAAGATTTCGACTGAGGGTGAATTCGGTGGAATCGGCGCCCAGCTCGGAATGAGGAATAACCGGCCGGTGGTCATTACGCCCATCGACAATACCCCGGCAAAGAAGGCCGGCCTTTTGCCGGGAGATGTAATCCTCAAAGTCGACGGAGAGACAACCGAAGGCAAGAACCTTGACGAGGTCGTCCGGAGAATCAGAGGTAAACCTGGGACCAAAGTCACCCTCTTAATTGAACGGCCCATCCTATCTGAACCTATCGAATTTACCATTACCCGGAGCACGATAAAGATCGATGCCATCCCATATGCGGGTGTGATAAAAGACGATATCGGTTACATTCGACTGGCCGATTTTTCCCGCACCGCGAGTTCTGAATTAAGGGACAACCTCGATTCCCTCTTCGGTCTCGGGGTTAAAAAGATAATATTCGACTTAAGGCACAATTCGGGTGGACTGCTTAACGAAGGGGTTGAGGTCACTGAATGTTTCTTAGGTAAAGAGAAGGATATTGTCTCAACACGAGGTCGGGCATCAGAATTGAGGGTCTTCAAATCGACTGCCGATATCAAGTATGGCGATTTCCCGCTTGTCGTCCTCATCGACTCCAGTTCGGCCAGTGCATCAGAGATTGTTGCCGGAGCAATCCAGGACTGGGACCGTGGTCTTCTGATCGGAACCAATACCTTTGGCAAGGGCTCGGTTCAAAATATCTTTCCTATGGAAGATGGTGGTGCATTGAAATTGACCGTCGCCCGATGGTTTACACCTTCTGGTAGATGCATTGATAAACCTCTCGACACATTAAAAGCCCGTGAACTCTCCCGCATTCCCTTTACAACCCTGGGTCCTTTACACCGGAAAGTTTATGGCGCCGGTGGTATTATGCCTGATACCGTTATCCCGCGCAAAGTCTATTCCTGGATCGAGATGGAGATATTACGTAAAGGGTTATATTTCGATTTTGCGGTAAAATACACAAATCGGCAAAAAGATATCTCTAAAGACTTCATGCCTGGCCCTGCGCTGATCGATGAATTCAAAAAATATCTCAGGGAGAAAGAGATAAAGTTTACCGACGCCCAATTTGACTCCAGCCGGACCGAGATCAGCCACTCGTTAGCCCAGGAGATTGTTGCCATCGTCTGGGGAACAAAGGCAGCAATCGCCCTGGCATTGAAGAGAGATCACTATGTGACAACCGCAGTTGCAATCTTAGAGAGCGCTAAAACGACCAAGGATCTTTTCTGGTTTAATAAGAAAAAATAATTGAATTTTGCCTATCACAATGAAATTATACCGCGTTGAAATAAAGAAGAAATCTTTTGATCCAAGGGCAGCTGAGATTATTAATGGCCTTAAAGAAATCGGCCCCTATGAAATAGATGAAGTTAAGATTATCGATGTCTATAATATCTGGGGCAATTTTTCCAGAACCGTGATCGAACGGATTGCCCGGGAGATTTTGTGTGATTCGGTAAACGAGATATTCTATCTTGAAAAAAAACCGATTCCGGGAATTGAAGTCGAGGTCACTTATAACCCGGCGGTTACCGATCCTGTCGAAGATAGCGTTAAAAAGGCAATAAGGGATGGCGGTTGGAAAGCTCAGATGGTAAAGACATCCCGGCGCTACATATTCCGGGGTAGAATAACAAAAAAGGACATCCTGGACTTTGCCCCGAAAATCCTTTATAACCCACTGATTCAACACATAAGTTTTGGTGGAGAGGTTAAGCATACCGGCAGAAGATACCATTTTAAGCGAATTGAAATCGATCTCTTCAAGACCGACTTTGTCGAATTAAGTCAGCGGATGAACCTCGCCCTGAACCTCGAAGAGATGAGAATGATTGCTGAATACTTTAAAAGACTGGGACGTAACCCGACCGATGTTGAAATTGAGACAATTGCCCAGACCTGGTCAGAACATTGCAAACACAAGACCTTCCGGGGAATAATTGAGTATGATGGAAGAGTAATTAACGACCTCCTCAGGTCGACCGTGATGCGGGTCACTGAAGAACTCAATCTTCCCTGGTGTCTGTCCGTCTTTCATGATAACTCTGGGGTTATCGAATTTGATGATGATTACGGTGTCTGCTTTAAAGTCGAAACCCACAACCATCCATCTGCTCTCGAACCTTATGGCGGTGCCTCAACCGGTATCGGCGGTGTCATCCGGGATATCATCGGAACCGGCCGGGGAGCCAAACCCATTGTCAATACCGATGTCTTCTGTTTTGGCAAACCGGATCTTCCCTATGACCAATTACCCTCAGGGGTGCTCCATCCAAAGAGAATAGCCTTAGGAGTTGTTGCTGGTGTGCGTGATTATGGCAATCGTATGGGCATCCCGACTGCATCCGGAACTGTCTACTATGACGACTCTTACACCTCTAACCCTCTTGTCTTCTGTGGCACAGTCGGAATTATAAAAAAGTCCCATATCAATAAGGGAGCCCGGGTAGGAGATAATATCGTCCTGGTCGGTGGGCGAACAGGCCGAGATGGTATCCATGGTGTAACATTTGCTTCCCTCGATCTTACTTCGGAATCGGAGTCGATGTCTTCCTGTGTTCAGATTGGTAACCCGATAATGGAAAAGAAATTTCTCGACACCCTGCTCACTGCCTCGGCAAAGGATCTCTTCAGTGCGATAACCGACTGTGGAGGCGGTGGTCTTTCGAGTGCCGTCGGTGAAATGGGTAAAGAAATCGGTGTCCTGGTCGACTTAGAAAAGGTGCCGCTCAAATACCAGGGATTAACCTATAATGAAATCTGGATCTCAGAGGCACAGGAGCGAATGATTCTGGCTGTCCCTGATGATAAACTTTGTGAGTTACTAAGAATCTTCAAGTCAGAAGATGTTGAGGCGACGGTGATCGGTCGTTTTACGGGCGATAAGAGGTTGGTCCTCCGCTATAATGGTTCAGTTGTTGCCGACCTTGATATGGATTTCCTCCATAATGGACTACCCCGTTCAGTTAAAAAGGCCCGGGCCAAAAGGACTGATGATAATCAACCCCTCTTTCCCGAACCGGTTGACTTAAAAAGAGAACTCCTTCAGTTGCTCGCCTCGTTTAATATATCATCAAAGGAATGGGTGATCCGGCAGTACGATCACGAGGTTCAGGCCGGTAGTGTTATAAAACCGCTGGTGGGCGTGAATAATGATGGTCCCGGCGATGCAGTCGTCTTTCGCCCCAGACTCGATTCGTATAAGGGGGTAGTTTTAAGTTGTGGTATCTGCCCGAGATACGGAAGAAGCAATCCTTACTGGATGGCGGCATCGGCAATTGATGAAGCCTTAAGAAACTTAACTGCAGTTGGAGGTAATATTGACTATGTCGGACTCCTCGACAACTTCTGTTTTGGCAATCCGGAAAGGCCTGAAATCCTTGCCGACATCGTCGATACTGCCCAGGCCTGTTATGATATTGGTAAAGGTTTTGGAACACCGTTTATTTCGGGGAAGGACAGCCTTTACAATGAATATAAAGGGCCGGATGGAAGATTGATGGCTATCCTGCCGACCCTTTTAATTTCTGCTGTAGGTATTGTCGAAGATACCAGACACTGTATCACAATGGATCTCAAGAAGCCAGGAAATTTACTCTATCTCCTGGGTATTACCAGAAAGGAACTCGGTTGCTCGGAATATTTTTTAAGAAAAGGATACAATGGGGGTAAGGTGCCAACCGTCGATGTAAAAATGGCCAGGAGATTGATGCAGATGATCCACCAGGCCATCAAGCGAGGCCTCATTCTTTCCTGCCATGACCTGTCTGAAGGAGGGCTCGGCATTGCTTTAGCCGAAATGTCATTTGCCGGTGATATCGGTGCCGAGATTTTTTTAAAGAAAGTCATTACCGATGAACCAATCGAACGGGATGACTTTATCCTCTTTGCTGAGTCCAATTCTCGATTTATTGCTGAAGTCCCGGAAGAAAAGAGAAGAGAATTTTTATCGCTCTTTAAAGATCTGCCTGTATCATCAATCGGTCAAACCACCAAGAAGAGAAGACTGGTCATCTATGGTCTCAAAGAAGAAGTGATAATCGATGCTGAACTTAAAGAACTTAAAAAGTCCTGGCAGTCAAACCAGATGTGATTGAGGATCAGATTGAAGAAAAGCCCCATCTTTGTTGTCCATGAGCACTATGCAACCCATCACCACTGGGATTTGAGGCTGGAGATGGATGGTGTTCTTAAATCCTGGGCAGTTCCCAAAGAACCGCCAACCCGACCCGGCATTCGAAGGCTGGCAATTCAGGTCGAAGATCATCCGCTCGATTACGCCGGTTTCGAAGGAACAATTCCAGAAGGTGAATATGGTGCGGGCGAAGTAAAAATCTGGGATAGAGGGACATACCAAGTAAAGGAGCGAATCGAAAAGAGAATAGAATTTGATCTGAATGGCAGGCGATTAAAGGGGCGGTATCTCTTATTAAAATTTCTTAAGGCCGGACCCGAGGCCTGGCTCTTTTTTAAGACGGCATCGCCAAAATTATGAAAGAACAGCCTTTTTATGTTGCCAAGATAGTTAATAATCGACTGGTCGGTTTAAATGCTCCGACCCGACCCGGTGACAAGATAGAATATGTTCCACTCGGTTCCTGGACCGGATTAAGGGTTTACGAAAATTCTCTTACCCTGATTCTGATAAGGGCAGTCAAAGAGATCTATCCCAAAGCACGTCTGGTGGTCGAACACTCTTTGAGCCGGGGTTTATACTGTGAACTCTTTAATTTTCGGAGACTCAATGAGACCCACATCAAAAAGATTGAAGAACGAATGAGAAAAATCATTTCCCGGAATGAACCAATACTTCAATCTTGCAAAGAACCCGAGAAATTACTGAGGTCAGTTAGATTACAGGAAAAGACTGACAGATTAAAACTATTTAAATATGCCGACCATAAAAAGATTGAAGTCTACGCCTGTGGTAAAATCAAAGATTTTTTCCCGGTTCCCCTTGTGCCTTCAACCGGTTTCCTTAAAGTCTTCGGTTTAAAATATTATCCTCCGGGTTTTATCCTTCGCTTCCCAAGGATTGAAGATCCCGAACGATTACCCCATTTTCAAAATCAGAAGAAACTATTTAATATATTCCAGGAACATGAGAAATGGGCAAAAATCCTTGGCGTCGATAATGTTGGTATGCTCAATGAGATTATCAAGAAAGGTGAAATATCGAAATTTATTAAGGTCTCTGAAGCACTCCATGAGAAAAAGGTTGCCCTGATTGCCGATGATATTGTCCGTAACCGAAAGAGGATAAGGCTGGTATTTATTGCCGGTCCTTCGGGTGCCGGCAAGACAACATTTTCCAAGAGATTATCAATTCAACTCCTGGTCAATGAGATCCCCTCATTTTCAATCTCCATCGACAACTACTTTTTGGAAAGGGATAAAACACCAAAAGATGCGTCTGGTAATTATGACTTCGAGTCAATAAAGGCAATCGATGTCGCTCTTTTAGCCGAACAGATTGATAAGCTTCTTAAAGGTAAAGCAGTATTTATACCGCAATTCAGTTTTCATACCGGTCGAAGGAAAAGGGGCGAAAGGTTAAAGGTCGAACCTAAGACCGTCCTCATCATCGAAGGTCTTCACGGCTTAAATGAGGCGCTCCTCGCTGAGATCCCTCGAGCCATAAAATTCAAGATTTATATAAATGCCCTAACCCAGTTGAATCTCGATGACCATCATCGGATATCGACCACTGACACAAGGATGGTGCGCCGTATTGTCCGCGATTATCTCTTCCGGGGATATGAAGGGTCGGAAACGATCAAACGTTGGTACCAGATCAGAAAAGGCGAAGAAGAAAACATCTATCCATTTCAGGAAGATGCCGATGCAATGTTCAATTCAGCGTTAATATATGAACTGGCGGTATTAAAGACCTACATCGAACCGATATTAAAAAAAATAAAAGCGGATCAGAAAGAATTTTATGAAGCCCGTAGACTTCTCAACCTCCTTTCCTACTTCTTGCCCGTCACACCCGATGAGGTCCCACCCACTTCGATCTTAAGGGAGTTTATTGGTGGTTCAAGTTTCCTCTATTAAGATAAATTTGAATTTCGAGTCAATGTTTCGATGATTGATACGGGATCATTCTGACTTCTTATGACGACCCTGTAGAATTTCGTTCACAATCTCTGTAAGTTCTACACCTCTGGTCTGAGCCGTAATCTCATCAATGGTTGATGATGGTAGTTTCGATTTTATAGTTTCGTAAACCTGACGGGTTTGAACCCGGACATCATTACTTACTGCAGGATGGTTTAACACGACCTCAAGTAACTTTAAAGCATCTCTCTCTTTATTCTGAGAAATCTCAATTTTTGCCAAACCTAACAAAACGCTTAACATCAACGGAATCTGATGATTATTTTTGGCGATATTTAATGCCTCGAGATAGTGCTGCCGTGCATCTTTAAATTCTTTAATTGCTCGACAGGTATCGGCCAAATTCAACCGTGCGACAATAACATCTTCGGTATGACCAATTTCTCGAGCCACCTTCAGTCCTTCTTCATACAAAGCCTTGGCCTGGTTATAATCGCCCCGATCGCTGGCAACCATTCCCAGATTAATCAGTGCTCTTTCGATGCCCATCAGATTATTAATTTCCCTGGATAGCTTCAAGCTCTCCTCATCGAGCTTCTGGGCAACCTCTAAATTCTTCTTATCGTAATAGATGTTACTGATGTTACTTAAGATTATTGACTTCGCATAAGGATCGCCAGATTCAGCGATGAGATCAACACACTCTTGATACAACTTCAGTGCTGCTTCATAATCGCCGCGCGCATAAGCCAAGCCACCTAAATTATTGATGGCACTTGCTATTCCCCGAGCATTACCGGTTTTCTGATAAAGTTCGAGACTCATCCTGTTATACTTTTCAGCGCGATCATAATCGCCCTGGGCATAAGTAATACTGCCAAGGTTATTATAGGCAAAAGCGAGAATATCAGGTTCAGCCCGATCCTGAAGTAACCGAAGCCCTTGCTGAATAATATCCTCGGCCTCTCGGTGTTGGCCAAGACGGAAGAGATGTCGACCCTGATGAATCAGAACCTTCCCCAGCGTTTCACTGGCGAACAATTTATCCCGACCGGGCTGAGATGCAATCGTCTGCCAATGTTTTACCGTTTGACTGAATAGTTTATCAGCCTCCTTAAACCAACCCATCAATTCATAATAATAACTTAGGGTTTCAAGATACTTTTCGACCAATTCTTTATTCTGATTCTCAACCGCCCAGGAGTAACCAGCCCTTATATTTTCAATCTCAATACCGATTTCGTTCATCCCTTCTTTCTGTCTTTTACTTATGAGATCATTTTTTTTCTGTTCAAGAAAAGAACCGTAGTAACCGCTATGTAATCTTTCAATCTCTTCCCGCTCATCGGACTTTTCTTCAAGTTTTTCTATTGCGTACTGCCTTATTAACTCCAGAAAACTATAACGCCCTTCACTAGATCGTTGCAGTATTGATTTATCAGTCAAGAGAGAAAGTTGTGCGATTGAAACACCCGCCACCTTCTCAGCTGCCTCCCGATTAAATCCACCTCGAAAAATGGACAGTTTCCTGAAAGCCCCTTTCTCCTTCTCTGAAAGTAACTGCCACGAAGATTCAAAAACCGCCCTTAAACTGCGATGCCGTTCCGGAATATCTTTAATAGTGGTCGTCAGAAAATCGAGACTCTTCTCAATCTCACGGCAAATTTCCCTTATCGATAATGCCCTGACCCAGGATGAAGCCAGTTCAATCGCCAACGGCATACCCTGAACCAACTGGCAGATGCGGACAAGATCGGGCAGGTCTTCCCGGGATACCGAAAAACCTGGCTGAATACGGCGAGCATTATGAAGAAAAAGGCGCAACGCGCTGAATTCTTCGAGATTTTCAATATCTGGTTGTTCAGGAAATTTTAGTCCAGTAATCTGGAATATCCATTCGCCTCTTAAATTCAGTCGTTCGCGCGAGGTAACGAGTATTTTAACATCCGGTGCATTGATTAAAATTTCAACAAGAAAATCAGCCCCTTCAATAAAATTGTCAAAATTATCCATCAAAAGCAACATCTTTTTTTCGCGCAGATAATTAAGGAGTTGAATTTTAGGATCCTGCTGACTGTAAAAAGAAAATTTTATTGAATCGGCAATTGTCAGAACCAAAAAATTGATTGAACTTAAAGGTGCAAGTGCTATGTGATAGACACCCTGTGGAAATTCCTCAATCATCTCCGCGGCACAATGAATTGCCAGCCGGGTTTTGCCGACTCCCCCTGCACCCGTGATGGTTAACAGACGACATTCAGAATTAGATAACAGATCTTTTATCTCTCTTATCTCCGTTTCACGACCAATAAAAGGGGTTGTTTGCACGGGCAGATTGTTTGGCCGTGCAGACAGAGATCGTGGCGGTGGAAAATCAATTATCTTTAAATCGGGATGGATCAGGCCAAAGATAATTTGGGGTTCGCCGAGATCTTTAAGCCGGTGCATCCCGAGGTCTTTAATTGAAGCACCTACCGGTAAACTGGTGAGTTTTACAACCTCGGGCGTGAGAAGAATCTGTCCGCCCCAGGCTGCTGCCAGAATCCTTGCCGTCCGATTCACTGCCGGGCCAAAATAGTCATCCCCTCTTTTATCTGCGGTGCCGGCATTGATCGCTATTCTGATGCGCAACTCGCCGATTGGCCCCCAGGTTTCTTCACTTAATCTCTTCTGAATTTCGAGCGCACATTTTAACGGGTCTCCTCCCTCAAAAACGGCAAAAAATCCATCACCCGTATGCTTGATGATCTTACCCCCATATCTCTTTATACTTTCCTCAAGAATCGCATCGTGCCGCATCAGTGCGTCACCCATCGCCGTGCGATATTTTTCCCACTTTTCTGTTGAACCCTCGATATCGGTTAAGAAGAAAACAGGCATAATTTTAATTTTCAATAAATATCTTAATTCAATTTGATCATCGCCGAAAGGTCTATTAACGATTGAATCTTTAACTGATCTACTGCGTCTTTTTAACAGAACGATTAGTCGTAAAAGTTTAATCAAAACAAAAAAAATTTCAGCAATCTTAAGAATTAAGAACAACTCATTATAATAATATACAAAGAGTTGTCAATCGGTAGTTACCATGGTTTTAAGATCTTTTAGTTAATAGCATCTAAACTAATATCTATTACTCTTGAATTTAATTCATTTACAAAAATTTTTATATTTTGTTAAAGTAATACTTTATTCTTAAGATAAATGTTAAACCTCCAGTTGTTGGCATACCGGGTAAATACCCTTTCGATTTCAGGTATGGTTGCAGGATTATGCCAAAATGATCAGTAATTGAATAATTAAGACAGGTGTGCATCGCGAAACCATTGCCATAGTAGTCCTGCTTCCATAGATCCAGACCCAAATCCATACTAAAAGCACCCGATTTTATTAAACTATCGTTAAGAATGCCCATTCCGGTATTATGAAAAGGAAATCCATATTTCAAATAGAATACATAAAACTTTCTATTCAATCTTAAATAGTTATTGAAATAGAGTTCTACCCCCAAAGTTGAAGTATTAAAAATTGTCCCATATGCCCAGCCATTACTTTCATTACCGATTATATACTTTGCCTTTTTCCCGCCAAGTTCATTTCCAAAAAATGAAGTTGCTTCGCGGTAAAAATTGAAATCAAATAAATTCCAGAGCAACGACGCATAGATTGATTTTTTGTAAAAATCAATAAGCTCTCTGTTAACAGCACTATCCTGAAGAAAAACATCCCTTCCACCAAATTCCCAGACTAATTTAGTAAAAGTTATGGGATCACCGATAACCTCTTTCCAGTTTTCTGGGTCTTCGGGATTAACCGGAGTAAAGAGAAAAGCATAAAGGTTATACATAATTCTGTGGGCAAAAGACATTGCAAGTTCTTCATTATATAAACTGCCGTATCGGAAAAAATCCCTCTGCACATCACGGGCAGTTATGAAATTCGCTTCAAATCCACCGATTAAAGCAAGCGTGTGGTCTTCGGGTGTGGCATCGTCAGGTAATTTCAGCCTGCCGTAAATCATTGGAAAAGTAATCTTCTCAATACCGAAATCACCTCCGGCCTGTTTGGTGCGCAAATAATGTCCCAACTCGTGCGGTAATGACATTGAAATCCAGGTTGTCGTGAATCTCCAGCAAAATCCAATAGAATTCCTTAAGATACTATTTTTCAAGTTTGGATTTATCGCTCTGAAATAAATATCGTTAAAAAGTTTAACTGCGGATCGCGTGTTCTCTGTAGAATTTAATAAATTGTAATTATTAGCAAATAGAATCTGATAATCCCTGTAAAAAGAAATGTTGGTTTTATCAACAAATGTTGTATCTCCATTTGACATACCGGTAAAAAATAACAATGAAACACAAAACATAGTTTCCATTTTCCGATGAATAAAGCGGAGAAAAAGTTTATCCCTCATCATTCTTAATCTCAACCATCTTATCTCGCCCAAATTCACCTTTGACGATTTTTATGTTTGACTTCTTGGTATTAAAATACTCAGATAAGATCTCGATCAATTCTCTATTTGCCTTACCCTTTTCCGGCGGCGAGACCAGTTTTACTTTATAATAATCTTTTTCTATCATAATAACCTCTCTCTTTCTGGCGTTGGGTATGGTATGGATATTGATGAGCATAAGTTGAAAAAATTAAATCCCGCACCTATCTGTTCTGGATGAATTGTAATCAGTCCCTATTCTTTCCTCACCAATTTTTGGAATTTTTATCACCGTCTTCAATATCTTACGACCCATTCGTTATTATATTTATTAAAGGGTCTTCTGTCAATGTCCAAGGAAAACAGAATGGGCCATTTTTGCTCTTTACCCATACATAAAAATTCCTGAGTCCTCTCCACTTTTTTCATGCTGCCTC
>CBFGIV010000023.1:0-35075 GCA_965648915.1 Caldifarciminota bacterium | reverse complement strand
GAGACACAAAAGGCTCTACTTTCTTATATGTCAAAGAACAATTACTATACGATTGGCTCCCACTATCTCGGTCGATTATATCTCGTCTTGCAACAGTTCTTTCCAAAGACTTATAAAGATGTGGTATCTATTAATCTTAATTAAAAGATTAAATCAGCCACTGCATCGGCTAACAGCGGATAAAAGGGAAATCAAAGATTTCTACAAATTGCCTTCGGCAACTTCGTTTATCCGCATACGTTAGGCGAAGCCGCTTCAGTTAACATAATGAAATAGGTAGTGTAGGAGTCTTAGATTATATCTTTGAAACTCATTGTAGTACAAATGATATACTGGTTAAAAAGATTATTCGAGGATCCTAAAGAATTGTTCAAGGAACTGAATGTGGAGAATAGCGACAAAATTCTGGAGATTGGTTGTGCAATCGGCTATCACACCTTTCCACTTGCCAAAATTGCATCAGCTGGGAAAATATATGCGGTTGATATTTGGGAAAAAGGGCTTACTCACTTAAGAAATAAAATTAGAAACGACAAATATAAAAATATTGAGACTATCTGTTGCAGTGCCGAGACTATTCAGTTCCCTTTATCATCGCTGGACAAGATATTTTGTTTTGACACCTTACATTGCGTACCTAATTTTGAACATGTCCTGGAGAAGTGGGTGGGATTTCTTAAGGAAGGGGGAAAGTTCTTTTACAGAGATCCAAAGATCTCGTATAAAATAGTTCAAACACTTTTACAAGGCAAATTGCACCAAGTGGGAACAATTAAAGGGATCCATATTTTCCTTCGTAAGTAACCAAAGATGCAATGCCAGCCTATACCAGGAAGGGCCATCGCTTAACCGCGGATAAAAGGACCAGGAGGAGCGGCCCCCTCTTTTAAGTTCCTGGATATTTTAACTCATTTTTGGCAATTTCCCATTTTGTCCATTGTCCAGATCTGACACTATTCAAAACCCTTTGACAAATTCTAAAAATTGGATATAATATATTCATCAAATGGAAACGCCCATAAAATCCCTTTTTTTACCCAAAGAAAAGTTTAGTGATTTTCTGGACCGATTGGCTCAAAAATTGTTAGTTATTTTACCTTTAACCTGTGAAGAAAAGGTTCATTTTAAGAGATACATTGGTAAAAATGGCAGTGTTCCCTTAGAAAAGATCAGACCGGTAGAGAACCTAAAACATATCTTCTTCCCAATGCGCGAAGCCGTGGCATCTTTCGAGACAAAATTAATTAAACCCATAACCGAGATGGTAATTATTGGGGCTAAGTCCTGTGATTTAAGGGGATTGGACGTATATGATAAAGTGTTTTTTAACCACGATTATATTGAGCCATTTTATAAGGAACGAAGAGAAAAGACGATTATAATCTCTGCAGATTGCCCCCTACCTGAACAGACCTGTTTCTGCAATCTGGTCGGATTGAAACCCTATGTAGAAAGTGGTTCAGATATCAATATCACCACATTTGATGAAGGTTATCTTTTTGAGGTCTTTACCAATAAAGGGGAAAAGATTACAGACAATTTTCAAGAAATTTTTGTCACCGCCCGATCTGAACATTATGCCCGGCGCGATCTTTTCCGAAAAGAGGCGGTTGCAAGACTGGAAAAGATCAACCAGAAGAGATTTTCGAAAAATCTATCAGAACGGGTTGAAAAGAATAACGATTTAAAATTCTGGCAAAAACTGCAGGATGACTGTGTTGAATGTTTTGCCTGTCTCGATAGTTGCCCTACTTGTTACTGTTTTCTCCTCTACGACACGACCGAGTCTGCCCGATCAAAAAAGGGAAAATCATTAAGGATCAAGATCTGGGATGAATGTTTTCGCTCTGCCTATGCAAGGGTTGGTGGAGGTGCAAATCCAAGACCAATCTTTACACAGAGGTTTCGCAATCGTTTTGCCTGTAAATTTGACTATTTTATGAAATATCACAATTTTTATGCCTGTTCCGGTTGCGGACGATGTCGGTCGGGCTGCACCGCTCAGATTGATATCAGAGAGGTCTTATGGCAACTGTAGAATCTATAAAAAATATTTACGAATCGACACCAATTAAAATTAAAGAAATTATCGACGAGACCCCAACGATTAAGACCTTTGTCTTTGAGAATCGCCCTTTCGAATTTCAGGCGGGTCAATTTATTGAGCTCACCGTCCCGGGAGTTGGTGAGGCACCATTTACTCCATCCTCTTCGCCTTACAGCGACAATCTTGAAGTAACCATAATGAAGGTCGGAAGGTTGACCAGTGCCCTTTTTCAAAAGAAACCTGGCGATGTCCTCGGTATCCGCGGTCCCTATGGAAACAGATATCCGCTGGAAAAATTCTACAATAAAGAGATCTTCATAGTCGGTGGTGGTGTTGGCCTGCCGCCCTTGCGCTCGTTGTTCCTCTCACTCCTCCACGAGCAAAAAAAGTTTAAAAAAATCTACATTCGCTATGGAGCGAGGACACCGAAAGACATTGTCTATAAACATCTATTGCCGCAATGGAAAAATATCGAAGGCGTTGATATCGTTCAAACAGTGGATGTCGGTGATGAGACCTGGAAAGGAAATGTTGGTGTCGTCACGGTAATTCTCGATAAGATACCGGTCGATTTCAAGAATAGTGTAGCGATTGCCTGTGGTCCACCCATAATGTTGAAGTTTGTAACCCAGCGTCTGCTTGAGGCTGGTTTTGCCGACAGGGATATCTATCTCTCAATGGAGAGAAATATGTCCTGTGGTTTTGGTAAATGTAATCACTGCCGAATGGGACACTACTATGTCTGCAGGGACGGTCCAGTCTTTACCTGGGAACAGATCAAAGATATAGAGGATCCTTTCTTATGAGCAGAGAGATCCAAAAAACTGTCTGCCCTTTCTGCACTCTGGGCTGTACCATCGGTATGGTCTTTGATAAGGGCAGATTCTGGCATACCTATCCAAAGGGAGGTATCAATCAGGGAAGGCTCTGCCCGAGAGGCAATATCGCTGCCCGCTACTTAGATTACGAACTGAGATTGTGTTACCCCCTGAAAGGAGATCGAACGATTACCTGGCAGTCGGCATTTGACGAAATAAATAACGCTTTAAGAAAGTATCCACCGGATGAGATTGCGGTCCTGTATGATAAGAATCTAACAATTGAAGAATTTCAGTTGCTAAACAACTTTGTAAGCCGGCTCGGAATAAAAAATTTTGCCTCTTCTTATATCGAGCCCGAATACTATTTTAATTTCCTCCCTGAAGAGATAAAATTCGCAACTGAGGAAGATCTGGCAAATGCCCAACTCTTTCTGCTGATTGGCGATGTCTTTAACCAGTCGCCTATCATTGCCCGCTTTGTACTCGATAGTCGTTATAAAAGGCGTGAACACCGTATTATCGGCATCGATTCCATCAATAACTATACTATGAACTTTTCCGACATAGCGCTGATTTGCAAACCGGGGATGGAACCTTTGGTAATTGCAGCAGTAGAAAATATTATTAACCGAAAAACAAAAGGCATCGGGGCGAAGAAGTTGTGCGGGTTGGCCGGCGTCCCCATCGACATAGTAGAAACGGTTGCCTCAACTTTTGATCAAATAGAAAGAGGAGTCATAATAAATGTTGCCTCGGCGGGCAAGCATCTCCATCCCCTTCTCCACTGTATAGCACCTGTGCTTTTAACACCAATTCCTGGAAAGGATATAAAATATCTGCCGCTGGCTGAATCATCGAGCTTTGTTGGATCAAAAGATTTTACTGAAATATATGGACTGATCAAGAGAGATAAAATAAAATTCATATTAAACTTTGGCGACTATTTTCCGTTCTTCAATCTCCCTCTATTTCAAGAACTGACCAGGGTTGATCTGATAGTAACTACCTCCACTATTAAATATCAGCATCTCCCCTTGCCGATAATTACTCTTCCGGTTCCGTCAAATCTTGAAAAGAGTGGCAGGATTCAGACAGTCTTTGGTCCTCAAACGATCAATCCCCTGGCCGGACCAGTAAGTGGCGCAAAACCAATAAGCGAAATCATCGAGAACATCGGTTCAGGTGGAGATTCAATCAATAAAACTACCATGAGCCTTAAAGCGCAGAAGATAGAAACAGAGAAAGCAAAGGATATGATTGATAAATTTGCTAATTCCATTAAGGAACAGAAAATTTATGATAAGACCTTCTGCCTCCTGGGCGAAAAGATTGCCTTCGACTTTCTCGGGCTTCTCAACAGTCCCGAGATAAAAATAAATTCCAAAACAGCCCAGCTCCTTAATATTAACGAAGGCGAAGCATTGAACATCCAGTCAAAATCGAAAAGATTAGAACTTAAAAGTCATATCACAGATCAAGTTCCACATCAATATATCGCTGTATCTTCTGAATTAAAAGAAATTAGAGAATTGTTTGAATATGAGATAAATACTGCTGAAGGCCAATCAAAGATTCTGCCGGTTGAGGTAAAAATATGGAAAAGAGAATAGTTCTTGACCTCGATTACTGTATTGGTTGCAGGTCCTGTGAATCTGCCTGTAAGATTGCATTCAAGGGTGAATCGAGAATCAAACACGGAGCAGTTGGTGTTGTAGCCTCCCTCCCTTTTGCCTGCCGTCATTGTAAGGATGCCCTCTGTCTCAAATCCTGCCCGGTCGAAGCAATAAATAGAATTGAAGAGAGTGGCCGGATCGTGAGAAGCAGTTTTCGTTGTATTGGTTGTTCTTCCTGTATCTATGCCTGTCCCTTTGGAGTTATTGACAAGAACCTTATTCAACACATTAGTCAAAAATGTAATGAATGCCTGGATCGAGCCGAGGGGCCGAGATGTGTCTCGGCCTGCTCTACTGGTGCCTTAAAGTATCTGACCATTGAGGAGATCGAAAAATTTTCAGTCGGGGTCCGTGTCATCTCCCGTTCCTTATTCTGGAGAAGGCGATGAAGATTATCTTTGATTTCTTATTCTTCCCGGGTTTTTTATTCACCGCAATTGTTGGCCTTTTACTCACCTGGGTCGATCGTAAAATTTCGGCAATAATCCAGTGGCGAGTTGGGCCACCCTGGTACCAGCCCTTTGCCGATCTCTTTAAACTCCTCATCAAAGAAACGATAATACCAGAAGGAGCGATTAAATTTCTATTTCTGGGTGCTCCGATTCTGAGTGTTACTGCTGCGACAATCATATCGGTAATGCTCTGGACAATGAACTTTGCTCCCCGTACCTCATTTGTCGGCGACCTGATTGTTATTCTCTATCTTCTGGCATTAATACCGATCGCAACCATATTAGGTGGATCGGCATCAAGGAATCCTTTGAGTGCTGTCGGGGTTTCACGAGAGATGAGCCTCTATTTCGGCTATGAATTACCATTTTTACTAGCACTGGTTGTGCCGATACTCAAGACCAACGGTAGTATCCGAATTGGTGACATTCTCCTCTTCCAGCAGGCACACCAGCCTTTTCTCTATTCAATCTCAGGAGCCATCGCCACCATCATCTGCCTGATCTGTTTTCAGGCAAAATTGGGTTATGCCCCATTTGATATACCCGAAGCCGAGCAGGAGATTATGGCCGGACCATATCTTGAATATTCCGGTGTGGGTCTGGCTTTATTTAAATTGAGCCGGGCAATGATGCTCTTCATCCTTCCCGTATTTATCATTACCCTTTTCTGGGGCGGAATAACCAACTATTGGGCAATCTTAAAATTCCTCTTAATTATCATATTGATTGTGCTTATCAAAAATACCAATCCGCGACTGCGCATTGAACAGGCTCTAAGGCTATTCTGGGCACGCCTCAGTATTATAAGTGCCATTGGTCTAATATTAGCCGCATTTGGTTATTAAGGAGTCAAGTCGATGAAAGATATTCGTCTCTGGGGCTTAAAGAAATCACCCTGGGTATTTCATGTTGCGGCGGCATCGTGCAATAACTGTGATATCGAAATCCTCGATGCCCTGACCCCAAAATGGGATGTGGAAAGGTTCGGAATCGTTCTTGTAGGTTCACCACGTCATGCCGATGCCCTGCTTGTGACCGGCGTGCTCAATCGAAAAAGTCTGCCCAGGGTCTTAAGGGTTTATGAACAGACACCCAAGCCCTGTCTGGTCATTGGCGTGGGCACCTGTGCCTGCAACTGCCATATGTTTGAGTTGTCTTATAATGTTGTTGGCCCTTATGATAAACACCTGCCGATCGATGTCTATATTCCTGGCTGTCCGCCAAAACCCGAGGCAATAATTATGGGTGTTGTCAAAGCCTTAAAAAAGTTATGAATAAGAAAGTTTATGACCCGGCATTGATCAATGAGATCAAAGCACAGTATCCGGAGGCGCAGGTTGAAATCTATTCGGAACGCCGTCTTTATGTCAAGGTCTCTCCGGATAGAGCATACGACCTCGCAAAATTTCTCTTCGCTGAAAAGAGACTCCGCTTCTCCATCGCTACTGGAATTGATACGCGCGATGGTATTGAGATCCTTTACCACTTTTCCCACGATCCGACCGGAACTTTCTGGACAATCAAGACTGTCCTCAGTAAAGATAATTTAAAAATCAAGAGTCTAACTGACTTTTTGCCTGCCGCCAACTGGATTGAAAGAGAGATTCACGAGTTACTCGGCGTTGAATTTACCGGTCATCCCAACCTTGCACCACTTTTAACCTCGGATGACTGGCCCAGAGGCGTCTATCCATTGAGGAGAGATTATGAGTGATATAAATCCGGAATCCGGAATCCGAAATCCGAAATACCGTGTCGTTCCCATCGGCCCCTATCATCCCCTTCAGGAAGAACCGGAATTTTTTAAATTGATTGTTGAAGGAGAGAAAGTCGTGGATCTTGAGATAAATATCGGCTATAACCATCGGGGGCATGAGTACATTTCCCCTAAAATGGTTTTTGAACAGGTTACTTTCCTGGTCGAAAGAATCTGCGGCATCTGTTCTGATTCCCATCCCTATGCCTATTGTCTGGCAGTCGAAAATCTTGCTCATATCCAGCCGCCACCACGTGGTCAGTTTATCCGAACAATCATTGGTGAGATGGAACGAATCCACTCTCACTACCTCTGGCTTGGACTTGCTGGACACTTTATCGGCTACAACACGGTCTGGATGTGGGCGTGGCGTTATCGGGAACCATTGCTTGACCTCTTTGAACTCATCACTGGCAACCGTAACCATTATGCAATGAATAAGATCGGCGGTGCCCGTAGAGATATCAGGCCTGAAGATTATCATCAAATCGAGAAATATTTGAATACAATCGAAGATAAGACCAGAATGTTTGCTAAGGCGATACTCGATGACCCGATTATACTTGCAAGGTTGGAAGGCGTTGGTATCTTATCGAAAGATGATGCTATTGCCTATGGTGTCTTAGGCCCGACTGCCCGTGCCTCAGGAGTTAAGATCGATGTGCGTAAAGACGACCCTTACGATGCTTATGATAAAGTCGATTGGAATCTAATCGCCTTTGAAGAAGGTGATGTCCTGGCCAAAGCCAAGGTCAGACTTTTTGAATGTTTTGAATCGATTAAGATTATTCGTCACTGTCTCAAAAATATGCCTGAAGGTCCGATTGCAACAGTGGTGGAAGAGATCCCGGCCGGTGAAGGCATCGGCCGACACGAGGCACCCAGGGGCGAAGTCTTTCACTATGTCCGGGCTGATGGCGGACCAACACCTGTCCGTCATAAAATCCGGGCGCCGAGTTATATGAATATTGCTGCCAATACAGTTATGGTCAAAGGGTATTCGATCGCCGATGCGGCGCTGGTCCTTGCCGCAGTCGATCCCTGCTATTGCTGTACCGAGCGGGTTATCGTGATTGAAGATGGTAGAAGAAAATTCGGTTTTAAGGAATTACTGAAACTATCCCGGCAGAAGACTGAAGAGCTCAAGAGGAAGTATGTCTGACCCACGCGGAATCCTGCTTATTCTGGCGATTGTTGTTCCGGCCGGCTTTGCATTATTGTCATTGATCAGACCGATTCGAAGGCCGATAAGCCTCGGTGCTGTCTTGATTACTCTCTATATCGCCTTCCGGATATTTTTCTTAAGTCGACCCGGTCCTATTTTACATAGTTTCATAGCAGTCGACCATTTATGGATATCTCTCTATGCCGATACCCTATCAAGTCTCATAGTAATCAGTTGTTCATTCTTCGCAACATTATTGATTCTTTATTCGCCGACCGCGCTTGAAGGCTACCCGGCCGAAGGTCTTTACCTTTTCTATATCATGATGACGTTAGCGGCTGCCAATGGAGTTTGCTTAGCCCATAATCTTTTTCTCGTCGTCTTTTTCTGGGGTATACTCGTCGCCCTGCTCTACGGAATGATGATGATAAGCCGGAAAGATCCAACCAGAGCCGCCCAGAAAGCATTCCTCATCATCGGCATCTCTGACATTTCCTTACTTCTGGGTTTCATAATAATTTTCAGCTACTTCGGGGTGGCAACAATAATATTAGAGAATCCTTTGAGATTGGACCATCCGCTGGTCGTTCTCAGTTTCATTTTGATTATCATCGGTGCCCTGGCTAAAGCCGGTGCTATGCCCCTCCATACCTGGATACCCGAAGCCGCAAAGGTTGCACCAGCATCGACTATGGCATTTGTTCCAGCAAGCCTGGATAAGTTATTAGGTATCTACCTGTTGGTCAGGGCGTCATACTTTATATTCGACTTAACTTCTTCAATGCCCCTCAAGATTCTTTTACTGTCCATCGGTTCGGTGACCATTGTTGCGGCCGCGCTGATGGCGTTGATTCAGAGGGAAGGGATGAAGCTTCTCTCCTTCTCCACCGTTTCCCAGGTGGGTTATATGGTCCTTGGGATTGGAACGGGCATACCCGTGGGTATTGCTGGAGGGCTTTTCCATATGGTCAATCACGCCATCTATAAATCTTGTCTCTTTTTGTCCGCCGGTTCGGTTGAACACCGGACAAAAACAACCAAGCTTGAACAGCTCGGCGGACTGGGAACAAAGATGCCTGTAACTTTCCTATCTTTTCTGATCGCGGCCTTTGCCATTTCCGGCGTGCCGCCTTTTAACGGCTTCTACTCCAAATGGCTTGTTTATCAAGGAGTGATCGAACTCAGCCGCGAAACCAAACTCTGGCCGATCTTTTTGATCGCGGCCATGTTCGGCAGCATCCTGACCCTGGCTGCCTCCCTCAAGATGCTCCATTCGCTCTTCCTCGGTGACCGCCCAAAAACACTCGATAAGACAAGAGAGACCAGTTACACAATGTGTATGCCATCTGCACTTCTGGCTACCCTGTGTATCGTTTTTGGTGTCTTTGCCCTCCAACTGCCCCTGAGATTCTTTATCTATCCTTCCCTGCCCTTCTATGTCGCCAAACCCGGATTCTGGGCACCAACATTGGCTGCAATCCTGATCATCATCGGTCTTGTCCTGGGTCTGGTTATCTTTTTACTGGGAACCGCTTCCCGACCGAAAAAGAGCCCGATCTTTGTCGGTGGTGAGATAATGGCTGAAGAGTTAGCCCGGATCCCCGGTACTGAATTCTATTCCTCAATAAAAGAGATGAAGTTCTTAACCCATCTCTACGAAAATGCGGAAGGTGGTGTCTACGATCTTTACAATGCGCTTATTAAATTTGCCGAATCACTCTCCGATCTGGTATTCAAATATATCGACCGTCTGATCGATAAATTTATTCTGGTAATCACCGAGATAGTGAGATTTTTAGGCTCAACTCTCGGTTCTCTTTCAGCCTGGTTTATATTGATCCTGGTGATTTGCTTATTAAACTATGCAACAACCAGAACCCCATTCAGCCTGCAGACCTTCGCCTTTATGCTCTTGCTCGGTGGTCCGCTTCTGGCTCTGGTCGAAGATAATTTAATAAAATTTCTGCTGGCAATTACTGCGGGTCAGTCTGGCCTGATCCTCCTCAGTTTCGGCTCAAACCATCCGGCTGGAACCGTAATCGGTATCTATCAACTGATCAATTCCCTCATCGGACTTGAACTTATCTATATCGGGATCAAAACCGCAATTAATCTCACCGGGAAAATTAAAATTGACGATATGCGGGGGTTGGTCAAAAATACCGGTGTAACTGCAATAGGCTTTATCATCGGGGGCTTGATGCTCTCCTGTCTGCCGCCCAGTCCCAATTTTTTGAGTAAATTTCTCACCTCCCTCCTTTATGAAAACAGTCGCACCGCCCTCTTTCTGATAAGTATATTTATACTATTAAATCTTGCAGCATTTTTACGGGTCTTTCGTAAAGTATATTTAGGACAAACGACAATTACCGTCCGCAAAAAATTCGGTTCTGAAGAAGTTCTGGTGCTATTTATGATTATCTTAAGTATAATTCTGATATTGCGGCTTGTATTAACTGTTCACCTCGAACTCATTACCGGAGGTTATTAAGATGATGATGGCAACTATTCTATTTCCGATTTTCGGTGCCTTTGCCGTGTTGATCTTCGGCCGGATCAAAAAATTGCGAGAAGGGCTTGCCGTCATCTGCACCTCCCTCCCTGCTCTCTTTACAACCCTGCGCCTTCCTTATATTTTAAGAGGGTATACCTTCCACTGGCGATCTCCATTTTTACCTGAACTCAATATCTGCTTCAAGGCCGATCCCCTTGCTTCATTTATGGCATTTGGTTCATCTCTGATTGGCGCCTTGATTGTCATCTACTCACTGGAGTATATGGAGGATGATAAACACCCCACGGGATATTACTTTTTTGTTCAACTCTTCATCGGTTCGATGATGGGGCTGGCCTACTCGGCCAATCTAATCCTTATGTACATCTTCTGGGAACTGACGGCAATCTGCTCCTGGCGGTTGATCGGGCATCACTATGAAGAACCACAGCATCTGATCAATGCGGATAAGGCGTTTTTGATCACGGTCTTCGGCTCGACCTGTATGCTGATCGGTTTTGAACTACTCTTTCAACAAACACACAGTTTCCAATTCAGCCAGATCAGGGGCACAACCCCTGGCTTCGGGGTTGCCTTATTAATAATTGCCGGAATCCTTGCCAAATCGGCCCAGGCACCAATGCAGACCTGGTTACCCGATGCCGGTGTTGCGCCCACTCCAGTCACCGCTTTACTCCACGCGGCGGTCTTAGTCAAAATCGGTGCCTTTGCCTTTGCCCGGATCTTTCTTACTACTTTAGTCTTGCCTCCGGGATTCAAAGAATTCTTCCTAATGCTCATATTAATCGGTGTCCTGGTAACTGCCCTTGCGGCCTATGTTGAAAACGATATGAAACGGATTCTTGCTTACTCAACGATAAGCCAGATCGGTTTGATACTTATTGGATTCACCCTTGGTAGTCCGGTGGCTGTGGCTGGTGCCCTATTTTACATACTCGCCCATGGACTGGCAAAGGCCGGCCTCTTTCTCGGTGCCGGCGTGATTGACCATTATACGAAGACAAGGGACATCCGCCAGCTCGGCGGTATGGCTAAATTATATCCGGTCAATACCTTCGGCTTTTTCCTTTGCGCCCTTTCGATTATGGGGATACCGCCATTCGGTGGTTTCTTTGCCAAACTTTTGATATTAATTGGTGCATTACAACAACATAATTTTGTGATCGCTTTCGGTATTGGATTGGGCGCCATTTTCAGCCTGCTATATATTATGCGACTCTGGATCAAAGTCTTTATGGGATCACCGGCGGAATTCAAGTTTGGGAAGAGATCTGATTTGATGTCCTTAATTGTTTTAATTTTCGGAATCCTTTCTCTCCTCCTGCCTCTGATTCTTTACGCACCGATTAATATCATCTTCAAACTCGTTGGTCTAATTCTCCATTAGGTTTGCACCTACTTTCCCAGCGGCGCAAAATTTTTTCAAGTCAATGTCAAAAAAACTAATCGTCCTCCTCCTGATCGATGGTGCTCGTTCGGATGTAATGCAGGAACTTCTCGAAATGGGCGATCTGCCTAATATTAAAAGAGAGATTGTGAAAAATGGCACATTCCGAACCGCCTGTTCTTGTGCCCCATCTACAACCGGACCAGCATATCTACCTTTCCTGACTGGTTTCTTTCCAGGTTCAATCAATATCCCGGGTATAAGATGGCTGGATAAAGCCGAATTTAAGAAGAGAATTTTTAGTATCAACCGGCTCCGCAGTTATAATGGAATTGAACAGATTTTCCTCAATTATGATCTACCCTTAAAGATAAAGACGCTCTTTAATTATTTTGAAAATCCATATAATATATTTTCGATGATAACCCGTGGATTACCACGGGGGCATAATCTCACCAGCATTATTAAAACCTTTGCTTACACTTATGCTCACCTTACTGACCAGTGGGGTTCTGTCGACCGTATTGCAGCACGGCGTTTGCTCAGAGCCATCGAATATGAACCAGATTTTATCTTTGCCGTCTTTCCTAATGTCGATTCATTTTCGCACCTCTTCCATCCGCGTCATGATAAGACGATTGCAGCATATCGCTATGTCGACTACGCCGTTGGTAAGTTTGTGGAAGAATTGAAGAAGAAGAAACGATGGGAAGAGACCCTTTTAATTATAACATCCGACCATGGGCTCACACCAACCAATCACCATCTCGATCTTGCCCACTTTTTCGAAAATCGTAAATTGAGCACTTTATTCTATCCGATTATCTGGAAATTAAAACCAAAACTCTCAGTTATGATCTCTGGCAATGCAATGGCCCAGGTCTATTTTCTCGACATCTCTCCTGACGAACAGTGCGATATTAACCGGATCAAAGAGATCCTCGGTTCAATATGGTTTGAACTCCTGGACCGGCCCGAGATTGACATTGTGATTGGTCGTGCAGGCCGAAATTCCTTCATAATTGAATCAAAACGGGGCAGGGCGCTGATCACTTCTCAAAATGGCTTGACCTACCGTCCAATTCAAGGCGATCCACTTGGCTATGGACCTATTACAACACCGCTCGATTCCTTAGGTGCATTAAAAATAACTTTTGATTCAAATTATCCCGATGCCCTAATTCAGATTGCACAACTCTTTTCGGCACCGCGGTGCGGTGATCTGGTCGTAATTTCGAAAAATGGCTGTGATCTGCGTAAAGAATTTGAATGGCCCGAGCATCACGCCTCCCACGGTTCACTCCATCGGGAACATATGATTGTGCCTCTGATCTATAATGAATCCGGATGGCATGAGCGGCCGGCCCGCACTGCCGATCTCTTCAATACAATTCTTAAATGGAGCGGAAGAGAAACAGTTGCAAAAAGTGACGGACAATCACTTATTTGATATAGAATAAATTTTATGTCTTAACTAATCAAGAACCTCAACCTTGACTCTGGTTTCACCCATTATAATAAGGTCGATCTTTTCAGCCGCAGCATAAGATAAGTCGATGATCCTTCCTTTAACAAATGGACCCCGGTCGTTGATTCTCACAATTACCGATTTATTATTTTTCAAATTTGTAACTCTAACCTTTGTTCCGAATGGTAAAGTTCGGTGTGCCGCGGTAAGATCAAACATATTAAACATTTCGCCACTTGCCGTCTTCTTGCCGTGAAACTCCTTACCATAGTATGTCGCCATACCGTAGTATACAGATTTGGTCTTACCACGACTCGGGCAGAGGCAGCAACAGCAAGAAAAATTGCCGATCGTAATAAATAAAGATAAATTAAATATGATAAGCGAACGTAATTTATCCATACTCTTCTTATAAAGAGAACGGAAAATCAATCTCCATATATCACGCAGATCCATTTCACAGTAGTCTCTTTTCGGCAAAACTGTAATAACCATCTTCAGCAATGATTATATGGTCTAAAATCTTTATCCCCATAATCTCTCCGGCCCGAACTAACCTTTCGGTAATCTTTATGTCATCTTCTGAAGGTTTAGGATTACCACTGGGATGGTTGTGAATCAAAAAGATCGCATTGGCTTTTTCAGTTAGAGCCAGAGCAAAGACCTCCCGGGGATGAACGAGGGAAGCATCGAGAATTCCTTTGGAAATCGTTGAATCCTTAATCAATCGATTGCGACCGTCGGTTAGAATAACCTTGAACACTTCATATTTCAAATGGCCAATCAATGGATAATAGTATTCATAAAGGTCTTCAGGTTTTCTAAAAGCCTTCTGGGGTGTATCTCTCTTGACCAAAGAGCGCCGGCCCAACTCCAGTGCTGCAAGGATCTCGACTGCTTTGGTCCAGCCCAGCCCCTTGATTTCAACCAGTTCGGCGACCGAACGCTGGCCGATTGTTTTAAGGTCGCCGAAGTGATTTAACAGTTCTCGGGCAAGATCCAGGGCGTTCTTCTTCTTAATCCCCTTACCGATGATAATTGCAAGAAGTTCGGCGTCAGAAAGATAATAGACACCATAACGTACCAGTTTTTCTCTCGGTCTTTCTTCACTGGGCCAATCTTTGATCTTCATATATTTCTCCATTTAACCTCCCGCCGATTTCACAATCCATTTCCTTAATAAATATATAGAAAAAATAACAATCAGGGGAATAGTAATGATTAACCAGGCAATCAAATTATAACTCTTTAAAAAACTACTTGCCCGCTCCCAGTTTGACCCGAAGGCGAATCCGACGGGAATAAGAATTCCATTCCAGATGGCGATACTTATAAAACTGAACAAAACCATTTTTACTGGTTGAATTTTGCTTATCCCGGCCACAAAACAGATGGGCGCCCGAAGACCGGGCAGAAAGCGATTCAAAAAGATTATCGGTTCTCCGTACTTCTTGAATATATTTTCGGTCGCCTGAATATGTCGCGCATTAAAAATCCTTATTAACAATACCAACCTTCGGCCTTCATATCGACCTAAATAGTATATAACCATAACTCCAATAAAACTCCCGAACAGCGTGGCAAGATAGACATAAAAAGGGTTATATGCTCCCTGACCGGCAAGAAAAGAGATTATCAAAACAACACCGTCACTGGGATAAGGCGGGAAAAAACTTTCGAAAGCGGCATTAATAAAGAGAAAGAGATATACTAATACAGGATCCCGGGATACCAACCATTCAAATATCGAGGCAAACCATTCAGGCATCGGATTAGTTTAATGATAATTGCCTAACTGTCAAGAACGCAGCGTGATTAAAAATTAAATCAATTGACATTTATTATTCCCTCCCCTATACTTAAGTAAGTATGTCCAAAAAGAGAAAAATCTGGTATGAGGATGATGACTTCTGGAAAAAATGGGAACCGGTTCTATTCCGCAAGGAAATCTGGGAAAGAACTGCTCAGGAAGTCACCGATATCATCGCTCTCCTCGGGATCAAAAAAGGGGCAACGATTCTCGATCTCTGTTGCGGGCCCGGGCGCCACGCCTTAGAGTTTGCTCGACGTGGATATAATGTGACCGGCGTTGACCGCACTGAAGGGTATTTAATCAAAGCCAGAAGAAAAGCAAGAAGCGAAAGACTCAAAATAAAATTTGTCCAGCAAGATATGCGAGATTTCCGCTGCGGTAATAAATTTGATGCGGTGATAAACCTTTATACATCTTTTGGTTATTTTCAAGAGATCGCTGATGATAAACTGGTAATTAAGAATATCTTCTCCGCCTTAAAGCCTAATGGGAAATTTATGATCGAGATGATGAGCAAAGAGATCCTGGCCCGGATCTTCAGACCATTTAGCTGGTGGAAGTTAGACCAAGATACTCTTATTTTTGAAGAACATAGAATCTGTCGCGGCTGGGGCTGGATTGAAAATTCCTGGTATCTGATAAGAAATGGAAAAATTGAAAAGTTCAATCTGAGCCATCGTCTCTATTCAGCGGTCGAATTAACCGGACTGCTGATCGATTCAGGTTTCAGATGCTTTGAAGTTTATGGTGGTCTCGATGGCAGACCCTATGATCACCAGGCCAATCGCCTGGTGATCATCGCCCATAAATAAAAAAGGGCACACAGGTGTGTGCCCTTTCAATTTATTGGTAGTTCTTCTTTACTGCTTTATCTGATAAGGCAGAAGCCAGCCGTTAAAGTCATAGGGTTTATCCGGCGTATAGAGGGTCGAATGGGGCATAAGATCAAATATCGCCCAGCGCGGGGTTGCAATAATCTGTGCATTCCAGGTCCCTTCATAAACACCATTTCCTTTATCGATAAAGTTGACCCTTATATACCAGGGGAAGACAAAGATAAAAGTATGGAGAAATGCATGACCACCAATCACATTCGTGTAAAGGGTAAGCGTCACCGGTTCACCGGGTTTAAAGGCAAGAAGACTATCGATGCGATAATAACTGTTGAGCGGATCTCTGATTACGAGGTCTGGATAACGAGAAGATTTGATTCTCAGGCTGTCGATCCTGACTGTGTTTACCGAGTCGGATTTACCGTAGGCAAGGGATATGGTATGGAGTTGCCAGCCCCGATTATCATCGCCGGTGTCGCCGGTTCTTAAGAAAGTTGCGCGGATTTGAGCAGTCTCCGCAACTTTTTTTGTCCAGAGAACCCAGGTTGTATTTGTATCCCATTTGGCAAGTGTGTATAGATTACCAAAGTTCGCCCGTGACCAGGAGACCCAGGCTGAATCACCAACAACCTCAATCTGAATAGTTGGTTGATTATGAGTCTGGGCACCACGCCACCAGACGATCGTAGTCTCAGGACCAAAGATTGAGACCCGACTGGTTGAATCGACCTTGGTGCTTGCACCAAACCAGATTGTATCAGATTGAATCAGGGATTGGATTGCGCCCTTATCAGCCTCGATATCCTGTTTTGGACATCTTAAAGAGAGGATAGAAAGGAACACTACTGCCAATAAAGCTATTTTCTTTTTCATAAAACCTCCTTGAATATATATAAAGCAAAAAGTGTGCCCGTTTTATCTTCTGATTTAGCAAAGGTTGAGAATTTGAACAGGTTATCGTCAAGTATCTCAACCGACAACAATTGTATCAGAAACGATACATAGCGATTATAATTATATTTGGGAAGAATGCAAGTATATTTACTATTTCACAACCATCTCGACGGGTTCAACCAGATCTCCGGTATCGGGATTGTAGTATTCGTAGACTCTTGATGTAAATGTCTTTGCCTTTAATGGGAATTTTGCCTTTAAGTGATAGGCAAAACTGACCGGTTTCGCACTCGAGATCTTATCAAAATAGACAATAATCTGGCGCGGTGTCAGAGAATACTTCTGGATTACCTTACCGACAATTTCATCGAGGTCAGTGGTAATAACCTCAAAACCCGGAGGGATACCAAGATCAACAATAACCATCTGGGCTTCACCGGGCTTATTATTTGTGACTCGAACATTACACTTTACCAGGTCGTTTTTTGACATCAGGGTCTTATCAAACTGCAAATCGATAGAAAGTAATGGCCGGGCCGGTGGCTCAACCAATTTCCAGGGGATGTAATAGCGTGTGACAATTTCATAAAGCAAACCACCTTCACCTTCTACTAAAAGTTCGATAGTATTCTTAGTATTATTTATCTTCCCTTTTAAGTCGACCAATCGAACCACATCAAAATCCTCAGGCGTAATCCTTATTGTCTCAATCTTCTCTCCATTAAGTTTGACAATTACATTACAGGATGACTCTTCTTTGAGCCCGCCCAGTGCAGCCAGTAGTGCCTTGAGCGACAGAATTGTCCCCTGGGTTGAAAACCAGGCGCCATTTGGATCCTTGGCCCGAATGATATAAGTAAGAACCTTTGTTGTTATATCACTATACCGCTTGTAGTTTATCAATGCGTAGGCAATAAGGGCAGTTGCCTCGATATCAGCCGATTTGCCCCGGGCATCGGTGAAAGTTGGAATCTTTGATGACCAGAAGACCGCTCCATTATCTTCCTGTTTAATCTCGATAAGTCTCTTGAAAACCTGATGAGTCACCGGGTCATCCCGATTATAGAGGACCAGGGCATTGGCACAAAGACCGAGAATATATGGATCATCCACCATTTTAATATTCCTCTTAAGATAATCTATTGCCCGATCGATTGCCGGGTCTTTGATGCCCGCCGATTGCAGTGCATAGGCAATATAAGCAGTGGGAAGAAGTTCATTATGCTGGATCCTTCCCCAGGACTCTTCGTGGAGATAATGGGAATCTGGCTTCCAGGAGCCATCCTTCTCCTGCTGGGATAATAGCCATGACTTGGTCCTTTCAATTACCCGTTCATCTACCTCATAAACCCTACTCATATCCTTGAATTCCATTATGCCATAGGCGGTGAGGATCTTATTTGCGGGCGCATCACCAAACCAGGAGAAACCACCACCTTTTACCTCAAAAGAAAGGAGGCGCTGGTAACCAATACTGATATACTCTTCAGTCTTCATCTCGATATCCGGTGTAATCTGTCTGGTCTGGCGTAAGTAGTCAAGTATCAGGATATTAGGGTAGGTAACAGATGAAGTCTGCTCAAAACAACCAAAAGGCATCCCCAGCATCTTATCCAGTCCCTCAACAATCTGACTGAAAACTCCAGGAAAAATCTTTACATAAATATTGGATGCATCGGCTATTGCGGTCGGCGGAATCTCCACTGTGCGTGTCACACTCTTTTCAAGACGATCTGAGATTATTGACCTCATCTCCTTGCCTTCAGGAATTACCTCCACTGTCCGGGCGATTGCATCCGACATTACACTACCATAGGCCCTGACCGTCATCTTATGGAAGCCGATCTTCTTGACCCGGATCGGAAAATAGACGACCGATACTTCATCCTTCTGGAGCGTCCTTTCAATTTCTGCCTCTTCAAGGATATCAAACCAATCGGATTCCTCAAGCACCAGCTTAATCTTCTGGGGTTTTGGTAAGTAGTTATAGATTGCCACCGGAATTGAGACTTCGTCACCCCGGGTCAGGGAAACCGGGAGATCAATATCGATGAAGAAATCCTGAAAGACAACCATCCCTTGATCTTTACTGCCCAGTTCACCTTTGCGCGAAGAGGCCATCAGAGATAAACGCCAGCGGGTAATCGAGTCGGGCCATTTGAGTGAAAGTTTTGCGTGGCCATCAGCAGTGGTGACTATCATCGGCTCAAAGAGCATGGTTTCAGGAAAATACTCCCTGACCCTTGGTTCGGCCCCAGGCTTTTTTCGAGCGGTTGTTTCGGTAGCACTGGCTACTGCTTCGGCCTGCGGGGGCGCCATCGCTGGCAACGGCATAACCATTTTAGCGCCGTCAATTTCGTCTCTAAATCCTCTTCGTTCCCAGAAGATCTGAGGTGTCAGATCGTCCGGTGTCCCTTTCTTCTTATCCGGACCGTATGAGAGCATCGTAAAACCACCCCAGTCTTCGAGTTTAATCTCATAAGATGTTCCCCAGGGGTCGAGTAGTTCCCTTCTCTTCAAGAAACCTTCTTCAAATAGAACCTTTATACCTTCCTCTTTCTTAGGGTAACGATTGTGTTTCGAATAGAATTGGCCAAGGGCATTACTTATCTTATAGTAATCATCAGAAATCCTGCGGCCATAGGCTTCGACAATCTTCTCTCTTGTATCATCATAGGTATTGATATTCAGACCAAACTCTTTTTTTGGCTCGGCCTGGGCAAAAAGGAACTCAGCCTGACCCGGTTCTTTAATCACTAAGAGTGGATCAAAACCGTGAATTTCGTAGCGGGGATGCATTATCTCTTCTTCAAGTAGAAAATAGATCTTTTCCAGTCCGGGTCTGAGTTCAGAAAGGGCAAAAACTGCTTCGTCAACTATCGCCACACCCAGACAGGCAACAACCGGAAGATTCGCCTTGTTCTGAACAAGAAAGTCTATCCAGCCTTCTTCACCGGGTTTGAATGTCTCCTTATTGGGTGTGATTGTGATTCTCAAATCATTTGCCGGATCAACAAATATCACCCGGGTGTCCTTTATTATATCTGAACCGGAGGTGACCATATATGCCCGCACCCATAAGGTTCCAGTGAGATCGTTAGAAAGTGTCATATCATAAGCGCCTTCACCATTGACGATCTCGAAAGAACGGGTCAGGATGGTCTGATGATCCCGGATCAGATCAAGATAGCATCGGCCTTTCTTTTTAGTCGCATATACCCTTAATGAACAACTCTCCCCTACCTTATAGAGTGGCTTATTAGTTCGAAGGACAATACCATCTCGCATCTCACCGGCAAAATGGCACCTAACCTTACTGGTATTACCCTTCACATCTTTTGCGGAGATATCGATCTCAACCTTCTCCTTCTCAACAAAAAATTCGTAATCGAGCCAGCCGTGCTGGTCGGTCTCTTCAACCTTTACCGTCTTGCCATATTTGATTGTAATCGAACCCGGCGCGGGCTTGCCATCAGGATATGTAGTTAGAATTATAAGCCGATTTTTGAGTCCGGGTTTAAGTATATTACCTTCGAGAACCGTCTGGATAAGTATTGGATCCTTAACCACTCTTCTCGTTTCAGATTTCTTCTCAGTATGTTCAGCCCCATCGGTTATCTCAAGATCAAAACGAATAAAGGCATTGCCCTGTTCAAAAGGTAGACCGGTAAAATATCCAGGGAGATCATACTCGAAGGTAAAATTCCCGTCTTTATCGGTCTTACCGGTAATCCGTTGCACTTCATCAAAGCCAATATCGAATTTCTTGATTGATATGGTAACATTACCGAATGCCACTGGTTTGCCAAAAAAATAGCCAGCACTCACTCTACCTTTAACCTTTTCGCCCGGCAGGTAGAAATCTTTATCGGTGCTGAATTTGACTGCAAACTTGGGCAGGACATATCTCTTTACCTGGACCACCTTCTCCGTGATCTCGTTTGTTAGGGTTGCAGTTATCTTGTAGTCGCCAAAGTTAACCTCATCCGCTAATTGAAAATCGACTGAGGCAACACCAAAATGATCGGTCATTAATCTCTTCTTAAAAACCTTATTACCCTTCGCATCTTCAATCTCAATCAACATCTCCTTTTTTCCCACCGGGGTTAAATTCGGCCTTTCTAAAGAAAGAGTCCGGATATGGATAATCTGGGCGGGCTGGTAGATCGGCTTGTCAGTGGTGAGATAGACAGTGTAACCGCTCTTAATCTTAATCGATTCTTCAATTCTTTTCGAACCGAGTTTAGAATCCACTACAATCTCCATGGTTGCATTGCCTTCAAAATTTCTGGGAACGGTAAAGGATAAATTTAAGGTCCCATTCTGATCAGTCCTTCCCGAATAGAGAATCCGCTTCATCTGATCCTTTATCAATGTGAGCCGAACGAGCGCATTAGCAACCGGCAGAGACTGACGGTGGTTCAGAATCAATATTCTCAAACTACCCTTTGAACCCGCGATGAATTCATCACTGCCCAATATCCGGACCTCAAGAAAATCCATAATTTCGGACAGGGCAAAGGTCGCTCGATAATCGTCAATCCTGACTGCCAGGCGATTAAGATATATATCATCTGGTTGGCCCGGATATAGGATATCAAATCTTAAAAAGTTCTTTCCTTTTTTTACCTTTTCTTCTTTCACCAATGGGCCTCCCACAGCACTATCATTCGGGCTGAGCACCCTAATATTTACGTGAACCAAGCCATCTTCAGATGCTTCATAAGGGACCTCAATCTTAAGTATTTTGCCGTAGAGTAACCCCTTTACACCTTCGCTTACAATACCAATTCCTCCAGCGCGAAGCAGGGTTACGCCTGTAGAAAAGAGAATAATCGCTAAACGCAAAAAAGACATTAAAACCTCCTTGATTTTTATTATAATTTTACAAGAGAGACTTCAAAATATTCCTGCAATCTCAATCCTTTAAGGCGAATTCGAGCATTGAGTAAAACGTTTGGCCTAAAATAAGATCCTGCGTTTCCGCCACAACAAGATACTGACCTGGTGGTAGATTCATTGGATGATACTTCACGGCTACATAGGCGGTCGTTCCTATATCCTCTTCAATCTTTTCGACAAAATCGACCAATTGCTCCTTTTTTGAAATCTTCTCGACGATCCGGTACTTTGTTTTTATGCGGTGATTACCTTCTTCATTAAGGCCAAGATTGTAGACTTCATGATAAAAAAAGATCGGTTGCGCCACTGAAGTTGCTCTTAGCGGTAATGGGATCAGCCTCGTTTTTGATGGCTTAGCAAATTTGACTGCAGTCCAGCCATCGTCGATCAAGCTTGCCTTTACTAAATCGCTCACCATTTTGCGATCATCGGCATATTCAAGCAGATCGATTTTTAACTTTTTTACCATCCTTTCTCCACCAGGCAACGCAGTTAATGCAATCTCAACATCATACACCCGGGGAATAAGCAAGACATTGATCTGATCAACGAAGAAACCTGATTTAGCCCCCCGGGGGACAAGTCGTGAATAGATTGAATCGACCCTGACTCGGTGCTCATCATAGATGTTAATTTCTTTTATTAAAAGAGTTGCCGCCGTATCCGGCAGTTCCACACCGAGATAAAACTCAACCCGGGTCATTCCCTTCTTTTGACGGAAACGGCCGATGGATACTTCAACAGATGGAGACGCCACCGGTTTAAGGCTGCCATTTATGATTTTTAAATCTTCACTATCTTCCAGCCAAGCCACCTCGGCGCTATCACCGAATCGGGTTGTGGCCACCAACTTATAGTTCCCACCCGCTGTCCGGACCAGGTCAAATTCTTTACTCATATTTCGGTAGGTCCAGACTTCAACCGGCCGAATCTCAAGTACTGCATTTGCTGAGATACGCCTTCTCTTTCCTTCGACAATAACCCGCTCACCGGGTGGACCATACCGAATCCAGAGTTTCGCCCGATCATCATTGATAATACCATTCTTACCAAAGTTTTTCTTTGCCTGATGGATTCTTTCGCGAAAGTTATCGAGATCGAGTTTACCACCTGTCCCGTATTCGGTAAGCAATCTCTGCCGATCGCGATGGTCTTCGAGGTTCAGATATTTACGTGCCAGGGCAGAATCTATCGCTAATAAACCAAAATAGTAATCCTTTTCTGATTCATTAAGCGACCAGAATTGAGCCGGAATTGAAACTGATGTTCCGCAATCTAAGATCAGGATCGAAAAAAGAATAAGACCAGCCGTTCTGAAATATATCACACCAACATTATAGTCAGATCTATTAGGCAGTCAACAGTTTAACACCCGGCCTTCTTTTCAGTATGGTTCAACCTCTTCTTCAAAGAGTTCAGCAACAACACTCCGGCGCATCAATTCAATGGAAACGACCAGCCGTCTTTTCTTAGAGGTATTACTGATGAGGAATCCCACTGCTCCTTTTAATGCCCCAGAAACTACTCGTACCCGATCACCCTTTTTTAAGAAAGGATAATGGCAGAGATCTCGATTGTTGGCCAGAAGGATTTTAATCGATTCAATCTCTTCAGAAGGTATTGGTATCGGTTGGCCATTAATCCCCAGTATATAGCAGACACTTGGCCTTTTTAAAATCTTTAAAAATGCCTGGGGTTCAGGTATGATATTAACAAAGAGATAGCCAGGAAATAATGGTTTCTGAATTATTTTGTGGCGATCCCAGCGTCCACTGACGACATTAATCTCGGGTAAAAAAGTATCAACACCAATAGACCTGAGTTGCTGCTCAACCCTTCGCTCATGACGATTCAATGTATATACAGCAAACCATTGCATTGCCTTGATGACTTTACTAATTAACTATTTCTTTTTAATTGGCTTGCCTTTAAGCCCTCTATCCTCCTCTCAGGGCTTTAAGTCTGGCTTCAGTCTTCCGCAGATAATTTTTTGCTCCGGTGTGGTTGGGATTGAGCGCCAGAATCTTCTTAAATGTCTTTAAAGCATCATCATATTTTTCCTGAGCAAAAAGGGATATGCCTTTCTTGTAAAGATCTTCAATCTCCTGACTCGATGGTGGTGCTGGCTTTTTCGGAGGCGGGGTCGGTTTCTTCGGAGGCGGGGTCGGTTTCTTCACAACACTTACCCTCGATTGAAGATCAGCAATCTGAGTTATGGCAACCTGATTATTGGGATCAAGCCCCAACACCTTCTGGTATGAACTGATTGCCTGTGCAATATTACCCTGTCGGACATAGGCCTCGGCCTGTCTCATATACATTACGATAGCATCCTGAATTCGGGTATTAACAAAAGCAAGATAGGATTTTGCCTGAGCATGTGTAGAATCAATCTTCAGGATATTTTCAAAAACAGTGCGGGCAGCAATCAGACTGTCACTGGAAACATAGTCAAGTCCAGTCTTGAGCAATTTCTGCACCTCCTCCTGGCGCGCCAATTTCTCAGCTTCAATGCGCATTGCTTCTGCAGTCTTGGTTAATAAAAACTCTGTCCTGGTCTTGACATTAGGCACGACCTGAACAATCTTGATCTGAGGATTGTAACCATTCTTTTCTATTTTCAGTGTATATTTTCCTTTGGGCATTGTCAGTTCAAAAGAGTTACGGGCCGAACGAAAACGCTTGCCCGTCTCAGATATGGAAATAACCACATCCGATACAGGATTTCTGTTTTGAGCGTCAAGCACAACACAGGCAAGGATACCGGTCTTTGGTGCTTCGAAGATAAAACTATTATTGAACTCGAATGCGAGAGAGTAACGCGGTGAATAGATAGGGTCCATCCCGATCTGCTCAAGTTTAGAAAAACCGACATTAAGGTCAAAATATTTATGACGGTATCTCAATCCGACATTACCGTCCCGGCCATCAAATTCCCACATCACGGCGAGAGAAGGCATAAGGTCAATACTCGCTCCCATAAAGAGGCCAAGGGCCACAATACTTGGCCCAACTGACTCTGGACCGACACTGCGGAAATAATAATCGGTATTAAAAAAACGACTGCGTGGACCATAACCAACAAATCGACCCCGGCCTAAACCAAAAATAAAGTTAAAGGGACTATACTTCTTAAAACCGGCAAAATATAAGGAAAAGACCTCAGGATTGCGGCCACCATACTTATAATACATCGAATCATCGGAAAAACCCGTGCCCGTTCCACCGGTTGATGACACCTCTTTAGTGTAGGTTATATCATCAACACCGAAAAAAATCCCTGGCGCTGACTTCTTTTCAGGTTTCAAAAGATATGAGAAACTCGCGGTATAATTTTTTGTTGTATAGGCAGAGACCGCTACTTCGGCCTTACCTAATAATCCATATTTCAGATTGATATCTAAGTCATTGGAATGGCTGGTGTTACGGCGGGTAGCAAAGGTCGAACTGATCGAGAGCCCAAAAACCCCCTGACCATACCGGGGCGGGCAGGGAATATCAATCAGTGATGATGTCCGACCAAAATCTCCCACGAGTAAGGAAATAATAAAAATGAAATGCATGAAATCCTCCTTGTTGTAAATCTACCCAATTTTGACCAAAAATTAACTTAAATCGATTATCTCCATTATACACACGGTCATAAAATTGTCAATAAGGAAAATTACTTATTTTTAAAAATCAAAAATTTCTTTCCTCTGGCTGAAAATAGCATAGAGTATAATCGCAACCAATATTGTCCCTATCCTTAAAGACCATTCAGCACCTAAATAGTTGGCAATGATCCCGGCAAGGAGACTACCGATCGGCATCATACCCATAAAAGTAAATGTATAAAGACTCATCACCCGACCGCGGATAAAGTCCGCGACTGTGGTCTGTAGCAGTGTATTTATAGAAGCATTCTGCGTTACCATACCCCAGCCCGCCGCAATAAGTAGAAGAAGCGAAAAAACAAAACTCCTCGAAATAGTAAAAAAGAAGATGGCAGTCGTAAAGGTAACGGTCCCGACCAGGACCAGACGCCCTTTCTTCTTAAAATTTCCCAATGAGGCAAGAGTCAAGGCACCGGCCAGGGCACCAATTCCGGCTGCGGCCAGTAATGTTCCGAGCCCCCTGGCACCCACTCTTAATATATCACGGGCAAATACCGGCATCAGCATAAGGTAGGGCATAACAAATATGCTTGAAGAGGCAACAAGGGTCAGAAAAGATAGTATCCTTCGATCCTGCTTTACATAAATTATTCCTGCGTGAAGATCTTCAAGAAATGAACCCCCTTCGCTGCCCACGGGCAGAAATTTTCCTCTCATCAATAAGAGTCCAATAATCACCGGAATAAAACTGAAACCATTGATCAGATAACAGAGCCCTATACCGACTGTGCTGATGATGATACCGGCAATGGCTGGCCCGACGATACGCGCGGTATTGAAGATCGATGAATTTAAGGCAATCGCGTTTAAGAGATCTTCCTTCCCGACCATTTCGACGACGAACGACTGCCGGCTCGGTGCATCCAGTGCCATTACTGTCCCGGCAAAAAAGGCAATCACCAGAATCTGCCAGTAATGGATCTTACCCGTCAGAATCAAAGCGGATAAGAGGAAAGCCAGGAGCATCACGAGGGTCTGGGTTATTATGATAAGTTTTCGTTTGCTGAATTTGTCAGCCACTACCCCTCCCAGCGGCGAAAATAGTAAGATCGGTGTTGCCGCCGCGGCCGAAACAAGACCCAAAAGAAGTGGTGAATTGGTTAACTGTAATACAAGCCAACCCTGCGCCACATTCTGCATCCAGGTTCCAATCAATGAAATCAATTGGCCAAACCAGAAGAGGCGGAAGTTGTAATGGCGCAGGGCGACAAACAGACGAGAAATCCTCAAACCTGATGGTTTTCTGATTGATAGACCATTAACATTAACTTTTGCTTTATCAGATGACACTTAATAATATTAGCCAACTAATCAATCCGGTCAAGGTAAATCAAAGGTGTATAAAATATCCACTTCCTTTAATCATCTTATGGGTACAGCCGACTAAGTAGAACTACTTATATCGATATACATACTTTACCTTATTGACATCTTATTTGAAAAGATTAGACTTGGAACATAGTATTATTTTAAATACTGTTAAGCCTTAAGCAAGTAATTTTTGTTGTAAAATGGAAGACTGGATCAACTGGTTAGACCTTGATAATCGGGCTCAAACAAATCGACTATTACTTGTGGTCGAAGCAATGGCTTCACATCGTCCCTATCGTCCTGCCTGGAGCATCGATGTCGCCTTAAATGAGATTAAGAAAAATCGAGGTCTCCTTTATGATGCCAAAGTGGTCGATGCCTGTATCAATCTTTTCGTAAAAAAGAAGTTTAAGTTTGACTGAAAAAGGAGTATAAGCATTGAAAAAGAAATACTTAATCATAATTCGTTTTTTCCTGATTCTGACGTTCATTCTGGTAATGACCTATTCTCATCAGGGCTTAAAATTTGGCAAACCCGGTTATATCATTGCCCTGGTCTACTTCGTCTCAAATCTCTTACTCTATTTTGTCCCGGAGCGAATCTTTTCAAAGCCAGTTTTCTCTTTCCTCATCTTTTTATATGACATTCTGGTCGTTTCGCTGGGGATTTATGTAAGTGAAGGTTTTGAGACTGACTTCTATCTTATCTATTTCCTGGCAATATTCATTGCCTCGGTTGGTCAAACGATCGGCGGAAGCCTGCCGATTGCAATTGTTGCCAGTATCTTCTACGGCTGGATTATGAAACGCTCCCATCCTGAAATCTCATTACTCGACTCAAATTTTCTAATCCGCATACCATTTCTTTTTATAATCTCTCTGATCAGCAGTTACTGGGCCGAATCGACCCGTCGGGTCATCAAAGAAAAAGAAAGGCTTGAACAATTTAATATCGAACTAAAAAAGGAGGTTGAGAAAATTGCTGCACGCGAGATAGAATTACGACAGTATAATGAAAAAATCATCGCCAGTGTTAGCAGTGGGATTATGGCCATAAGGAACGACAGTATCATTACGACAATAAACCCTGAGGCGGAACGAATTATGGGTTTTACACCGGGAGAGATGATTGGTTTAAGTATAAAAGACATGCCCGGTCTCATCCCCCTCTGGGAAAAGATGAGAAAATCGATGCAGGAGAATACGCCGATAATACGGGACGAAGTCATAATTAGAAACAAAAACAATAATGAAATCCCGATCGGCTTCAATATTACCCCGATGTCCGATAATACACAGGCGATTACTGGCTGTGTTGTTATTTTTAAGGACCTCTCCGACATCAGAAAACTTCAGGAACAATTAAAACAGGCCGAAAGACTCTCCTATCTTGGTAAAATGTCAAGTTGGGTCGCCCATGAAATCCGCAATCCCCTGACCACGATTTCTGGTTTTGCCCAACTTCTCCTTACCGCCAAAGACAAGAAAAAAATTGCCCTCTTCAGCTCCGAAATTAATAAGGCGGCTCAGCGCATCAATCATATTATCGATGATATCCTGACCTTTGCACGAAGCAAAAGGATAGCCAAGGATCAAATACCGCTATTGCCGATGATTACATCCATCGTAGCAGGATTGAAAATTAACGTTTCGATAACCGGTGAGAAGAATTTAGTAATCAAGGGAGAGACAGAATCAATCCGCCGATTATTTATCAACATTATCAATAATAGCGTTGAGGCAATGGATGAAAATGGTAAATTGGTAATAGACTTTTCTCACAATAAAAACTTCTCGATTATAACAATCAGAGATAACGGCAAAGGTATTTCTGCCGAGAACTTAAAGCACCTTTTTGAACCATTCTTTACAACCAAGCCCAGAGGAACCGGGCTGGGGCTCGCAATCATCAAGAAGATCGTTGAAGAACACAATGGTAAGATCGAAATTGAAAGTGAAGAGAATAAAGGAACGACCTGTCGTGTATATTTGCCCCGAGATTAAGGAGGTATTATGAAAAAAAGAATATTGATCTGTGATGATGAAGAATCAATAAGACTTCTTCTCAGTGAAGCCTTAAAAGAAAAGTATGAGGTCGATGAAGCGATCGATGGTCGTGAAGCATTAAAAAAAATTACCCGGAGTTCGTTCGACCTTTTGATTATTGACATAAAGATGCCCGGGACGCACGGACTTGAAGCGATTGAACGAATTCGGGAACGAAACAAGAAGATACCAATCATCATCTGTTCGTCCTATCGTCTGATGGAAGACGATATCGTTGTCAAAACCTCAAATGTCGCATCATTTATGACAAAACCAATCGACATCAATCTGCTTAAGGCCAAGATCAGCGAGTTGATTGGAGAATAAGGCATGGCACTTATTGGTGAATTATTGGTAAAATACGGACTGATCAGTCATGCCCAGCTTGATGAAGCCCTTGCTTGTCAAAAAAAGACAAAAAAGAAATTAGGTGAGATCCTCATCGAAAAAGGGTATTTACAACCCAAGGATTTATTCTGGATATTGAGTGAACAGGCAGATATCCCTTTTATCGAACTTAAGCCGGAAATGATTGCAAATCAACTCATCAATCTATTCCCCAAAGAAATCTTATATGAATGTCAGGCCTTACCCATATTTGAAACCGAAAAGTCCATTTATATGGTTATCGGCAATCCTGCGGACCCTAAACTGATCAACAAACTGAAACAATTTACCGATAAAGAAATCATTGTATCCGGTGCTGCCCCGGAAACAATAATTCAAATGCTTGACAACCTCGCTGCCATTCCATCAGGGGATAAGTCGTCTGGCCCGAAAGGTGAAGCACAGATTTCCATCCGGATTATCAATCAGCCGGCTGAGATTGAAATCTTAAATGACACCGGCAAGATCGAAAAGAAACAGGGCAGGGCTGATATTATAATTCATATAAAGGAATTTAAGAACAGAGAGAATGGAAGAGATCAATAAATTATTGAAGGATACTGTTTCCCTTAAAGCCAGCGATCTCCATCTGAGCGCCGGTTCACCGATTATGATGCGAATTTACGGTCAGATGAAAAAAATCAATGAGCACCCTGTCGATTGTGCCGAAGTCAAGAATCTAATCTATCAAGTCCTCAATAAAGAGCAGATATCGGTATTAGAGAATAACTATGAGATTGACTTTTCGTTATCACTTCCAGATATCGGCCGTTTTCGGGTTAATGTCTTTTACCAGCGGTTCGGTCTGGGTGCAGTCTTCAGAGTCATTCCCAACCAGATACCAAGTATGGAAGAGATTGGATTACCCAAGGTGATAAAAGATTTGATTGACCTTGAAAATGGCTTGATCTTAGTTACTGGCCCTACCGGGAGCGGTAAATCAACTACCCTGGCCGCAATGATCGACTACATAAACACCAGTAAATACGGGCATATTATTACAATTGAAGACCCGATTGAATTTATCCACCAATCGAAAAATTGTATTGTCAACCAGCGGGAAGTCGGTACCAACACTCGCTCCTTTGCTAATGCCTTAAGAAGTGCCTTACGCGAAGATCCCGATTATATTCTGGTCGGTGAGTTGCGTGATTTAGAAACAATCGCCCTGGCTCTGACCGCTGCTGAGACCGGGCATCTGGTCTTTGGCACATTACATACACAGGATGCACCTAAAACCATCACCCGTATTATCGATATCTTTCCATCCGGGCAGAAAGACCAGATACGCCTGCAATTATCAGAGTCGCTCCAGGCGGTTATTGCCCAGAGGCTGTATCCTAAAAAAGATAAGACCGGTCGAGTTGCAGCCTTTGAAATTTTAGTTGCCAATCAGGCGGTGCGTAACCTCATCCGTGAAGAAAAAATCTTCCAGATCGAATCGGTCATCCAGATCAGCCGACAGCAGGGAATGCAGAATTTAGAACAGGCCAAGAGAAGACTTGTCGCCGAAGGTAAACTTGATCCTGCCTTCCTTGAGGAGCGTTTCAGCCTCTACTGACACCATCGCCCTTGAATCAACTTCATATCCGAATTTAGTAATTTTCCGTTGACTCAAGTTATTTTTCGATTAAAATTTATTTTGGTTATGTCCAGGCGGGTTCTCTTCTTAGCAGTGCCAATCGGCGCCGGTCATATTGCTGCTGCCCAGGCAGTCAAGAATGCCTTAAATACCCTTGATCCTGAGATCCAGACAAAATTTGTAAATGCCTTTGACTGGACCCTACCAGAGTATGGTAAACTCTATCGGCGCTTCTATGAATATTCGGTCCGTAATAATCAGCGGGTCTTAAAATCACTTTATGAGAGCAATTTTCTCAAAAGATTGAATGTTGAATTTTTGCCCTTTATCCACCGCATTCTCATCTATCATTTTCCCAGATTGATAAAAGAGTATCAACCGCAGATTATCGTCTCAACCCACTTCTCCCCTACCTATTGCGCACTTCTCTTGAAAAGAATGTTCAAATTTACGCTGGTCGTTATCGTTACTGATTACCATATCCATCCCTTCTGGTATAATCAAGATATTGACTATTACATTGTTGCCCACGATGATCTGATACCCCAACTCGCAGCCTTTGGTGTAGCACGGGATAAGATCCTGCCTTACGGCATACCGATAGATCCCCATTTTGAAGAAGAGAGAGATAAATTAGCAATCCGTAAAAGGCTGAACCTACCATTGGACCGGAAAATTGTCCTTTTAATGGGGGGCAAAATCTTCGGAGGTCAATGGGTTGAAATCATCCAGCAATTAATCAATTTTGATATTGAGCTCATTGCGGTATGCGGGGCGAATAAGTCGCTGCAGAAAAAGATTGAAAAAGTTAAAGGCGCGGCTCATCTCTCAACTCTTTCAATCGTTAATAATATCCACGATTATATCCGGTGCTGTGACTACCTCATAACCAAGGCCGGCGGCATCTCGACCACTGAGGCGATGATTTCGGGGACAATTATGATCCTCGCCAATTCCCTGCCCGGGCTGGAAAACCATAATGAAGCCTTTTTCGTTTCGCATCAGGCCGCGGTATCAATGAATCCCGCAAATGCCCGGAGCATAATGAAGAGGCTCCTCGAAGATCAAGCATACGGCGATCTCTTAAGAAAAAACCTTTCTGCCTTAGCCCGGCATAAATCGGCACTAAATATCGCCCAGAAGATAAAAGAACTGCTCAATCCTTAACAAATAAAAATCACTGGTTTTATTAAAGAGTGCGCAACCGACCTGAAATTTATTTCTCTTGACAATTTTTAATTGGAGGTTATAATATTTACTATCTAAGTTTCTATCGATCAATTAAAGGAGGTAAGTAATGAGAATTTGCGCACTGATATCTATTCCATTATCAATTATCGGTCAATTATTAGCAATCACGATCTCTTTAAGTTCCCCTCTCCTACCACCAGGAGTTTATGAGCATATCATCCTGACACCCGCCCTTTACAAGGATACCTTTCAGGTCCTTGCCAGCTGGCGAACCAGGTGTGGCATACCTTCACGCGTCTTCTGCATTGAGAGCACCAGTGTCTATCCGGGCCGCGATCTGGCGGAGAAGATGCGCAATTTCCTGCGCGATGCCGATACGACCTGGGGTGTAAACTTTGTCTTCATTGCCCGTCAGGATCAATCGGTCGAGCAGTTTCGTTACTGCCAGGCGATTTACGGCTCGCTCCGGGACACAATCCCCTGCGATATGTACTTTTCCGACCTTCATCGTCGAGGCACAAAAGACCCCTATTATGACTGGGATGCAAACAAGAATAATATCTTTGGCGAGGTCGCTGATTCGATCGACTACTGGTCTGATGTTTATGTCGGTATGATTACCCTCGATAATCTGACCCAGGCTTCCAATTATGTTCACAAACTGATCAATCACGAAAGAAATACAGACTCTCTCTATTCGGCCAAAATTCTCCTGGTTGGTGTTGGAGGTGATAATTACCTGAATCTTATTGCCGACACCTTACCGGTGCCACCCTGGAAAATTGATAAGATGTACAATAGTGGACAGGGAAATGAAACACCAAGTGCTGCAAAATTTCGTGACTCCATAAATGCCGGTTATGGCTATAGTGCTGTCATCAGCCGGGGCACAGTCAATTCAATGGAAATCCCTGACAATTATACTGCTACCCATGTCAACCAGCAGACAAACACCGATAGACTGAATACGCTGATGGCAGGTGGCAGTTACTGTGGTGCATTTGATCTTGCCGACAACTGTCTGGCGGAGACGATGGTTGTTGCCCGGGGCGGATTTATAAATGTCGTTATGAATAGTCGTTATAGCTGGATAGGTGTCAACGAGCAATTTCTTGCTCAGTTCTTTATTAAATCTCTTCCGCCACCTTTATCAGCCCGGAAATTTATCGGTCAGGTTGTGTCTGAAATCAAAGACTATTTCATCCCCCGCTATCCCCGTCCGGGGACCGATACCAGTCGTTTTTTATATCAGGCCTATTCCATTAATCTCTTTGGTGATCCCGCGGTTATGATGCATAACTGGTCGCCCGTACGGACAATGACCGTCACCCATCAATCTCAGATCCCGGTAGGACCTCAGGATATAACCATCTATGTCCGGGTCGATGGTTCACCCCTCGAATCAGTCTTGGTCTGCCTCTGGAAAGGAACTGAAGTCTACGCCCGGGGTTATACCAATGCTGGTGGTAGTGTTACTCTCCACATCAATCCTACCACTGTCGGTTCGATGTTGATCACCTGCACAAGGCGCAACTACCGTATCTACGAGGGAATGGTCAATGTCGTAGCCATTGTTGAATATGATAATCAACCTCCCCTGCCCTACTATTTTAATCTCGAAGACCCTGCCCCCAATCCATTAAGGAGATCCACGATAATTAAATTTCAACTACCCTATTCCACCTATACCAGACTTTCGATATATGATGCCAGTGGTCGAATAATCAGAACCCTTTTAGAGAAGACTGAAAAAGCAGGTTGTTATTCGATCGTCTGGGATGGGAGAGACAATAATGGGAAGCGGTGTCCACCAGGTATCTATTTCTGCAGGCTTGTAACCGAGAGTTTTATAAAAACAGAACAGATTATATTATTAAAATAACCTGAACTTCAAAAAAATTCAGGGGACCGTTTGCCGGTCCCCTGATAGTTTATCTGCCTTATATCTACTTTACGATGACCAGATTTCTTGTAGCGCCATCCATCTCGCAGAAATAGACCCCGGCTGGCAGATCGGCCTTCCAGACGATTCGGTCTTTACCGGTCAAAGTAGCAACCTTGACACCGGTCGAGTTGTAGATATTTATTGTCGCCGGACGATTTTTGGCAAGTGAGAAGGTGACAACATTACCACGGCTGGGATTGGGCGAGATCTTAAAGGCTTCATTCTTGAGATTCCGATTCTGCTCCTCACCAACCGAGACATCATGAACCTTCATCTTCCAGGCAGTTGCGGTATAGGCCGAAGTAACCCAGACATAACCCAATGGACCGGCACCGGCCTGATAAGTCGTTCCTTCGGGATAGCTTGAGCCGGGATTGGGGAACTGGGCAAGAATTGAGCCGGTTCCCGTAGAGGTATCGATCTGGCAATAGCAGTGGACATTACCCTGCTGGTCGCCATACCATGCACGGTTGGGATAGTATTTCCAGTCGATACAGCCTCCAAAGGTCCAGTAACCACCGCTGATATTTATTGTCTTTATTACCGTTCCGGTTCTGGTGCAGATATTGATGTTGATTGTATTGGTCGAGGGTGAACCCCAGATCCAGAAGTATCCAGTATTCGGGTCATAGTCAACACCCCGGCATCGCCCAGAATTGGAGAGCTGGAAAGATCGGGCATACTGACCGGTTGTATCATAAACATAGACCCTTTCGGGCGATGGATAGAATGAACCGACAAAAAGGCTATCACCCACCCGGGCAATACCGAGTCCGTATGCAGTTGCAGTATGGTTAAACTGAGTAATCGTATTACCCAGGGTATCGACACGGTAGACGGTAAATGGTGCACTGGTAGTATTTACTACATGCCAGAGTGTCCCTTTGTCATAGAAGATACCCATATGCGGTGTCCCACCCGGCAGATTGCAGGAATTGACCTGTTCCCAGAGTGAATCTGGATGGAAGGTTACCGGTGGTGTTCCCGGTGCCGCACCATAGATGTTGACATCCTCAGCATGGGCAAATAGACCGAGGATTACCACTAACGATATAAGATACTTCATAATCACTCCTTTTTTATAGAATACATTATATCTCAAATTTTAATAATTGTCAAGAATAAAATGAAAAATGGCTCTTGGATATCATTTTGTTTCTCTTTATAATTGGTAAAGGAGGCTTTATGCCAGAAAGTGTTGAATATTATTATCTTGGTCTTGATGTGCACA
>CBFGIV010000022.1:0-35965 GCA_965648915.1 Caldifarciminota bacterium | reverse complement strand
TAATGGGTATGGTGGGGTAAGGCCTATTTTTAGTTTTTGCATATCTTCCTCCTTGCCTCATCATACCTTAAAATTCCTAAAAAATCAAAAGGAAAAGTGGAGAGGACTCAGTTAACAACCCCCTTGACAGATTCAATTTGGTAAATATATTTTAAGGGTGATAAAAGATTTAAGTGAAACCGAACAACTAAAACTCTTCCATCGCCTTGATACTATCTTAGGATCATCGTATGATTTGCCCAGGGTGATAAGGAAAATATTTATTGAAATCAGCAAAGTCATCGACACTAAAAACTTTTATATTGCTATCTACCACCCTGAGACCAATACCATCAGTTTCGAAATCTACACCATTAACGGCAAAGAGATTTTTGTCCCGCCCCGCACTCTCTCCAAGGGGATGACCGAATATGTTATCCGGACCAAAAAACCTTTACGAATCAACCAGAATTTACTCGAGCAATGCCGGCGTCTTGGCATCAAACCATTCGGTAAAATGGCTTTAAGCTGGCTTGGTGTCCCGATGGTCTATAAAAATAATGTTGAGGGGGTAATAACGATTCAGGATTATAAACGGGAGAATGTCTATACCAGCGAAGACGAAAATTTTCTTCTCACCCTTGCCACCCGGGCCGCAGTTGTGGTTGCCAATACAAAACTGATCGATGCTCAGATCAAACGTGCACGGGAATTGAAACTTATGAATCAGATTGCCCACCGTTTGACCAAAAGTTTGAACATCGATGTCATCTGTGAGAATGTGACAAAATCAATTCTTGAAAACTTCAGAAAATTTAATGTTGCCTGCTTCTTACTTGAAGGCAATCAGATCGTCTTGAAAAAACTCTCTTCCGGTTTCAAGGCCGAGGTACCGAAAGACCTGAAGTTAAAAACAGGACAGGGAATCGTTGGCCATGCGGTTGAAATCGGGGAAACCTTTGTTGCCAATAATGTTTCAAAGTGTCAATATTTTCTCGCCTTTGGCCAGACGACAACAAAATCCGAAATCGCCATTCCCCTCAAGATTTCAGGCAAGACGATCGGGGTCCTCGATATTCAGTGCAACGAATTAAATGCCTTCAACCCGGAAACAGTAAGGGTGCTCGAACTTATTGCCGATCGCCTCAGTGTTGCAATCCATAATGCCCTCCTCTATCAAGACGCTATCAACCATGCCAAGGAACTCAGCGTCTCTTTCCGGATTGCCAAATCCCTAGTTTCAACCCTCAATCTTGATACGGTCCTGAATCAGATCCTCAAAGTAATCCGTGATACCTTTGGCTATGCCAACTGTGCAATCCTGCTGATCGATAAGAAAAGAGACGAACTTTACATAAAAGCCGCCAATGGTTATCCAATAAAATTCTGGAAAGAGGCAAGACTTAGCATTAAAAGGCGTGAAGGTATTACCGGGTATGTAGCCGCTACCGGCAAATCCTTTTATGCACCAGATGTCTCCAAGGTTCCCTTCTATGCCTGCTGGAAGAAGAGCATCCGGTCCGAGGCAACCGTCCCATTGAAGATAAAGGGTGAGGTCATTGGTGTTCTGGATATCGAGAGCGAAAAACTGAACGCCTTCACTGAAGATGATTTAAAAACATTTGAAATCTTTGCCTCCCAGGCAGCGATTGCCATTGAAAATGCCCGACTTTTCGATGAAACCAAATCCCTCTCCCTTACCGACAGTCTGACCAGAATCCCCAATCGGCGCCACTTTGATCTGGTTATCGATCGTGAATTAAAAAAAGCCAGAAGTTACTCCCGGCCAATTACAGTAGCAATGATTGACCTTGATAATTTTAAGCAGTTCAATGATCGTTATGGCCACCCGATCGGTGATAAGATGCTCATCCACATCGCTCAGATGATAAAGAATAATATCCGGGATACAGACTTTGTTGCCCGTTATGGTGGAGAAGAATTTGTCCTGGTGCTTCCGGAGACTGATAATTTTGCCTCATTAAAAGTCATAGAAAGACTCCGCGCCCTAATTGAACAGACACCGTTAAAATTGAGTAAGATTGGACCGGTAAGGATCACAATATCCGCCGGGCTTGCGACCTGTCCCAGCCGGGGGCTGACTGCAGATAAACTGATACAGAATGCCGATACCGCCATGTATCGTGCCAAGAACCTTGGTAAAAATCGAGTCATCTCTGCCTGACCGGAGTCAGATCCATATCTTGAAACCTTTCTATGCCTGAAGATTTAACCCATCGGGTTCGTTCCTTTACGATCGGAACGATGATCAGCCGTATTCTCGGCCTGGTGCGGGATCAGGTAATTGCCTATCTCTTTGGGGCTGGTTTTGCAACTGATGCCTTCAATGCTGCCTTCAGGATCCCCAACACCCTGCGTGATCTCTTTGCCGAGAGTGGCTTATCCGCTGCCTTCATTCCAACCTTCTCGGAAACTTTAATAACCCGGGGCAAGGAAGAGGCATTCCGCCTCGCAAGCAATATATTTAATTTAATATGTTTAACTGTTGGCCTGTTGGTCGCTTTGGGGATGATCTTCTCAAATCCAATCACACAGATTCTGGCTATGGGTTTTGAGAGGGTTCCTGATAAGATTGCCCTGACCGCATTTTTGACCAGGATAATGTTCCCTTTTCTTCTCTTCATCGCCCTGGCGGCCTGGGCAATGGGGATTCTTAACACCTTTAATAATTTCTTTCTGCCGGCGGTGGCGCCGGCATTTTTCAATATCTTTTCGATTGTGGTACCAATTGTTTCATATGGACTTTTAGTGGCTCAGGGGTATGACCCAATCATCGGTGTTGCGGTTGGTGTAACCATAGGGGGGCTTTTCCAATTTTTGATTCAGTTGCCCTCATTGATCAAGCAGGGGTTTAAGTATTCGATCTACTTAAACTTTAAAGATCCGGGGATTAAGAAGATCCTTAAGTTATATCTCCCGATCTCACTCGGCCTGGCCGGTTCACGCATAAATTTTCTGGTTAATCTCCTTCTGATCTCCTTCTTACCGACTGAAGGGAGTCTATCCTGGTTAAACTATGCATATAGAATTATGCAGTTACCATTAGGACTCTTCGGAGTTGCCGTAGGCAGTGTTGCTTTGCCTGCACTGACACAAAAAGTCACCGAGGGAAAGATGGACGAAGTCAGAACGACCTTAAATGAATCTATGAAACTTGTCTTTCTTCTGACGATACCAATCACTGTAATCATTGCTTTCCTCGCAACACCGGTATCGAGGTTGATCTACCAGTGGGGTCGATTTACCGAATCAGACACCGCCTATGTTGCCCAGGCCCTGCTCCTCTATATCCTCTCAATTCCTTTTGCCTCAGCCATCAAGGTTGTCGCCGCCCTCTTCTATTCAATGCGCGATGCCCGAACACCGATGTATGCCAGTCTGGCTTCGGTGGTTTTGAACATCATCCTCAACATCCTGTTGATGGGTCGATTGGAATTTCGTGCCTTCCCCCTTGCGTTCACAGTAGCAACGGTCAGCAACTTAATCATCCTCCTTTATGCAATTAAATTCAAGAAGGCCGGACTTGACCTCGCCCTTCTCACCCGCAGTTTTTTCCTGATTACAGCCATTTCTCTACCTGCTGGTCTGTGCGGGTTTATCTATGTCTTTTTCTTAGAAAAGATGATCGGTTTGACTCTTGGTCCGCGAATCTTTGAAGTCCTGAGCGGTGGACTTTTATCACTCCTGGTCCTCTATCTCCTTACCCGGGTGATGGGACTGGATGAAGTAAAAATCCTGGTCAAAAGGCTTTTTTCATAATAACAAAAAATAAATTCATTTACCCCCTCGATATCTTCGCAAAATATTCTCCAGATTAACAATTCGGTCAAGGAGGTTAGCCTGCTGTTTCATTACAAACTGGAGGGCATCAGAGATCGGGTCGGGTAATTTACCATGTTCCAATCTTCTGATTTCATCCATCGTAAAACCGAGGCCGATGCGGCCCGGGACACCAATCACCGTTGCATTGTTTGGAACATCTTTAACAACCACCGACCCGGCGGCAATACGGGCATTATCACCAACCCTGATTGGACCAAGGAGAATGGCACCCGCACCAATCTCAACATTATTGCCAATCGTCGGATGGCGTTTTTTTCTCTCCAGGGATGTCCCACCCAGTGTAACCCCCTGATACATTAAGACATCATCCCCGATCTCGGTCGTTTCACCGATAACCACACCCGCCCCATGGTCGATAAAAAACCTTCGCCCGATCCTGGCTCCCGGATGAATCTCAATCCCGGTCAGGAGACGACTGATATGGGAAATCAGACGGGCAAGAAATTTTAGCCCTCGATGCCACAAAAAATGGGCAATTCGATGGAGCCATATCGCATGTAGTCCTGGATAACAGAAAATAACCTCAATCACATTCCTCGCTGCGGGGTCCCTGACAAAGACCGTCTCGATATCCTCTTTAATTCGCTTAAACATCTTAGCCTTTGAATAATTCGGCACTCATATACCGTTCACCGGTATCGGGCAAAATCACCACGATCATCTTATGCTTATTTTCCTTGCGCCGGGCAATTTCAATCGCTGCCCAAACTACCGCACCAGATGAGATTCCGCATAATATCCCCTCCTCTTTTGCAAGCCTTCTTGCTGTTCTTATCGCATCTTCATCGCTTACTCTAATTATTTCATCAATTAAGTCGAGACGCAAAACTTCAGGAACAAAGCCAGCACCGATGCCCTGAATTCCATGCACCCCTGGTTTTCCACCGGATAGAACCGGTGATGATGCAGGCTCAACTGCAACTGTTTTGACTCCCGGTTTTCTTGATTTGATCGCTTCGCTGATCCCGGTAATTGTGCCACCCGTTCCAACACCAGCAACTAATACATCAACTTTTCCTTCAGTATCTTTCCATATCTCCGGAGCAGTGGTTTTTCGATGAATCCCGGGATTGGCAGGATTTTTGAACTGCTGGGGGATGAAAGAATTTGGGACTGCCTTTGCCAGTTCTGCGGCCTTTGCTACTGCCCCTGCCATCCCCTCTGCGGCTGGTGTTAAGACAATTTCTGCCCCCAGCGCCTTGAGTACCTTCCTTCTTTCGAGACTCATCGATTCAGGCATTGTCAAAATCAGACGATAACCTTTCGCCGCACAGACAAAAGCCAGGCCAATACCTGTGTTGCCTGAGGTCGGTTCAATAATTATCGTCCCTTTATTTATCAGACCCTGTGCTTCTGCCGCTTTAATCATTGCATAGCCAATTCGGTCCTTGACACTCTGCAATGGATTAAAATATTCGAGTTTGGCAACAATTGTAGCATCACACCTGCTGGCAATCTTATTCAATCGCACCAGCGGTGTCCTGCCGATCAATCCGGTTATATCACTTGTAACCTTCATTTTATTGTCCCGAAATAAACTAAACTATTACTGATAATATATAATTTGATAGTTTTGTCAATTATAGAGTAAAGTGCGTGGTCAGTAATTCAAGATAAATTTTAGGCGTAGTAAGGGCTCATCTGAGCCACGGGCATGAGTTGAGCCACCATGCTCCTGAAAGGTGCAATCTTATGGTGGCGACCTAATCTACAATTAAGCGCTGGTTATAATAAGAGACACAGTTTTTAATGGGTTAATAGAGTTCGGGCGAATATGAGCCCACAAGCCTAAAATTTCCTCTTTGAGTCAAAAACTATGGAGGTAGATTGAAAAGAAGAAAATACTATAAACGCACTCAGGTAGAAGAATTGGTCAAATATTGACCACGCACGAGTAAATTCAAGGAGGTAGAATAAAACTCCAGAAATGGGAGTAATTATGGAGATCTTTTTGAGATAAGATCCTGTAAGGTAATGGCCTTGAGGCGGTTCCTTAACAGTTCAGATATCTCCTGCCAGACATTCCTGGTGGAGCAATTCGAGACAAAAGGACAGGATTCTGGATATTTCAGGCATTTTACAAAAAAAATCTCGCTCTCGATACATTTGAAGATATCATACATATTGATCCGGGAAGGCGGTCGGGCAAGTTGATAACCACCCTTTACCCCGCGAATGGCCTTAACCAATCTCCCTCTTTTAAGTTGAATCACAATCTGTTCGAGATATTTCTTGGAAATATGCTGCCTTTTAACTATTCTGCTTAAAGGAACTGGTTGATCGCGGTTGTTCATTGCGAGATCAACCATAAATCTGGCACCATACCTGCACTTAGTCGTCAATCTCATATTTGGTGAAGATTATGATTTTCAGACAACAATCACCAATATATCAATATATCAACTTTTGTCAACAGCAAACTTTCCTAAATCTTAATTTGACTTAGAGCCTCTTCAATCCCGGTATCTTTAACATCTAACCACTTCCCCTGTTTTTGGATGATCCGGGTGACTTTGATTAAATTTTCGATATCCCCGTTCATCCGGCAGTGGCGAACAAAATCCTGCAATTCGGTTTCGGTTCGCATAATAATCTTTTCTCTCAAACTCAATGACCACGCATCGAAGTTTCTTTTCAACGGTTCACCGCGCAGATACCTAAACGCCCGGCGATATTCCTCGATTGCCGATGACCATTCCCCCATCTCCACCAAAGCCCGGGCCCTGGTCAGGTTCTGTTCAAACTCGTTTAAGTCAACTGTAAAATATATCCCTCGATTGACCAAAAATCTCGCGCCATTTATGAATCGCACCTCTAAAAGGTGCTTCGGTATCTGCATGAGTTTTTTAACCCTGACCAGAAGGTGGGAAAAATTCCTTGAAGGATTCTTACTTTCCGACCAGAAGTTTTTATATAGGTCCTCAAGGCACATCTTCTGATGGGGCTCGGGGGCAACCAAGGCCAGGTGGATCAGTAGACCACTCTCCCGGGGAGTCAGTTTAACTTTGAGCGGTTGCTGATTTTTAAAAATTTCAACCGGACCTAAACATCTAATATTATAAGTCGAAACTTTTTCATTAAAGACCGGCAACCTTAAAATTGCCCGGGGTAGATGGTGCAATCTCCCCCTGTTGATCTGGTTTAAGACAGCTTCCGGGTAGAAAAAGAGACACCGGTAAAAATATGAAAGGTTACCTTTCCTTTGCGCCAGACGGAATGCTTCAAGAAACCGACCTTCACGCAACCGGTGAATAACCCTGATTGTTGGTAATAGCAGGATGTCCCGGGAAGGCGTGAAGTCACGCTCCAGTAACATTCGGCTGATGGTAAGCTGACGGACAAGTTGATTTTTGATAAGCAGGGGAATGATGCGTGATAGTAATTGCCGGGCTGATTGTTGGTTACCTAAACTGGATTGAGCACTGGCAATTGTAAAATAGGTATTGAACAGATCGCGGTGCAGTTCTTCTTTTTTCGACAGGGCAAGCGCCTCCATTGAAAATGAAATCGCCTTGAGCGGGTTACCTTCGATCAGGGCAAAAAGGGACTGAAATCGTAATCTCCAGAGATTGCGAACCCAGTCTAATGCCTGACTGGCGCGTAACAGTCTCCGCCCTCTTCTCAGATCGCAGCGGGCAAAACCGATATGGTAAGCCAGATAGGTCTTAAGCCGCTGTCTTCGTTTCCGGTCAACTTTATTATAGGCCTTGCGAAACCAGTATTCAGCCCGGGCATAGTCCTCAAGGTTTGAACATAATGTCCCGAGATCAATCATTAAATAGGGCGATAGAACCTTCTGGGCGGTTAAAAGCCTCTGGCACTCATTGAGAATCTTAAAACCCCGTCTCACTCTTAAAAGATGAGCACAGGCCATCCCTTCACCGATCAAGAGCGGGAAATAGAGTTCAAAGATCAGACCGGTCCGGCGGCGGGGAGGCTCGAACGTTGCGGGCAAAAGTTGTATAAGCTTCTTTAACTCTTTAATTTTTTTCAACTGTTGCCGGATCCGGCCGCTCCAGGCCAGAACCATTGTCTCGATTATTCCAATCCGGCAGGCCGAATAGTTTAGCCCGCGCTCAATACACTCACGATATAACCTCTTCACATACCTTAAATATTCTGGTAAGGGAAGTTTACCAAAAGTGAGGGAAGCCTTTTCAATCCGACGCCTGATATTAAGGTCCTGTTCCGGCAGTTCAGCCAATAAATCATTCCGCGGTAAAGAAGGAATCGAATTTATGATGGCTACTGACTCATCTACCCTGCCCTGCTTAAAAAAGACCAATGCCGTCTGGTATTTGGTCCGGGCTTCTTGAGACCAGGGGAGATGGTCAATAAATTCACTGCTCAGCCTGCTTTTTTTAAAACCTGCATATCCATATCTTCTCAATACCGAGGCGATACATTTCGACGAAGGGCCGAACCCCTCTCGGACCAGAATCTCCCTGATAATCTTTATGGTTACCATTGGCCACCTTTCTTTGATGGCAACAATCTTATTCTCAAGTTCTGAAGTAGCCCGATTCCAGACCGGTTTAAAATTGTCATAAACTCCAATCGCACCATCCTTCTTGTACTGGTTTACCCACTTGAATACTGTCTGGTAATGGATCCCGAATCGGGCTGCAGTCTGATGCAGGGTATGGCCTCCGCTTAAGTAATAGTCAATGACCCTCTGACGGAAATTAAGAGGTTTTTTATACATATGTGGTAAATTATATACAAAAATTAAAAAGGGATCAAGATTAAAAATTATCCCCTCTAATTCGTATAGTTTTAGAAGATAAATGTATTTTACAATTGAAATCATACACAATTATATATATAATTTTATATCGACAAAGGAGATAACTATGAGGATAGCAGTCTTATTCCTCTTTATCAATTGCCTCCCGGCAATATCACACTGGGAGACAAAACATTATGAGACGACTGATAATGGATTTATGGATGCATCGGCACCAGATTCACTGGTCGGCTGGCTGGTCGGCGTGCGGGATCAGGTCGGGGGTATCCTCTACAATACTACTGATGGAGGTAATACCTGGCAGGAGTTCCGACCCTGGACCATCCAGCAGTGTATGTTTACTTTTGCCCTTCAGTTTACGAACATGAATACCGGTTATATTACTGCTATGGGTTTGATCAACAATCTCTTCCCGGCAGCGGTCCTCTATAAGACATCAGATGGGGGATCTAACTGGAACCGTCTCTATGGTCTGACAATAAACTTCATTGGTGTCCTGTGGGATGATGTATTCTTTATTGACGCCAACAATGGCTGGCTGGCTGGAGCCAGAAGTGATATCCGCCGAACCGATAATGGTGGAACCAGCTGGACAACTCAGACTGCCCCGGATACCGGACTTTCATTCAAATCGATATATTTTATCAACCCTAATGAGGGCTGGATTGTTGGTGGTGACTATGATAGTATCACCGGAAGGGGGACCAGAGGCGTTATCGTCCACACAACCAACAGCGGGACACAGTGGAATACCCAGATGATCAATGTCCCCCGTCAGTTTTACAGTGTCCATTTTATCAACAACCTGAACGGCTGGGTCTGTGGCTATAAAGACAGTGCTTCGCCTGGTATCTTTATGCACACGACCAATGGCGGCAACAACTGGGTTGAGATATTAGCCCCACCTGTCTCCCTTGGCCCCTATGGGCTCTATGCCATTGATTTTCCTGATCCGATGAATGGTTTTGCGGTTGGAGGTGGTAATCGCTGGAACACTCAGGGCAGTCATTTCGCGGTATTCTTAAAGACGACCAATGGAGGTTCAAACTGGTTTGTCGATACGGCAATCTTCGTCAATTCACCCTGGGGCGTTGCCCCGCTCGGGATGGATATGTATTCGGCAAAATATGGCTATGCTGGCGGAACCCGCCTCTCGGCATTTCGTTATACACCGATCGCGGGTAAAATTGAAGAGTATAGAACATCGGTCAACAAGCCCATCACATTTATAACCCCTTTGATAGTTCGTGACCGCTTAAAGATATCTCTGATTGTTACCGAGTTGACACAGGCCGAGGTCAGTATCTTTGATATAACCGGAAGGATACGCAAAACCATCGGCCCAAAAACTCTTTTAAATGGTTCTCATTCAATACCCGTCAATCTCGACCTTGAGAACGGCCTATATTTCTGCCGGTTGAAGACCAGTTCCGGGATTACCTTTTCGAGGAAGTTTATAGTTATAAAATAGTCCAAGGGGCGAATATGTTAAAAAAGATTCTTCTCTTATTAACTATTATCCTTCTCTCGAACTTAAACTCTTTCATCAAAGAGACAAGAATGATCCGGATGCGTGATGGTGTCAGGCTGGCAACCGATATCTATTATCCCGTAACATCGCTCCCACCCTGGCCCGCCATCATCTCCCGAACCCCCTATGGCCGTGATGTCGATAGTCTCTATGCCCTGCTTATCTGTGATGTAATGAAATATGTTCTTGTGATGCAAAACCTGCGCGGGACCGACAGTTCCGAGGGCCAGCCTATGCTCTTCCTTTCTGATGGCTGGGGAACATTACAGGATGGCTATGATGCCATCGGCTGGATTGCTTCACAGATCTGGTCGAATCGCAAGATCGCGATGCTCGGTGCCTCGGCCCATGGTATGACCCAGTATTATGCGGCGGGCGCTCTACCACCCCGCCTGGTCTGCTGTGCACCAATTGTCGCCGGTCCCAGCCTCTATCACCATGTTGCTTACGGTGGCGGCGAATTCAGAAAGGCCCTGGTCGAGACCTGGGTTAATAATCAGGGCTTTCCCTGGCTCATCGATACAATCGCCAATCACCCCAACTACGATACCATCTTCTGGGGTTGTGTTGACCTTTCAAGGCGATATAATCAATGTACCTACCCGATGTATCACATTGATGGCTGGTATGATATGTATACTGATGGTGTTCTCGAAGCATTCTCCGAACTACAGAAAAGGCACCATAATCAGAAACTCTTTGTTGGTCCCTGGGGGCATGGTGATATGTGGAATGTGCGTCAGCAGGGCGACCTCACCTATCCGCCAAATTCAGTCGTCGACGATTCGTTTTTTATCTTCCAGATCCTCCGCTGGTATGACTACTGGCTTAAGGGAGATTCAAATTCCATTACCCAGCCACGGGTAAAATTCTATCTGATGGGTGATTGCGATACCCAGGATACAACCATCTGGAATCGCTGGATCACCGCCGACACCTGGCCCTTGAGAAGTATGAAATATCAAAATTACTATCTCCGGCGCAATGGGTTACTCGATACGATAATGCCCCAGTCTGCCGAGAAGACCGATACCTTTAATTATGACCCGAGAAATCCCTGCCCGACCATCGGTGGTAGGGAATTTATCGGCATACCTGGTGGCTATGGACCAAAAGATCAGCGACCGATTGAAGGACGCTCGGATGTTGTCGTTTACACAACACCGGTCTTAAATCAACCCTTAGCCGTTATCGGTAAACTCAGAATGGTCCTCTATGCTTCTTCGAACCGACGCGACACCGATTGGGCAGTACGGGTTTCCGATGTCTATCCAGACGGGAGATCGATTTTAGTTACTGACCACATATTGATGGCCCGGCACCGGCACGGCCTCGAGCGCGAAGACCTCCTGACACCCAACATCCCTGATACCTTCAATATCGACCTCTGGTCAACGGCTCTGGTCTTTAATCGTAATCACCGAATCAGGGTATCGATCACTTCGTCTAACTATCCTCGCTTCGAGCGCAACCCCAATACTGGCAACCCCTTCCGGCGGAATGATACGCTCAATACCCTGGTTGCGACAAATGTTATCTACCATACACCACAATTGCCATCCCATCTTCTCCTGCCGATCGTGCCCATAAATATGCTCGAGGCGAAGGAGGTCAACCAACAAAAATTGTTGAAGCCCGAGGGTTTGCAATTGCACGTTACCTCACCGACAAAAAGACCGATAATCGAAATCTCGGCACCAACCAATACCTTCATCGAACTTTCCCTGTTTGAAATCTCCGGAAGGAAAATAGCAAGAATCTATCGTGGTCTTCTGCCAGCAGAGCATCATCAATTCCTTCTTAAGGGTAATATCCCGGCCGGGGTCTATTTTATCCAGTTAAAGACCCGGGGTTCAGTGGAGATAAAGAAGATTGTGATAATAAAGTGATTTTTTACTATTAGATGGGTGATAAAAATCTTATGCGCATTTCAGATTGATACGACCATTTTGTAATTGATACTCAACCTACCCCATCTGCACTACCGGTAGATAGACAGAAAAGGTCGAGCCCTTGCCCACCTGACTCTTCACTTCAATCCGCCCATTATGTTCAGTGATGATCCGCTCCGCAATCGCCAGTCCTAAACCTGTCCCGCCCTTCTTGGTTGAATAGAATGGGTCGAAGATTCTCTCCAGGTCCTCACGTTTGATACCTACGCCGTTATCCTTTATCTCAATAACCACTTCCCGATCACCGGCTATGACATTTATCTTTATCTCGCCCTGATCCTTGATGGCCTCGATCGCATTGATCAATAAGATTAACAGTACCTGTTTGATTCTTTCACCATCGACCCAGGCCCAGACCTTCCGTTTTTCATCCCAGATTATATTAATCTTTTTTGAAAGGAGTAAATTTTGCGGCAGGGATTGAATCGCCTCGCCGATCAACTCCCCAAGAACTATCTTCTCGCGCTGAGCCGGTTTGATCCGGGCAAATTCAAGGAAATCTCTTATAATACCATTGACGCGGTGAGCCTCTTTTAATATTAATGTCGCAAGTTTACTGAACCGCCGGTTTCTTTTAAGTGCCCCGGACAGAATTTCAACCGACCCGCAGATCGAGGCCAGGGGATTACGAATTTCATGAGCAAATGAGGCACCGAGTTCGGCCAGAAGTTTCATCCGTTCGGCAATCCTCGACTGCTCCTGCAAACGGCGCAGTTCGGTCACATCGGTCAGGATCGCCAGTTTACCAATCAGTTTATTTTCCGGATTAATGATCGACTGACTCATAAATAGATAACTCCGATCACCCTCTTTAATCTCCCGCTCTTTCGTATCACCTTGACTCAATAACCGCTTGATCGACTCAATCCGTTCACTATTATGGATATTGGAGAAGATGACCATACCGTTATGGTCGATGGTCAAAATTTCCATGGGCAGACTCTTAAGAATCTCCTCGGTCGTTAATCGCACCCGGGAAAATTCTTCACTCCTTCTCTTAAGCTGTTCGGTCAGGATGCTACTCAGAATCGTAACCGCAACAAAGAGGGTAGTAAAGAAATAGAATCGATAGAGAATTGAGATAGTCGACAGCAATTTATTCTGAGTTATGTAGAGGAGGAGGAAGGAATAGACGATGGTTGAAACAATAAAAACAAATAATGCCCCGCGTTTACCGAGATAGATGCTTGCCAGGATGATCAAGAGGGCGTAGAGAAAAGGAAAGAGGCTCTCTTCACCACCGGTGACAAAGACCATTGCGGTGATGATGAGTGAATCGATGAAGAACTGGATAAAGAGTAGAAGATCACTGCTTAAAAATTTCGTTAAAGGGAGATATATAAAGGTGAGGATAATCGTGGCAAAAATAATATAATAGAACAGGCGCGGTATCTCCAGGAAGATGGGATAGGCTGTAAAAAGGATAAAGGTTACTAAGAGCGGACGAAGGAAGAGAAGACCGTAAATATCCTTTGCCTTCTTAACCACGCCCGTTATCTACGAATTAAAGAATTGAATCTTACTCTTTAATCGTCCCGGCCAGTTTGAATATTGGAAGGTACATCGACACCAGGAGGCCACCAACAACAACACCCAGCGTCACCATAATAAGCGGCTCCAAGGCAGTGGTTAAATTTTCCACCGCCTGGTCAACCTCCGCATCATAGAAGTCAGCGACCTTGGATAACATCTCATCCAGTCCACCGGATGCCTCACCAATGGCAATCATCTGGGTGACCATCGGTGGAAAGACCTGGGTCTTGGTCAGCGGGTCAGAGATACTCTCACCACCCTTAATCGAGGTCCGGGCAGAAAGAATTGCCTCCTGGACAACCCAGTTCCCCGATGTCTTGGCAGTAATCTCAAGACCATCGATAATCGGGACACCGCTCGATAGAAGTGTGGCCAGCGTTCTTGAGAAACGGGCAATTGCCGTCTTCCTGACCAGGGGGCCAAAGATCGGTAACCTGAGAATGAGCGGATCGAGTGTCCGGGCTCCGGCCTCAGTCTTATGGAACCTGCGGATCGCGGCAATCCCCGCAATTAAACCAACCAATAGTGGTATCGCTGCGATCTTGAGGATATTACTCAGGGCGATTACGAATCGGGTTGGTCCAGGGAGTTCGCTTCCTGTCTCAGCAAAGATTTTGGCAAAGACCGGAATGACAAATAAGAGCAATGCCGCGGTAGCAATTATGGCAACGGCGGTGACGATCGCCGGGTAGATCATCGCGCCCCGGATCTTCCTGCGCAGGGCCGCGGTCTTTTCAAGATAAAGGGCAAGCCTCTGGAGAATAACATCAAGGGCACCGCCCGTTTCACCCGCCTCAACCATGTTTACATAGAGCGAATCGAAAGTCTTGGGCTGTTTACGGAGTGCATCGGCCAGAGACAATCCACCCTCAACATCATTGCGCACATCACCCAGCACCCGCTTCAAGGCCTGACTCTCCGTCTGTTTCGCAAGAATCTCAAGACAGCTCAAAAGCGGCAGACCGGCATTGAGCATTGTTGAAAACTGACGGGTAAAAATCGCCAGGGGTCTGATCCCAACTCTGCCCGCAAATAAGGCAATACCCCTTTCCCGCTCTTTAAGTTTAATCGAAGTCGGAATTATCTTCTTCTGACGGAGTGCCGAGACAACATCTGCCTGAGAATTTGCCACAATATCACCCGAGGTCATTGCCCCGGATGCTGTTCTTCCTTTCCAGACAAAAGTTGGCATAATTACCTCCTCACCTTTGCAACATATCTGAAACTAAAATCCTTAAAAGAGACCCGTTCGATAATTCAGGTATAACACTTTCAGACCTATTTAATCCATTAGAACAACAAACACTGACCAATCCTATCCGGCTATTTCTTTTCATATTAAAATTATATAATAATAATCGATTTTTTGAATTTGTCAAGAAAAATTTTAAGAATTGTAAAAATCTAAATCTCCCATTTTTTCAAAGATTATAAAAGCACCGATCAAAATCAGAATAGTTAAAACAGTTCCTCTAAGACACTTTATCTAATTTTATAGTTAAATTTAGATTGTTATATATATCTATATTCAGAACCTTATAAGATAATTCTTAAAGGCAGAGCCTCAATCAGGATGACTCACTTAAGGGGTTTGAGGACATAGACGACGGGTGAGGAAGGCAGTTCAACAATCTCGATCTCTGATCCAGCAATCCTCTTGACATTGTCCATATCCTTTATAAAATTATCGACCTGGGCAATAGGGAATCCACATTTATCAGTCTTATAATGCATCGGGATTACAATCCTCGGTTTTAAGAGTTCATAGACCTTCCGGGCCTCGGTCGAGTCGATTGTGAAGAATCCACCGACGGGTAAAAAGAGGATGTCAATCCTGCCCAATCTCTTTGCATCCCCCTCACTCAGCGTATGGCCGAGATCGCCAAGGTGAACAATCCTCAAACCATCGATTTCCAGAACAAAGATTGTATTCTTACCCCGTTCTCTGCCCTGTGACTTATCGTGATAGACCGTAAACCCTTCGATCTTCACATCTTTAATACTCCGCTTTGCTGGATCCCGAACAATCTCCGGCTTTCCCCTGATCGAACCTACATAATTGTGGTCATCATGTTCATGGGAGATGGTAACGATATCCGCGGGCTCATTGATCTCTGAATAACCGATGCCGCCGTCGTAAGCACCAGCCTTATAGGGATCGGTGATGAGTCTTGTCCCCATCTTTGAGGTTATGAAAAATGAAGCATGCCCGAGGAATTTTATCTTCATAAAGCCTCCTTACTAATCTACAGGTGGCTGTAGATATCCATTGCCTTATACCACTTCTTTAATGTCTCAATCCTCTTCTTATGATCAACGGGCAGAAGAAATGGTCGGCGGCCACGGCAATCGATAATTATGCCAACAACACCGCCCTCAACCTGGCAATCAACAACCTTGCCCCTTCCGCCCCCAACATCAAAACCTTTGGTCGGATCGATGATTGCCTTTGCTTTCTTGCCCACCGGTAATGGATAGACAAAGATCTCGCCACCTTCGAAATTCTTCTCAAATACCTCACCGTTCTCGAGTTCTAATTTGACCTTCAAGCATTTTACTCCCTCTTTCACTTCGCCTACTGGGGCAATGCAGGTGCCGAGGCGGATAAGGCAATCTTTATCAAAAACCTCGGTCGCCGCCCTTTCGTGTACCTTGCTCAAAACTCCGAGATGCGGCATCATAAATATACTATCAACGGCAAGTTGGGTAACTCCTTCTGGCAGAAAGGCATCGATCATCATCAATGCGGCCTGGCTCCTCCTCGGCGCATGAGAAAGGACCCCGCCAGAACCGATAATCAGGTTTAAACTCAAGAGGTCGATCAGGGTCTCCCCGGTCATCGTCTGGGCAAAGGCATCAGAGATCGTTCTCTCCTGCTGGACCCCTTTTAACCCGACCGCCATCGATTTATGCTGTTCAAAGGCAAGGCGCAGGGCCTCGCGGGAGATTGCCTGTTCAACCTGCAGGTCTTCAATTGTATGGGGGATTGTCGTCGGCCGAATCATCTTATTCCGAATCCGATTACGTAGATCCGCCTCATCCATCGTAAATGGTAGCCAGCGGATGAGATTATCAACACCGGTTTCCGCCAGCACATTTGAAATACTGTAGGATAGACCGAGGTTAGCACTCACCGTCCGATTAAAGACACCCTTGATGACCGAAAAGACATCAGTCGTTGCCCCACCAATATCGACCCCGATAACCTCGATATTCTCCTTGCGTGCAACCATCTCCACCAGAAGACCAACCGCACCCGGTGTCGGCATAATCGGTACATCGGTCCAGGTCATCAGTTTCTTGTATCCCGGGGCATGGGCCATAACATGCTCCATAAAGAGATCATGAATCTTGTGCCGGGCGGGATTTAAGTTCTCCTTCTCCAGGACCGGACGGATGTTCTCAACCACCACCAGGGCAGTCTTATCTTTTAAGGTCTTTAAGATCAATTCGCGGGCATCCCGGTTCCCCGCATAAATTACCGGTAATTCATAACCGACGCCAAATCTGGGCCTGGGATCCGCTGCCCGGATCAGTTCGGCCAGTTCAATCACATGCGATACTGTTCCACCATCGACCCCACCGGATAAGAGAATCATATCGGGCCTGAGGGTTCGAATCCTTTCGATCTTCTCGTGGGGCAGACGGCCATCATTCGAAGCAATCACATCCATTACGATTGCTCCAGCGCCCAGTGCGGCACGGGCCGCACTCTCCGCGGTCATTGTTAGAACGACTCCTGCTACCATCATCTGCAAGCCACCGCCTGCTGAGGAGGTCGAGACATAAATATCTACCCCTTCGTTTGCCCCCTCTGCCCCTTTAATAATCTGTTCGCCCTTTAAGATCTTACGACCACACAGCTCCTCAACCTCACGCACCGAATTGAGGACGCCCCGTGTAACATCTTCAAAGGGTGCCTCAACGGTTGTTGGCGCCTCGCCCCGAACAATCAGGCGATACTCACCACCCCGCTTTTCAATCAGGATCGCCTTGGTTGTGGTACTGCCACAATCTGTGGCAAGAATCGTCTGAATCTTCTCACAATCGATCTTTAGTGATTGGTCGGTCACCTCTTACTCCTTTCATTTTCAAGACGCTCGATCTCAAGGATTAACGATTCGATATTATTCCTGTCTTCCAGCATTGTCGTAATCTCATCATATTCATCATACTTAAAAAATGCATAGAAAAAAGGGTTGAAAAAGACCAGGGCCTGACTGGCCAGAAAAGATAAAGGTTTGGTCGACTCCAGCATCACAATCGCGATCGGTGTCAATCTCAGATCAACCACCTTCTGCGCGATGCGCTTAATAAGAAAATTCTTCCTCTCTTCTGTAACCTGGATCACTTTGTCTCGGCCGAATAACGAACCTTCATCTCCTTGGCCGCTTTGACCTCATTCAGTCTGCGGATCGGAGTATTGTAAGGTGCATTCTGAAGTAAGACCGGGTCCTGTTTTGCCTCCTCAACGATCTGGCGCATCACCGCAATGAAGTTGTCGAGCGACTCCTTCGATTCGCTCTCGGTCGGCTCAATCATCAGCGCCTCGGAGACAATAAGCGGAAAATAGACAGTTGGGGCGTGTAATCCAAAATCGAGTAATCGTTTGGCGACATCAAGGGTCCGGACATTATACTGACGGAGGACCGAACCAGAGAGGACCCCCTCATGCATACAGAAAGTATTATAGGGCAGATAAAAATAGTCCTTTAAGGACTGGATTATATAATTGGCGTTTATGATTGCTGCCTTTGCCACCTCTCTTAATCCCTCTTCACCTACCATCCTTATATAGGCATAGGCCCTCACCAGAATCAGGAAATTACCGTAATTCGCCTGCATCTTACCGATGGAATCGGGACGGTCGTACTCGAGGGAGAACTTATCTCCGTCTCTCACCAGATAAGGGACCGGTAGGAACTCTTCCAATTCCTTACGCACCGCAACCGGTCCTGAACCCGGGCCACCACCACCGTGGGGTGTTGAAAAGGTCTTATGGAGATTAAAGTGAATCACATCAAATCCACACCGACCGGGCCGGATAATACCTACCAGAGCATTTAAGTTTGCACCATCGAGGTAGAGCAATCCTCCTTTGCGATGGACGATATCAGCAATTGCCGGCAGTTCACGCTCGAACAGACCGAGGGTATTGGGATTGGTCAGCATCAGCCCCGCGGTCCTCTCATCCATCAGTTCGGTCAATCTCTTGATATCGACCAGCCCCTGTTCATTAGAACTCAGTTGCACCGGTACAAAACCGGAGAGGGTAACACTGGCCGGATTGGTTCCGTGGGCCGAATCGGGGATCAAGATCCTGTCCCTCTTTTCACCCTTTTTTCTGTGATAGGCACGAATCATCATAATCCCGGTAAATTCACCCTGGGCCCCGGCCGCGGGTTGCAGAGTTATCGCATCAAGGCCAACAATCCTTAAGAGGAATTCGCCCAGTTCGGCCATCAATCTTAATGCCCCCTGGACAGTGGCGACGGGTTGAAAAGGATGGAGTTCAGTAAAACCTGTTTCACGACTGACCTCTTCGTTAATCTTCGGATTATACTTCATCGTGCATGAACCGAGGGGATAAAAACCCTTGTCGACATGGTGATTCATACTGGAGAGATTGACAAAATGTCTGACGACCTCGGGTTCGCTCAGTTCGGGTAATCTCAGATCACCCTTTCTTAAAAATCGCTCTTCAATAAGATCTTTTCCGGCCTGGGCGGGAAGATCAAGTGCGGGTAGACTGTATCCCTTCCTTCCCGATTTCGACTCTTCAAATATTAATTTCATACATCATCTTGTCTTTAATGATTTGATAAAATACTCGATCGAACGGTTATAAGTCCGCTCGGCCTCTCTGTTGAAGAAACAACCCGGAATTTCACCTGCCTGGCGGTGGTACTCAATGCACTCACAGCACCGCCCTTTCCTTGAACACGGTTCATAAGTGCAGGAACATTTTGAACGATTCATCTTGATATTGCATTCCATATAATCACCAATCAATTATAACTCAAATTTTCAATTCGTCAAGCAGGGATTTTTTCTTCTTGCCCTTGACTTTTAATGGGAGATATATATAATTAATTGATGAAGTTACGTGAATACGATCAGGCCAAGGCAAAGAAATGGAGTGAGAAGTACAGCCTCCCGGATCACATCGCCATTCTTCTGGCGAGCAGAATTAAGGATGAATCGAGTCTGATCAATTTTCTTAATCCATCACTGAACCAACTCCACTCCCCCATTCTCCTGCCCGATATTGATACCCTGGTCAACCTGCTCGTTGATGTCATTAAACAACGTGAGTCGATCTTGATCTACGGGCATGATGATATCGATGGTTTCAGTGCGGTATCAATTATGTATGAAGTTCTTACCGATCTCGGTGCCCGGGTCTACTATCATATCCCCAATCGGATAAGGGAAGGTTACTTCTTAAATCCGGATCTACTCAAAGATTATAGGGAGAAGGGCGTCACCACTATCCTGACCGTCGACTTCGGTTCCTCCAATATAAAGAATTTTGAGATTGCAAAAAGTGCGGGACTAAATCTGATCATCACCGATCACCACGAGATCATCGATTCCCGACTTCCCGGGCCAACGATAAATCCCAAACGGGTTGATTCTCAATATCCATTCCGGGAACTGGCCGGAGTCGGGGTTGCCTACAAGGTCGCCCAGGCCCTCGCCCACCGTCTGCTTAAGATCTCAATGGAAGATTTCTACAATATTAAATTTGAGATTATTGCCCTGGTGATGATCGGCAGTATCGCTGACCGTGCTCCGCTGATCGACGAAAACCGCACTTTCTGCCGGTTTGGTCTGGAGGCACTGAAGAAGACCCAGCGCACCGTGCTCAAGAGATTGTTTAATGATTCATCACTCGAAAGAATCAACTACCAGACAATCCTTAATGAATTACTGCCGTTTATCGCAAGCGCCCGGGAGAATCAGGGCGTTGAGGTTTTTCTCATACGGGATGAATTACGGGCGGCGGAGATGGTTCAAAAACTGAGGTTGCAGAATGAAATGTGGCTCACTCAGCTCCGGAATGTATATGACGAAGTCTTTGCTGCTGCCCGGGTCGACAGCCAGATTGTGATATCGCAGATGATCAATGGACCGATAAACTATCTGGGACCCTGTGCCACCAGGTTGCGCGATACCTTCAAACGAACTGCTCTGGTCATCGGTTATCCATCTCCGGAGGACGGGTTGAAGCATTCAGAATCTTCAATCTGTTTTGGTGAATTGCGCGGTACTGATGGCTCGGACCTCATCGCCCTACTGAAAAATGCCCAGGATATCCTTATCGATTTTGGTGGACACCGAAAAGCCGCTGGATTTACTATGCATAGTTTCTTCTTTGACGATTTTGTTGAACGTGCCCGGTCTTTTGCCGAAGAAAATTTTGTCCTGCCCGAGAAACCGATGGGAACCGGTGATGAAGAGATGATTGTTGACCTGATCTGGGATATTGATAAACTTGATAGATCTTTTGAAATTCTTCTGCCCTTTGGTGAAGGTAATCCCGCACCGATTCTTTATGACCAATCCGGTATTCTGTACACGCTTGACGAAGACCTCAATCCAATCGATCCGGTGCGCTATACAAAAATCTTAAAGAAATCTAACCATAAAACCATTCAGGCAATGGGGAGTAGTCAAGGATAAAAGGGGAAATATGGCAAATGTAAATTATGCTGCCCATGAGATAAATACCAAAATTGTCTATTATGGACCTGGTCTGGGTGGTAAAACCACGAATCTCCGTTACCTCTATGCACAACTTTCACCCAAAATCAAAGGCAAGATGCTAAGTCTTGCTACCGAACTGGATCAGACTCTCTTCTTCGACTTCTTACCTGTAGAACTGGGTAATGTCCGGGGTTACAAACTTCGCTTCCACCTCTACACCGTCCCGGGCCAGGTGTTCTACAATGCCTCCCGTAAATTAGTCTTAAAAGGGGTTGATGGCATTGTCTTTGTTGCCGATTCCCAGGCCGAGCGCATTGAAGAGACAATCGAAAGTTTTGATAATCTGATTGAGAATCTGGCCGACTACAAAAGGCGCCTTGAGGATATTCCGACCGTCATCCAGTATAACAAACGCGACCTGCCCAATATTCTAACTGTTGCGGAATTAGAAGAGAAGTTGAACCGGATGCACCTCCCCTATTTTGAGGCGGTTGCCATCCGGGGGGTCAATGTCTATGAGACACTCCGGGAACTGGCCAAGATGACCCTTTCCCGCATCGAGACCAGCAAAATTATCTGATGGCAGGTGGTCATGGCTGAAGGATGGCAGGGCCCACTCGAAAAGGTTGATCGTTACCGCTATCTTATACCGCGCAGTTACAAACCCGGTATGCGCACCGATGGCCTGATCTATGCGGATGAACGGATTCTGCCCAAAATAAGAGAAGACCGGGCCGGCGAGCAGGTTGCCAATGTTGCTTTTCTGCCCGGTATTGTTGGCTATTCTTTAGCCATGCCTGATATCCACTGGGGTTACGGTTTTGCCATCGGTGGTGTTGCCGCCTTTAAGATCGATGAAGGTGTCATTTCACCCGGAGGGGTTGGTTATGATATAAACTGTGGCGTCCGTCTGCTCAGGACTGACCTCGAATACAAAGATATTGAGCACCGGATTGAAGATCTGGTGCAGGCCCTTTTCGACTATGTCCCTTCTGGGGTTGGCTCTACCGGTAAGATCAAAATCTCTGATCGTGAAGTAAGAAATGTTCTGGTCAAAGGAGCACGCTGGGCTTTGGAGAATGGTTATGGCTGGGATGAAGACTTAAACAGGATTGAAGAAAGCGGGGCGATCGATGGCGCTGATCCGGCCATGGTCTCGGCCCGGGCATTAGAAAGGGGTCGGCCCCAACTCGGAACCTTAGGTGCGGGAAATCATTTCCTTGAGATCCAGATGGTCGAAGAGATCTATGATCCTCTTATTGCCCGGGAACTGGGAATATTTGTCAATCAGATAACAGTAATGATTCACACCGGATCCCGGGGACTCGGTTATCAGGTCTGTGATGACCATGTCAAAATCCTCGGCCGGGTAACTAAAAAATATGACATCAATATCCCGGACCGCCAACTCGCCTGTGCTCCAATCCAGTCACCTGAAGGCAAAGCCTATTTTGCGGCAATGGCCTGTGCTGCCAATTATGCCTGGGCCAATCGTCAGGCGATTATGCACTGGGTGCGCGAGGCATTTGAGAAGATCCTGAGAAAATCCTCCCGTTCCCTCGGGATGGAGATTGTCTATGATGTTGCCCATAACATTGCCAAATTTGAAGAACACGAAGTTGATGGTCAGAGACTGAAGGTTTGTGTCCATCGCAAAGGTGCAACCCGGGCCTTTGGTTTCGGCCATCCTCAGATTCCCGAAGAATTCAGAAATATCGGCCAGCCCGTTTTGATCCCGGGTGATATGGGGACAAATTCTTATCTCCTGATCGGAACTGACCGGGCAATGAAAGAGACTTTTGGCTCGACCTGCCACGGCGCAGGTCGGCTCCTCTCCCGGACCCAGGCCCTGAATCGAACCAAAGGCCGGATAATCAGCAAGGAACTCAAGGCCAGGGGCATAATCGTCCTCTCGGCCAGTGATGAGACCCTGCATGAAGAGGTGCCCGAGGCCTACAAGGATGTCAATGTTGTTGTCGATATCTGCCACAATGCCGGGATATCGAAAAAAGTCGCCCGGATGCGGCCTTTAGGCGTGGTAAAAGGTTAATTCATAGATTGCAAAGAAAAATCAGACAGCCTGTCAATTCGTAAGATTCTCTATGAAAAGTATTAAAGAAAAGATTATAAACGCACCCATCACGCCGGGTGTCTATCTCTTCAAGGATCGGAAAAACCGTCCGCTCTACATCGGTAAAGCGGTTAACTTAAAGAAACGGCTCAATTCTTACTTAAAAAATGAAGACCCCAAGATCCGGATCCTGATGCAGCGGGCAGTCGATATCGAGGTCATCCCGACCAATTCTGATGTCGAGGCCCTGACCCTTGAAGAGAGTCTGATCAAACTCAATAAGCCGAAGTATAATGTCCGGCTTAAAGATGATAAGAAATTCCCCTATCTTAAGATCACGGTCAAGGAAGAATTTCCCGGTATCTATGTCACCCGGCATATCAAATCGGATGGAAACGCTCTCTTCGGTCCCTATACCAGTGCCCGGGCCCTGCGCCAGACCGTTAATGCCGTATCCCGGGTATTCGGTCTGCGCACCTGCAAATTTGCCCTCCCATCAAAAAAGATAAAACGTCCCTGCCTGAAATTCATTCTGAAACGGTGTGCCGGGCCCTGCGTCGGCCAGATCAGCCCGGCTGACTATCGAAAACTGGTTGATGAAGTAATCCTCTTCCTCAATGGCAAATCCCACCTGCTTGAGGAAGAAGTCGAGAAAAAGATGTGGGCCGCAGCCCGGGAAGAGAATTATGAATCGGCAAAATATCTGCGTGATCATCTCCAGGCAATCCGTTTAATCCAGCAGCGCCAGGCAATTGTCTCGAGGGATAATATCGACCGGGATGTGCTTGGCCTGGCCCATACCGAGAATCTTGCCAGCCTCGCCCTTTTCAAAATTAGAGAAAACCGGCTCGTTGCCCGTGAGATCTATAAACTCGCCATCAACCCGGCCAGCACCGACTCCGAGATTTTAGCCGCCTTCATCAGGTCGCATTATCTCCATCAAACCTATTTTCCGGATGAGATTCTCCTGCCGATCAGGCCCGACGACTTCTCAACCCTGGTCAGATGGTTCAAACTTAAAAACTCGAATGTCAAGCTCACTGTCGGTCGGTTCCACGAGCCCAAGGTCCTTACAGACTGGGCGCAACAGAATGCGGAAATCGAACTCCTTCAGGACCGGGCAGTCCGGCTCATCCCTACCTCCCTCTCAGCACTGGCAAAGGTTCTGAGACTTGATCACCCACCAAGATGGATCGAGGCCTTTGATGTATCAAATATTATGGGTGATTCAGCAGTCGGTGCGTCGGTCAGTTTTAAAGATGGCCGGCCGGATCGGTCCAACTACCGCCGCTTCAGGATCAAAAGGGTGCAGGGCCAGAATGACTTTGCGATGATCCGTGAGATTGTCAACCGGCGCCTCGCTCAGTTTATCGGCGAGAAACCCGATCTCTTACTCATTGATGGTGGTAAGGGGCAACTCAGCTCGGCCCGGCAGGCAATTAAAGAACTGAACCTTGAGATCCCGGTACTGGCTTTTGCTAAACGCTCTGATCAACTCTACTACAAAATCGACCAGATTGTATCCATCCCCTGCTCAAGCCCTGCCTTGAAACTCCTGCGGTATATCCGGAACGAAGCCCACCGTTTTGCCATAACCTATCACCGGAAGTTGCGTGGCCGGAAGATTAAGAGTTCAATCCTTGACCGGATTCCGGGACTGGGACCGAAGAAGAAGATTGAACTCTTACGCCACTTTGGCAGCATCAAAAATATGACCGGTGCATCCAGGGAGGAAATATCAAAAGTCAGGGGAATCAGAAAAAAGATTGCCGAAGAGATCTACAATACATTACATTCATAAGCCCAATTGGTCCACTTGCCCTGAAGATCAAAGGGCAAAATCTCTTGAGCGTTGAACTGGGGCAGAAGGGCTGGACCGACCAGGCGCAGGGTAGATATGCCCGGATGGTCTTGAAACAACTGAAGGAATATTTTGACCGGCAGAGAACCGACTTCGATCTCCGATTAGACCTTAAGCGATTTACAAATTTCGAACGGAAAGTTTTGATTGCCGTCCGAAAAATCCCCTATGGTCAGACCATCTCCTACAGTGCAATTGCCCGATCAATCAGTGTCCCTGAAGGAGCAAGGGCAGTGGGCCAGGTGGTCGCAAAGAACCCCTGGCCAATAATCATCCCCTGCCACCGGGTAATAAGAGCGGATGGTCTCTTAGGTGGTTTTGGCGGAGGTATAAAATGGAAAAGACGACTTTTAAGATTGGAAGGGATATTAAAATAATAAGGATGCTGGTCGGTGAACTCCTGACCAACTCCTATCTTCTGCTCGGTCAAACTGATGGCAATTCTTATCTGATCGACCCGGGCGATGAAGCAGATGCAATATTAGAGATCATCAAAGAGGAGAAGTCAGAATTAAAAGCGATTATCAACACCCATGGCCATATCGACCATATCGGTGCCAATGATATTATTCGAAAAAAAACTAAGGCACCGGTCCTCATCCACCAGGCCGATGGTAACTACCTGACTGATGCAGAAAAGAACCTTTCACTCTTTATCGGCCTGGAAAAAAAATTCTCTCCGGCCGATCGATTTCTTGTTGAGAATCAAGAATTTTTGATCGGCGGAGAGAAGATAAGAGTCATCCACACCCCGGGCCATTCACCGGGTTCAATCTCCCTCATCGGCACCGGTTACATCTTAACCGGTGATACCCTTTTTGCCGATTCTATTGGCCGAACCGATCTGCCCGGGGGCGATGAAACAGAGATCTACAGATCACTGAAGAAGATTCTTCAGGTGATAGACAAAAATCCACTTGTTCTGCCGGGCCACGGTGAGCCTGACCATTTTGAGCAGATCAGAAAGACCAATCCATTCCTGTAGATGAACTTCTAATAAACAAAGAGAAAATAACCCGAGGCCAATCCCAGTCCGTCATAAACCAAATCCTTCCAGCTGAAATGGCCCTTCTTTATCCGATCATAAATCTCTTTACTCAAACCCACCACCGCGGTCAGAGAGATTGATAGAATCCTCCCCTCATCTTCATCCCGATTCAATCTGCATACCCAGGTATGATAGGTAAGACCGACCATACCGGTACTGACACCGAGGTGGAGAAATTTATCAGCCGAAAACCAGTTATCGCTTACCGCGATCGATTTAACCGGCGGAATAGTCAATGAATCGATCTTGACTGAATCGACCGGTGCGGTAATCAGGAGGGCAATTAAAAAAATCATCTCTCCAGTCTCTTATTTTTTACTGCTCTTAAGAAAAGCCTTCAGGCACCCGGCAACATATTTGACCTCTTCCTCCTTTAATTCCGGAAACATCGGCAGGGAAAGGACCTCCCGGGCTGAGGCTTCGCTCACCGGAAAATCGCCTGCTTTATAACCGAGGTGATTATATGCCGGGGTAAGGTGGATCGGGAAAGGATAATGGATTGCCGTCCCGACACCACGCTGCTCAAGATACTTAATCGCCTCTTCCCTTTTCTTAACCTTCACCACATAGAGATGGTAGATATGTTCACTCTTTACCCTCACCCTGGGAATAACAACCCCATCGACATCAGATAGAAGTTCGTTGTAGAGGCGGGCAATCTTCTGCCTTCTTTCATTCCACGCCTTGAGGTAATTAAGTTTTACACCCAGCATCGCTCCCTGGAGACCTTCCATCCGATAATTGAAACCGATCATCTCATGAAGATATTTCTTACGCTGACCATGATCCCGCATCATCCTCACCTTGAGCGCAAGCAGGGGATCATCCGTCACAATTGCCCCGGCCTCGCCGCAGGCACCGAGATTCTTGGAGGGATAGAAACTGAAACAGCCGACATCGCCAAAGGTCCCGGTCTTTTTGCCATTATAAGTGGCAAGGTGGGACTGGGCGCAGTCTTCAATCACCCTGAGGTTATACTCCCGGGCCGTTGCGATAATCGGGTCGAGGTCAGCACTCTGGCCGTAGAGGTGGACCGGAATTATCGCCCGGATCGGCCTTCGCGTCAAGCGATTCAACAGGTTCTTCTTATTGCGATCATAAACCGTCTTCCTCAGGATGAATTCTTTAAGACCAGCCGGGTCAATGGTATAATAATCCTCTTCGATATCAACAAAACAGGGATAGGCGCCAGCATATGAAATCGCCTCGACCGTAGCAATAAAAGTAAAAGGCGATGTAATAACCTCGTCACCCGGTCCAACCCCTGTGGCAAGGAGGGCCGTATGTAAAGCCGAGGTCCCGGAATTTAAGCCGACGCTGTGTTTACAACCAATTAAACGGGCAAAACGCTCTTCAAATTCCGCAACAAAGATACCTGAGGAAAAGGCCGCACTCTCAATAACCTTTTCTACCGCACCCTTTAATTCCGGGCCGATTAATTTCAACTGACGCTTAAGATCGAAAAAAGGGACTTTCATCTGACCTATCCATATCGATAATACAGATAAAATCGGTGGGGGCACTGCACTAAGTACCCCCACCACTTATCAACCTCCCTGGTTTAACATTGCTGATGAGGTTGAATTTGAAATTAGTAGTATAATTATAATAATTTCTGCCCAGATGTCTATAAGGTAAACTACTTATACCGTTTTTTAAAATCTTCTAATCGAGTGATGCCAGGCCCGAACGGATTGCGAACCGGGTAAGTTCCACAACATTCCTGAAGCCAAATTTCTGCATAATATGAAAACGGTGGGTCTCAACGGTTTTGACACTCAGATTTAAGATGTTAGCGATTACCTTGTTCTTCTTACCCTCGGCAATCAATTGCAGAATCTCACGCTCCCTCGGTGTCAGCCGGCAGTCAGCATTATTGCTCTCTCTCTTATTCTTGAGTTCATCTAGCCAACCTTTATGAAGCTTTTCATCAAGGTATGTCTCACCCTTGAGCACACTATGGATCGCCTTTACCAGTTCCTGACCCGCGCTCTCTTTTCTTAAATAACCGACCGCTCCGGAGGTAATCGCTTCCCTGACCAATTCCTCAGAACTATGCATCGAAAGGACAATTACTCTGGTCTGGGGTAAGAGGGTTGTGATCTTTCTTGTCGCCTCCAGACCACCCATTCCCGGCATCGTTATATCCATAACAATGACATCCGGTCGATAGCGTTTAGCCTTGGTGATTGCTTCCCGGCCATCTTCAGCCTCAGTTACCACCTTCAGGTCCGGGACACTCTTGAGAAGAGCCTTGAGCCCTTCGCGCAGAATCTTATGGTCATCGACAAGCATTATCCGGGTCATAGTTCTTTCCCCCGCAATTTAGGATATTTAAATGGTATTGAGATCTCAATGATCGTTCCTTTATCCAATCTGCTCTCAATCCTCATCGTCCCGCCGATCGCCTCAACCCGCTCACGCATAATGGTTAAGCCAAAACCTTGCTGGTTTTTTCCTTTAAAAACTTTATCAATATCAAAGCCTTTACCATTGTCGCTGATTCGGAGATCGATACAGACAGATCCCACCTCAATCATAACTTCACCGCTTCGAGCCGAACTGTGCTTGGCAATATTGTTCAGACCTTCCTGAACCAACCGGAAGATAAGTTGCTCGACCGTGCGTGGCAGTCGTCGCGGGATACTGATCCGGAGTTTGATCTCAATCCCCTGTTGTTTACTAAATCTGACCAGATATGAACGGAGAAAAGCCTCCAACCCGATCTCCTCGAGCGCGGCCGGATAGATGTGGAAAATAAAATCACGACTCAACTTGATCGATTCATCGATATACCGGCCAATATCTTCCATCAGTTTCATTAAAGACGAGTCCTTTTTCTGGATTTTATGGTCGAGGAGATCGAGCATAATGCGGGCACTGGCCAGAACCGAACCAATCTGATCATGGATCTCACAGGCCATCTTCTTCCTGGTCTCCTCTTCGGTCTGAAGCAGTTTAAATGTCAACCTCTTCAGTTCTTCATTCTTCCTGAGCGTATTGAGATGGAGCAGTGAATTCTCAACGGCGAGGGCAATCTCGGTGCTTGCCGCAGCCAGTAAGATCTCCTTATCCTTAATGACGGTTTTATCAAAATGGGCAAGTATCATAATCAGGCCGACCAATCCGCTCCGGCCGACAAGGGGGAGGAAAAGGATGTGATTCAAATCCGGCTGGGAAGCAAAGACCGGTTCAAACCACTGCGGATGCTGAGATCGATCAAAGACCTGAATCTCACCTTCTTCAATAAACTGGCTGAATATTTCACCAAAAGCATTTTTTTCAAAAGAGACCAATTGGGTCCGGATCGGCTCGGACAGACCCTGCTCATATTGCAACTCAAACCTTCCCTCTTTATAGAGAAAGACTGCACCGGACCGAACCCCGATAATCTCCAGAAGCTCGCTCAGGGTCGATTTTAACACATCTCCAATCTCTAAAAAATGGGCGCCTGTTTTACATATCCGGTTCAACGCCAACAGTTCGTTGCACTTCTTTTCAAAATATTCCTTGTCTCGTACCACCGGTGATCGGGGCTGGATATGCTGGATGACCAGATTATCACCCTTACCGCCCTTCAGCGGATAGAGTACACAGGTAAGCAATCGATCCCCAATCTGCGGCAAGTCACTGGTCAACCTGGTCCTCGATCGGAAGACATATTTCAATTGGCAGTGATTATTATCCGGGCAATTAAAGAATGAACCGCACTGACGGCCGATCAGGCCATTACTACCTACCAGCCTTTCATAAGCCTGATTGGCCATTACAACCCTGCCTCCCGGGTCGATTATGGCCAGGGGTTCTTCGAGGGGCATAATGGCTGACTGCCATTCGCCGGTCATAATACGGGTGGAGATTAAAAGATTGGCGGTGTGGATTGCCATTCCGATCTGGCGAGCGAGACTGGTGAGAAATTCCAGTTCAAAATCGTCGATCATCTCTTCTCTCCCGAGATTCAATGTGGCAACCACCTGGCCCCTGACCACGACCGGAACAACAACGAAATCTTTCAGCCGATACCGTTTCATAATCGATCGGGCTTTTTGCCGGCTGAAGATCGGGGCGATGAGATCATAAAGATCCCGGGTCCGATAAATCTTCGGCTCCTCGATCGCCTTCCGGATGAGATTCTTTACTGGATCCAGTTCGGAAATAGAATAAGAGCGGCTGGTTTTATAAACCGAAAGAGAACTTTCCATCAACTTTTTATGGGCGATCAGGACTCGCCCCTCCGGACGGTCAACCACCGCGACCGTTGTGTAAGAATATTTTAACTTATCAGTACATAGATCGATGACCTGTCGGATAATCGCTTCTAATTTAAGCGAACGGTTAATGTCAAGGAAGAGGAGATTCAGGTCTCGCATCCGTTCTTCCTGCTCGGTCTTCTTGATCATCGCTTTCTTTATCTCGGTAATATCTTCAATCAGACCGTGATAATAGCGTCGTCCATCATCCAAGTCGACCCATGCCCTTTCCCGGATCCAGAACTCTTCACCCCTGACTGATCTGATCCGGAAATCTATATCCAGTGTCTCACCCCGGGCAAGTCGACGGTGGGCATTGACAACCCTTTCGAGGTCTTCAGGATTGACCATCTTACGCCAGTCGCTGATATCTTCAATCTTTTTTCCTAAGAAATCCTGTAGGTCAGCGCCCGCAATCTCAATCCTACCTTCGGGGTCCAGTTTAAAGAGAATATATCTTGCGGTCATCAAATTAAACTTCTAATCCGTTAAAAACGATCAGGGACTAAACCATTTCCTTTAAAAAACGCCGGGTAAAGTCAATCTCCCGATCCCGCAATTGATAATTGGCCGGTTTCTCCCCCTGATATTTATTGAGGAACCAATCGATCGTCTTTTTAAGCCACTGGTGCAGGGGCGTGGAACGAAAATTGAGTTCCTCCTCTGCCTTCGTGATATCAAGATATGAAACCCATTGACCGGAGAACGGTGAACAGTTCGGGTCGAGCCCGTTATTAAGAAGTTCAATTGAACTCACCGGAACAAACCTGGGTTCACGTTTCATAAGTTGTCCGCAGAGCCTCAAAAAGTCAGAAAGGGACAGGACCTCTTTCTGGGCAAGATTATAAACCTGACCCCGGGTCTCAGCCTGTCCGATAATCTGGCTGATCAATCCCGCCAGATCACCCACATAAAGATGGCGGATAATCGTCTCTCCCCCATCCGGAAGAATAATCGGTCCACCGTCAGCGATTCTCAAAAGATATGAATAGAGTCTTAAGGTATAATCCCTTTCACCGTTGACAATCGGTAATCTCAATATTGTGACGGGAAACCCCTTCTGCTGGTGGGCCGACATCAGTTTAGATTCGCACTGCCGTTTCTCCACCCCGTAAAACCATGCCTCTTCACTCCCGGCCGGACAGGGGATCAGGGGATAGTCAAAATCTTCTTCCCGATAAGGTGTTCGTCGATTCTCGGTAACCAGATAGACCTGTCCGGTACTGATAAATAAATAGTGTCCAACATTACCACTAAAAGTATTGATTGCAGTCTCAATATCTTCCTTTTTATATCCGATAACATCGATAACGGCATCAAAATATCTTTTGTAAAAAAACTGATAAAACCCTTTCTGATCCCGGCGGTCACCGCGGAATCTTTCGAGTTTCGGGCCAAAATCGTCCGGGGTCTTACCTCGATTAAATACTGAAATCGAATGGCCCTCATCAAGGAGTCGTCTGGTTATATGATAACCAACAAATCTTGTCCCGCCAATAATTAAGATCCGCATCAGTCTTTTTTACTCTTCAAATCTTCTTCAATCCGTTTCAAATCCAGGACCGCACCCAGTTCTTTGAAAATCTTCCGGGCCTCACTTAAAATCCTTATTCGCTCCTCTTCCCGGCCCGGACCTAAACCCTGAAGATGGAGTGCCCGGGCATAAAGGTAGCGGTCATTAATCTTTTTGGTCAGGTCAATTACCGCCATTGCCACTTCACCCGCCTTTTCGACCTCTCCCGCCTTTAAATGGATCTGCCCCTGAACCAGGAGTAGTTCAGCAAAGAGTCTCTTATTCACGGGTCGATCCTTTTCGTTCAAAAGATCACTGACCAACTTGCCGGTTTCCGCAATCTCTCCTCGGGCAAGATAGATGCGGGCCCGTTCCAATCGCTCATAACAATAGAGATCGAATAGTTCCACCTTTCTGGTAATTGATTCTACCCGATTTAAGTACTCAAGGGTAAGGCTTAAATTATTCTGCTCAAATAAAATCTGACTGAGATTTATATAACCAATCCCGAGCACATAGAAATCACCAATCTCTTCAGCCAGTTTCATCCCTCTTTCGAGAAACTCTCTTGCTCTCTCAAGACTACCCTGCTTTATCAGGACACTGCTCAGGTTGATCAGGATATTACTCATTGCGTGACGATTCCCAATCCGGTCCATAATCCTGAGTGCCGCAGTAAAATGGTCAAAGGCCTTTGCCCACTGAGCAAGGTTGAAGCAGATCGAACCAAGGTTATTGAGCAATGTCCCTTTATCAAGGATATCACCGATCCGCTCATAAAAGTCGAGGCTCAATTCGAAGTATTTTAATGCCTTCTCCATATCACCCTGCATAAACCAGACCGTGCCAATATTATTATTGGTCCGGGCAATACCGAAGAGTATACCAAGTCTCTCCCAGACCCGCATCGCCTTATTATAATATTCTATCGCCTGATCAAAGTTGGACAGTCGAGTTTGAACTGCCCCGGCGACAGTGTAGGCCTCAGCAATATATTCTTTATCATTCCCCCCCAATTCCATAACTGGCTTAAGTTCAGACAGGGCATCATTAAACTGCCCCTTCTGATAAAGGACACCGGCAGTGGCAACTTTAATCTGATAATAGAGATCGAGATCGTGCTCTTCATTGATAAAAGTATGAGACAGGTTATAGCAGGTCAGTGCTTCACTGTACTGTCCCTGCTTCTGATGCACCCGACCAATTTTAAGCCAGAGCCGGGCTTTGACCGGGAAAGGGAGATCAACGACCTGTCCCGAGACCAGGAGATTATAATTATCGATCGCCTGGGTTAAATCGCCAACGATCATATAGACATCGCCCATCCCTTCATATATTGCAATCTTCTCTGCATCCGTTCCTACACCATATTTATCGCAAATCCTTGCCGCCATCCGGTAGTAACCTATTGCCTCAGGAGAGGCAAAGACCCCCTGCATACTCTGTGCCGCCTTGATACTGTATTCTAAGGCTTTGACCGTATCACCACTCTCCGCATAATGCCAGCTCAGTTCACCATAGATCTCATCCAGATGGCCGCTGTAGACCTTCTCCAGGGCATAGGCAATCTGTCGGTGATAATGGCGCAGGCGCGCCTCACCCAGGCGTTCGTAAAATTTATTCTGAATAAAACTGTGGGTGAAGATAAAATTGGAAAAGACCGATCCGGGTAGTTCCACAATCAATCGATCTTCGATTGCCCGATCGAGGATCTCGACCAGATGGCCTTCATTCAATCCCGTCACCCGCTGGACCACCTCAAAATTGAAGGACTCGCCCAGGACCGAGGCACAGGAAAGGGCATTGTCGGTGAGCCCATCAAGCCGGCTGATCCTTTTTTCAACAATCGAACCGAGATTCTTGACCGAATCTAAATAGTCACCATCTTTGATAACCCACTCCTGATCCACAAGAGAGAGGAGATCCTGATCGATCAGATATTTTATCAGTTCAATAATATGGAGGGGATTACCCCGGGATAGGCTGTAGACCAGATCGCTGAACCCGATTGGTAACCTGAAATTATTTAAGAGGCCTGCGATTAACTGATCGCTCTCCTCTCTACTTAAAACCTCAAGCGCCATCTCCTGCCCCACTCCTTCCTTCACAATTTCGTTAAACTTTTCCTTGAATTGCATACTTAAGAATCTCGCCTCATCCATCCGGATTGCGCCGGTGATTAAAATCCGCTCCTGGGAAATAGCACGGGCAAGAAAATGGATTAAACTCATATCGCTCTCACCTGCCCACTGGAGGTCATCAAGGAGCAAAAGTAGTGGATCGCTCTGGGTCAGGCTGATAAAAAACCGGGCAATCCCTTCAAAGAGGCGCTGCTTTTCATGCTCGGGCAAGATCGCTTTATATTCGGCGGGCACAAAGCGTGCCACCTCAGGGACAAACTGGGCAAGTTGTGGGGCATAGGCCCCGAAGATCTGACTGATCCTCTCCCCATTGCTTAGTTGTTGTTCCTGAAGGTAGAATCTTATCGCGTTGATGAAAGGCTGATAAGGGATATAAGAACTGACCGATTGCGCCTTGCCATAGAGAATAGTAAATCCCAGCGACCTTGCCCGCCCGGCTAACTCCAGCATAATTTTCGTCTTACCGATACCGGTCTCACCGGTAATAAAGATCACTCCACCTTTACGATTGAGGGCTTCATTCAAGATCGTCTCCAGACGATTCATATACTGGGTCCGACCAACAAATAGATCAAAGTTCAAAACCCGGGCCTGATACTGGTCTTTAGTGATACATTCGATCGCGCCCTTCAACCCTTTCTTCTTAGCCGATCTCAACCCTTCCCGGCATTGCTGAAAAAGATTGCTGGCACTATCCTCATCACCATAAACTTTGATCCCGGCCGAAACCGTCAGATCAGAAAGACCTTCACGATCAGAATTATGAGTAAGGTGGACCTTCTCAGGCAGGACCGTCTTAAACTTATATTTCCTGACTTTCTCCTGTAATCGTCTGACCACAACCTTTGCGCCATCGAGATCTGTATCGGGCAGGATCAGGGCAAAGGTATCGGCTCCGTATCGACCGACAATATCAGATTTCCGGGAATTGTCCCCTAACAGGCGGGCAATTGTTCCCAGGATCTGATCACCCTGGTAAAAACCGTAAGACTGATTGATCTCCTTAAAATTGTCGACATCGAGCAGAACCACTGTTAGGGAAGTCTTTAACCGGCGCGCCCGCTCGATCTCCTGAATCAGGCGGTGAAAAAGATAGCGACGGTTGAAGAGATGGGTAAGGTCATCGATCAACTGCGATGAGCCGACCTGAACAAACCAGGACTTAAAGATTCGGGCCCGCTCGGTGTGCGACTCCGGTTCTTTTGCTTTCTGACGATCAATTATCATCTGCCTGGGATGTTAAATACTTCTATTAAGACTGGGGTTTGCTCTCTTCGGCATTGAGCCGTTCATAATGCTCTAAGGGCAAAACAAAGGCGACGGCGCCGGTGGTGATGCGACCGCCATCAATCTCTTTAATCGGTAATTCACGGTGCGGTTTTATATTCTGCCGCACCACCTTAAAAAGTCGATCCAGTTTTGAACCATCAGTAGCACACAAAATCGTAACATTCTCCCGGGCAGCAAAGCCACCGGTCGAATAGACATAAGTATTACTGAAGCCAGCCGAGGTCAATGCCGAAACAACCTTCCGGGCATCGTCACCGTGCACAACAAAAAAGACTAATTTAGTCATCAATACCTCCGTCAGAATAGATTATACTCAAAATTTCGATTTTTCAACACCAAAATTGAAAGGGTAGCGTCAATATTTTTGTGTAAATTCTTTTATTGCTTTTAAAGGGCGATCCTTCCATCTGTTATTATATTTGTTAAAAAGAGCAAGAACAATCCGCTCACAACTCTCTGAATCCGTAAAGGCACA
>CBFGIV010000021.1:0-38857 GCA_965648915.1 Caldifarciminota bacterium | reverse complement strand
GACGACTTCAAGTGTCCAGCCGTTGTTGCGAACGGTCTGATAGACATCTATTCCGCAGGCTTCCATTGAAGGGCGGGCAAAATCAGGATTTACGCACCTTTTTGTAGTATCACACTTTTTACAGAAATGGCAGGGACCCGTGGATAATCCAAAGGCTTTGTAATAACCATCAAGAAATATCTCCCTTTCTAATTTTACAATTATGCGCTTGAATCTCTGCCAAATTTGGTCTTCTTTTTCCGATGGAATCTTTTCAATCTGCAAGAGCAGTGCAGTTTTGTATTCACTTATCACCTTTTTCATATATTCCGGTGTTGGTGAAAATGGCGGGCAGGTAAGATATTTATTATAGCCACTGCATCCATACTGACACTTCAACCTCACCCAGTTTGCAACAATAATGGTTTTGGTATCAATTATTTGAGCATTCGTGATACCGAGTTTTTTTGCCTTCAAAACATATTTTTTTCTATTTTTTATTTTACTGGTTACATTTCGTGTCATATCTAATATTATTTCTCCTTTTTGACGCTAACTCCTATCTTCAATATTATGGAAATCCAGAACTATGTCAATACTTGTATGCAGCATTTCAGCACGATCCATTGCAATTCGTTTTCATTTTCATATTTTGTCAATTGACCAAATGTGAAAATAGGATACAATATTACAATGGTTAAAAAAAGAATTCCAGAATTGAGATATCGGGCGTCAAGAATTTGCAGAGTTCTTGCTAATCCCACTGCTTACGAGATACTGCATATTCTCAAAAAGGGGGCGAAGACACCGGTAGAGCTTTCTGAAATTTTAGGAGTACATATCTCAACAGTGTCTCATGTGTTGAAATCGCTGCGCCAATTAGATTTAGTCAGGTATGATGTTAAGTTCAGAGAAAGAGTGTATTGGATTAAGGAAGAAACGATCCTCTCGGTGATGTCAGGCCTTGAAGAAATGGTTAAGAGAATAAAGACCCGGGAATATTAATTTTGTATGAAAAACATTGCAAATGATGTTAAATCTTGCCTTTTTGAAATGCGGTGCGCCAAAAACGAATCTAACAAAAAAGGAAAATAATCATTATCTTCGCGTTGAGTAGCAAGGGTAGTCAATAGCCAGTAGTAAGTGATTTCTAATCTTCGAATGATAGTGACGGGCAGGATATCGGGATAGAGTTATTTGGGCCGATATAGCCTTTTCACTTTTTCGCAAAAATGAGAGAAGCAGTTTCTAACCACAATTTAAATAATTGTTAACCCCGGAGATTAATGGTAATTTACTCACTGATTCCAGCCTGATGGCATTGTAACCTGATAGGCATCGGTATAATCAAGCGGGGACAGAATTCCCCAGTTTGAACCAAAGACAACCTTTGTGCCATTATAATTTATACTTGCAAACGCCTCAGCAAAATAGTTTTTTTCTACATCATCCGGGTCCTCTGCAGTGTAGGAATGGGTCTGTGCCAGTTTTATTATCCTCGGGTTTGCCTTCAGTTCAACCATAAACAACAGGTTATCCATCCACGAATGGGTTTTACCTTTGGGTGGATTTTTTGCCCCATAGGTAGAAACGAGCACCCAGCCGGGCGTTGCTCCACAGTTACCGGAAAAATGAAGTCCGATGTCAGGATTAACATCAAAGGGAATCTGGATGAGTTGAGTCTCGGTTCCAGAATTCAAATCGGCCATTGCGATCCAGTCAGTGGCGTTATTCTGATAAACCATAACATCATTATTTGAAGCATCAAGTGCTAAATCCATGTGCCCATTTGCACCGGTGGGTAGGTCAATATAACTTGTAAGATTCCTGTTGAAGACCTGGCAGACATGGCTATCATATCCAATGACTGCATGGTTACCTGACATATCCATACTAACCCAATTTATAGCGTCCGGAAAACTCATCTTTTGACCGATTATGCTATTTGTGCTCAATTCATAGACAACAACCGCAATTGTGTTAAATACCGAATCTACAATCATCAGACACCAGTAATTTCTATCCCGGGATGCATCACCTTCTGAGCCAGTGGTTATGTAGGCACAATTGGGAAATTCATGCGCAAAGTTGTGAACTGTCTGCTGTGCTTCGTTTGTGATATTATATGATTTAAGATTGGGACCTGAAAAAAAGTAAAAGATAGTCGGGTCGGTTGAGTGCCATCTCGGTTCTAATTCCTGACCTCCACCAAGCTTGTCAAGGCTTCGCACCAGTTGAAAATTTGAGGCATTATATAGATAAAAGACACCATCATTACCACGCAGGATTAAATAGGATTCATCTATGTTATAGGCATCTGCCCGGGCATATTCGTTTTCTATACCATTACCTGAATAGCCATCAATCTCTTTATCTGTAATGCGCACCATCCTTGTGCCATAAAGTGAATCGGTGAATACTACACCCTTGGTTGGTAGTTCTGATTCTTTTTTCTTGCAGGTAATTAAAAATAAAAAAATAGCCAATGATAAAATAACCAAAGGTTTTTCCCTGACTATTTTATCTCCTTTCCGCCAATTGTCCCAGAACATTCTGGCTCTGTTGGAAAAACCGATACACAAACATTGTATTTACAATTTAAGCTTTGTCAACCAGTATAAGGTTGATCTTCATGGATAATCCCATCTTTAACCCTGTTCAGTTGACGAAACGAGCAGGCACGATCTGCATCTATCCGCTTGACAATTGGAAGTGAACGGGTCAGACCTCGAAAGTAGAAGATGGGTTGAGATAAATATATAATCAGATGATACGGAATCAATGACTTGTCACTAATAAAATTACCGACAGGTGATTTTGAAATTAACTATACGCTATCTACTCTTTCACCTTGCCGTATAAGTCACCATTAAAGTAATATTCATTCCAGTATATCTCACCATTCTCGACATGGACCTGATATTGATACTTTACCTCTGAACCGTCTTCGGTAATACAGGTGATAATTCCCTGTTCAAGTGTGCCCTGCACAGTCCATCTGCCCTGTCTATGAACATCAGCAGCAGCACCCCATTCTTCACCAGGCTCAGCACTGCTATATGAACTTGAATACCGACTTCCATAACTCCCATCCGGATACAAGACCACCATCGTTTCAGTGTATTTTGTATAATTTTTCCAGGTACCTGCAAAATGTTTTATAAGATTAGAAGTTTTGGTGGTTTTAATATCAGTGGACCCTTTATTTTTTTTCGGGGATTTCAAACGTTTGAATCCGAGGGTATAACCACCCGGATAGGTTATCTTAAGCAAACCCTGTTGGAGGGAATATGGATAATCAACATAACCAAGAAATTCATCTTCAACTCTGATTGAACCATTAACAAGCATATATCCAATTTCTTCACCATTGTAAATCAGAAGATTTTCGGTCTTGAATTCTAAAATGATTGTTTCTTGTTCGGATTCATATTTCCATCGGCCAAGGAATTTTTGATAGTCATCTGTAGCCTTCAAAACGAATGGGATCAACAAGGCAAATATCAATTGTCCAAATTTTGGAGTTAAAACGATTTTATTCATTAGAGATTATAACCGGTTTGAAAAGAAAGTCAAGAAAAATGGGTTAAAAGAGAAAGGAGTATCTGTCGGGCGAGACGCGCCTGTGCTGGAGAAACGCCCCCTGGCTGGTTAATAAAGGACAAAGGCAGAAGCACGGATTTTAATCCCGTAAAAAATAAGGAAAATGGATTTTCTACTCCAGATTTAGATTTCAAAATTTTGATATTTTAACCTAATATTAAATTATTTTTGATTTAAATTAATCTCTTGAATTTTAGTAAATTCTGTATACACTTTCCTATGATTGCAGTTATTGATTTTGGCTCCCAGTATACCCAGTTGATCGCCCGCAGGGTTAGGGAATGTGGAGTATATTCTGAGATTTTTAGCTGCTTCATTGACAAACTCAATGTTGAAAATCTCGAAGGTATTATTCTCTCTGGTGGACCAGGCAGTGTCTATGAGACCGATATCAAAAAATTTATACATTTTTTTGAATATAATATTCCGGCTTTAGGGATATGCTATGGCATGCAGTTGACCGCCCAGGTATTCGGGGGCAGGGTTCAACATACCAAGTCTCGTGAATATGGTCCGGCTGAGATAAGAATAAAAAAGAATCGATTGTTTGCTGGATTGCCTGACCAATTCCAGGTCTGGATGAGCCATGGAGATTCAGTAATTAAATTGCCTGAAGGTGCAAGGTTGATTGCATCAACCGACACCACACCTATTGCCGGTCTCCAGTTAAAAAATTTTTACGGTGTTCAATTCCACCCTGAAGTTAGACATACGCAATATGGCACGAAAGTAATAAAAAATTTTCTCTTTGAGATTTGCAGGGCAAAAAAGACCTGGTCAATGCAGAAATTTATCGAAGAAAAAATAAAAGAAATGCGGGAAACAATCGGTCATAAAAAGGCAATCTGTGCAATAAGTGGGGGTATTGATTCTACCGTAGCCGGCGTTTTGACATCTAAGGCAATCGGCAACAAATTTGTTGGCATATTCGTTGACAATGGTTTATTAAGAAGCAATGAGAGAGAAGAGGTCAAAAGGAGCCTGAAAAATAGAATGAATTTGATTGTTGTTGATGCGAGAAAGAGATTTTTGAATAAATTAAGCGGAATAAAAGAGCCTGAACAGAAACGTAAAATTATCGGTAATGAGTTTATCAGAATATTTGAAGAAGAGGCAAGAAAGATAAAGGGCGTTGAATATTTGATCCAGGGGACACTATATCCTGATGTGATAGAATCCGGCAAGGGAATCGGACCATCCGCAATCATAAAGAGCCATCACAATGTTGGTGGTCTTCCTGAGAAGATGAATTTGAGAATCATTGAACCGTTGAAGATGCTCTTTAAGGATGAAGTGCGTGAAATTGCAAGAAGGCTGAAAATGCCAAAAGCATTCATAGAGAGAAAACCATTTCCGGGTCCAGGACTTGCGGTTCGAGTGGTTGGTGATATTACAGAAAAAAAACTTGAGATCTTAAGACAGGCGGATAGAATCCTGCAGGAAGAAGCAAAAAAATTGAAGAATTACAAAGATATATGGCAGATATTCACTGTACTGCTGCCCTTAGGCAGTGTGGGTGTAATGGGTGATAAGAGGACTTACGAGAATGTCTGTGCAATACGGGCAGTCTATAGCGACGACGGTATGACTGCGGACTGGGTGAAATTACCCGATGAATTCTTAAGAATTGTTTCGCGCCGGATAGCCAATGAAGTAAAGGGTGTAAATCGGGTGGTATATGATATAACTTCTAAACCACCGGCAACAATAGAATGGGAATGATATGTGTGGTATAATCGGAATAATCGGTAGGGGAAGGGCAATTGATTATATTTTTCCGGGACTGATTGCATTGCAACATAGGGGACAGGATGCGGCAGGTGCTGTCACCTACGAGCAGACTTTCCATTTAAAGAAAGGACAGGGGCTTGTTACAAATGTATTCAATCCAAAAAACATTGCTCGTCTTGATGGAAATATCGGCATCGGTCATGTGCGTTATCCAACAATCGGACCGGGTGGTATTGAGGATGCCCAGCCATTTGTATTGACTGTCCCTTATGGTATTGCGCTAGCACACAATGGGAATTTAGTTAATTATTTTGAATTAAAAAAAGAGATAATTGAAAAGGACTTGAGGTATTTGAATTCAAATTGTGATGCTGAAATCATATTAAATATTCTTTCAATAGAACTTTCAAAAATGGATTTGAGTAAATTTGATGCTGATCTATTATTCAACGCGCTCAAAGGCGTATATGAAAAATTGATTGGTAGTTTTGCGGTAGTTTGTATCATCGCCGGTAAGGGGCTCCTTGCTTTCCGGGATAGCAACGGAATAAAACCTATTGTCTATGCCCAGAATGGTGAAGGATACTCATTTGCTTCCGAGAGTGTTGCACTTGATATGCTGGGATGTCAAGAACTCAAGGATATATTGCCGGGGGAGGCAATATTTGTCGATACAAAAGGGGAATTATATAGACAACAGATTTGTGCTGGTAAGAAAGCGACCTGCATATTTGAGTATGTATATTTTGCACGACCGGACTCAGTAATTGATGGGATAGGTGTTTATGAAGCAAGGCTAAGACTGGGTGAAGAACTGGGCAAAGAATGTTTGAAGGCCGGAATAAAACCGGATGTCGTTGTTCCTGTCCCGGACACGGCTCGAGGTTCTGCACAAATGGTTGCAGAGGTATTAGGTGTAAAACATCGCGAAGGGCTAATAAAGAATCGTTATATTCACAGGACATTTATAATGCCTACACAAAAACAACGCGTTGAGGCGGTTCGGATGAAATTGAATGTGATAAAATCTGAGATTAAGAATAAAAAGGTTTTACTAATAGATGACTCCATTGTCCGGGGTAACACATCAAGAGAGATTATTGAATTGATTCGTAGTGCAGGGGCAAAAGAAACCTATTTTGGTGTCTATTCGCCACCCCTGAAATACCCCTGCGTTTATGGCATAGATATGCAAACCAGAGGAGAGTTTATTGCCCGAAATAAATCAATCGAAGAGATCAAAAAATCAATTGGTGCCGATGCCCTTGTATACCAGACAGTTGAAGGTTTGATAAAGGGCATCGGTTCAGGTGATACAGGATTTTGCACTGCCTGCTTCACCGGCAATTATCCAACTAAAATCTCTAATGATTTACTTAAGAATATTGAGAAAGATAGAAAAAAATGGAGCAAAAAGTAGTGTGGGAGGATACGCAGTGATCAATAAGTATCAAGAATTAAGAATAAAAGAAATTTCAAAAGATAAAAAATCAACTGTCTCAACCACTCAATAATCTTTTGTATGTTTTGATTTCTGTTCTGAAATATCGATACCAATCTTTGCCATAGCCTTTATAGCAAGCAGCCTGTGAAAATATGCTGATGGTTGTTGTTGAAAAGATGCCGGCGGGTTATACAATCCGAACTGAGGAAATTGAAAGGTTATCTTTCGGCAATGAAATCGATAAGGATAATTCCTGCCCATTCGATGTCTCCTTTAAATACTCTTATAATATAAGAATCCAGGGGAGAGGCTCCGGATGCTACAAATATTAAGACTGATAAATAAAAAGAGGCAGAAAATAATTTTTCAATTTTTATCAAGATGAGACTCCTCTTGATTTTTTCAGGAAAATGAATAACTTTTTAATGAAAGGAGATAATATGTTTGCTGAATTCAAAAAATTTGCCATGCGGGGCAATGTGGTTGACCTCGCCGTTGGTTTTATTATGGGTGGTGCATTTGGTGCGATTGTCAACTCGCTGGTGACTGATATCATTATGCCACCAATCGGCTTACTGCTCAATCGCGTTGATTTCTCAAATCTATTCATTAATCTTTCGGGCCAGCCCTGGACGAGTGTGGCCGAGGCCAAAAAGGCCGGCGCACCAACAATCAACTACGGACTTTTTCTGAATACTATTATCAATTTCATAATCATTGCCTTCGTGCTTTTTCTGATGATTAAACAGATAAATCGTTTGACCGCACCAAAACCTCAGGCACCGGCTCAACCGTCCACCAAAGAATGCCCATTCTGTTTTACTGCCATTCCCATCAAGGCCGTGCGCTGTCCAAATTGCACATCGGAGTTAAAAGAATAACTGGTGGGCATAGAGATTTACCTGGCCTGGGGTTATGGAATATATTGAGCCCGAACTCAAAAATAAAATACTTAAAAGTCAGAAAACTGAACTAACTGAACATTATATTTACAAGAGACTTGCCGAACAGACTAAAGATCAGCAACACAAACAGATCCTATTCCAAATCGCTGAGGAAGAGATTACCCATTATAATTTTTTTAAGACTTTAACCAATGAAGAACTGAAACCGGCAAAATTTAAAATCTTCTTTTATGCGCTGATAGCCTGGATATTTGGCTTAAATTTCAGTCTGAAACTGATGGAGAAAGGTGAAGACCTTGCCCAGCATACATACGATGAGATAAAAAAACTTTCATTGGATATAGATAAGATTATAAAAGACGAAAACCGGCATGAAAGAGAATTGATCGGGTTAATCCAGGAAGAACGGCTGAAATATGTAAGTTCGGTAGTCTTGGGCTTGAATGATGCATTGGTCGAGATCAGTGGTGCCCTGGTAGGATTTTCTCTGGCCCTTCGAAAATCAGATATCGTTGGCATAGTGGGTTTAATAACTGGAATCGCCGGTGCGTTATCAATGGCGGCATCTTCATATCTTTCGGCCAAAGAGGAGGATTCAGGTAAAGTACCAATCAAAGCCAGTTTATATACTGGACTTGCTTATATCGGAACAATCACCATTCTTGTTCTACCCTACTTTCTGTTGCCTAATATATTCGTCTGCCTCGCCTTAACCATTATTACGATGTTGTTGCTTATAACTGTTTTCAATTACTATGTTGCCATTGCTAAATCACTGAGTTTCAAAGCCCGATTTCTGGAAATGGCTGGAATAAGTCTTGGTGTTGCAGTAATAAATTTTGCCATCGGCATAGTGATGAGGAAAGTCTTCGGCATTGAGATTTAGAAAGTTTAAAAATGTTCAATTATACCACTAAATTGTTTTCAAAAGGAGATCTGAAATGTGTGGTAAAATTATTCGCTGTCAAAAGCCTAAAAATCTGAAGAAAAAAGGCACAGAATGCTCAACGGATCAAATTAAAAAGTGCCACGGGAGTTCAAAGGTTCACCCGTGTGCTCGGGAGACCATAAAAACAAAGAGAAGGTAGCGAAGGCCTTTACTTTTAGCTTGGCAGTATCTTATGTCTGGTTTTAAGAAAGCTTATTTTGCTGGTGGATGTTTCTGGGGTGTTGAATACTACTTTGATAGGAGAGAAGGCGTTATCTCGGCGGTTTCGGGTTATATGGGAGGCTCAATAAAGAATCCGAATTATCAGGATGTGAAGACGGGAATGACCGGCCATTATGAGACGGTCGAAGTTACTTACGACCCTCAAAAAGTAACATACGAAGACCTGGCGAAATTATTCTTTGAAATCCATGACCCAACCCAGCTCGATGGTCAGGGTCCGGATATTGGCGAACAGTATAAATCCGTGATCTTCTACAATGATGAAGAAGAAAGAAAGGTTGCCGAAAGGTTGATAGAGATTCTCAGATCAAAGGGATATGATATTGTCACCAAAATTCTGCCGGTCAGTGAATTTTACAAGGCTGAAGACTATCATCAGGATTACTATGAAAAGAAGGGACAAATGCCAACCTGCCACTCTTATGAAAAAAAATTCTGACCAGGCTCCTTATCTGGTCGGGCCGATGAAATAATTCGTTAAACTAAAGTTCGACACCGCAGTAGAGAATAATTGATCCCTCTATAAGAAATAACAATAATTTAAATAAAACCCGAAAGATTTTAATCATTGAGCCTGTTGACTTTTTCTGAAGTTTCCATATATTTAGGTCAATATGATGGCAATGGTATTGGAAAAACAGGATAAACTCGAAAACCAGCCATTAAGATTGAAAGATCTGCCTTTACCTGAACCTCAAGGGAGTGAAATCAGATTAAGGATCAAGGTCTGCGGTGTATGCCGGACCGATCTGCATATAGTTGAAGGAGAGTTACCGGCACACAAGATCCCGGTTATCCCCGGCCATCAGATTGTTGGCCGGGTAGATAAACTTGGTGCAAATGCAAAGAGATACAAAATGGGTGACAGGCTTGGTGTCCCCTGGTTATACAGGACCTGCGGGCAATGTAAATATTGTAAATCTGATCGGGAAAACCTGTGTGATAAACCGATGTTTACTGGCTACGATGTCGATGGTGGTTTTGCGGAATATGTGATCGTTGAAGAAGAGTTTGCCTATCCACTTCCAGAGAATTACAGTGATAAAGAAGTTGCCCCACTCCTCTGTGCCGGGGTTATAGGTTATCAGGCATTCAAGGCGACCGGATTAAAAAATTCAGGTAATCTCGGGTTATTTGGTTTTGGTTCAAGCGCCCATATCTTACTGCAAGTCTGTAATCATCTGGGGATAGATGTCTATGTCGTATCCCGGACTGAGACCGAATTAAAACTTGCTGAACAACTTGGTGCCCGGTGGACGGGCAGGATTGATGACGATATGGGAATCTTACTCGATGCGATAATTGTCTTTGCCCCGAGTGGCGAACTGCTGGTCAAGGCCTTAAATAAGATCGATAAAGGTGGCCGGGTCGTTTCGGCCGGTATCTATACAACACCGTTGCCTGGTTTTGATTATTCTTATATCTATCCGGAGAAATCACTCTCTTCAGTAGCCCATACATCCCGAAAGAATGTTAAGGAGTTTTTAAAAATCGCTGGTGAATTTAAGATTGAGACAAAGGTAAATGAATACAGGCTGGATGAGGCAAATATTGCACTTCTCAATATCAAGCATTCCAAAATTTCCGGCTCGTCAATTTTGATAAATTCGTAGTGCCTATTCCCATCTGCGTATTTAAATTCAGCTGATATTCAGTCCTTAACCGGAAATGGCTCAATCTCGGTAATCCGTGCAAGGATAGATGGGATTTCACTATTTTCGTGGACACCGGTAAACATCATCGCCTTGGGTCCAAAGGCGAAGATCGGCACCATTATCGCGGTATGGTCTTTACTCAACCAACCGCAAATTAAACTATCACCGGTTATTGCCCCACCTAAAATTCCCAGGCCTCCAGTTTCATGGTCGGCGGTTACGATAACGATTGTGTGCGAGTCTCTTAAAGCAAATTCTAACCCTACTTTTACTGCCTCATCCAGCATAAGTGTCTGTTCAATCATACTGTCGGTCTGATTGGTATGACATTTCCAGTCGATCTGGCTTCCCTCAACCATTAAGAAAAATCCATCCGGATCCTGACTGAGGATTTCGATTGCCTTCTGTGTCATTAAGGCGAGACTTGGTTCGGCCGAATCGGTCAACATATGACCCATCTGAAAGAGTCCCAGAATATAATTCTTCTCTGTTTTTATCAGACTTTCTTTGTTGTCAACGAATGTGTAACCCAATTTTTTTGCCTCTTTGATAAGGTTTCGATTGTCGACCCTTTTACTCCCCGCAACTTTTTTGGGCAGAAAAAACTCTTTCCCCCCACCCAGCAGGATATTGACTTTTTTATAGATCAACTGCTCGGCAATCTCTGGTTCAGCACTGCGACTTGAGCAATGGGCGGCAAAGGTTGCTGGTGTTGCATGGGTTATTGAAGAAGTTACAACTATACCGGTAGACATACCCTGTCTCTGGCATGCCTCAAGAACTGTGCGGAATGGGTTGCCCAGAGGATCGACGCCAATTGCGAAAATATTAGTCTTGACACCCGAGGCCAGAGCGGTTCCCCCCGCACCCGAATCGGTAATCAGTTTATCAGCCGCGCAGGTATTGACCAGTCCGGTGACCGGCATCAATTCCATATTAAGCCTGCCCAGGGCACCTTTACTCTTTATCCGAGCGGCCTGAACCTGTGCCAGGCCCATCCCATCACCAATAAAAAAGATAATATTCCGAACCTTAAGATTAGATGAGAGCAATGGATAACCATCCTGGCCGCTGACTAAGAAGAGAATTACCATAATCAAGGTTATGATTTTGATCATCAAATCTCCTTTTTTGCTATTTTTTTATATGACCGGAATAAAAATTCAAAGAGGTCTATTGGTAATTATATCCACATTCGACCCCTTGTCAATGTGGGCCTTGACAGACAGAGAAAATTGGATATAATATGAAAATGAATATCAAAATCATAAATCAATATGAACTGGACAAACTGGATAGATATAAATCCAGTAAACAACTTAAGACTTCAAAGAAACGTTCCTTGATCATTCAGCATTTTTTAAACAAAGATCGCCATTTTAGTACCGAAGAATTATATAATGAGATAAAAAAGATTAACCCCCATATAAGTTATTCCACGGTTTATCGTGCGTTAAAACTTCTGACCGATTGCGGATTGGCTGAAGTGCGCTATTTTAAGCCCGATGTTACAAGGTTTGAACCAGTCCATAAAGCACAGCATCATGATCATCTTATTTGCCTGAAGTGTGGTAAGATTATTGAATTCTCCCACAAGGAAATTGAGAAAATCCAGGAAGTTATTGCCGGCGAGCATAACTTCCTCATAAAATTCCATAAATTAGAATTGTACGGATTATGCCAAAGATGCAACAAAAAGGAGACAACGAGATGAAGAAGATTGAGTTAACCAAAATGGACTCTGGATCTGAGGGTACGGTAGTTGAGATTTATGGTGGCCAGGGCTTGAAGAAGAAGTTAGAAGTATTAGGAATTCGTCCGGGCGTAAAGATCACAAAGGTAAGTTCTCTGATTATGCGTGGTCCGGTGATCATCAAGGTCGGTAATACTCGGGTCGCCCTCGGCTTTGGTATGGCGAGTCGGATCCTGGTCGAATCGGAGGAAAATTGAACAGGATCTTATTAATGGGCAATCCCAATGTTGGGAAGAGTGTAATCTTTTCCCGACTAACCGGGGTTGATGTCATCGCTTCAAATTATCCCGGCACCACCGTTGAATTTTGTAAAGGCTGTATTGGCTCAGCCGAAGGAAGATTAGAGGTTATTGATGTCCCCGGGACATACAGTCTTGAGCCAACTTCGCCGGCTGAGAAGGTGGCGGTCGAATTACTCAATCAGGCGATTGAAAAAAAGGACAGCATAGTGATAAATGTTGTTGATGCAACAAACTTAGAGCGAAATTTGAATCTCACCCTGCAACTGTTAAAGAAAGATATCCCGCTAATTATTGCCTTGAACCTCTGGGATGAGGCTAAACACATCGGCATCACAATTGATGTTGAAAAACTGGAAGAGATTTTAAAGGTGCCAGTGGTCCCCACGGTAGCCATAACCGGGGAAGGGATAAAAGAACTGGTCGGGAAAATTCCTGAGGCAAAGAAGGGGGTTTATGAATTTGAAGATAAAGAAAGGTGGCACGAGATTGGTCAGATCATTGCAAAGGTTCAAATAATTAAACATCGCCATCATACAATTCTTGAAAGACTCGGTGACCTGACAATCCATCCCTGGACCGGTATCCCCATTGCAATCATAACGATGCTTCTTGTCTTCCAGACAATCCGATTTATTGGGGAAAGTCTAATCGGTTATATATTTGAGCCAATATTTGAAAATTTATGGAAGCCATTAATGATGGCTCTTTCTCACCTTTTAGGTTCGCAGGGAATAATTCATAACGTCTTAATCGGTGAGCTCATCCAGGGTCAAATTGACTTCGGTCAGTCGTTTGGTATCTTAACCACCGGATTGTATGTCGAGTTTGCTCAGGTCCTGCCTTATGTTGCTTCGTTTTATTTAATTTTAAGTTTTCTCGAAGATTCCGGCTATCTACCAAGGCTTGCTGTCCTCCTTGATAAACTAATGCATCTGGTTGGGCTCCATGGTATGGCTATAATCCCGATGTTTTTGGGGTTGGGTTGCAATGTGCCGGGGACTTTAAGTATTCGTATTCTTGAAACAAAGAGAGAACGATTTATCGCTGCCACCCTTATGGCGATCTGCGTCCCCTGTATGGCACTTACCGCAATGATTTTTGGATTAGTAGGTAAATTTGGCACAAGGGGGTTATTCCCGGTATTTGCAACACTTGCAGTCTCTTGGTTAATAGGCGGCATTCTGCTGAATTTAATTTTTAAAGGTGAAAGTCCGGAAATCTTTACCGAGATCCCTCCATATCGTTTGCCGTATCTTGTTGCCTTATTTAAAAAAGTCTGGATGCGTGTAAAGTGGTTCATTGTCGAAGCAACTCCATTTGTCTTGCTTGGAGTTCTTATTGTCAATATTTTATATTCCCTGGGCATCATCAAGTTTCTAAGTGCTCTTGTAAGCCCTATCACCAGAAATCTCTTTGGCCTTCCGGCTGAAGCAGCAACCGCCTTGATCATCGGTTTCTTAAGAAAAGATGTGGCCGTTGGGATGCTTGTTCCGTTGAATCTGAACTTAAAACAACTCATTATTGTCAGTGTCGTCCTTGCCATGTATTTCCCCTGTGTTGCAACATTTTCAGTACTTTTGAAAGAACTGGGCATTGTCGATACGATAAAGTCAACTGCGATTATGATAGCCTCAGCAATCGGAGTTGGTGCTTTACTCAATATAATACTTTAACTTGTGTGCAAAACGGCTCAGGCCTTAGGTGAAATGTTTCATATCTCAAGACCAAAAATCCAGAAAACCTGAAAAAACCGATTCAGTGGATAAATAATGCTATTCCCAATTATGGTAATTAGGTGGTGGTTGAATAAATTTGCCTTCTTCTCCCTTGCAACTCATACCCCAGCAGAGAGCAACGCTACAAAAAATATTGACTTGCCAGAGGGGATACATATAATAAGAAAGTGGAATAGCGCATGAATCTTTTGATTGCCCTCTTTGTTATTTCTGGATTATATGGTAAGATCCAGGGTATGGTAAAGGATGCCCAAACTGGCAAACCCCTGCCCTATGTCAGTGTAATAATTTTGAATACTGAATACGGTGCGTTAACTGATGAATTGGGCAACTTTTTTATCCTCAATATCGAGCCCGGTCGCTATACCATTAAAGTCTCATCTGTTGGGTATCAGGCAAAAATTGTGGAGAATGTAATTGTTAAAGTTGACCAGGTGGTTCGACTCAATATTTCGCTCGTTGAACAGCCGATCGAACTTACGCCTGAAATCGTAAGTAGCAAGCCGCCACCGGTGAAGAAAGAGATGGTCGCTCCAACTTTTCATATTACTAAAGAAGAGGTCTTTCTCGTCCCGGTCGATTATGAATTTGGACTGGTCGCCTTTCAACCCTCAGTCGCCCGTTTAGATACTGCAATTCATGTCCGGGGTGGGAGAGCAAATGAAGTATTATATATGATTGATAATGTCCCGGTCGTCGATCCCCAAACCGGCGATCTGGGTATAATAATGTCTAAAAGTGTTCTTGATGAAGTTATATTCCTCCCCGGAGGTTTTGATGTCGAATATGGACGGGCAATGTCCGGGGTTATCAATGTTGTTACTGCCCGCCCTTCAGAAAAATTTGCAGGTAAAGCCTTAGCCAAGACCGAGAGGATTATGCCTTTCTGGTTTGACTTCGGCTATGAAAATTATCAGTCAAACATCCATCTGCCGTTATCAGAGAAATCTCGAGGATATTTCTCACTTGACCTTATGCGAACCAATGATTGGGATCCGAAACTTTACATCTTACCCCATAAAGAACGTGAAGACTACGCCTTATACGGGAAATGGCTCATCGGACTATCGCGTAAATTTAAATTTGCGGTGAGCGGTACCAAATCTCAGAGTAAGTTTGATCGCTACAATAGTCAGTGGAAATTCAGGCTCGACCACTATCGTTCGGATATAAGGAATGGCGATGTCGAGGCGATAAACTTAAATTATCTCCCCGGTTCTAAAAGCATGATCGGTATTACTCTCAGCCGTTTCTATACTGAACGTGAATATGGTGTTCGTCAGAGTGAATTTAAATTACTTAATAGTTTTATGTTCAGGCCGGCCGATTCATTGAAATGGCCTTTCCCTTCTAAAGACAATCCCTATGGCATCAACCATAAATATTTTTACGGAACAGGTGATTATCCCGAATATGAAAAGAAATCTTCACAGGTTTTAAGAAGTAATCTGGTGATGGATGCCCAGGTGCATAGATACCACGAACTTAAAAGTGGTTTAGACTATTCCCTGCTTAAACTTAAAAATCATACTACAGTTACGATAAGCGACACCTCTTTCTTAACCGATGATTATATCTATTACCCGAGTGAATATTCAGCATATCTTCAGGACAATATCGACTATAGAGGGCTCTTTGCCAAGATCGGTTTAAGACTGGATGCTTACAGAACCGGGATCGATACCGTTACCACCAAAGTCTCTCTTTCACCCCGTTTCGGTTTCTCTTATATGGTTACGGATCGATTTCTATTACGAACCAATATCGGGCAGTATACCCAGCCACCCCTATACGACCAGTTATTTGCGGGTATAAATTTTATCCCTATCCGATCTTATCTTATGGCCCCACCCCCGATCGGTAATTTAAGCCTTAAACCTGAAAAGACCAGGAGTTTTGAATTAGGATTACAGGGCCAATTGAGAGAGAATACTTTTCTTACGGTGAATATCTTTTATAAAGATGTAACCGATCTCTTAGGCACAAGGCTTGTCCTTGCGTCTCCCAAAAATTATGTTACTTATTTCAATATCGAATCGGCAAATATTAAAGGATTTGAGACCATCTTTGATTTTAAGTACAGCATATTCTCGGGCAAGGTCTCTTATACCCTATCTTATGCCAAGGGCACCAGTTCTTATGCTGAGGAGATATACAGCCTTTATTACACTGAAACTCAGGATACAATAATCAATCCACCGGCAATCGATTATTATTTAGACTTTGATCAACGCCATCGCATCTTTATCCAGGGATTGGCTAATCTGCCGTTAGAAATCAGGATGTGGGTCTTCGGCTACCTTGGGCAAGGGTTCCCTTATACTCCACCAGGCCCAGAAGGTAAATTAGAGGAACGTAACATATTACGTCTTCCCTTTCAGAAACAGATCGATTGTCTCTTTTCCCGGCCATTCAATATTGGCCGATTGTTATTAAATGCCAACCTCGAGATCATCAACCTCCTCCAGGTTCAGAATCAGATCGCCCCGCTTGTCAAAACTTATGCGGATTACGAGATCCAGCCTCAATACTTCAGGGTCTCATATCCCATCTTCAGTTCGGTCTATCATCCGGCGGCAGATTTAAATCACGATGGAATTATCTCTGAGCGAGAATATTATGAGTGTTTTAAGGCGATTAATGATGAGTCAGAGGATTATACAAACTGCTTTTCTCCGCCGATAAGGTTCCGGATAGGTTTCTCGGTCGATTTTTAAATTTGGAGTCCCCACAATGAAGCAAATTTCAATAAAGTCATTTCTAATTGCAGTTCTCTTTCTATCTCTGACAAGCCAGTGTAAATGGCCCTGGGAATACATCCCTGGTGGAGAAGACAGACCAGAGGCCCCGGCTCCACCCCAGCCGATTGAGCCCCTGCCTGAGACGACCATCTGGTATGCAACGCCGCGGGCAAGTGTGACCTTCCGCTGGACTCCGGTTCCAAGTGCTGAATCTTATGAACTCGATATCGACACCACATCACTCTTTAATTCAACCCGGGACAATCCTTTCAAGATCTTGACCGAGGCTGATAGTTCACCTGTAGTAATCCTGATGCCCCCCCACATTTTTGAACAAAGATTCTATTTCCGAATCCGAGCAGTAAGCAGTGCCTGGCGAAACGGTTCGACCGATTGGTCAGCACCCAGATGGTTCAGGCTCCGTTTCCAGCCCGGAGATAAATGGCACCTTTTGCTCCCTTAAGTTGCTGCCCGATCGATGTTTTTGATCTTTCTCTTCACAGCCATTGAACCGGAAATAAAGGCCGGTCTATTATATTCACAGTATATTGCCGGGCATAAAGAATTTGATCCCATCTATACCTGTGAAACGGTTATCTATTTGAGCCGTAAGGACTGCAGTTTCGGATTTTCAGGCGAAATTTATTATAAACAAATTGACCCTTATTCGAACAAATATTTTCAAGCATCCGGGTGTGATGCGACCATCGCTTGTATAGGTATCGGCGGTCTTGTGCGCTGGCGTTTTATTAAGATATTTACTGCCAAAGCCAGTCTCGGTTATTACCTGGGCGGGATCGACCGTCCGGTGATCAAAGAGAGTGCTATCGTTAAACAGCAGATGCTTATCAAAAGATCTCCTGGCGTCTCTATGGCCTGGGATATCTATAAGAAAATTTCCCACTATAAATTGGGTTGCGAGTTTAGGATTAATTATATTCCCCTGGGGTATAATCCAGAACAGCAAAGGTCGTATACTAATTATGACCTATCCCGACGGAGCTCACTAACCGGCATTGTTTTCAGTCTGGTCTTATGTCTATGAAATTTAAGTCCGCTCTTTTCCTGTCTTTATCCATCTCCGGCATCATCTCCTCTGCCAATGGTCTGATAACCACACCGGTTAAATATCAGACTCCCTGGGGAGGTCAGAGTGTCCTTATAAGACATTTTTACGGAATCGAGGAACTGACCATCTTCTGTAAGGCCAAACTCAATCCCTACCGGAGCAGTCTCTGGATTATCCCGGTCCCAAACGACCCATCGATTCTTCCGGTGAATTTAGATCTCTTAAAAGATATGTCCCGACTGACCGCACCGGTACGAGTTGGAATGAGACGCATGGGTGGCTGTATTGGTCATGTCGCAACCGATTTTTTTGAACACACCGACTATTACAGTCTTGACTATTATGAACTGCTCTCAGCCCCGATGACAAATGTACTGGCAACTTATTTAATCCATACTGATCAACCCGAATCTTTGAGCAACTGGATTACGAGCAAAGGTTATCTTGCAACGCCGGATTTAAATCTCTATTTCCAGGAATATATTGATAAGGGATGGAAGTATTTTGTGGCGGTAAAGACCGATTCCGGAATGCCCTTCCAGGCCTGTGGCATTAATCTCATCTTTTCCTCGGCTGATCCTGTATTGCCGGCGCAGATCACCCGTACTGATATGTTTGGTTATGATACCACTTATGACCAGCGGGTCCCAATCTACATCACTGTCATCGCTAACCAGAAGATGTTCTTCAGCAAATCAAATCTTAAATATGCCAATCGTATTTCGGATGAGGAATATCAGGAGATTAAAAGGGATTTTAATAAATTAGCCCAATCTCTCGCTGTTGGCAATTTTATCACTAAACTTGAGAGAAGATACGGCAGCCCTTCGGAGATAAATGAGGACATCTATCTTATCCCGGCAGACGATGATGGAGAATACCGAGAGATTATCGATCAAATAATTTATGAATATTACCATGCAGGTAATGGCCTTCTCTGGCTTGTCCTTCTTGGTCCGGTTTATTACCTATTCAGACGCCGCCGCATCTTTTAAGTCGAACTGTTTATCTTTCTTTAGTTTCATATTTACAAATGGTCTTTTTTGGCTAAAATAATAAGATAGTTGAATTAAACCTTCTGGATTTATTAATCTGACAAGTGAGGTATGATGGCACTATATGTAATTATTGTTTTAGTCCTGACTTTACTGAGTCTTATCTCTGTGTTTTTTAAATTATCCATCCTGACAATTATTTCACTCATCATCCAGTTGTTATTACTCTCTTACATTCTTATCCGAATCAGGATTAAGATGAATAAAAAGGAAAAAGAGACATTAAGGGCAAGAATTGATGAACTGGAAAAGAAGATTGAATCGATTATTAAAAGTCGATAACAAGTCTCAGGAGGTAAGATGAAGAAGATATCTTTTTGTTTAATCTCAATACTTTTTCTTTTCTGTGGAAGTGAAAAGGTTATAAAGATTGGTGTTGCTGGACCAATGACTGGCGACCAGGCCAAGATGGGTATGGACATCTATCAGGGGACTCTCCTTGCTGTCGAAGAGTGGAACAGCAAAGGTGGGGTCTTGGGTAAAAAAATAAAGGTCATTCAGGTTGACGATCGCCACGACCCCAAAGAGGCGGTCAGCGTAGCCAATAAACTGGTCAATGAACGGGTCGTTGGTGTCGTTGGCCATTTAAATTCAAGTTGTTCTATACCCGCATCCCAGATATATCATGAGTTCAATGTCATCCAGATTACACCATCATCGACCAATCCCCAGTTGACCGAACAGGGTTATCAAAATGTCTTCCGGGTCTGTGGTCGGGATGACCAGCAGGGTGCGGTTGGAGCAAAATTTGTTCTTGAAAAACTGAAGAAAAGCAGGGTTGCGGTGATTCATGATAAAACCACTTATGGCCAGGGGCTGGCGGACGAATTTGTGCGTAATATTAAGATTGATAAAAATGCAAAGGTTGTTGCCTATGAAGGTATTCTTCAAGGGGATAATGACTTCACCGCGGTATTGACCAAGATCAAGCAGGAAAATCCTCAACTCATATATTTTGGTGGAGTCTATCCCGAAGCCGGACTGATTGTAAAACAGATGCGGCAGCTCGGGATGAACATACCTTTTGTCTCTGGTGACGCAGTCTTTGATAAAAAATTCCTCGAAATTGGAGGTGAGGCCACTGAAGGATCCTATATTTCTTTCAGTCCATCGGTTGAAGATCAACCCGAAGCCAAACATTTTCTCGATTCTTACCGTGCCCGTTTCGGTGACCCAGGACCATATTCGGTATATGCCTATGATGCAGCCAACATCATCCTTCAGGGCATCAGTAATGCTGGAACAACTGAGGGAGCAAAGATCGCTGAGGCGATTCACAGTTTAGCCTATGAAGGTGCAATGGGTAGGATTCAATTCGACCAGAAGGGTGATGTCCTTGTGGCGCCCTATATCTTCTGGGTTGTTAAAGACGGTGATTTCAAGCCCCTTGAGTAGTTCTTTGGATATTATCAGGGCGTGGGGATTATAGGGTCTGTTTACCTTTCTCCTTGATGCGGCCAAAAAATTTGTTTTGCTAAAGTTGTATTTTGGTATTGACAATTTTATTATAACGGCTAAACTGTTGTAATTTGATAAGGAGGTTTTATGCAGAAATCGACAACGCTCCTGTTGATGCTGGGTTTTGTTCTGGTCTACTCAGCGGCGCCTCGTTTCCTCAACCCGGTCTATATTCAGTCTAATGGAAAGAACATAGATGTTGAATATTATGGTTCGCCCTTTGTTTACGATTGGGATGGCGACGGTAAGAAGGATCTGCTCGTGGGACAGTTCTACTATGGCAAGATTCGTTATTACAGAAATATCGGCACAAATAATAATCCAGTCTTTGGCGATTCGGTTTTCCTGACCGCCGGTGGGGTCGAGATCCAGTTGCCCTATGGCTGATGCCAGGGAGCAACGGTCGCAGTCTGCGACTGGAATGAGGATGGTCGTCGTGATTTAGTGGCGGGCGATCGGACCGGTTATCTTACCCTCTTCCTTGAAACCGGTTCAGGCCTTGCTGCCGGGACGCATATCAAACGAGACAGTGGAGGTGTCCTGGTTGATATAATGGTCAATTACAACAGTTACCCATTTATCAACGACTGGAATGAGGATGGCAAAAAAGATCTGATCGTGGGTGAACAGTCGTATGTTTCTCCCAATACCGGTAATATTCGTGTCTACTTAAATAACGGTACCAATGCTTCACCCCGTTTTGGAAACTATTCGGTAATATATGCCGGCGGAAGTCAACTTTATATCTATCGAGCCAATCCCACCGTATATGATCTTGACCGGGATGGATTAAAAGACCTGGTTATCGGCAATGATGATGGTTGTGTCTATTTCTATAAGAATGTCGGAACTAATGCCAATCCTGTCTTTACTGCTGCCCGGGAGACACTCCGAACAGTTGATGGAACAATAATCGATGCTTATTATGGTTCGCGGATCAATTTTGTCGACTGGCGCGGTGATGGTGACCTCGATATGTTGATCAGTGGTTATGATGGCTATGTCCAACTCTATGAGAATGCTACGGTTGAGATTGAGACCGGAGAAGCAAAAGACCTGGTGACGAGTGACTTCCGGGTTACGCCCAATCCGGTAATGGACCGGGCAGTAATTTCCTATACACTGGTCAATCGTTCCCCGGTTGAACTTAAAATTTATTCAACGGATGGACGACTGATTACCACTCTGCTCAACCGCTATGAAGATGCTGGTGCGCATCGATTTACCTGGAATATCAAAAATGATCTTTCGGCGGGAGTATATCTCCTTCATTTAACGATCGGTGATGCGGTATATACGACGCGCGTCGTGATTGCCCGCTGAGATGATTTTTCTTCTTCAAAGAAGGGCTGACAACAGCCCTTCTTTTTTTGTCCTTTATTGATTTGATTTTTGGGGATTGATTTTTTTAAAAGATCGGGTAAGATTAAGGAGATAAAAATGTTAGAGATGATTGCTTTTTGTGGTGTCGATTATGTCTGCCCGGTATGTGAAGTAAAACTAAGGGACATCGAGAAAAGATTCAAAAATAGATTGGATGAGTTAAGAAAGGATAGATAGTATACAAAATGGGGATACTCGATTCGATCAAATGTGCCGGTTGAGCATCTAAGATCTCCAAGGCGCAGTTAGCGCAGGCACTGGCAAAATTACCCGAGGTCAAGGATCCGAATTTGCTTGTCGGTATCAATACCGCCGATGATGCAGGAGTATATAAGTTAAACGAGGAACTGGCGCTGGTTGATACAATCGATATTCTCACCCCGGTGGTTGATGATCCTTTTCTCTTTGGCCAGGTTGCGGCAACCAACTGTCTCTCAGATGTTTATGCAATGGGTGGTGAGCCAAGACTGGCATTAAATATCATCGGTTTCCCGGCAAAAGGGGATCCAGCAATTCTTGGTGAAATCTTAAGAGGCGGACAGCAAAAGGCACAGGAAGCAGGGGTAACGATTGCCGGTGGCCATACCTTCAATTCGGCGGAGATAATGTATGGTCTATCAGTAATCGGTTATATTCATCCTCAGAAGATTATAACCAATGCCGGGGCAAAGCCGGGTGACATCATAATCTTAACCAAACCGATTGGAGTCGGGACATTGATTCAGGCGGTTCTGCTTAAGAAAGACGAAGGGATTGAATTAAAACCGATAATTGAGGCAATGACAACCTTAAATCGTGATGCCTCACTGGCAATGAGGGTAGCCGGTGCCAATGGGGCGACTGATATTACCGGCTATGGATTGGCTGGCCATCTTGTTGAAATGGCCGAAGGCAGTAAGGTCGGGATCGAACTCTGGGCATCAAAGCTACCAATCTACGATGGTGCGCTCGATATCTTAAAGAGAGGCATCTTTGAACCAGGGATAATGATGAACCAGAACTCGTTCAGTGATAAAGTCGAGACTGGGGGAGTAGATCCTTATATAAAGAGTCTCATATTTGGCTCTGAAACATCTGGAGGTTTAGTCATTGCCTTACCTGAAGGAAAGGTCGATCTATTCTTCAGCAATTATCGTAGACCAGCCTGGACAATAGGTAAGATTACCGCTGGAAATGCTGGACGCATTAATGTCAGGGCCTGATTCTTCACACCGACTGGGTTCAAAAATTATTAGGAGATAAAAATAGCGATTGACAGCTTTAAAATAATACTTATACTTGCAATATGGTTGTAACAGAATTGCTTAAGTCCTTATTTGCCGGAGGGAAGAAATGACTCGCCGGGTATTTAGACCCGGTCGGGTCTACAGTAAAGTAAAACCACCAACTCGAAACTTATTCTTCGAAAGCAATACCGTATTAAAGACTTTTTCTCTTAGCAAAAATTTTTCAGGATATTTTTATTCTGTTGCACAAAATCCAGGACAGATTCAAAACGATTTACCATATCCAAGCCAAAGGAGGTTCTATGCCCAATCCCTGGGATAAGATTGTCGGCACAAAAGAGTATAATAAAAATTATGAAAGATTGATCAAAATTGCACGGCAGAGGGGCTACATCTTTAATAAAAAGATAAGCCGGGTAAAGAAGGTGATCGGCCTGATGACGATGAACTATCTCGAATATGGCAAATACTACTGCCCCTGTAAACAGAGTGAGCCTCCAGACTTAGAGAAGGATGTCCTCTGCCCCTGCCCGACAATGGATGATGAAGTCAAAAAAGACGGGCACTGTTTCTGTGAATTATTTTTTCAAAAGGGAGGCAAAAATGGATAAATATGAAAAGATGTGGCAGGAACTCGGTCTCGATGTCGGACTTCATAATGAGGTTCTAAATTCGATCAATAAGACATTTAATAACACCGTAGGTAATCAGAAGAATCGACCCGAAGGTATGGCATATTTTGATAATGTTTTGCACGAAGCACATGGGGGAAGAATTGCCGAAATTCTTGAAGCCAAAGCGCATGGTAATAAGATGATCGGCACCTTCTGTATCTATGTGCCGGATGAGATTGCATTGGCATTGGATCTTATCCCGATCGCCCTTTGCGGCGGTATAAATTTTTCGATCCCCTATGCCGAAAAGATGTTCCCTCGTGACATCTGCCCCCTGGTCAAATCGACCCTGGGACTGGCGTTCTCCAAGACCTGCCCCTATGCGCCGATAAAATCGCTGGCAGTTGGTGAAACAACCTGTGATGCGAAGAAGAAAACCTGGGACATCCTCGCCCAGAAGGTCAAATTTCACATAATGGAACTACCCCAGAAAAAAGAACCGATCGATCTTCAACTATGGTACAAAGAGATCGTAGACTTTAAGAACAGGGTTGAGGAGATTGCCGAAAGAAGATTGGAGAGTATTAAACTTGCTCAGGCAATCAAAGTTATGAACAATAAGCGTCGCGCCCTCCAGAAATTGAGCGAATTGCGCAAAAATGACTTACCACCCATCAGCGGGCTTGATGCCTTAGTTGTGATGCAGGCTGCACTCAATGATGACCCGGCCCGGTTTGCCATCAGACTTGAACAATTAAATAGCGAACTTGAAGATCGTGTTCGTAAAGGGATTTCACCATTTCCCAAAGGTGTAAAGAGAGTTATGGTATCGGGTTGTCCAGCGGTGATGGGGAACTGGAAGGTTCACAGTCTGATTGAACAGTCAGGGGCCGCAGTCGTTATTGACGAGACCTGCACCGGCACTCGATATTTTGACCATCTGGTTGATGAGTCGGCGACGGATCTGGATGGTCAATTGAGAGCAATTGCCGAAAGGTATATGAAGATTGATTGTGCCTGTTTTACACCGAACAACGAGAGGATTGAGAAGGTTGTCAGGAAGGCTCAGGAGTATAGAGTTGGAGGAGTGGTTGAGTATATCCTTCAGTACTGTCACGGATATAATGTCGAAGCAATCAGGGTCGAAGGGGCATTAAAGCAGGCAAATATCCCCAGTCTCAAGATTGAAACTGACTATTCTGAAGAAGATATTGGTCAATTAAGGACAAGGATTGAGGCCTTTATCGAGAAAATAGTATGAAATCTGCTGGCATCGATATCGGCTCGCGAACCATTAAAGTTGCCGTTCTTGAAGATTCGAGAATGCTCAATTTTAAGATCAGTGATACCGGGATCGACCCTTTGAGCAATTCTAAGAAACTGTTAAACAACTTAAAATTTGATACGCTTGTCGCCACTGGCTATGGACGACATTTAGCCCAGGCCCATCTTAACTGTCCGATAATTACCGAAATAAAAGCATACGCCCTCGGTGCCCATTTTCTCTTTCCTCAGTGCCAGACCGTAATCGATATTGGTGGGCAGGATAGTAAGATAATCAAAGTTAGAGAAGGTAGAGTTGAGGATTTCGAAATGAATGACCGCTGTGCTGCAGGCACAGGCCGGTTCCTTGAGATTATGGCAAGTTCACTCGGTTTTTCAATCGATACAATGGGTGAAGAAGCGTTGAAGGCAGAGCGGTCGGTCTCGATAAATTCGATGTGCACGGTCTTTGCTGAATCCGAGGTGATATCACTAATTGCCCGGGGTGAAGATCCAAGAAATATTGCCCTTGGTCTCCATGAATCGATTCTCAACCGTCTGATGTCTTTGATCAGCCGGGTTGGTTACGAAGGCCTTGTTGTCTTTGCCGGCGGTGTTGCCAGAAATCAATGTATGATTTCTCTTCTCAAGAAAAAATTAGGAAAAGAAGTTTATGTCCCCGAAGTGCCTCAGATTGTCGGAGCAATCGGCGCAGCATTAGTAGCAAAATAAGGAGGTAAAATGGAAAAGATAAAATACCTATACATTATCATATCTGCTTTGCTCATAGTGAACGCAGGCAGTACTGCCGTATTGCCAATACTTGGTGCGGATCTTGTTGCAAAAAATAAGTATGTCTGGCGCGGTATGGTGTTTAATGATGAATATGTGTTCTGGCCAGATGTCTGGATAAATTGGTACGGTTTAACAATATGCGGGTGGGGTTCTTTCGACCTGACCGATGTTAAAGATAAACAGATGGAGATTACAGACCTTGCATTCTTTCTTGATTACTCCCGGTCATTCGGTCCAGCCACCGCAACGATTGGCTACGCTCACTACACCTACCCAGGTTCAGCGTATGGTCCTGGATTTTCAACAACTGGTGAAGTATATGGCAAGGTCGGTGCGCAACTGAAAGTAGCCCAGGCTTCAGTTGGGCTCAACTATGACGTTAAGCAAGCGGATGGTTTCTATCTTTCACCCAAGGTGAGCAGATCGCAGACATTTGGGATCGTGACACCGACTCTGTCAGTCTCACTTGGATATGCCGACAAGAAGCACAACCTCTATTACTTTGGGGTGGGCAAAGGCGGATTGACTGACCTGACCGGAGCACTAACATTATCCATTGCTCCGCCTGCTCCGCTTGGGAATTTCATGACGATAAGTGCTGACCTCAACTACGCAATCGTCATCGACGAAGATCTGGCTGATGCAGTAAATGTGTCGAGTAAGGACCGTAATTTTTGGTTCGGTGTAGGCATCAATCTCTTTCACTCATTGGGAGGCAAGTAATGGGATCAGCACTACCTTTCTGGATTGCGGCAATTATTTATTTTGTCTTTGTTATTCTCATTGGTTATTTTATCTGGCGAAAAATTCATAAAGATACCGCAACCCATCAGATTCTTGATTTCTGGATTGCCAGCCGCCGCTTCCCGGGCTGGCGCCTGGCTGTTTCTCTAACCGCAGGCTGGCTGATGCTGGGGTGGTTAGGCTATGGCATGTCGATGATCTATCAAATGGGTTTATCCGGTGTCTGGATCCTGCCACTACCATGGTTTATCCTCTGTTTCATAATTATCTGGATGGTGCCTTATGTAAGAAGGATTCCGGCCATATCACTGCCTGAGGCTATCGAGAAGCGCTTTGGGGGTCTGACACGCACGATAATTGCAATCTGTTCGATCTTTGTATTTACTTCGTGGACTGGTGCCGAGTTATTTATGGTCGGACATCTTGGTGCGCCCTTTTTGCAGATCTCACCGGTGGCAACGATGATTGTTGTAGTCATCCCGATTATGATCTACACTTATTTTGGCGGATTTAGAGCAGTCGTCTTAACCGATCTTGCACAATTTGTCTTCATGACGATTTTTATTGTCATTCTTGGCATTGTCAGTCTTAGTGCTGCAAAAATAGAATCTGGTGGAGATATAATAAGTCGGTTGGCACAGATCGCAACTCCTTATTATGGTCAGGGGTCAATGTTTAAACTCTTTGCTTGTGGTATTGCGATGCCTATAATCCTTTTATTTGCCTACTTGCCCGGCTGGATGATAGAACAGGACTTATTGCTCAGAATCCAGGGTGCAAAAAGTCTGGAAGAAGCCCGTAAAGGTGCATGGTTAGCCCTGGTCTTGATAACGGTCTTTGTTATCGGCATACCTACCTTGATTGCATTCAATGCGTTGGTTCTATTTCCGCCCGGCTTGGAATCGAGCACCGCGGCAATCGGTGGAGACGCAACCAGTATAATTTCAGCAATAATTTTGAAGTATTTCCCCATCTGGGGACAAATCTTGATGCTTGTGGGACTACTTGCTGCCCAGATGTCAACAGTAGATACTTTTGCCAATGTGATAGCACTTCCCTTAACCTACGATATTGTCCAGCCTGCTTTGTTAAAAAAATCACCTCGGCCGGTAGTTGCACAGTGGTCGCGGATTCTCTCTGTATTTGCAATTATCTTGGCATTGGTTTATGCAATAAATGCAACTTCGCTGATGGACGTCTATATTCTTTCATCGGGGGTTCTAACTGCTTCGATCGCAATTCCCGCCTTTGCTATGTTCTGGAAGAAGGCAAACAGACTGGGCGCTATACTGAGTGCAATCCTGGGTTTCGTCGGCAATGTCGCATTCTATATTTTTGAATACCATATCTGGAAACATAACTTTCAACCCAAATGGTTTGCTGATACTTACCTCGGTTACATTATCATTGGACTGATCGGCTCGGTTCTCGGCCTTTTTATCGGTTCGCTGATAGGAAAACCATCATCTCAGGAACAAATAGCGGTGGTATCTCCCAAACCGCTTGAAGGGATAGAGATTTTTGATCTAGCAAAAGAATCATAAGGAGGTTATATGGAAATCTACAGAAAAGACTATACAATAAAAGATGTCCAGGATGTTTATGATGGTCCAGGTGGTCTGCTCTGGGAAGCAGTAATGGGCGAACAGATCCATTCGGGTGGACCTGAGGCAACCGATGTCCTGGCAAAGAAACTGGATTTAAAACCCGGTATGGTTGTTGCTGACCTCTGCAGTGCCCTCGGTGCGCCGGCCCGGCATCTGGCAAGTAAATACGGAGTCTATGTGAAGGGTGTTGATGCAACAAAGACAATGCTTAAGAAAGCAATCGAAAGAACCAAGGCGGCGAAACTTGACCATATGATTGAATACTATGAAGGTAATGTAATGGATCTCCCCTTCAAGGCCGGGACGATCGATGTGGTATGGGGGCAGGAGGCATGGTGCTATGTTACAGATAAAGAAAGGCTTTTGCGTGAAGCATATCGGGTATTGAAACCCGGTGGTATGATTGGGTTTACCGATTGGATAATCACTGGTAAAATCACTCCCAAGGAACTTGAGCCCCTCTATGACTCGATGGCATTTCCTTATATGGAGACATTTCAGGGCTATCAAGAACTTATGAAGAAAGTAGGTTTTAAGGTCCTTGAAGCAATTGACAATACTCAAGCGTTTGCCAGACATTTCGACCAGTATTACGAGATGGTAACGGTGAAGATGAAACCCGATATCACGAAGAATTTCGGTCCAGACCTTTACAGTTTTGCTGAGAATCTGGTGACGATCTGGCGAAAGGCGGCTCACGAACATAAGGTCGGTAGTGGTCTTTTTGTAGGCAAGAAACCGTAAAAAGTAGCGACCGGGAGGGATTTGGTAAATAGAGATGAATAATATGGTTGAGAAAATAATTGAGTTCAATGTGAATCGCAGGGGGAGAAGATGAAAAATTTCACAGTCCGGGCAGTTGCCCAACACATAAAATCAAGAATAAGCGCCCCGGTAGGGGTTAGTTATGAATTGCCCTTACAAGATTCTAAACAGATTCAAATTTATCAAACACCAGATCCAATTAATCTGTTGAAGACAAAATCTGTAGCGTCTATCTTTAAAATGTTAAATGTTGAAGGAGAAAAATGGCAAAGGTTAAATTGACCAAATTCGCTAAAGCGGCCGGTTGAGCGTCCAAGGTGTGCCAGCAGGACCTGACTCAGGTTTTGAGTCGGCTACCGAAGTTTACCGACCCTAAGATTCTGGTCGGGGGTGAAACAATGGATGATGCCGGTGTCTATCAATTGCGGGATGATCTGGCAATTGTTCAGACGGTCGATATCCTGACACCGATTGCTGATGACCCGTATGTCTTTGGCCAGATTGCTGCGGCGAATTCGTTGAGCGACATCTATGCGATGGGTGCAAAACCATTGACTGCATTATGTGTAGTGAGTTTCCCGGTTGGTGAAGTTGACAATGAGACGATCAGTAAGATGCTTGAGGGTGTTTCGGCTAAGATAAAAGAGGCTGAAGCAGCTTTACTCGGCGGGCATACCCTCAAGGATACTGAAATTAAATGTGGTCTGGCGGTTACTGGTATCGTTGCGCCAGATAAGATAATAACAAATAGTGCGGCGATGCCCGGCGATAGGCTGATTTTAACAAAACCACTGGGGATTGGAATAATCTCAACTGCCCTTAAAGTCGTTCTTGCTCCAGAAGGAGCGATTGAAAAGGCAAATTTTTATATGTGCCAGTTAAATAAAATTGCCTGCGAGACGATGGTTGAGAGTGGGGTATCGAGTGCTACGGACATTACTGGATTTGGTTTACTTGGCCATACCTTAGAGATGGCTGAGTTCAGCAATGTGAGTGTGAAAATTTTTGCCCGCGAGGTGCCCATAATTAATGAGGCAAGAGAACTGGCAAAGCTGTCGCTATTCCCGGCCGGTTCGGTTAAAAATTATGAATTCGTAAAACCAAAGGTTCAATTCTCAAAAGGTATTAGCGAAGAGATGCAGATGCTTTTATGCGATGCCCAGACCTCAGGCGGGCTTTTAATTGCAGTTCCCAATGATAAGAGCATAGAGTTGTTAAATTTGTTACAGGAAAGAGGATTGACATCAGCAAATATAATCGGTGAAGTAACAGAATCAAAAGAAAGGAGGATATATGTCGAATAGGTTCAAACCCGCCTGGTGGGTTATAGCCACTGGAGTGATCTTTGGCGCATTTGTCGCCGTCTTAATGAAGTTGGGGAATCCACCCAATATGGGTATCTGTGCTATCTGTTTTTTAAGAGATACGGCAGGTGCTCTGAAACTCCATACAATTGATAAAGTGAGCTATATCCGGCCTGAGATAATCGGGTTTATTCTTGGCTCGACAATTGTTGCTCTGATGACTAAAGAACTTAAGATAACCGGTGGGTCTTCACCGATCCTTCGTTTCGTAATCGGTGCTTTTGTAACAATTGGCGCATTGGTCTTTTTAGGATGCCCAATCAGAATGCTCGGCAGGATTGCCGGTGGTGACTGGACCGCCTTAGGAGGTCTCTTGGGACTTGTGATTGGAATTTTTGTCGGGGTTCAATTCTTGAAGGCCGGATTTAACTTAGGAAGAATGCAACCTCTCCCAGGTGTCAGTGGCTGGGTGATGCCTATTATTGCAATCGGGCTTTTAATTTTACTTCTTACCAAACCAGGACATATCGTCTTAGGACCGACAAAACACGCGCCACTTGTTATCTCCTTAATCGCGGGACTTATTGTAAGCGGTCTCGCCCAACGCTCAAGGTTCTGCACAATCGGCGGAATCAGAGACCTGATTCTTATCGGCGACAGCCATCTCTTTCAGGGGCTTGTGGCACTACTTGTTATGGCCTTCATTTTTAACCTGATTCTTGGCCAATTTCATCCCGGCGCTTCACCGATTGCCCATCCTTATTTTATCTGGAACTTTGGCGGGATGTTTCTTGCTGGGCTTGGTCTTGTTCTGCTCGGTGGCTGTCCATTCAGGCAGATGGTGATGTCTGGATATGGGAATACCGATGCCGGGATTTCAGTCTTAGGTATGCTCTTTGGCGCTGGCATTGCCCATAATTTTAATCTTGTTGCCTCGCCTCAAGGAATTCCCAACAACGGCAAAGTAGCTGTTCTATTGGGTATTATAATCCTTTTGGTAATTGGCTTCTTGAGCAGAGCCAAAGAATAGAAAGGAGTAAAGATGAAAGGATTCCTTCCCTTAATCGCCTTGGTGGCGTTAGGCATCTCCAATGCTACCGAGTACCCTTCAGTCAAAGCTGGTGGTTTCATCGCCGGTCAATTTCGGTATGACCAGAGCGAAAAGATAAGTCTTTCCAACGAATTCAAATTCAACCACCTGCGCATCCATATCATCAGTAATCTCAGTAAGGAGATTAATGGTTTTATACAGGTTGAGACCAAAACCGGCATGGTTTTGCTCCAGAACGCTTTCATTAACTTTATCCCGCTGTCTAGCTCTGAAATTAGATTTGGTTATATTAAACTACCGTTTGGAATCGAAGCCTATGGCCATCCGCTTCAGAATCCGGTTATTGATATCTCTCAGGCCTCCAAAAAAATCTACCGCGGTGCCCAGGATATGGGAATCCACTGTGCATACGAGGATAAGCTTGCCAAAGGCATTGTGGCTTTGGTAAACGGGAATAATGGTACACCGCTGGACAACAATAATTGGAAGGATCTTGTTGGCCGATTAGCCTTGATGCCTGTCTCTAATTTGTCCTTCGGAGGCTCTTTCTATGCTGGAAAGAAAGATACCGCTAAATTAACAACCAACCGCTTTGGGGCAGAAGTTAATTACAAACAAGGGCCCTTCTGGCTCAGAGGGGAACTGCTCGGTGCTAAAGATGAACAGGCTGGGGGTGGTGAGATAAAGAGCTTGGGTTACTATGGGGTAATTGCCGTACGATTTATGCCTTCGATCGAAGGCGTATTCAGATACGACTACTTCGATGCGAATACTGCGACAGGAAATAATGAATGTTTTAATTTTACGCTGGGCTTGAGTTATTATTTCCCGGCCAAAAGTTGGAATCGAGTAGCAATCAACTACGAAATCAGGGATGATAGGACAAACCCAGAGCTCAAGAATCTTCTCACAGCCCAAGTTCAAATTCTTTTTTGAAAGGAGGCGAGATGGTTAAGAAGATCGATGCCCGGGGGCTCGCCTGTCCTCAACCTGTGGTCGTCACCAAGAAGGCATTAGAAGAGATAGAGACAGGGGTAATTGAAGTGCTTGTTGATAATAAACCAGCGTCGGAAAATGTTTCAAGATTTGCTAAAAATGCTGGATGCGATGTGATGGTAAGTGAAGAGAAAGGGGACTTTGTTATTAGAATAACGAAAGGTAAATCGTCTAAAGTTTCTGAGGAAGAAATGGTATGCAAGCCCGAGACAAAAAGAGAGAGTGTTTTTCTTATCGCCTCTGATACCATTGGCCAGGGAAGTGATGAGCTTGGAAAAATTTTAATAAAGGTTTTTTTCAACACCTTGCTTGAGACCGACCCGAAGCCCGAAAGATTAATCTTTATGAATAATGGAGTAAAGTTGACTACTGAAGGTTCAGAACTTTTAGATAGTCTGAACAAACTAACAAAACAGGGTGTTGAACTATTGGTCTGTGGCACCTGCCTTGACTACTTTGGGCTTAAAGAGAAGGTAAAAGTGGGCCGAATCTCAAATTTCTTTGAGATCACTGAGGTCTTAATTAATACCGAAAAGGTAGTAAGGTTATAAATGGGTATCTATTTTGATAATGCGGCAACTTCTTATCCCAAACCGAAATGTGTTATTGAGGCAATGAGAGACTATCTTGAAAATATCGGTGCCAATGCAGGACGGTCCGCACATCGAAAAGCGCAGGAGGCCTCGAGGCTTGTCTTCGAGACCAGAGAGGCGGTTGCCAATCTGATCGGTGCTGAAGATTCATCCCGAATTATATTTACCCAGAATGCAACTGAAGCCCTTAATCTGGTGATATTAGGGATAGGACTCAATTCGGGAGATTCTGTCTTAACCTCAAGTATTGAGCACAATTCAGTTATGAGACCGCTTCGTTATCTTGAAAAAGAGAAAGGGATTAAGATAGAAATTATTGGTTGCCGTCCAGATGGTGAGTTAGATCCAGATGATCTCAAGTCTAAAATTACCAAAAAGACAAAATTAATCATTCTGACCCACGCTTCAAATGTGATTGGCACAATATTGCCGATAAGGGAAATTGGTGAAATTGCCCGGAGGGAAAATATTCCATTTTTAGTTGATGGTGCCCAGACCGTTGGTTGCCTGTCCGTAAATGTTGATGAGAGTAATATCGATTTTCTGGCCTTCTCCGGGCATAAGGGGCTGTTAGGACCGCAGGGTGTTGGATGCCTTTACATAAGGGAGGGATTAGATTTGACCCCCTTAAAATTCGGTGGCACGGGTTCTAATTCGGCCTCAGAAATTCAACCCAATTTTTTACCTGATAAATATGAGAGTGGCACACTGAATCTACCGGGCATCGCGGGGCTGAAAGCAAGTGTCGAATTTATAGCAAAAAAAGGTGTCGAAAAGATTCAAACTCAGATGCAAAATCTTACCAATATCCTTATTGAAAGGTTGTCCGTAGTACCAGGTATAATAATTTATGGAACGAAAAATAAAAATCTTCAGACCGGAGTTGTTTCGATAAATATTAAAGAAAAAGAACCATCTGAAGTTGGGGATTTTCTTGATAGGAAATACGATATCGCCGTAAGGGTTGGGTTACACTGTTCACCCCAGACCCATAAAACGATCGGCACATTTCCCAAAGGGACGGTCCGGATAAGTTTAGGCCCCTTCAATACGCCGGAGGATATTGATAATCTCTGTAAGGCATTATGTTTGATCGCTGGGTGATAACCTTTGAATCGGTCCATTATGTGATGAAGGCCGAAAAACTACTTAGGGAAAATGGATTTAATATTAAACTTATACCAACACCGCGCGAGGTAAGTTCGGATTGTGGCACGGCGATTGAAATTTTTGAAGAGCCCATAGCAATGATAAAAGAGCTGTTAAAGAAAAATAATCTTTTTCCCGATGGATTCTATAAAAAGTAACTCAGAAAGAAATTTAATTTCGGAGGCGGTTTGCAAAGAATAATCATCGGCACGGCCGGTCATGTTGACCACGGTAAGAGTGCACTGGCCAAGGCACTTACCGGTGTTGATCCGGATCGTCTACCTGAAGAGAAAGCAAGACAGATGACGATCGACCTTGGCTTTGTCTTTATGCCCATTTCACCGGGGCAAGAAGTGGCAATCATTGATGTTCCGGGGCATGAAAGTTTGCTCAAGACGATGATTGCCGGAGCCAATAGTATCAGAATGGTTCTGTTTGTGGTTGCGGCGGATGAGGGTATTATGCCCCAGACAGTTGAGCATTTCGATGTCCTGAGACTCTTGGGGGTTGAACGAGGTATAATTGTGATAACCAAGATCGATCGGGTTCAATCAGATTACCTTGATCTGGTCGAAGATGATATAAAAAAACTGGTCAAGGGCAGTTTCCTTGAAGATGCACCGATCTGCCGGCTATCGACGACTACCAATGAAGGGCTTGCAGAATTGAGAAACAATATTATAACTCTCTGTAAAAAGATTGAACCATTGCCCGATACAGGAATTTTTCGATGCCCGATTGACCGGATATTTACTATAAAGGGTTTTGGCACAATTGTTGCCGGGACAGTTGTATCGGGTAGATTAAAAATTTCAGATACAGTCGAGGTTTTGCCGATAAGAAAGAGATCGAGATTGCGTAATCTCCAGGTTCATAATCAGCCCGTGTCCGAGGTCTTTGCCGGCCAGCGAGTGGCATTCAACCTTACAGATATAGGGATACAGGAACTCGTCCGGGGTTATGAACTGAGTCTGCCTGACTATCTGCTGCCAACTCAAATTGTTAATGGTTCGGTTTCAATTTTGCCCGATGCATCGAAAGCTTTAATTAATAATGAACGGGTTCGTCTTCACAAAGGGACAGGCGAAACAATGGCGCGGGCAATCATCCTTGATAAGGATAAGATTGAACCGGGCGAAAAGGGCTATGTCCAGTTTCGACTTGAAAGACCGATTGTCGGTGAAATAAGAGAACGTTTTATTATCCGATCTTATTCACCGATGAAGGTAATTGGTGGCGGGTATTTTCTTGAACTCTATGCCCGAAAAGGAGGAAGGTATAATAATGAGCGGATTGAATATCTCAGCAAGATTGAAAAAACTGAAGGCATCGAGCTTGTTGAGACAGTGATTAAGCACGCCGAAAATTTAATCTTGAGTGAAAAGGAACTTACAAGAATGACGAATCTCCCCTCTAATAAAATTACTGAGTACCTGCAAAATATGCAGGAACAAAAACAGGTTGTGAAACTTAAAGATAACTCAATAGTCCATCGCATGACGATCGAAGCCCTAAAGGCAAAGTTTCTTAAAATGCTCAATAATTATGTTCGAACAAATCCGATAAAAGTATTTATGCCCATTGGGGAATTGATGAAGGGGGCCAAAATCTCTAATCATTCTTTTTGCCAGATGGTCTTGGAAGAACTGAAAAGAAACGGTAAGATTGAACTGACCGGTGATGGCGTAAAGATAATCGGTCTCGATGTGAAAATTGCTCCTGCTACCCAGAAGCTCGCCGATGAGATTGAAGGTTTTATAATTGACAGGGGCTATCAACTGGTCAGGCTGGAGGATTTAACCGGTCGATTTTCTAAGGAAGGGCCAGAGCGACTCAAAAATATGATTAGTTATCTATCAAAAAGCGAAAAAATTTGTGAAGTTAGAGAAAATGCATATCTTCACTGCAAGGTGTTGGACCAGGCAAAGATAAGATTGATTGACTATCTAAAAGAAAAAGGTTCAATACGGGCAATAGAATTTAAACAGTTACTCGGTGTCTCAAGAGATCTGGCAAGAGATATTCTTGACTATTTTGTTGAAAAGGGGATTACGGTTCGAAGTGAAGGGACGCACCGGTTGCGAGATAAACAGGAATGCTGAAAAAGAGTAAGAGATGCCAGAATGGCAAAAATACCAGAGCGGAGACGAACGGGTGCTGATGTGCCTGCTGGACTTCAAATCCAGGTGGTCCCGAGTTCGGGATCGGTAGGTTCGAATCCTACACGCCTCCGCCATATTTGATAAATAGTTAATTGCTTATGAAAAAAAGCATTAAAACCTATCTATCAACTCGTTTCAAAAATATTAAACTGGGTGAAGATGATTTTGAAGAGCAGGTTGACCCACTGTCTTTTTGGCCCGATTTAAAATTATGTGTTGAGGCATATTACAATTCTCAACCTGAATTGAAGCAACACCATTGCGTTGCGAGACAGCGGATTGAATTTAAGTATACCGATAAATTTCTGAAATCGTTGGACAGATATTGCACGACATCCAACCTCAAATTGAAATTGATCGATGCCTTGACCAGGAAGGTTTATGGAATACCGAGTAGCGGTCTGCGTGATTCTCCAATTAAAGAGAGACCCGGCCTGTGGCACTTTTATATTTCGTATTCCTGGCGCGTATTCTATCGCAAAGAAGATGACTATTTTCTATTTGAGGAATTATGTCCGCATCGAAAGATTAAATATCATCGCCGAACTTAAATATATTTCTTAAACTCGTTTAATTGACAAGACATAAGTAATCAACAACCTACCTTATTCTTAACCCTAATTATTGCGAGCTACGACCGAGACTGTATTTGAATAAATTTGAGGAAATTTGTGTTGATAATTCAGGTTAGAAAAGATCGGGGCAAAAGGTTTCCGAAAAATAACACTGTTCCGGCAAAGGTAGAATGTCCCTTTTTTGCAAGGCTAGAATGTCCCCTTCCTATTAGGTAGTGTCCCTCTTGTCGTGGAAATTCTAATGGCTATAATATAATAACAAGAAGCTAAACTATAAAATATGCTGAAAAGATGACCTGTCTGCCTGACCGGCAGGTAAATTATGAGAAGATTATCTTACTGAAGCCATTAGAAGAGAAGTAAAGTTATTTATTGAAAAGATTATTGTTGAAGAGCTTGAGGCAACCCTTGGAGTTGGTTCCTACGAGAGAAGCGAAGGTCGTCAGGGTTATCGTCACGGTTATGAGGCAAGGCAGATTTCGACTTCGCTGGGTAAGACCGATTTAAAGGTGCCCAGGGCGAGACTTTTTTCTGAGCGGGCAATGATTGAGTGGCACAGTCAGATGCTACCCCGTTATCGGCGACGAGCCAAAGCGGTTGATGATGCGCTTTTGGGTCTTTATCTTTGTGATGCTAATACCCGGCGGATCCGGAAGGCTTTACAGCCGCTTATGAAAAATACGCCGCTCTCCAAGAGTAGCATCAGTCGATTGGTTTCGCGGTTAAAAGAGCAATTCGAGGTCTGGCAGCGACGGGCTTTGCATAATGAAACATTGGTTCATCTTTATCTCGATGGTTTTGGTGCGAAAGTGCGTTGTGGTGGTCGAGTCGTCAGTGTTCCGGTCTTAGCGGCGGTTGGTGTGCGGGAAAGTGGTGAGAAGGTTCTTTTAGGCTTATGGCTTAGAGGTAGTGAGTCAGCGATGGCCTGGGAAGGGGTTTTAGATGATTTATCGGCTCGTAGTTTACCCCGTCCGCAATTAGTCATTATTGACGGCAATCAAGGTCTTCGTTTGGCGGTTGAAACCACCTGGCCGAAGATTGATGTTCAACGCTGTACCGTGCATAAACTCAAGGATCTTCTGTCTCATGCGCCCAAGCATGCCCATGAGGAGATTCGGGAAGATTATCAGGCCGTCATCTATGCTAATGGTTTAGAAGAGGCTTTAATAGCCAGAGAGCGTTTTATTAAGAAATGGCAGAACCGTTGTGAAGGTATGGTTAAAAGTCTTTTAGAGGCTGGTGATGAGTTATTGACTTTCTTTCGCTATCCCCAGAGTCAATGGCGGAGTTTGAGAAGTACGAATATCATCGAACGGATTTATGGTGAATTCAGGCGCCAGATAAAAACACAAATGCCTTTCCCAACTGAGAGTGCGGTTTTAATAATGCTTTATGGTCTATTTGCCAGTGGTCAAATCACCTTAAGGAAGATTTCTAACTGGCGTGACATGTCGGAAATAATCAAGAAAAGATTTGACAGGGTAGCATAAATGATTATAATATCGGCGTTAAGGGTTATAGTCACGAATTTCTACGGAAATCGGGACACAACCTTGGCAAATCCAGACAATTCAAATGCCTTAAGTAATCTGTTTTCAGGTGACATTTGACGAAGTGTTCGTATATATATCTTATGATTCGGGTTTTTTTAATATTCATAAACCAACTTGAGTCAGTATCTACTGAATTTCTCTCCTTCATAGTTTCTATTCTATTTATTTCCAATCCCAAGTCAAGTAATAAACTTAAAAGGGTAGCGTCAATATTTTTGTGTAAATTCTTTTAATGACCTTAAAGGGCGATCCTTCCATCTGCTATTATATTTGTTAAAAAGAGCAAGAACAATCCGCTCACAACTCTCTGAATCCGTAAAGGCACACATCGGCCGAATCCTCTTCCTTAACTCCCGAAATAACCGCTCAATCGCATTCGTCGTCCTGACCTTTGACCAGATAAACTCTGGCTCCTTAAAGAAATTTAATAGATCTTCAAGATCTCCCTCTAAACACTTAACCGCTTTGGGCACTACCTTACCCCAGACCCCGACCCATTCCCGAAACCGCTTTATCGCCTCTCGCCGGTTAGAGG
>CBFGIV010000020.1:0-39225 GCA_965648915.1 Caldifarciminota bacterium | reverse complement strand
AGTGATTAAGAAAAAGATTGAGAAGGTGGCTTAAATGATTATAATATCGCCGTTAAGGTTGTGTTATTATGAATTTCCACGAATATCGGGACACAACCCACTGCCCAGCCAATATCCGATCCCGCGCCCCCGTAAGATTTTAGCCAGACCGGGTTTCCATTGGCAGCCGTTTTGATCAGATAAACATCCTCTTCGCCTGAGCCAAAAGATCGGGTCGAACCAGTAATAATATATCCTCCGTCCGATGTCATTTGCACTGAATAACCTATATCAATTGTGTCGCCACCATAGGTCTTGCTCCAGAGGGTGTCGGGACCCTGAGCATAAAGCTGTGCTCCAGAAAAGAACAGCAATGCACTTAAAAACCAGCTCTTTTTACTCAACCTCAGCATTTTACCTCCTTATCGCTCACAAACTTTTCCTGCTAAACTTTGCTTAATCATAAAACTTACACTATTATATATATATATATATTTACAAAAGTCAAATATTTTTGTAACGCCAGCATCATAATCATTCAAGCTATCTCATCCATCTTTTCGTCTTATCCTCACATAATTCGATCAAATTTCTTTTGCACAATGCAAAAAAAGTGTTAACAAAAAATAAAACTTCTTATTGTTAGATCGACTTAAATAATTATACTACGCCCGCCGGGTGGAGGTGAGATTGAACTATATATTTTCTCTCTCCAGCAATAATTTGATTTACAGGAGAATCGGGATTTAAGATTTGTTGGAAATTTAATAATCCGGCTTCAGAATTTTAACTATATGCGTCTTCGCATAGAGCATATCATTCACTACACCATTATACTGATTGTGCTTCTATTCATCACCATATTTCTCTTCCTTTTCTTCTGCCGGATTGACGAATCAGTTACGATTTACGGCCAGATCGAACCTGAGGAGATCTTCCCAATCTGTGCGCCCAAACCGGGTTTTATCGAGAAGGTCTATGTAAAGGACGGTGCGACCGTCAGTATTGGCGATACCCTGTTCAAAATTTCCAATCCCGATGAAGAATACGAACGTCAGCTCCTGCAACTCAAACTAACTCGAGCCGAAAGGGAACTTATCCAGCTCCAGAGCAGTTTAGAGCTTCTCAAATGCGGCTCATTCGAGACCCAGACCACCCGCAACCTCGTCCCGTACGCCGAAGCCCGCTACCAGGAGGCGGAGCGAAAATATCAGATTGCCCGGGCGCTGTATGAGAAAGAGTATTTAAGCAGTGACGAATTTAATAAGATTTCAACCGACTATCAAGTCTATCGATCAGAATATATCATTTTCCAAAAAGAGATTTCCCTTCAGATGAAGTTATGTGCAAGGCAGATTCAAGAGAAGATCGAAGAAATTAGATTGATTTCAAGCGAGATCGCTACTTTAAATAAGAATATGAAAATTAACTTTATCATTTCAAACCGTAATGGGCCAATCAGATTCAATCCGGAAAGTGATCTACTGTTTCGGAAAGTCAACCTGGGTGAAAGACTGGCATACATTGCCGATAGGAACAAAATTGTCTTTACTGGTCAATTACCAGAGGCTTACATTGACCGGGTGAAGATCGGTCAAGATGTCTTTGTAAGTTTGAGAATTCTCTCTTCCAAGAAAGGTCGGTTTTTGAAAGGGGTTGTAAAAAATATCCGCCTTGCACCGGATAAAGGTAATTTCGTTGCCGATTTAAACATAACCGGTATACCTACCGAGATTAATTTAGAACCCGGTTTAACCGGCAAAGGAAGAATAATTATGGCGCGCAATAAAAGAATAATTGAACAGATCTTTTCGTTAATCTCACAACAAGGAGGTTAGATATGGAGTATATTGTCCAACCTTATCAGATTGGAACAAAATGCAATCACCCACCGATAGGGTGCCCCCTTGACATATGTGTAATTGATGGGTGCGGAATCAGGGGATGTATGGTCCAGGGATGCGGCGTGGATAACTGTGGTGTTGATGGTTGTGGCTCACAGTGTTCCGGCCGTGGTGGTGGTTGTTCCTGTTATGGCTATTGTGCAGCTGATTGCCATCCAGGTGTGAACTGAATTAATGGGGCAGCCTTAGTTTTATCCGGCTGCCCCGTGACAACAATGAAAAAATCTAACTACAACATCTTTTTAAATGATGGCCGAAATTCTCTATTGGCCTTTAATACGCTAACCGGGGCATTAGCCCGTATGACTTTGCGTGAATATCGAACTTTCCTGACTTACATTCAAAATAAGAAAGAATATAAATCCAAACTATTCGAAGATCTTAAAAAAGGCGGGTTCATCGTTGAGGATAATTTCCAGGAACTAAGTCGATTGAGAGTCCAGAATCGTATTATCCGTTACCAAACCAGTATCATTGGTCTCACCATTGCACCAACCCTCTTCTGTAATTTCAGTTGTAAATACTGTTTTCAGGATAAAAAACCAACATATATGAAAGAGACCGTGGCTGAGACTTTGATAAAATATTTAGCAAATCGCCTTAAAGATGGTGTACGCGAACTACATGTCACCTGGTATGGCGGCGAACCTCTTTTACCGAGGGCATATAACATCATCAAAAGATTATCGCAAAAATTTGGTGATTTGTGCAAAAAACATAATGCATCTTATTCTTTCGGTCTTGTGACCAATGGCTCACTCCTCACAAAAGAGATAGTGACGGAGTTAAAGAAGAATCGATGCACCTGGGTTCAAATCACTCTTGATGGCCCTCCAGAGGTTCACAACCAGCGCCGTCCCTTTCGAAACGGTAAAGGTAGTTTTGACAATATTATTAACAATCTCAAAAAGATTAAGCATTTGCTGCCGGTTCGGATCCGGATAAATGTTGACCGACAGAACTATCAAACCTGTCTGCCCTTACTGAATATCCTTGAAAAAGAGGGGTTGAAAAGATACTTAAGTGTCTATTTTGCACCGGTTGAGGCCTATACCCAGATATGTCAGGATGTTAATCACTTTTGCTTTGTCCGAAAAGAATTCTCAAAAATTCAACTCAATCTTTACCAGCAAGCCTTAGATCAGGGCTTTAATATCATCCCGTTTCCGGTCTCAATCCCAACCGCCTGTGGAGCCGAATGTCTCTCCTCGCTCTTAATTGAGCCTGATGGTTATATTCAGAAATGCTGGAATACTATCGGCATGCCCGATGAAGCAGTGGGCCACCTTATTGATAAAGAACTAAATAAGAAATTGGAGCCAAATCTAATAAAGTGGCTGGACTGGGATGTCTTTAAGGAAAAAAAGTGTTTGCGCTGTAAAATTCTACCAATCTGTATGGGTTCCTGCCTTCACAAAAAACTTGGCCCAATGGGAAAAAGCCTCGAATGTCCGACCTGGCGTTATAATCTTAAAGATATGCTGAAGTTGTATTATAAAGGGTGGAAGATTTCCAATGAAAACAAAAAATAAGTTTTTGCTTAATACTCTTAACATACTGATCTTTTTCATTCTCTTCAACTTTATAAATTGCAGTCATAAGGGATCACTGCATCAATTTGAGCGCATTCCTAAAAAGGATATAATCTGGATCTATGGTGGTAACATGCAGGATGATGAAGTAAGAATATTAAAGGTGATATTAAAAAAACTCACCCGGGAGGGTTTCAAATACCTCGATGATCAAAATTTTAATGAAAGGATTCAAAGCCGGGGTTTGGTAATCTTCGGGACACCTCAGAACAATTTATTAATAAAAAAGTTCGCCTCAGAGCAGCAGATTTGTTATAGCGATACCGGATTAAATTTCCATAACTATTTTTTTAAGGGGCCCGACCATTCGATAGTTATGGCATATAAGGATGATCAGGATCGACTCATCGTCTTAATGATATCTGATCGTTTCGAAAATCTCCTTAATCTTATGTGGGACGATAGATATGATTTTATTGTATATGATCATATCGGGCCGGTTCTCAAAGGATATATTACCGCTGGTCAAATTGATAAGCAAAGGAGTATATATACTGAAAGGCCAAAATGGTTAAAAGTTGAATCAGAAAACTTCGTTCTTCTCCACACGAAAAATGTCTCTCCTGCTGATGTCGAATATATCCTCAAAATCGACGAGGCCGCTCTTAAACAGATAAAGGACTTATTAAAAATAGACCTGGAAAGGAAAATCAGCCACTATATCTTTCCTTCAAATCGGGCCAAGGCCGAAATAACCGATAAATCGGGTAATGCCCATTGTAATCTTAAATATGCCGAGATATACTCTGTATTCTCGGAGAGTGTTAAAGCAATTGGTCCCCACGAAATCGCACATATCCTCGCTAATAAAATTGGTTCACCCCCATCCCTGGTCGGCGAGGGGCTGGCAGTCTATTTTGATAAGAGGTGGTTAGGCCAGGATCTTGATTACTGGGTAAGGAGATATAACGCCGAAGGCCGGCTTATGCCTTTAAGTTCAATAATCGATATCATCGACTTCAAGACTGCGAATGATTCCATTACCTATCCGGTCTCGGGCTCATTCGTAAAGTATCTCATCGATCAGTATGGCATTGATAAGTTCAAAGAACTTTATCATCTCTGTGATGGTTATAGCGAACCGGATTCAATCATTAAAACCTTCAAAAAAATATTCGACAAACCATTTGAACTCTTAGAGAGAGAATGGCGCGAAAAAGTCTTGGCCGGTTCTTAAATTTCCTCAAACCTTACTGGCCGCGAGGGGTTATCGGCTTCATTTTTATAATCATCACCACTCTCATCCAGCTCCCGATGCCTTTCCTTTCGATGTATGTCATCGATTATGTACTGCCCGAAGGAAACCAATCTTTTCTTAATACACTGGTCGTATTTGTTCTGTTCATTCTGATCATCGGTTTTTTTATCTCATTATTGCAAACCTATGTCCTTGAAGCCTTTCGTCAACGTGTTTTCTTTGACATCCAGAAATCATTGTTCGAAAAAATTCTGCAGTTTCCGATATCTTACTTCCGCCATAATGACGCCGGTTATATTCTCTCCCGGATAAAGAATGATACTGAAGTGACTAAAGGACTGATGGCCGATACCATCATAATGTTTACAAAAGACCTATTGACCTTGATATTCGGCTTGCTGTGCATATTCATCATCCATTGGAAGATGGCCATACTCTCATGCCTGCTTCTCCCTCCTTTTATTATATCGATAACTAAAGGGGCTGGGAAATTGAGAGAATTGAACAGGGAACTGCAGGAAAGCAATGCCCAACTTACTCAAGAGATCAGTGAAGATATTACTATGATATCAATGATTAAATCACTGGTTATTAATCAAACGATATTGAGAAATTATGTTAAAAAATTTAGAAATTACATCAATACATCCTTTAAGTTAAGTCTCTGGTCAGTCTTTTTCGGGAGTATAACTTCTTTTATAGGAAGTATCGGCCCCCTCATAATATTATGGTTTGGCGGAACTGAAATTATCAGAGGGAATCTGACCTTTGGTCAATTTTTTGCTTTTAATACATTCTTGGCCTATCTTTTTGGACCAACCCAGAGAATACTCAATTTAAACTTAGGCATTCAGTCTGCCCTGGCCGCCGCTGACCGGATATTTGAACTGCTCGACCATCCAGTAGAAAACTCCCCTCCCAACAAGCGGTCCTTGAAAAACTTCCAGGGGAACATCGAATTTAAGAATGTAAATTTTTCCTATAATGGAAGTGCATCGCTATTGAAAAATATCAGTTTCTCGCTCAGGCCCGGTTATATCTACGGTTTTGCTGGGAAGAGTGGTATCGGTAAAACTACAATCTTAAGCCTTCTCTTAGGATATTATAAACCCAAGAATGGTTCAATATATTTAGATAACACTGATCTGAACCTGCTCGATCTCAACTCCGTAAGAAGAGAGATTGCCATTGTCCCCCAGGGAACTCTTCTCTTCTCAACAACAATCGAAGATAATATTCGATACGGTAATCCCGACGCCTCAAAAGAAGACATTATTAGTGTAGCAAAGATGGCCGGTGCTCATGATTTCATTATTAACTTAAAAAATGGTTATGCGACAATGGTTGGATCACGAGGCGAAAAACTTTCCGGCGGAGAAAAACAGAGAATCGCTGTCGCCCGGGCTCTGTTGAAAAATCCTAAGGTATTGATTCTGGATGAATCTCTCTCAGAGATAGATTCTGAATCTGAGGCAATAATTTTTAAAACCTTGATTTCACTAAAAAGTAACAGAACCGTTGTTGTTATCGCCCACCGGCTCTCAACGATTTCGAAACTCGATAAGATATACTTTCTCGACGATGGTCGAATTGCTGCTCAAGGTAATCATCAAAATTTACTCGAGTGCTGCCCGGCTTATAAGGAACTATTTAGCAATCAGATCAATTCTCTGGATCTAATTGACAAATTATGAAAATTTAATAAAATAATCTGGAGGTCAAAGTGCCCACAAAAAAACGAAAAGATTATCTTTTGGATTATCGGCGCGGGAATATCAAAATGGCCATACAGCAGGAGGAGTGGATCAAACAGCATCCGGATTATCTCAAAAAATGGCGGGCGAGGAATCCGCAGTATTTCGTGGAATGGCGGAGGAAAAATCCGGGCTATTTTAAAAACTGGCTGGAGCAGAATCGTGAGCACCGGCGGAATTATATGGCGAGTTATATGAGGAGATACCGCAAGAACGCACAATTAAAAATGCAAAACCTCCAGCTGGAAGATAATCTTAAGGTCGAAAAAACAAAAAATAAATCTTGAATCACTCCCATATTCTGGTATTCCGGTAATTACCAGAGTATCAGACTTGCGGTTTTTTATTTTTCCACCTATCACACTCTACAGTTCAACGAACATCGTATTCAAGGTCAACGTCTGTAGTCACATCCTTATCCGAAAAAATGGAAAACCAGTTGGTGTAACGCAGATCTTCCTCCCACATGAAATGAATAGTAGCAATGGCAGATCTGAATCAAACCATAGTGTCAGGACTTATCTGCCGTTATCTTCAACCAGGTTTTCCAATATCCAGCCCTGACACCAAAGGGATGGGTAAAAAAATATTGTCTTGACTTTTTCTGCCGGTTGAATATAATGGTGCCGGAGCAACTGTGAGAATTCTGGCAGTGTTTTTTATCGGCACCGGCCTTTTATTGGCCGATACAACATTTGTTGACTGGTCAACCTATACATTGAAGATGACCACTTCTTCGAGGTCTTCTGATTTTTACAGCCGGAGCGATATCGGTACCCGTTTTTTAAGCCTATTAAAAAATACATATTATGATGCAAATCAGAAAGTGGGAGATTTTTTAAGATTTAACTTTCAGAAAGAGACCCAGTTAGCTCCATATCTCCAGGACTTCCGAAAGGTTGACGAACGCTTTCTTACCGATGGGAGCCAGGAAACAGATTATGAATTGCTTCTCTTAGATAAAATTCTTAGCCTTCTCCTGCCCAAAACAGAACCGGTTGAACTTGTTGTTCCGATGTGCTGTCCACTCTGCGGCCAGGTCTGGCCCCAGAACCGAAGAGTCCCTGAAGGGGTTCAACTCATCCCCAGGGAAGAAAATTATGTCAGCAATCACACCTCGATCATCATCGACTGCCGTAACTTAAATATCAATCCGGCCCTCTTCCCGAAGATCAAAAACGATCGCGGTGAAGATATCTACAGCACCTCCTTTGCTCAGAACGAATACCTGACGCAAAATGGCCTGGTCATCTACTGCCGGGATATCCAGGAGATTTACACCGACAGTCGGGTCGGCTATAATCCATTACGCATCACTCCGATTGGCGTAAGTGGAAATAACAAAACCGATCCGGTAATCTCCCACTTCGACGCGATCCGGATTCACAGTTCGAAAAATTGTTTGGATCTGCTTGCCCGATGTCGCGTCGTCTTCATTATTGGCAAATAATCCTCCTCTGCCTTAATCTTGCCTGTTCCCCACCTTTTTTTCGTAAGGACCACCTCCGTGCTGGAATTAAAAATTATCAGAACCGAAAATATTCTGAGGCGATCAAAGATCTCAACCGGGCAATAAAAGAATACCCCTACTCGCTGATACCCTATCAATACCTCTACCTCTGTTACCGAGCAATAGGCGATGAGTCTATGGCCATTGCCTCTCTTCTGCACCAGATAAGATTGAAGTCGACCGACACCCTTGTTTACCGGATAAGTTATGACTACTTTCGTAAAAGAGGAGACTATCACAGGTGTTTTGAGATTCTATCAGCAGCAAGTACTACCATACCCAAGAGACTCGATAATCTGATTCCGGTAACCAGAGAGAACCTCGCTTTCCTCTTTGCCGGTGCCAGTAATAAATTTACGGGTAAGGATTATATCCGGTTCACCGAGCAGACCGGAATTATGAGCCGGTTTCCCGATGGTAATTTCTACCCACAGGATCGGGTCACAATGGGTAATTTTATAATAATGATATCAAAACTCCTACCCGAGAAAAAAGACTTGGAATTCAGTCTTCGCTCGGATCTGCAAAAAATAGATACCCGCTCTTTTTACTACCTTCCAACATTAAGATTGATCAATTACCGAATAATTGAGCCGGGAGAACTTTTACGGCCAGAAGAATACCTCCCCCTGACCCTGGCAATAAAATCAATTCAGCGTTTAAGAAAGATTATAAATTTTTAAAAACAACCGGTGCGCCGCTCATCGTGATGGAATATCGGCCAGGGGGTTTGTCTCATAATATCAGAAACCTTAAGGGCATATAGATGCCGGTCGTAACTACCAAAATATAGAACACTATCGATACTTAACACCGGTGAGGAAGAGATACAGCCTTCAGTTGGAAAATGCCATTTTAATGTGCCTGAGGTATCCAGTGCGTAAAGTTGATGGTCTGCCGACCCAATGTAGATCATCCCATTATGTCCCAGGGCCGGTGCTCCATGAATCAAATCGCCGGTCTGGTAACGCCACTTTAATCTCCCTTCTGAATTTAATGCATAGATAAAACCATCATCTCCGCCAAAATAGATGCAACCATCCTGATCTATAACCGGTGAAGAACGAATCGCCATACCGGCTGCATACCGCCATTTTAACTGGCCATCATTATCGATCTTATATAGACAACCATCCAGGGAGGTGAAATATATCGACCCATCCTGACCAATTGCCGGTGAACCATAGACCGGCCCATTGGTCTGATAACACCATCGGCAAACACCCAAAGGGTCGAGGCTATAGAGGTTTTTATCATAAGAACCAAAATAGATATTGCCCCTCTGATCTATCGCCGGGGAAGAATATATCGGTCCGTTAGTCAGGAAAGACCATCTCAGAGTCGAATCGGGATTTACTGCATAAAAGACGCCGCTCGTTGAACCCACATAGATCGTCCCATCTCGAGCAATGGCCGGTGAAGAGTATATATCCCCCTCAAGGAAAAGACGCCATCTTATCTGGCCATCTCGATTCAGGGCGATAAGATAGCCACTGGATGTCCCGATATAGATCGTGCCATCCTCGGCAACAGCGGGTGACGACCTGGGGTCACAGGGGCTCTGCCAGTAAGATGAACCATCACGACGAATCGCATACAGGAAGCGATCAGTTGAGCCGATATAGATCGTTCCATCCGATCCGATCGCCGGTGAGGAGAAGACAATGTCACCAGTCCGATAGCGCCAGAGTAATTTTACTGTATCCCTATAGATTATCTTATTGACGACCATTACCGAGATCTTGTCCGACTTTCCTTCATTACCGTCTTTATCCCTGACCCGGGCAAAGAGATGGTGGACCGAGCTCTCAGCCAGATTTTGGGTCGGCCAGATACTGGCATAGGGGATATATGAAGTCGAAGCAATCAAAGAATCATTAACATAAAAATCGACTTTTTCGATCGGTTCTGTGCTGAACACCTCCGCAACAACTGTGACCGTGTCATGGACCATCGAACCATCGACCGGGCTGGTAATCCTGATCTCGGGTGGTCGAGTTTTACAGGTGGCAAATAGGAAAAAGAGTAAAATCATTTTCAACTGGTAATATTTTATGCGCATCGCAGCCTTGAGTCTGATTATCGAAAGTTAATAAACTGGATCAAAATCTTTAATCTTTTTTAACTTATCTAAGACCAACAACACTTACATTGTCAAATAGTAACCAGGGCTGACCGTTACTATCGACATTCCTGCTGACCATAAGGAGATTTTTAAAAAGTTCGTAAATATTTCCGGAGATCATTGTATCCCGTGTCCGGCCCTGAAGCACACCATCCTTGATATAGTAGCCAAGGCCTACATTAATCGAAAACTCACCGGCAGGTATGTTGCCCGAATGTGCACCATTCTCTTCTTCAAGCAGGATACCCTCATCGATACTTCTGATCATCTCCTCGAGATCGACATCCCCGGGCTGAAAAACCAGATGCCGGGGATAGGGGTTGACCGGAGTCGTGATATCCCCACCCCACATGCCTAACTTATAACCATTACCGGTCGATTCCGTTCCCAGCATCATTGCCGTTCTTATGTCATAAATGAAATTTTTAAAAATACCCCTTTCGATGATCGGAATTACCCGGGTCGGTACCCCTTCGTCATCAAAAGGACGGGAAAACGGGCTATCCTTCTTGTGGGGATCTTCAATCAGGGTTAAATCCTTATGGGCGATCTGCTCTCCCAACTTCTGCTCAAGGGGTGTAATCTTGTCAATTAGTGACTGACCGGATATTGCACTGGCAACCCGCCAGTTTATCGTATTCATACTGGTCGGCGCAAAAATCACCTTCATTTTTCGGGTCGGGGCATCAACCTGTTTCTTGCCAAGCAGGTAGGTTTCATACAATTTATTCAATTGCTCTGCGTCCAGCGGTCGGTAAGTAGAATAATAATTATAGACCACCGGACCGGTCCCTGAGCCTTCCAACATCAGACTGCAACTGAAAATTACTCCGGTCTGTTTGAAATGCACATCCAGACCTTTTGAATTTATTATGTCAATTGAGTTGATTATCACCGCCGAATAACATCCCACCACATCGACCAGCCCCTTTTTCTTAAACCATCTTATGACCTTTGAGGAATCACGCATCAGATCCTTCAGGCGATCCTGCTCGAGGTTTGCATCATAATTATCAACCCGGGGTAGCACACTGGGACCAGGAAAATCGAACTTGACCACTGGACCACCTTTGATTGAGCGTATCGCTTCCCGGACGATAGCGGAACGATGTTTCAGTGATGTGCCGTAACTGAAACCGATGCGACCATTCTTTAAAATCCTTAGCCCGATTTCAGGGTAGTTTGCGAGTGTAATCTGTTTGATCTCGCCCTTTTCGAATTCCACCGGTAGTGCTTTCCTCGTATGGCGGTAGACCTCTGCCCCATCACACTTTTTTAATGCCATCCTTAATAGTCTTTCCATCTTCTACCCGATAACAACATTCTTAATAATGGTGTGTGGTCCACCTGTACCGGACTGGGGATTGGTCTGGCTCTTCTTACCACAGCCACCGGCCTCAGAGAAATTTAAATCCTTTCCCACTGCTTTCACCTCTTTCAATGTCCTGAAGAGATTACCTGACATATTTATCCCTTTGACCATCTTCCCCAGTTTACCCTTCTTAATCTCATAACCATACTGAGCGCCAAAGGCAAACTGATCACCCATCGTGGAGCCACCTTTAGCATCACATATATATAGACCATCATCGATTGAGCTCAGGAGTTCCTCAAAACTCATCTCTCCTGGTGCAATATATATATTCCCCATCCTGACCAATGGCGTATACTCCCAACCAACCGCAATCGCATGGCCATTCGGTTCCTCATTAAGGGCAAAGGCCGTTTCGATTGAATGAAGTCGGCCCTGCAGGCGTCCGTCCTTGATAAGATATACTTTTTTGCAGGCAGTACCTTCATCATCGTATGTCCGGTAACCCGGCCTTCCGTATAGGGTAGGATCATCAATCACGGTTAAGACCTCACTACCGATAGTCGTGCCAATTTGTAATTTATTCAAAAGCCCCGGGTTTTTATACACCAGATCGGCCTCACTGAAATGGCCAAATGCTTCATGGATGAAGACACCAACCATATGGGGATTAAGTAATACTTCATAGACCCCACCCGCTACCGGCTCTGCCCTGAGAAGATCGATAGCAATCTTTGCCTTGGCTTCGAATTGATCTTCCCGCTTCCGCATCCGGCTAAAATCATCACCTCCACCAACTGCGACCCGCACATTCTCAATCGTATTACCATCCCGGGCAATTATTTCACCTGAAATAAAAGCAATGACCTGCTCCTGCTCCAGTTCCGAACCAAGACTGTTCACAAAATACTTTGTTCTTACCCACTCCCGATAGAAAAAATTTGTCGATTGGATCTTAGACAGCGACAGTACCAGTCGATTATAATGGAGGAGAAGCTTCAGTTTTTCATTTAGCGAAACCTTTCTCGGGTCCTCCCGAGGTCGACAGAGAACTCTTTCTTTAACAACCGGCCCGGCCTTGAACCGAATCGGACTGGAGACATAACGTCCAGCCATACGTGCGGCACGCGTTGCCTGTTTGATTGCTTTCTTTAAATATCGCCGATCACTAAAGGACTGGGTTGCCAGGCCGCCATCGACAAGACAACGGAGGTGAAAACCATCCTTGGTGCTATCTGAGATATAATTGATCTCCTTGCCACGCACATTAATCTGCACGATTCGATCGATCTCATACCTCAGGTCAGCATATTCTCCTTGAAATTCAGCCAGGCCCGCCCTTAAATAATTAACCAATCTCTCTAACCTTTCTTTAGTGCTGCAATCTTTTCTTTAATAATCGGGACAACCTTGAAGAGATCTTCAACAATTCCATAGTGAGCTTCTGCAAAAATCGGTGCATTTGGATCCTTATTAATTGCCACAATCGTCTGTGCTCCTTTCATTCCCGCAATATGCTGAAATGCTCCACTGATGCCGATGGCTATATAAAGTTTGGGTTTAATCGTCTTGCCGGATGAACCAACCTGACGCTCTTTGGGTAACCATCCTGCATCAACAACCGGTCGGGAGCAGGCAACTACCCCACCCAGGGTTCGGGCAAGGTCCTCGATAATCGGGATATTCTTCGCCTCTTTAATGCCCCGGCCAATACCGACGACGATATCCGATTTGGTAATATCAACTTCGCCCACCACCGCCTCAATATATTCGAGAAAGCGCCGAAATTTGATATCTTCGATCGGAGGTATGGAAACTTTTACCACCTGGCCGGCCAGATTTGATGGCTGGGGTGGAAAGGCGGCGGGTCGAATTGTAACCAGATAACTCTCGGCTGGCTTGACCTTTGTGGCGCAGTGCAATTTCCCTCCGTAAACACTCCTCGTTACCGATAGATTATCCTCCACCAGATCGATGCCGATACAGTCAGTAGCAATCGGTATGTTAAGATCCGATGCCAGCGCCGGGGCAAGGTCTGCCCCGAAGGCAGTATGGCCAATCATTGTTAAAAGGGGCTTCCTCTCTTTAATAAAACTCTTCAAACCCAGATGATAGACCACGCTGTTAAAATCATGGAAAATCTTGTCTTCAACACAATATACTGTCTCAGCCCAGCTGGTCAGTTTATCACCCAATCCTTGATTTTGATCTTGAAGGACAATTGCGCTCAATCTACACTTTGTCCTCACCGCCATTTCACGACCGATGGTCAAAAGTTCATAAGTAATGTCTCGAATCTCATTCCGGCGATGTTCAACTAAAATAAGAATCTCTCGATTCCGAGTCATGCGAGCACTCCTTTCTCTTTTATAATCTGCGCCAGTTTGGTCGCAATCTCATCGCCGCTTCCGGTAAGGAACTCGGCCTTGCGGGTAATCGGTGGCACAAATAACTTCTCAATGGTGATAAATGAACCCTTAAGACCTACATCATCCTCACTCAGTCCCAATCCACCAAGATCGACAACTCTTATCTCTTTTCCCGCTGCCCTTTTAATGCCAATCATCGAAGCATATCGGGGTTCATTGATACCGGTCTGGATCGCCAGCACCGCAGGTAATGATATCTCTAAGACCTCGAGCAGACCTCCTTCGAGTTCACGGTTAACCTTTGCGGTTAAACCATTGATCTCGAGTTTGGTAACATATACGGCATGCGGGATACCGAGTAATGACGCAATGGTCGGTCCAACCTGGCTATATCCATCATCACTCGCCTGACACCCGCAGAGGATCAGGTCGTATCTTAAAGTTTTGATTGCCTGGACAATAATGCGGGCAAGTGCATAACCATCGGAGTATTCGAATTTCGAATCAGTCAAGCGAATCGCCCGATCTGCACCTTTGGCCAGACCCATTCTGAGCACCTCATCAGCCTTGTCCGGACCGACCGTAATCAGAGTTACACTACCACCGAACTTTTCTTTGAGTAAGAGGGCCTCTTCCAGTGCGTAATTGTCCGCTTCATTAATATCAAACATCAAATTTTCCTTGATGATCTCTTTCTGGTTCGGAGCAATCTTTAATTCAGCCTCGGCTGTCTCCGGGACTCTTTTAATGCAGACAATGATCTCCAAAAGACCTCCTTCGTAATAAATGCTCAAACTTCAAAAAGTCACTTTAATAATTCCCGGGCGATTACAATCTTCTGAATCTCTGAAGTCCCTTCATAGATCTCCATCACCTTAGCGTCGCGATACATCCTTTCCACCGGATAATCCCTTGAGAAACCATAACCACCGTGGATCTGCACCGCCCGCCGGACGCAGTTAATCGCAATATCTGAGGCAAATAATTTGGCAATTGCTGACTCCTTAGAAAACCGGGCTATGCCCTTGTCCTTGAGCGATGCTGCATAGTAGACCAGTAGCCGTGCCGCCTGAATCTGGCAGGTCATCTCGGCCAGCATACTCTGAATCATCTGAAATTCACATATCGGTTGTCCAAACTGTTTTCTCTCTTTTGAATATTTTATTGCCTCATCCAGCGCCCCCTGTGCAATCCCGACTGCCTGGGCAGCAATATCAATCCTCGAAACGTCGATTGTGCCCATCGCAATCTTAAACCCGGAACTTTCATCACCCAGAATGTTTGCCTTCGGCACTTTACAATCCTCAAAGATCAATTCGCAATTGGACGTTGCCCTTAAACCCATAGTATCCTCGTGCTTACCGACACTAAAACCAGGCATCCCCTTTTCGACAATGATGGCAACAATACCCTTGTGTCTTAAACTCCGATCACGGGTTGCAAAGACAATAAAGATTCCCGCTTCCCCACCATTGGTGATGAAGCGTTTTGTGCCGTTGAGAATACAGTCATTACCTTCAAATCGCACTGATGTCTCAAGGCTGGCTGGATCTGAACCGGCATTCGGTTCGGTCAGGGCAAACGCACCAACAGTTGTACCGTCACACAATGGCGGCAGGAATCTCTTCTTCTGTTCTTCATTTCCCCAGTTTAAAATTGGATAAGCCACCAGTGAATTATTGACCGCAGTAATGACCCCGGTTGTGGCACAGACCCTTGAGATTTCTTCGATGACAAGTGCCAGACTGGTAAAATCAAAACCGGCACCACCATAGGCTTCAGGGACAATAACTCCCATAAAACCCAATTCTGCCATCTTCTTTATACTGGTCCAGGGAAATTTTTGAGACTTATCGATCTCCACCGCCCGTTCCTTCAATTCTTTTTCGGCAAATTTACGAACAGTATCCTGCAACAACTTCTGATCTGGGGTTAATTCAAAATCCATTTTACCTCCTTAAAAAATCAATCTCGCTGCGCAACCAAAATTATATTTTTCTCAAGTTTAGCAATGTAGTAAGATTGACCGATAAAGAAAGTATAACAAAATATCACCAGACCCTTTCTTTTATTTTAATCGGTTTTGGGCAAATGGCAAGCATTTTTTCTATGTTTTTTTCTTAAAATCAATTTTCAGTAATACTCAATGCATCACAACAAATTTAATAAAGCATTGGCTCTTCTCTCCTTTCAGGTGCAAGAAATAGATACCCGGGGCAAGCATCTGATTACTTCGGTCACTCAGTCTCAAGACAATCCTGTGATCACCAAGCATTACTTTTTCCTTAAAGAGACAGGCCTGCTTCACACCGCAGATATCATAGAGATTGAGTTCAAGCAACCCATTCTCGCCCGGACGGAAGAGAATTTCGAACCGATCCCGGACTGGATTGGGGAATACAAAAATCGATGGTCTCCTGCTTCCTAATGGATCTACAAGTTCACAGGTAATGCCCTCTCCGAAGCACGAGTAAAAACATAGACTGAAATTTACCAAAATTTCATATCCTGTATCGTGTTCGACACTCAGATAAAGACTGCCAGCCTTGAGCGACTCGACCCGGGAGGCAGAAAATTGAATCGTTCCGGTGTCGATGCCCCGATAGTTAAGATGATAACCCACGCTATCAATAAGATCAACAAAAACACTCTCCCCTGTTGGTTGCCAGGCAATCCTGAGATCTTTCAGATTGATCACCCGGGAGCCGGGTTTTGGTGTCGTAATCGAAAAATCACTCCGCAGCGAGCGTACATTAACCGAAAAAGGTGGCACTTCGGGAGATCCGTTAACACGCAGGGTATATTGATGGTTGGGTTGGTAAACGAAGCCATCTTGACTGGTCAATCGATATCTCCGCTCGGCAACAACCCAGGGAATCAATTGATCATCAAGATAGACTTCCCCGGCATAGAGGCGGAGATCGGCCGAATCAAAACCAACCTCCACCCAGGCAGAAAAGGAGGTATCAATATCGCCAACACCTCGATTGCGCCAGCCGCCGATATTAAGATAACCCGACTCAGGAGTTCGATAATATTCTTCACTGCTGAAACGATTTATTGGGTGATCTAAAAAAAGAATAAATAAGAAAAAATAGTTCATCTACTTCGTTGGCCGGATCGGCCGAGTATCACTACTTCCGGCTCGCAACAACCACTTTATTCCTACCCGTCTCCTTTCCCTCATACATCGCCTGATCGGCCATTCTGATCAATTCCTGTTTGTCTCTCGCATCCTCAGGATAAGTAGCCAGGCCCAGAGTTATGGTCAGATTGAAGGTTTTCTTATCGGTTGCGAAAAACTCTTTCTTACATATCTCCTGTCTTATTGTCTCGGCGATGACCAGTGCCGCCTTCTTGGTGGTCCGGGGGAGAATAACAATATACTCATCTCCCCCAAATCTGATACAGACATCATCTTTTCGAATCGAATTTCTAATGCGGTCACCAACGACCTTGAGGGTTTCGCTGCCAACCAGGTGGCCGAAGTTATCGTTAACATATTTAAAGTGATCAATATCGAGAAAGATCAGAGATATCGGCTGATTTGCATCCCCTTTCTGGATAAAAAGACGATCAAGATACAGGTTGCAAAAACGGGCATTATAGAGTTTGGTCAAATCATCAATCACCGTCATATGCTCAATCTGACGATAGAGTGAGGCATTCTGGAGAGCAATGGTAGCGTGTTCAATCATCGTCTCGAAGATATTTAAATCATCCTGATCAAAATTTTCGGCACCGATCTTATTTATGACCTCCACGATACCGATAACTTTTTCCCGGCTCTTGAGCGGGACACACAGAATCGATTTGGTCTTGAATTTGGTCTGCCGGTCAATTCCTGGGAAGAAACGCGGATCTTTCGAGACATCTGGTACAATCAATGGGATACCACGCTGGGCAACCCAGCCCGCTACCCCCTGACCGATCTTAATCCTCATACCCTTCAATCTATCGGCCGCCTCACCTGCCGCCGCTTCAAAAACAAGCTCACCGGTGTTCTCATCAACCAGTAATACCGACCAGGCCTCAGCCTTGACCAGATCGGCGGTCTTCTTAATGATGATGTTGAATATCTCCTTGGGGTCGAGGCTCGAATTCAACGCCTTGGCAATTTCATTGAGTACCTTCAATTCATTCACCCGCTGTCGTAACTGGGCAACGGTCTTGAGATTTTCTAAATATAATTCCCGCTCGCGTAGTGCTTTTTTAACCTTATCGATCAGGATCTCACGCTTGAAAGGTCGTTTGAGCAGACTTGAGATTTTATAATCGAACGATTTAAAAAACATCTCCTGATCGACTGAATCACCAATAACAATAATGGGAACCGCGCCATCAAAGTTTCTTATTGCCGAGATATTCTCAATTCTTCCACCCAGGAAAGATTCATCGATGATGATAAGATCGTAAGTTGCTGACTTGAGTTCTTTAATAACATCTTCTTTCTCAAAGACAATCCGGGCACCAAGGGCACAATCCGAAAGGATGCGGGCCAGGGTTACACCCCGCAAACGGTCCTCATCATATACCAGAATATTACTCATTTTATTTCACTGGGTATGACTTCAAATAATAAGGTTAACTTATTCCCTTCCTCATCAAACAAGGTTCCATTCTCATCGATCTGGAAATACTGGGGTAGTTCATAAACAACCGAACGCTCTTTTTCACTGGTTAGATGATAGACTCCCAGTTTCTTTATCGAAAAGAGTAGATCATTAAAGATATAACCTCGATCGTCATTGCGCATCCGGGTCAACATATCGGTGAGGGCAATAAAGTCCTGCTCACCTTTGATTGGGATAATATCAAAATGTTCAATATTGGCCACAAGGTTGATAATTGATTTAAAGTCGGTAATAATCACTGAGCGAGTCGGTTCTTTCCCCATCGAAAAGAAATTGGCGTCCGAGAGGAGCGGCCCAACCAGATCTGGGTCACCAAATGAATTTAATCCAAAAACGAGATCACGTCCGGCCATTCCCGAAGCGATACCAACCCCGATCCGGAAAAGGCTTCTGAAAGCCGGGGGTAATAATGCATAAGTGATGCCTTCTACTTTAACTTCACGCTCTTTCAATTCACCAAACCATTCACGATAATGGACAAAATTTGCCTTGATAAACTCCTCGGCCTTCTTTACCATTTCCAAAGCGCACAGGATTGCCCGCTTAGCGCTGTCCTCTGATGGCAGTAACTCGAATTCTCCTCCCGAAAATATCGAATAGCGCAACTTAAAGCCTTTACCGGTTGTCGCCTCGGTGTAAGACCTTTCATAGAGTGCCTTGGAATTTTCCCCAAACCATGCAATACCACCGTCGCCAGTGTCCTTCAGAAGAAATCCACCAAACTGGCGCACAATATTACTCATCTCAAGACTGAATTTATACTTTATCTTCCGCTCCTTTTCCGCATTCTGCAATCTCGCACCCATATAACTGGAACCCCTGATATCATAGCATAAGACCGAAACCGTCCGATAATAATTACGAAGAAACTTAGAAATTACTTCCCGATTATCTACCTCGGGCTTCTTATCCCCGTTGGATGGTAAAAGAATCCCGCTCTTTGGTAAGATCATTGCACCAAAATTTACCAGGTCACTGATTTTGTGTTTCCGTTTCTGACTCTCGCGTGGGGGCCAGATTTCAACCAGATCGTAAATTTTACTCACCAGGATCAGCGGATTGATCTCTTTATGAAAAAAGTCTAAATAGTTCCGGTAAAGAAGTTCAAAATTAATATCTCCACCGAAGACGCCCCGTTTTTCATAGACACTGAGCACGGCCAGTTCGCCACGCAGGGACTGATTCTCTTTTGCTTTCTTAAAATGAACTTCTAAATTCTTCAAAAACGCTTCGCCAAAAAACTTCCATTCGTCTCGATTCAGTTCACCTTGACTCAGGAAAAAAACCATCTCATCGTATATCTCAGGAAAGTTGATATTTATTGAACGCAGCGGAAACATTTTGCGAAATTCCGCAGGAGTGACGGTTCGTAGTTTAACAATATCTCCCATCAAGATCTCGTTTCTTTTTTTGCGCTCCAGATAGTCATTTATATGGAAAAGGTGGCCAAGCAGCATACGCTGGAGTCGAGTAAAAAGAGCACTTATCCGCAGAAGAATCTCCTGACTGCTGGTCAGCCCAATCTCATCCATAATCGATTCTCGAAGTTCTTTAATTGTTTCACTATAGAGGTTTTTGAGTTGCTCTTTTACCCTTGTCGAAAACATATCCAGTTCCTTGACTTCGTCCGATGCCAGTCTTTCGGTCTCCTCCAGACGATTAAGAACACCTCGCACAATCTTCATAATTGAAGTATCTGAGACATATTTTAAGTAGATAATCGGTAAATCGAGTAAATCTTTGACCTTTTTGAATGTCTTATGTTCAATCTCTTTCAGAAGGTTGGGCAGGAGATATTCGCACCGGGCTGAGAGTAAAGAGATATGGACCATCTTAAACAAAAGGGGGGATAATTTGTATGACTCTAATTTTTGCTTAAAATCATCAATCTCGAATTTATCCGGAGAAATATTCAATTGTCGGAATTTTCGGAAAATTTGGATCAACGGTTCATCAACTGCATTCTTCAAGGGCCCAAGATCAGTTAGGTCGTAAAGTTTTAATTTATTGAGTGCAATAAACAGAGGTATCGTCAATCTCCGATCTTCGGTTAATGCACTTATCGTATTTTCCGTGACCGTATACGGGAGGTTCAAGTAACAGCCGTTCATTTGCTTAAAAGGTTCAAGAATCCTGGTTGAAAGACCCGATAACTTCAGGGCCGTTTCCAGGGAATTGATCAATTCTTTATAACCCTTAGATTTAATAAATTTATCATTCAGGATCTGAGCATAATGGCTTTCATCTTCAAGTACTGTCTGAATCGCACGCAGTTTTACTCTTACCATATCAACCCCGGGTTAGTTCAAAAAGATATTTAGTTCGCCCGCCTTTAGCATCGAGATGAAAACCCTCATCCCGCACCGACAGACTGAAATCGTCCAGTGTTGCAAACATCTTACACTCCTTATCGTAGACGACCTTACCATCGACCCGCTGGGCCAGTAATTTAAACATCTCAATCATAAATCCACGCCTTTCTTCCCTGACTTTAAGCCAGTAATCAAGTGCCTGAATTACATCATTCACAATCGGATCGATCTTCAACCCTTTATCAGATACGAACGAAAACTTGGGAGCATTCAGAATGAGGTTGTAAACTGTTGTATCATCACACAGAACAATTGAACCTTCGAGTCTTTTTGCCTTGGAGAAGATATTGGCCTCTCTGACCAGCATCCCGGAAATATCGATCTCATTAAAAGCATTCCGGTCAAGATAGACTTCACGTGGATAAAAACCCGAGGCAATTCCAATACCAACCTGAAAGATCTTCTTGTATTCAGGCGGTAGTGTGGCCAGGGTTATACCTTCAAACTTTATCTCCCGCTCTTCCACATCCTTAAACCACTCACCATACTTCATAAGATTCTCTTCCACAAATTCCTGAGCCTTCTGGACCATTTCGATACCACAGCGTGCTGCGGTGATGCCAACGCTTTCACCGGATTCCGGGTTTAAATTTTCTCTCTTATCGGCAAGGGTCAGTTCCCGGGCGTTAGCACAGAAGAATATAATACCGCCGTCCCCCGTATCCTTGATCGGCATTCCTCCATACTTGATGACAGTCTCGAGCATCGCTTTGTTAAAAAGATTTCGGATCTCGCTCTCCTTCCGGGCATTCTGCAGTTTCGTTCCCATAAAAGTTGAACCGCGAATATCATAGACCAGAACCGAAACAACCGACCGAAACTGCTCAATCTCCCGGCGTGTCTCATCACTGATTATTACATTTGGAGAACCTGGTTTTTCTATCTCTTCAGCCAGTGTATAGACTTTATTCTCTGCAATCTCTTCAGCCAGGAATTTTAAATTTTCGTGAGATATTTGGCCTAAAGGTGGAAAATACTCAACAAGTTCCTCAAACAAAAGAGTTATAACAACCGGTTTAATAACCTCCCGAATAACAACCTGAAATTGATCGATCAGCCGCGGAATCTCAAATCGTTCAGTAAAAATGCCGCCCCGCCGATATGTATTCATCAATTCCATTTCGATCGGATTCGACTTCGCGGCTCGATAAAGATCTCTCAATTCCTTCTGCAACCCTGTCTCATCGATCGGGGGTATACCCCGTTCATTAGCAAGGACAAGTTCAAGAAGATGGCGGTAAGGGACATCTTTAATCCAGGACAGGATATCAGCCTTTTCCACCTGAAGCAGCATCTTGATACATTCTTCCTTCTTCACCAGTTCTCGATGTTTACCGTCGAGTTCACGAATATAGTAACCCATTCTGACCAGCGGGGTTGTCATCTCGTTCACCGTGCTGCGGAGAATCTCCTGAGTCGAAAAGTTCTGCGCGGACTCACAAACCTTCTGTGCAAAGGTATTAACATATTCTCGCATCTTGCCCCTGAATTCATTGAGCCTCTGCATCACATCATCCTTCTCATTGGTTAACTGTCCCAACTGGAAATTGAGGCGGTCTCGGAGAGCAATTAAGATCTTCTCTATTATTCCATCGCTGATGCCGAGCGGATAGGCCATAATCATCTTTTTTAAATCATCGCGTGTAAAGAAACTTCTCTTCGCAATCGATTCAAGAAGTTCTTTTTCTGATGTAGCCAGAGTCTGCCCCTTGATATAAGATGCCAGCAGGTCAAAGAAAGCCACCGGCATCTTCTGGCCCTGAATCGGGGCTGTGAGGAGGCGCATCAGATCCGGCTCCTCGATCCGGGGGAGTACAGTCAGAACTTTATCATAAGATTCCGCAATCAGCGTGTCATCAAAACGAATACTTGAAGACATAACCTTCCGTGCATAATAAAAAAGGCTATTAACCGTCCGGGACACCTTTACCAGTATATCGCTGTTTAAGGGTTCACCCGCTCGAATTTTTTTCGTCAGGATATCACGTATGACCTTTCGGTTACCAATCTCAAAAAGTATCAGCCGGGGCTTTTCATCCTTAATGAAAGCAGAATAGCAATTGACCAGTTCATTACGATAACTCTCAAAAAACTTCTGCCAGCGAATCGAATTAGCCTTCTCATCCTGCAGATATGATAATAACAATGTTAGGAACTCTTCATGGAGTCCAATCAACCTGCGTCCAAAATACAGAATAATTTTTCCCCGGGGAGAACGATTTTTAAACAAATTCAGATGCTGATCCGACCCGATGATATTTTCAATGATGGTCAGAAAATAATCATACTCATCAGGTCTTCCGTATTCTTCCTGAAGTCTCTTGATATAAACACTCTGGTCGATTACCAGTTCTTCAAATCTATCTCTTTCCATATCTATTTACCATCATTTTCGCCTGAATATGGTCTTGGTAGGTTCTTGAGAAAATATGACCACCATCACCCCGGGCGACAAAATAGAGATAACTGGAAGTATCGGGATAACAGGCGGCGACAATCGATTTAAGACCAGGCGAACAGATTGGCCCCGGTGGAAGTCCAGGGTAGCGGTAGGTATTGTAGGGCGAATCGATCTTGAGATCAGACTCGAGGAGATTTGTTTTTCGCCAGTCGAGGGCATAGAGCACGGTGGCACAAGACTCAATCGGTCTATGCAAACGCAAACGATTCCAGAAGACGGCTGAAATAATCGGTCTCTCTGTATCAAGCCGGGCTTCCTTTTCAATAATTGAAGCCATAATCAAATAGGGATAAAGCGAGTCGCCCATTTTGAGTTCTTTCGTATTTTTAAAAAAATTCTGCACCATCATCTCTATGATTGATAAACTTTGATTCGGGTGCGCAGGGTCAAGATAGTAGGTATCAGGAAAGAGAAATCCCTCCAGACTATTTATGCTGAGTCCGAGTTTTCGGATAAATACTGTATCATAAACCAGTTTGAGAAAATCATCTCGATCAACCAGCTCTCTCTCCTCAAGTAGTAGAGCAACATCTTTTACTCTGAGTCCCTCAGGGATAGTGATACTCATGAATTCCTGACTACCCCTGGTCAGAACCGGCAGGATAAAGAACGCCGGGGTTCGTCTCCGCAATCTATAATAGCCGGCCTTGACCTCTCTCTCCTTACCCAGAATCTTACCCCAGAAAATAAACTCGATCGGACTGATGACGACTCCCTTTTCATATAAACGATTGCCGATCTGCTGAATATTAAATCCATAGGGTATCATCACCCCGACCTTTTCATCGATCCAGGGCTGGTAAATAACAATCACTATTAACAGTATCAGGATGATAAATCCACCGATTATTTTTTGCTTATTCAGCATATATCTCTGAAGACACGCAGAAAGTTTTTATATAAAATTTTTTCGACCTCGAACCGGGAAAAACCTGATTTATGTAATCTTTCGGCCAGCGTCTTTGTATAAGATATGTCAGGGACGACCGGATCGGTAATTCCGTCAAAATCAGACCCAATCGCAATATGGTTGACCGATATTATACTTTTGATATACCGAATGTGGTCAATAATATCATATCGTCCGAGATGGCGTCTTGAAAAGTTTACACCACAAACCCCGCCCTTTCTTGCTATTGCCCTCAAGGCCTGATCACTTATATTTCTGACCAGACCATTTAATGATCGGAGACAGGAATGTGAGGCGATCGGCGGGATACGGAGAAGATCGCAGGCCTCAAGCACAGATGCATTTGAGGAATGCGAGAGATCGACAATAACTCGACTCTTATTCATTTCTTTAATATACTCACGCCCCAATTTAGTGAGGCCGAGATTATCATTATCCACTGCCGAATGGGCCAAAAGATTTGAGTTATTCCAGGTTAACGTAAATACTCTTACACCTAAACGATATAATGTCTTGAATTGCCAGCGTCCCTGATCAAAAATATGTCCACCCTCAACACCGAGGATGAAATTTACCCGATCACCCTTCAAATCTTCATACGACCGGGCAAGATTGATATATCTTTTATTATTTTCAATAAAATCCATCGATTTATCAATTAATTCCAGCGCTTTATGAAAAGGGTTCTTCACTCCGGGCGATACCCAGCAGGCCCAGATCAGCCCTAAGACATTAGCCTTTTTCAACTTCGGTATATCGATATGAAAACTGGTACTTTTTGATAGATCAATTGCTTTTGATAGGTGTTGGACCGAATCACAGTGCAGATCAAAGATTTTTATCATCTTAGTATTTTATTATACTAAAATCCAACCAAAAGTCAAGAAATTTCTTTTATTTGCAAAATGCAACTCCAGGACTGTTGACAATCTCCGGTTTTTCAATATACTGAGCCTATGAATTCTAATAAAGATTTGGTCGATAAGATAAACCGCTTGCGGAAGGCAAAGAACGCCATAATCCTTGCTCATAATTATCAGCGACCTGAAGTCCAGGATATTGCTGATTTTGTCGGAGATTCTCTGGAACTCGCTCAGAAAGCATCTGCCATAACATCGGCAGAAATCATCATTTTCTGTGGTGTCCACTTTATGGCTGAGACGGCAAAGATTGTCAACCCGACCAAAAAGGTTTTGATGCCCGATCTCGATGCTGGCTGTCCAATGGCAGATATGATTACAAAGGACCGGCTCAATATTGAAAAAGCAAAATACCCTCAGGCCAGGGTCGTCTGCTATATAAATTCAACTGCTGATGTCAAAGCTGGGTCCTACATCTGTTGCACTTCAGCCAATGCTATCAAAATCGTCGAATCCTTAACTGACTGTGAAGAGATTCTCTTTATTCCGGACCGATATCTTGGCCATTATGTCTCAACCAGAACCAATAAAAAATTTCATCTCTATCCTGGCTACTGTCCAACCCATTCCATAATCAGTTCTCAGGATATCATCCAGCGCAAGCAGGAGCACCCCGGCGCAATTGCCCTTGTTCATCCCGAGTGCCGGTCAGATGTGATCGCGGTCGCCGATTATGTGGCCTCGACCAGCGGTATGTGCCGCCTTGCCAAAGAACTCGATGCTCAGAAAATAATCATTGGCACCGAGCTGGGGCTGATCCACCGTCTCAAAAAGGAAAATCCAGATAAGGTCTTTATCCCTGCCAACCCCTGGGTTGTCTGCCCCAATATGAAGGCGAATACTCTTGAAAAGATACTCTGGTCCTTAGAGGACTTAAAATACGAAATCACGGTTGAGGAAGAAATCCGGCAAAAGGCTGAAATGATGATCAATCGGATGCTCGAAGTCTCAAAACCGGTTTTCGAGGACAAAAAATAAATTTTCCTCCTTATCCTCATTTCTCTCCTGCACCGCCTCACAGAAAATAGAGGTTTAATTCAAGATAACTTCAATACACCCCTTTCTGTCATTGTGATCCTGATCAGGTTCTTTTAATAACATTCAAGACTAAAACAGGAAATGAAGGTTTTTCCAAAGCCCCTGATATTCCGGGACTTAAATTGAGGAGACTGCCCCCTTGTCATCATTCTTAATAAAAAGAGGAGATAGCTCTTGACATAAACGATTATTCGAATAAAATTTATTATGCACATCGCTACCCCTGCTTTTTTAGGAATCGACATTGGATCAAGGTCGGTTTCTGAATTCAACTCTATATTCGTCAGCCTGAATAATTTCTAATTTATGTCTAAGGCATCGATTTCGATAGAGAATATCGATCCGGTTCGACTTCTGGGACACAACGACCAGTTTTTAAAAACTATTCAGAATCACTATCTCACCCGAATTACAGTTCGGGGCAACAAAATATATTTTGATGGACCGGCTGACGAAATAAGTGACTTAAAAACCCTCTTCCGCCGGATGATTGAAAAGATTACCAGCGGCGAGACCATTGATGAGGGATTGATCAAAGATATAATAAAAGTCTCGATCAATCATAAGACCTTTGAGCATGATATTATTGCAACCCCTAAGGCACTCATCCGTCCTAAATCTGATGGTCAGATGAGATATGTCCGGGCAATTGACGACTACGACATCGTCATCAGTATCGGCCCGGCCGGAACGGGCAAGACTTATCTGGCAGTAGCCAAAGCCGTTTACTACCTGATGGAGAAGAAGGTCGAACGTATTATTCTAACTCGACCCGCAGTCGAGGCTGGCGAATCCCTCGGTTATCTGCCGGGTGATCTCAGAGAAAAGATCGATCCCTATCTTCGCCCCCTCTACGATGCCCTTTATGATATGCTCCCCTATGACCGGACCCGGCGTTATATTGATACCGGGGTTATCGAAATCGCACCCCTTGCTTATATGCGCGGCCGAAATCTCAACGATGCATTTATCATTCTCGATGAAGCGCAGAATACCATCCCGATGCAGATGAAGATGTTTCTCACCCGACTCGGCTGGAATTCTAAAATAGTTGTTACCGGCGATATAACCCAGGTCGATCTACCACCCAATGCTTATTCAGGACTCATCGAAATTCAAAACATCCTGCAACACATCCCGGAAATAAAGTTTATCTATCTTACTGAAAAAGATGTAGTCCGGCACCGCCTGGTCCAGGAAATCATTAAGGCCTATGAAAATAAATCCAAATAGCAATCGGTTCTTTTTAATCATCTTGCTCTTGATCCTGATAAATCTCCTTTTCCGGCCTCCCTCTTTACCTCGCGGATATAACTTAAAAGAAAATGACATTGCACCAAGGGACATTATTGCCCCTTATGATTTCGATATCTTAAAATCCGAAGACGAACTCGCGCAGGCAAAAAAAGAAATCGCCCTCCGGATCCCAAAAATATTTGACTATGATGAAACGGCCTTTGCCACCCTTAAATCCCAGTTTGAATACTTGAACAGTTTTTTTGATACTCTTGCCACAATCAACCTTAGTGATGAAGCGAAAATAAAAGAGGTCCAGCATCGCTTCGCCATTTCGCCCCCGACCATAGAATATCTCAGTAATAAATCGATACGTCGTAAGACAATTACCGAACTTACCGAATTATTCAGCCAGTTAATGTTCAAAGGATTGGTCGAGATAAAACCACTGGTTGGCTCCCGAATTGTTATGATCAACATGAATGGTCGGGAAATCCTCGAATCGATTGATAACCTATTTGACCGAACCCGTATCGACAGTATGATCCGTAATAGGCCTGTTCCATTCAGAGAATTATTCAATATTTTCTTCACCCCCAACCTCATCTATAATGAATCAAAAACCAACAGTAAAATTGAAGAGGTCTATTCTTCGCTACCAAAAACTAAAGGCAAAATATTTAAGGGAGAAAAGATTGTCGAAGCCCACCAGCGCGTCGACCGGGTTGTCCTTGAAAAAATCGAGGCCCTCGAAAAGACACGCGCCTCGGCCGGTGTCATCAACTGGCTCAATATCTTCTTGGCCCGTAATCTCCTCTACCTCGCAATTCTCTTCTTTTTCTATCGCTATGACCTTGCCAAGAATCACGAGTTATTAAAAAAACGCAATTTTTCATTCCTCATCTTTACTGCAGCGCTCTTTTTAATAGTTGTAAAAATTTGTTCACTCTTTACCAACAGTTATTACCTCTATCCCATTGCCTTCTTCTCCTTTCTCGTCTCGCTCTTTCTCGGCTACGATGCCGCCCTTACCTTCACGGTTGCACTAAGTAGTTGCCTCGCCTTCATCAACAGCAATTTCTCACTTTTCTATTTTTTGTTAATCAGCGGGATTGGTGCTGCCTCAATGAAAATAATTATGAAGAGTCGTCTCGATTTCTATCTTATCTCTTTTATTGCTGCCCTGGTGAATATCTTTGGTGTAATTCTGATCCATCTCTACTTCAAGCCTGGCGTCTCAGTCCTCAACAGTCTGGGCAACGCCACCCTCAATGGTTTTATATCCGGCTTTCTGGTTTTCTTTATTTTACCCCTTGTTGAAAAATTCTTCGGCATCACAACTGATTTCACCCTTCTGGAACTGGGTAATCTGAATTTGCCGATTTTTAAGCAACTGGCCTTAAATGCCTCAGGTACTTATCACCATTCAATAGTTGTCGGCAACCTTGCCGAGGCCGGTGCCAATGCAATCGGTGCCAACCCGATCCTGGCGCGGGTTGCTGCCTATTACCATGATATCGGTAAATTAAAAAAACCCGAATACTTTATTGAAAATCAACTCGAACGATCTAATCCCCACGACTTGCTGACACCGCAGGTCAGTGCCTTAGTGATTCTATCTCATGTCAAAGAAGGGGTGGACCTGGGGAAAAAACTTAACTTACCCGAAGTCATCATCGACATTATCCAGCAGCACCACGGGACATCAACCATTGAGGCTTTCTACCGCAAAGCCCTATATCGTTTTCACGGACAGGTCTCCGATACTGAATTCCGTTATCCCGGTCCCCGTCCTCAGTCGCGTGAAGCAGCTCTGGTTATGCTGGCTGACGGGGTTGAAGCTTCAGCCCGGGGCGAGAAGAATATAACATCCAAAAAACTTGAAAAGATTCTCAAAGATAACATTGACCACCGTTTTAACGACCGGCAGTTAGATGACTGTAATATTACCCGCAAAGATCTGGTTAAAATAACCGAGGCCTTTCTGCCTATTCTGGCCGGTGTCTTCCATCCCCGTCTCGAGCATGAAGATAAGACTTTTTCAAATTCCCCGTAAATACGCAAAGTATAAATCAAGGCTGGGACAGATTACCCGTGCAGTGCTGACCGCCGAAAAGAAGAGAATAAAAGAGATAAACCTTGTTTTTCTCGATAACCAGGCAATGTTAAAAATGAATCATAAATTCCTTAACCGCAAATACTCAACCGATGTCCTCTCCTTCAGACTCACAGCCGATTTTGGCGAAATCTATATCAATTCTTTTATGATAACTGATTATCGCCACTTAGGCGAACTTATACTGCATGGTTTACTCCATTTAGTTGGATTTGACCATCGAAATGCTCGAGAGCGACGCATAATGCAGACCAGAACGGACTACTATCTGGCAAAATATTTTTAAATTATGATTCTTTTTCAGGTTATACTGATTATTATCCTGTTAATACTCAGTGCCGCTTTCTCTGGATTCGAAACTGCCCTTTTTACTTTCCCGCGGATAAAGATCCAATCCTATCTTTACATGAAAAGGCGCTATGCCGATATAATTCATAATTTCCTCACCCGGCCTCGCCGTATTCTGATAACCATCCTTACCGGCAATCTGCTGGTGAATATTGGTGCATCTTCGGTTTTAACCCTGATAACCATCAACCTCATCCATACTTTTCACTTGAATAAGACTATCGCCCTCTTGATTGAGTTTGTCGTTATGAGTTATATCCTACTTCTGATTGGTGAAATAACACCCAAGGCCCTCGCCATCCGGTATTTCGAGCCGATTACTTTTAAGTTAGCCCCTCTGATGCAATATATTAACTTGCTCTTTCTTCCAATTTCAACCACTCTTGACAATCTATCGAATCGGTTTTTACCAAAAATTGAAACCCGGAAGATGGATTTCCGGGAAATCGACCGGATGCTCCAGGAAGCAAGATCAGCCAATATTATTGAAGCAGATGAACTTGAAATTGCCCGTCAGTTATTCGGTTTAAGCAAAAAAACCGTCAGTCAGATAATGACACCCGCTCCGGATGTGATCTCAATTCGTGACAACGCCACTCTGGGCGAGGCAAAGAAAAAAATCAACCGATCGAAACATTCCCGCCTGGTTGTCTTTGAAAGCAAAACAAAAAGTGTTGTAGGTGTTCTTTACGGGAAAGACATCGTATTCGCTGATAATAATCTACTGGTTCGTGATTTTATGCGTGAGCCTCATTTTGTCCCGGAAACCAAGAATTTGGAGATGCTGCTGAACGAATTTCGGCGCCGGGGCATTCATATTGCAATGGTCACTGATGAATTTGGTGACTTTGTTGGGATAATTACCCTCGAGGATATCCTCGAATCATTGGTCGGTGAAATAATTGACGAATATGATGAGACCGGTGATATTCCATACCAGTCGCTTGGTGATAATTTATATCTGTTTGACGGTGGCGTCAGTATCCAGAATGTCTATCACATTCTGAAACCGGGTCACTTCGAAGAGAGCGGTGAACGATTGAGTGCTTTTCTCTTCCGCAACTTTGGCCATATCCCGAAAGAAGGTGAAAGTCTATCCTACCATGGCCTTATCTTTACCATCAAGGAGATTAAAGGGCGAAAAATAAAAAAGGTCATTGTTCAGAGGCAATAATGGAAATATTACTGGGAATTTTAGCCATCCTCGGCCAGAGTGTCTTTACTCTTTCCGAGACGGCTTTGATCCGTCTCGACCGATTTCGGCTTAAAGAACAGAGTGCATCCGGACTGCAATGGGCAGGAACCGTCCTTTACTTTTTAGACCACCCCGAAGAATTTTTTACAATCATCCTTGTCTGCGAAGACCTTGCCCTGGTTGCCGCTTCAATTCTTTTCGAAAAATTCTTTGTCGAAACACTTGGGAGTCATTATACCATTGTTGCGATTGTCTCGCTCTCCTTGCTTTCCCTCATCGTCGGTCAGTATCTTCCCAAAGCCATCGGGTTACTAATGCCCGAGAGGGCGATGGCCCTTCTGGCACACCCTTTAATGCTCTTAAGAAATGTATTAAGACCGATTCTGGCTCCATTCTCTTTCCTCCCCCGTTTAATTTATAAACAATCTTCGGGCGTTGGATTTTCATTACACCGGCGTGATCTCGTTACCGCTCTAAATGAAATTGAACGTTCGGCCAGCCGCATCCTGGCCCGACTCTTTGCACTCCGTGAAACACTGGTTAATGATTTGATGATACCAATCGACAAGGTATTTTCTTTACCCCATACGATAACAATTGACCAGATCAGGGAGAAAGGATTAATCAAAAAACCATATACCCGGATCCCGGTCTATCAGGATAACCCAAGCAATATCGTCCATGTGATTAATCTCAAAGACATCATCTTTCATAACAAAATTAGTATGCGTCCAATCGCTACCGTAAAAAGTAAGACCCAGGCAATGCCTATTTTTAAAAAAATGAAAAACGAAGGTGAACACATGGCGGTAGTAATCGACCAGAACGGGAAGGCCATCGGCATAATCACCCTGGAGGATATGATTGAAGAGTTAATCGGTGAGATCCGCGATGAGCCATAAAAAGATCTATGACCAATATTGTCCGTGATGAAAGTCTAATATTACGAACCAGACGATTTAAAGATACAAGCCTGGTGGTTATCGCCTTTGGGTGCAAGAGGGGAAAATTAAAACTTATCGCTCGAGGGGCCCGACGTCCCCGGAGTACTTTTGGTTCTTCGCTTGAGCCATTTACCCGAGTCCGGATCATCTACTATCACCGACCTCACAAAGAAATCTATAATCTTTCAGAAACAGAAATCATCGATGACTTTTCAGAAATTCGAACATCGCCTTGCAAGATCATAACCGCCCTGACCCTGTGCGAATTTCTCGATCAGACTTTACCCCCGGAACAGCCCAATCCCCGGGTATACCGTCTTGCCCTCCAGACGATCAGGATGATTGAACAGTCAAAATCGCTTATTCACCTCAAATCTCTGATCTATTCCTATCTGCTCATCACCACCGGGCTTCTCGGCTACCGACCTGAACTGAATATCTGTGTTCGATGCTTAAAAAAGCCGTCAAATCTATTCAGTATTAAATATGGAGGGCTGGTCTGTAGTGCCGATGCTGATCAATCCAGCATCAGGCTAACAGGTTCAGCTATCGATCTTCTTAAAAGACTTTATTTTCGGCAACAGCCACAGGTTGATATACCGCAACTGGAACTATTTGATAAATTAGTCCAATCTTATATCCAGTATCATTTTGAAGGGCTTGAGTTGAAGGCTCTAAAATTTCTTCAAAATGAAAAACTGATTGCCATATGATAAATTTATCCTGCAGGTTGATTTGTGTATCGAATTAAATTTATTCTCATAACTGTATCTTTTTTCCTGATCGTTCTTGGCCATCTCTTTGGCCATTTCTTGCCGGTTGAGTACTCCTGGGGATTCAATTTTTTTGCCTTCTTTCCCGAGTCTTTACTATATATAATGTCGATTGTCGTTTTCTTAATCTTTATCCCTGCGTTCAATAGATCATTTCAAAATTTTATTGTTACTCTTTTCGGCCATAAACCACCTGAAAGTCTTCTGCCCCTCGGTTTAATGTTTATATCCTTAATTATCTTTAGCCTGGGTATCAATGTTACCCACTTCCTTGGTGATGGCTATCTCTGGCTGAGGACCATCCCTGACTACTATCCACCGTATGCTTCGGAAATCCTTAACCTCTTCCTCCACCGAAACCTCTACCTCCTCCTTAATCGGACAATCCATACCGATGCTCTTTTTGTCTATCGCCTGACCAGCATTATCTCCGGAGTTTTTTTCATCTATATTATGTTCCATCTGAGCCGTCTCCTGACATCAGAAAGTATAAAAAAGGTTTTCATCTTCTTAAATGTAACAACCTCGGGTTTTATTCTCCTTTTCTTTGGTTATGTTGAACACTACCCGCTCGTGCTTACAACCATTCTGCTTTATCTCTATCTCTCTTTGAGATATCTGAAAGATTGCTCGCATCCTATATTACCATCAATCACCCTGGGAATTGCGCTCTCTCTTCATCTAATCTCCATCCTCCTCTTCCCTTCGTTAATCTATCAGTACATAGTAAGACTAAAATTTCGATCCCTCCGCTTCTGGCTCTATTCATTTCTACCGCTGGTGATCTATTTCTCCATCCTATCACTAATCCTTTTCTTCGGTAACAAACCGCTTAACGAAGTCCTGAGAGAATACCATCTTCTGCCGCTCTTCAGCTCTCAAAAGGAAGAGTATAGTATATTTTCAGTACCGCATATCATTGATCTTTTCAACCTCTACCTTCTAATCGGGCCATTGGGTCTGATAATGCTTTTCTGGGGCATGGTATTCTTCTTCAAAAAAAGTGATATCAATAATCCCGTAGTAATCTTCCTCGCGGTTGCCTTTGTTTCTTTTTTCATCTACTCATTTATCTTCAACCCGGATAAAGGATGGGCCCGGGATTGGGATCTCTTTACTTTTGTCGGTCTCTTATCCACGATCTTTGGCGGTTATCTCTTCTGTCGATTTGAAGACAGCAAAAAGTTTGGTTACCTCACAGTCGTCATCATTGCCACCGTCCTGCTCCATACTATTCCCTGGGTCATTATAAATCGAAGCCAATCTATGTCACTAAAACGATTCCAACAGTTGATGGCCGTGAACCCGGAAAAGAGCGGTTCCGCCCACGAAGAACTGGCGATCTACTTTCGAGATCAGAAATTGTATCATCAGGCCGAGCAGGAGCACCTTGCCGCAATCAAGGTTCTCCCTTATAATGGACGCTACTGGGCTCAACTTGGTTATTTATATACTCTGATGAATGAACCAACAAAGGCAACTTATGCTTATCAGCAATCACTGGCCGTCGATCCTGAAAACCATCGTGAACACATTAATCTGGGGAATGTCTATCGCAGTGTCGGTGAGTATCGTCTGGCTCTTCTTCATTATCAAAAGGCGCTCGAGATCGATTCAACCCTCTGGCCGGCCTATTTTAATAAAGGACTGGTATTTACCGATATCGGTTATATCGATTCCGCCATTGCCGCCTACGAAAAAGGACTCAGATTTAATAAGCAGAACTTTGATATCTACTTCAATCTTGGCACCCTCTACGCAACTCAAAAAGAATATGGGCTTGCAATAAAAAATCTGAAACAGGCAACAATGTTAAAGGCTAACGATCCTCAGGTCCACTATAATCTTGGTCTGGCATTGTTCGGCAACCAATGTTATCAGGCGGCAATCGATGAATACAAAGTGGTAATTAAATTGAAACCCGACTTTGCTGAAGCCTTTAACAACCTGGGATTGGCTTACGAAAAGATTGGTGACACACTTCAGGCCGAGAATTGTTACCGATCAGCGTTACGGATTAATCCAAAATTATCGCAGCCCTGGTATAATCTTCAGCGGCTCAAAAGATAGATTCCGATACTTTCTTAGGCAATTACTACCAACAAACTTCTTATTCGGTTACTTTAAATACCTGGTCATTTTCGTGGACCGGGTTAGTAACCTTAAGCCCGATTGCCTGACCCGCAACCGCCTTATCGATCGGTTTATGTTCAAGTTGCATCGACTCGACCTTCTGGGTAAAATCCGAATTTTTACCTTTGATATGAATCGTATCGCCAACTTTCAGCTCACCTGCAGTAACCTCAATTATCCCAACACTGATCTTACCGAAGTAATGTGTGATCTTACCGATCAGTTCTTCCATCAATCGCTCCTTTCTATAGAAAACAAACTTATATCTCTATCTATTAAATTTTAATGATCCTCTGTCGATACTCGGTCCGGCCTATTCTCAGCACGCAAAGATAACTTCCTTTGGCCACCGGAATTCCTCGATTATCTTTACCATCCCAGATGAGAACTGCAGCCGGAGCAAAGGATTTGACCACACGACCGGCACCATCATAAATGTCCAGTCTTACTTTCTGCCTCTGATCTTCACCATCTGGGATCTGTAATCTGATCTCGGTCTTATCTCTGAACGGATTGGGACTAACTTTGATGTGAATCCGATTCTCGGAGGACCCTTCTTCAATCAAAGAAGCAGGTGTCCCGACTGAAAAGATAAACAGAGGAAGATCAGCTGAAGGAATACCCAAGGCATTAATAATTGCCGTCCGCTCACTCGATGTAAAATTGGCCGTAAAATAGCCCTGAAGTGGTGGAACCATTGAACTCGCCTGAAGCAGGGCACTGGCTCCAGCATAACCTGCTTCCTGTAACTGATAGTTGGCTGCTTGAGCTGCACAGTAGACAAAATAGTTAGGTGCGGTCTGGGGTAGGCGGGGAACGGCGGAACGGAGATTGGGGCGCCTATCACCGGTCGTTACCCGTTCAATCCTGTGGTCCCGGGTCGTATTGCCACCACCTGGTGTCCGGATGTGGTATCTTTCAACCCCTTCGGATCGGACTATGTATATCCGTGCGGTGAGATAATAATTAGCAACCGCCGAAGGAACAGTCAGGGCCGCCCGACCATTTGTAGAAGTATGAGGAGTATTACCATAAGATGCGTAGGCAATCTGAGAAATCTGCTGAAGGGTAAGTTCGGTACTTAAGAATTGATTACCATATTTCAGGTTATTAAGGGCATTCTCCAGTAAGACGGTGCCATTGGTGGTCGGATTCGGCAGGGTCCCATTCGATGAGATTGCAACCAGTTGTGAAGTCATACCGCTGACCGTTGGCATCCTTCCAAAACAGCAGACCATATGGATGGTGCCGGTCGGATTCCAGTTGGCCTGGGCATTGCTCCGACCGCTCTCCTTGACGCAGGCTGAGGGCTGGTTGGTTGTGGAAGTCCAGAACGAAAATGATGCAATCTTGGCAAAGAATAGTGCAGTTCCCGCATCTTCTGAAAAGTCACCGGTAATACCAACCTCAAAAGCAAGGTTCGATTCCGACATATGATTGCCGGCCAGGTGGAGAATTATATCATGCTGGGCAGGATCGTAGCGATAGACATTATCCGATCGGGCGACATAGATGATTCTTGAAGAACCCATCAAGGGAGCCTTAGATGCAGCCCAGAGCACATTGGCCAGGATCTGGTCAGAAAGAGAACCACTATAGCCAGAATGATAGGAACGGCGAGAATTGAGACAGATCTCAGTAGAGAAGGTATTGACGACCGGTGGAGGCAGGGCAAAACGCTCTAAGCGATTACCTCTATTTAATAATCTCTGGCCATAACCCCGGTCTAAGAAAATGGTTGCACCACCGCCGAGCAATAGTTTTAAAAAATTTCTACGATCCATAAAAAACCTCCTGATAATGTACTGTTGATATACGGGCGTCCAACCGGACGCCCGTTATGACCCATTCTATCTCACCAGAATTACCTTATAGGATAACCTCTTATCCTCGTTTTCCAGCACATAGAAATAGACACCCTGTGGAATCTGGCGATTATTATCATCACATCCATTCCAGTTTATATTCTGCCATCCCCTGGTCTTTAACCGGGCATCGAAAAGAGTCTTCAACAGTGAGCCCGAGGCATCGTATAGTTTGAGCGTATATCTTTTATTAACATCAGGCGCATAGAACCGAACCTTAGAACCACCAATTCTTGACGGATTGGGGCCATAAACGAGGGCCATCTCCGTCGGCCTTACACCACCAACCAACTCTTCAGTGATTCCAACCAGTGGGAAGCCACCAGTCAAGACAACGGCATACCGCTGGGGCCGGGTTACAACATTCCTTGCCATTACCCTTAAAGTCCAGTTTCCGGTATTAGGTGCATTTATCCTTAAACATTCAAGCACATCAATGCTATCATAACGCTGGGTTGGATTTCTTACCGATTGACCATTTGCATAGACATTGCCTTTAAACGAATCACCATTCGGTGCAATCATCCGCACATCGAGATTGTTGATTATCGCCCGGGTTGCACCGGCCGCCGCTGCTGTATCATACCAGGTCACTGCTGCCCTTAAAGGCAAACCGCCATCACTTACCGTAAACTGGTAATCCCGGTACTGGCCGGTTGCCAGTCCAATCGTATCGTCATAGAGTAACAACCTGCGTCGTTCGACGGTTGGGGTCGAAAAGAATAAAACTGAATCAAGGTCGAACCTTCCCCAGCCAATGTAGTCACTCGGGACCACATAAGTTCCGACATTAGGATCGGCGGAGACAACAATCATTGCCTTAAGCAGGGCACCACTTATATAACGGAGCGAATCAGCCGATCTTCTCGCCCCGGTGGGATAGAAGCCTTTACGCAGATATGAACGGATCAATCCGATACTGCCATTACAGGATGGTGCGGCCATTGAGGTCCCACTCATACTCGTATAAGAATTGGTTGTGTTATATTGTGCTGAATATATGAGATCACCTGGTGTACAGACTTCGGGTTTTACCCTTCCATCTGGTGCCGGCCCACGGCTCGAGAAACTCGCCAGGGTTGTTGCCGATGTGCCATTGCCCAGGGCTCCAACCGAGATAATCGACTTTGAATTACCCGGTTCAGTAATTCGATACTGACTCGACTGTCCTTGATTACCACAGGATTTTATCATCACAAAGTGCCGGTGGGTCCAGAGAAATTGATCAACCTCCATCGATTTTGCTGAATACTGACCCATAACCAGAGTCCACCAGGAGTTTGAGCAGGTAACCGGTTGAATATTACGATTCCTGAGACTATCAGTTATTGTGCCATAGACAACAAGGAAATTGTCTGAAGAACTTGGGATCGGTGAAAGATGAACCAATCTTGCATTCTTGGAATGGCCATCCCGGGCATCGGTCCCACCCATTGCCGAATCATTACCGCAGATTGTCCCGGCAGTATGGGTTCCATGGCTTGTCCGGGTTATTCCACCCGCCCTGGGATAGTGTTTGTAGGCAACGATCTTGCGGCTCGTCGGGAATTCACCTGTGTCACTGATAGTTATGTTTGGATCACGGAAGGCATAGTGGCTAACATCCAGACCATCATCACAATGGCCCAAGATTTCTCCTGATGGATCACCCCAGTAGTCGCCACCAAAGATCCGCTGACGCCATACCGGCCGGGTAGTATCGGTCGGCGGCAGACCTTTCTGATTTACCCACTGACACTGATCGTTTTCCGGTTCGCTGGGAAACGATTCTTCGATCCAGTAAACATAGGGCAGGTTGGCAATTTTGGTCAGGAGCGTGCGATCACAATTAACTACCAGGAATTTAACGACCTCAGTATCCGAATAGCCTAAAATTGTTGCACCCAGAGCGGTTAAATCTCTCTGCGCTTCACCAGTATTCTCTGTGTAGAAGAGATAAATCAGGAATTTTCCTGACCCAGCACCTTTTAAGGTTTGATTATACAACTTAAAGGCCGGCTGATAAACTCCAATCCAGCGGACAAAAGGCAGTTTCTCAACCCTTGTTCGTGTCTCATTATTCATCTTAACGATGAAATTGTAGTAGGAATGGCAGCCTAATAACTGAGCACCAGTTCGGTTGATAGCATCGATCATATATGTGTATACCGGGGCTTTAAGCTGGACTAAATAATGGCCGGTTCCATCACCTGGATAGCGTTCAATCTTCAAATCAGATGGTAATTTCGGGAAATCAACCAAGGGATCAAATCGATAATTGGTTATCGAGACAATAGGAGCATCACCGGTGGGTTCAGGTGTATAGTAACCAATCGGGGTCGGTGTTAATGGATTCTGTCCGGCGTTCAGCAGGAGGAAGAAAGATAAGAAGAAAATTACATATTTCATAGAACCTCCCAACAAAGCAATAATAATTATATAATAAAAAAAGTCAAGGGAAAAATGTAGATAGACCTAGACATCGTAACCAGGTGATAAGGATATTAAAAGGGATATTGACAGAAGAGGGCATTCCCCGTATTATGGATATTATGAAA
>CBFGIV010000019.1:0-39728 GCA_965648915.1 Caldifarciminota bacterium | reverse complement strand
ATGCCTTTTCCAACTGAGAGTGCGTTTTTAATAATACTTTATGGTCTAATTGCCAGTGGTCAAATCACTTTAAGGAAGATTCCCGGCTGGCGTGATATGTCTGGAGTGATTAAGAAAAAGAGTGACAAGGTGGCTTAAATGATTATAATATCGGCGTTAAGGGTTATAGTCACGAATTTCTACGGAAATCGGGACACAACCCTTTCAAAATATATTCCCTCTGGCTCTTATAAGTGCCTTTCTTATTTCCTTTTTATCGATCTTTTTCAGACGTCCAAATCTGAGATCTCGGGGTAAGATATAGTTACCCTCAGTCAGTACCACCGCCCTTTTAATGACATTCTGAAGTTCCCGGACATTACCCGGCCAATGATAGTTTAAAATCATCCTGTATGATTTAATGTCAAAACCAAGTATGGAACGATTCATCTCTGATGCATATTTCTTTAAGAAATGCTCAGCAAGGACCGGAATATCAACGGTTCGTTCTCGTATAGGGGGATATGGAGAATTAAGACACTTATTCGATAAAAAAGATCCTCCCGGAATAACCCTTGTTTTACCATCTTCTCAAGATCCTGATTTTTTGCACAGATTATTCGAACATTAACCCCTCGTTCAAAAGGCTCGCCCAATTTCCTTATCTTCTTCTCTTCAAGGGCACGAAGTAGTTTTACCTGTATCGATAGAGGCATATTTTGAATATCATCCAAAAATAAGGTTCCGCCGTCCGCAATCTCAAATAATCCTTTCCTGTCTTCAACCGCACCGGTAAAGGTGCCCTTCCTGTGACCAAAAAGTTCTGACTCAACAAGGGACTCAGGCAGACTGCCACAACTGAAGACTACAAAATTTTCCTTATGACGCGCACTCTTACTGTGAATAAGTCTGGCGACCAATCCCTTACCCACCCCGGTCTCTCCGGTAATGAGGACAGTTGCATCGGTCGCCGCCACTTTCTCTATCATTTCACAAATTTCTCTTATCGCCGACGATTTTCCGATCAAATATTCATCGGCCGCCATCGATAGGGTGTCTGATTTTAACATAAGTCCTCCCTCTTTATTATTAAAATTAAAGAAAGAGAAAGGTTAAAAAACAGAAGATGGGGTGTCGAATAATGACTATCTGTATAGTATTCACTCTCGAGAGAGAGAGAGAGAGGTCTCTCAGCAAGAATTTAACTTTTTTAAGGACAGGGGCAGATCCTGTCCTTACATCTCTTTTCAATCTTCCTCCAGTTAAGACCGGGATAGACCCGGTTGGTACATTTTATTGAACTTTCTTACCAACAAATCACCAGATTATGATTAGAACCTTATCGAAATCTATTCTCCCGGCCCGTTGCCCGTTGGCCAATTTTACTCATTTATAAAATTCTGTCAATAGGTAAAACTACTTATTTCTTTAATATAGTGTTTTTACTTATATCAGAATTGAAAATTTACCTTAAAAATTAAGTATCTCCTGGGAATTGAATTCCATCACTTATTTAGATCAAAGGAAATCTGTTGATTTTTTATGCAATCCTGATATAATCCTATATGGAATTGGCAGTTGAGATTAAAGACCTGAAACGAAATTATGGCTCACTCCAGGCCCTGAAAGGGGTATCCTTCAACATCAATGAGAATGAGATCTTCGGCCTGATCGGACCTAATGCATCGGGCAAGACCACGACCCTGAGAATAGTCGCCACTTTACTCAAACCGACCTCAGGCCTGGTTCACGTCTTTGGACATGATGTTGCGAAGCGACCCGAGGAGGTAAGGAGATTGATCAGTTATCTACCAGAAGAGGCGGGTCTTTATAAGAACCTTACCGGTATAGATTATCTGAAATTTATGGCGACCTTCTATTCAACCGATGATCATCAACGGGACGAAATTGTCAATCTGGGTATCGAGATCGCCGGGATCAAGGAGAGGCTCAATGATAAGGTCAAGACCTACAGTAAAGGGATGGCGAGGAAATTGTTACTGGCCCGGGCATTAATGGTCAGACCCAGGCTTGCTATTCTCGATGAGCCCACTTCAGGCCTTGATGTGGCTAATTCGCTTGAGATCAGGGAACGGATAAAAGATTTTGCCCGGCAGGGGACAACTGTTCTGCTTTCTTCTCACAATATGCTTGAGATTGAATTGCTTTCCGAGCGGGTTGCCCTGATAAAAGACGGCATAATAAAAGAGACCGGGACCCCTGAAGAGTTGAAACAGAAGTACAGCGCCCGAAACCTTGAAGAGGTTTTCATAAAAATCGAATGATGAGATTTATAATAAACATTATCGTTAAAGAGGTAAAAGAATTTCTTACCCTCCAGTTACTGGCCCCATTTATAGCGATTATGATTATCTTTATCTTTATCGGCCGGGCAACGAGAGGTGAAAGAGAAAAGGCAAAGGCGCCCCAGAGGATTATGGTGGTAAATAATGACCGATCTGCCCCGGCCCGGACAATTATTGAAATATTAAAAAGTCAGAATTTTATCGTTAGTGAAAGCAACGCAGAAAAGGAAGATGCCCTGACCATTGCTAAATCTGAGGAGATTCCGCTGGTTCTGGTAATTCCAGAAGGTCTATCTCAGACGATAGAGAATTTCCAGACCGGAACGATCGAAATCTACAATCTGATCCGAGGATTCTCGGCAACCCAGGCGATGAAGACAGTAAAGATAAAGACGGTTTTGCAGGAGATTAATAGCCGTTTTGCTGAAACGCATATTGCAAAGTTTAATCCTGAGATAAAGCCGGAAAATATCATTCTTCCAATAAAAGTCCGAGAGTATGTGATGCTGAAAGACCGCATTGCTGAAGGTAATCCCCAGATGCTGCAAGGGCTGGTCATCTCTCAGATATTTATGGTCCCGATAATCCTTCTGATGACCATTATCTATGTCAGCCAGTTGATCGCAGCATCGATCGGTCAGGAGAAGGAGAATAAGACCTTAGAGACCCTGCTCACAGTCCCGATAAACCGGATTTATATTGTGGTCGGGAAGATGTTAGGTGCGGTGGCGGTTGCCTTGATAATTACCACGCTCTTTCTTGTTGCCTTTGGCTATTATATGCGCGGTTTTAGCGATATACCCGAGGCCGCGGGTAAGATTGACCTCAGTTTGATAGATAAGTTAGGCCTGGGGCTGAGGCCCGATTCAATTCTTTTGATTACCATTTCCCTCTTTCTTGCCATCCTTTGTGCCCTCTCGCTTTCGACTCTGCTTGCTATCTTTACCGAAGATGCCAAGACCGCTCAGGCGGCACTGACTCCGCTAATGGTCCTCTGTCTTGTCCCTTATTTTTTTACATTGCTCTTTGATATTGAAACGGCCTCTATGTTTGTAAAGATAGTTGTCTATCTCATCCCCTTCTCTTATCCATTTCTTACCCCCAAGGCAATAATCTTCGGTAACTACGGAATAATTATCTCTGGATTTATCTATATGGCGATATTTTCCTGCATTACGATTTACATTGCCGCCCGGATCTTTCAGACCGATCGGATTTTGACAACCAAATTAAGATTCAGAAAAAGAGAGGGTAAACAAGGCGTTTAATGGGCTTCGGACCAGTTCTGCCCGACACCAATTGAGACTTCAACCGGAGCCTTCAAGTCCACCACCTTTTCCATCGCCTCTTTGATCAAGTGTTTTGCTTCATCAATTCGATTCTCTTCGATCTCGAAGAGCAGTTCATCATGAATCTGGAGTAAGAGTCCGCCCTTAAATTTCTTCTCTTTAAGCAACTTATAAATCTTGATCATCGCCAATTTAATAATATCAGCTGCTGTCCCCTGAATCGGGGTATTAATTGCCGCTCTTCTGGAAAATTCAACCAGGGCCCGGTTCTGGGATCTTAAATCGGGTAAGGGCCTTTTTCGCTTGAAGAGGGTCTCGGCATAACCCTTCTCGGTCGCTGATGTAATTGCCTGCTCAATCCATTCCTGTACTCCGGGATAGATAGATTTATAATTCTCGATAAAGGCCTGGGCCTCGGCCTGAGGAATTTCTAACTCTTGAGCCAGTCCATACTCGCTCATTCCATAAATAATACCGTAATTGACAACTTTGGCTATCCGACGGTGGAAAGGGGAGACTTTGTCTGGCTTTAAATTAAAGATCCGGCAGGCAGTCTGGGTATGGATATCCTCACCACTGCGGAAGGCTTCAATCAGTCTTTGATCTCCGCTTAAAGAGGCTAAGATCCTCAGTTCAATCTGGGAGTAATCAGCCGAGATCAACTTAAAGCCCTTTTCGACAACAAAGCCCGCGCGAATCCTTTTGCCCAGATCGGTCCTGATCGGGATATTCTGGATATTTGGATTGGAAGAGGAGAGTCGACCGGTGGCGGTTCCCGTTTGATTAAAGCTTGTATGGAGTCTTGAATCTACAGTCAGGTTGATGAGCGGGTCGACATAAGTGGATTTTAGTTTAGCAAGTTCCCGATACTTAAGCATCTCTCTGGGCACATCGTGTGTCTGGGCCAACTCGACCAGGACCTCGTAACTGGTTGAGTAATGGGTTTTGCGTCTTTTCTTTGGTTTCAATTTCAGGTCCTCAAAGAGGACCTGGCTCAGTTGCTTGGGTGAGTTAAGATTAAAATTTCGACCAACCTTTTGATAAATAACCGATTCAGTATGGCTCAAATCTTTTTCCAGTTCATTCTGCAGTTTCTTAAAATAGGGGATGTCGAGTTTTATCCCCCTTTCTTCCATATCAGTAAGAACAAAGAGTAATTCCATCTCCATTTCACTGAATAGTTTAACGAGCTCGAGTTCTTCAAGTCTTTTCATTAAAACAGGCTTGAGCTGGAGGGCAAGATCAGAGATCAGGTAGGGGTTATTGGGCGCGATCACCCGATTTAAGTATTGTAGAGATAAGTCTTCAACCGAATAGGATTTCCGATTCGGGTCAATGAGCCAGGCCGCAACCCCGATATCAAATATGGGCGGTGCGATATCGATCCTCCGTTTATGTAATTCATGGAGGGTCTTTTTTAAGTCAAAGCCGATCTTTTCGATTCCGGCCTGCTCCAGCACAGATTGCAGCCCCCTAACCTGCTGTTCACTGAGACTGAACGCTGTTTTCGATTTTGAGGATATATAAAAACTGCCTCCCAGCATGGTCTGGTCGAAAAATATGCTCAGACAATTTTTTATCTTTAAATCGTCTAATGACTCCAGGTTCTTATAGACTGCCTGCTCTTCCACCGGGGGCGAAAACTCCTTGATGAGTGAAAAGAATTCGAGGTCTTTTAATATCTTCAGTAATTCTGGATAATCGATCTCTTTCAATTTAATATCGTGGTCGGTCAATTTGAAATCAAGGTCAGTAACCAGTTGCAAAAGTTTCTTATAGAGCGCAAGATTTTTTTTATGAGGTTTGAGTCTTGCATCCTTATCGATTGCATTCTCAACCGTTGAGAACTTCTTGATAATCTCGACTGCTCGTTTCTCGCCGATCCCGGGAACACCCGGGACATTGTCCGAGACATCACCGGCTAAGGCAAGGATATCGACAATCTGTTCTGGTTCAATACCAAAGCGCTCTCTAACTTTTTCCCGGTCATAGATCAAATCTTTATAGGGATCGTAGACATAGATGTTGCCACCCACCAGCTGGAGGAGGTCTTTATCCGAGGTGATGATATAGACCTCACCCTGGTTTTTAAATTTTTGCGCCAGACTGGCCAGGACATCATCGGCTTCAAACCCTTCTTTTTCAATACAGGGTATACCCAAAATTGAAGCCAGTTTATGGATGACCGGTATTTGAGGAGGGAGCTCATTCGGCACCTCAGGTCGGGTCGCTTTGTATTCTTTAAACTCCCTGTCCCGAAAGGTCTCACCACCGGTATCAAAAGCAACGGCCAGATAGTGAGGTTCAAATTTTTTCTTTAACCGCAAAATGGTGTTGAGAAAACCAAAGACGGCTGAGGTGTTCATCCCCTGAGAATTACGCAGGGGATTCCGGATGAAGGCATAAAATGAACGGAAGATGACCGAATGGCCATCAATGAAGTAGAACTTTTTCATTCTATTGATAAAGGTTTCTTTCTTTAATCAGAAGATATACCGGTCTGGGTACTAAGTGGTGGAACCGTCTCCCCTCTTTAATCCGCTGACGGATCTCGCTGGAAGATATCTTCAGAGGATGGATCCGGGCGATGAGGATGTCTTTGAAATAGGGCATACGGGCAGAGACCCTGTAGCCGGGTCGCGGAACAACAATTACCCGGCACTCTTTAAATATGGCATGGGGCTTGAACCAGGTATTGATCTCAGCAAATTGGTCACTGCCGATGATGAGAAAGAGTTCGGCCTTTTTATAGATCTTCTTGAAATGGCGAATTGTCTTAATGGTATACGATAGCCCGGCAAGATTTTTTTCAATGGTGCTGACCTTAAAATTTCGACGGCCACGGATTGCCAGTTTTACCATTTTATAGCGCAGGGGGAATGGTAATTTGGTCTCTTTGTGTGGGGGCAGGAAGGTGGGGATAAAGATTACTTTCTTAAGGCCAAATTCTTTTGCCACCTTATCTGCAATGGTGAGATGACCGGTATGAATCGGATTGAAGGAACCACCGAAAATGCCGATTCTATTTTTTCTCGAATCGGACCAATCGATCCTGCGCCTTTTTCTGCCACTGATCTTTCCCATTTAATATCTCTTGATAGATATCCCGGGCTTCATCAAGCCGGCCGCGCCGGTAAAGCGATTCACCCAGCCAGAACTTTGCCTCCCGGACACAGGTGACCTCAGGATAATTATCAATGACCGACCGGAAGTAAATTTCGGCTGAAGCGTATTCTTTAATTTTCAGATAAAACTTCCCGTTCTCTAACTCCTTGCGCGCAAGTTTCTCCCGGCATTCAAGCAAGGTCTGGCGGGCCTCTTTTTCAAATCTGGTCTGGGGATAATTTTTTAAGAAATCTTCGATTAATTCCAGAGCCTTTCTCGTCATCGTCTGGTCACGATAATAGGAAGGGGTGCGTTTGAAGTATGATACTGCCTGGAGCAGCGCAGCCTCTTCTTGGTATGGACTGTGGGCAAAGTTTTTAATTAGAAATTCAAACTCCATTGCGGCCTGGAGATAGTCTTTGGTTTGAAAATAGGATCGGGCAAGATAGAATTGTGCGTCATCGGCATATTCAGAGCCGGGATAAGTAAATATTATCCTCTGAAACCCATCGAGCGCATGCTTATAATCCTTCTTCTGGTAGAAATCCATTGCCCGCTGATACTCATCTTCAGCATCGAGGGCCGGGCGGATGCCTTTGCTACAGGATATTAAGCAGAAAAAGAGTAAGAACAGGATTTTACTATTTTTCACCTTTTCCTTCAATCTCTTTCAAACGGGCTTTTGCCTTTTCAACAATCTCTCCCTTAAGGTAAGGGTTGAGACGGATTACCTTTTCGTAAAATTCTTTTGCCTCACTATATCTACCCGCCGCATACTTGATCTCCCCAATGTAGAAGTAGGCGTCATCAACCAGCGATTGAGGTGTATTAGAATTTATGACCTTTTCCAGGTAGATCTGGGCGGTATCGTGGTGATGATTGTTAAAACTATTTATAGCAAATTGAAAATAATATTTGCCGAGGGTGATGAGGTAGATGCTGCTCTTGGTTTTCTGATAGCGGGCCTCAATCAATGGAATTGCCTTTCGCAGGTTATTTGACTTCTCATAGGATTCAATAAGTTTCGGGATGATGTTCCGGGCACCGGGTGATAAGGAGTCAAGTTTTAAACCTTGTTCATAAGCCTGGGCCGCCCGGGCATAGTTCTGACTGGAGAAGTAGATGTCGCCGATCAAGAAGAGGAAGGTTGGTTCAAAATAGATATGGGGGGAGATGGTAATTATCTGGTCATAATAAAAGACCGCCCGTTCAGTATTATCTATTTTAAGTGCCTTCTGGATCAGGTTCTTATAAATAGCACAGATGCTATCGATATAGGTTGTATCCAGTTGAGCAGCCTGGCGAAAACTGTTGTAGGCCTCATCGTAGTTATTTTTGCCCAGGTAACACTGGCCAAGTAGGAAGTTTGCCTCGGCATCTTTATTATTCTTAATCCGTCCGAGTTCCATCATTGCTCGATCATAATTCCAGTTCTGCATAAATTCCCGGGCCCGACTGATCCGGTAATCACGACTATCACAGGCAAGAAGGACAAGAAAGAGAAACAACCGCTTCATAAGGAGATCTTCTCAATTACCCCCTTAATCAACCTGGTCAACTTTGGCTCGGCCTTATTTGCGGTGATGATTATTTCCTTAAGATCGGTCGGTTTTAAGGCATCGGGCAGGCCCATATCGGTCACCACTGAAATCCCCAGGACCTTCACTCCCATGTGCCGGGCAACGATCACCTCAGGGACCGTGGACATCCCGACCACATCCCCACCGATAATCCTCAAAAATCGGTATTCGGCAGCGGTTTCAAGATTTGGCCCCTGAAGAGCTACATAGACCCCTTTCTTAACCGGGATTTTCTCCTCAAGGCTAACCTTTTCGGCGAGTCTGATAATTTCCCGGTCATAGCAGTTATACATATCAGGGAATCTCGGTCCGATCGATTCATCATTTGGCCCCCGTAATGGGTTTTCAGGCAATAGATTTATGTGGTCGGTAATGATCATCAAGTCACCGGCGGAAAATTGAGGGTTCAGGCCGCCGCAGGCATTTGAGACGATCAGGAGTTTTATGCCTAAGAATTTCATTACCCGGACCGGGTGGGTAATTTCCTTCGCAGAATAGCCTTCATAATAGTGAAATCGACCCTGCATCGCAACAATCTTTCGTCCGGATATGGTTCCAAAGATTAAACGGCCTTTGTGACTCTCAACCGTTGAGATCGGGAAATGGGGAATCTTGTCATAGGGAATAGAGATTTTAACCTTGATTTCATCGACCAGTCGACCCAATCCGGTCCCGAGAATAATCCCGATCTGGGGGGTAAAATCAGTCTGCTGCTTTATGTAGTCAATACTCTCCCTGATTCTTTTCTTTAAATTCTCCATTATGTGCCTTTCTTTTCCAGTCGTTCCAAGAGTCGAGAATAAGATTCGAGCAGTCCTCTGAATTCCGAAGATAAGAGAAGTCGCTGATGCTCAATCATTGAGATCTCTTCCTTGATTTTGGCGAGTTCGGCATTGGCCTGCTTTAAGATCTTGGCCGCCTCAAGTTTTGCATTTTCGATCAACAGATTTGCCTCCCTTCTTGAATTCTCTTTCAATTCATCCGCAGTCTTCTGTGTCGTGGTCAATGTCTCTTGAAGAATCCTTTCCATCCTTCGATAGTCTTCGATCTTGGCATCAAGGTCTTTATTTCTCTCTGAAAGAGTGGCATTTTCCCGCAAGAGATTTTCAAATTCACTGGCCACCATCTCTAAGAAGGTTCTTACCTCGTGGATGTCAAATCCCCGAAAGGACTTCTTAAATTCCTGCTTTCTTATTTCTAATGGTGTTATTGGCATACCTGCTCCTTAAATACCGAAGGATTCGATTAAAAATTGTTTAATCTTTTACCGAACAGATCTACAAAGTTATCATAATCGAAAAAGCCCGTTTCGTCAATTGTATTTTCGATCCGAATTGAATAATTTTTAAGGGCATAAATTTAGCAGGGGCAGTTCGTAAACTGCCCCTGGTCGCTTCTGGCTCTGGCCGGTTGTAATTATTTGTTATGCTCAGAATTGCCGCCCCACATATACCAGCCGTCGTCGCGGACATCACAGGTATTGATGCAGTAGAGATTGCCATTGTCGCAGGAGACAAAGACCATCCCCTGAGCAACTGCCGGCTGGAAACTGATTGATCCTTCAACCTTTTCTGTTCACAAAAGTTTACCATCATGCTCACGGATGCAATAAACCTCACCATCACCCGAGCCGAAGAATAATTTGTTGTTGGCCCAGGCTGGTGGCGCAAAGAACCGGCCGCCGATGCCCTCTTCCTTGATATTATATCGGTTTGACCAGATCTTCTTTCCGGTTCGGGCATCGACACATTGAATCTCATCACCCATTGCGTTGTAGGCACGGTCATTCTTAACGACCGGCCTTGAACCCTGGTATGCCCAGCACCCGGCAACCGAGGCCTGACCAACATTTTCTTTAGCCTGATCGATCTTGGCCGTGCCTGGTGCTGATCCAAAACCAACATTGGCATCAAGTTCGGCCTGGACACCGGTCTTGGCTGTACGCCGGCCGTAGACAAGGTATGGAGCTTCCCGTTTTACCCAGAGGTCTTTATGCTGTTGTCGGCCTGAAGCGTTGTCAAGAGTCGCCAGACCTTCAAACTGTTTTACCTTATCTTTGTCCACTCTTACCTCTTGGCGCAGGCTCACAAATACCCGGTCTTCGTAGATAGTTGGTGCACTGGTTGCCAGTTTCTTATCTGACCAGATCAACTTGCCCGTCTCTTTGGCATAGCGGTAGACCGTGCCGTCAAAACAGGTGATATAGACCGATCCCTTGTCGATAATCGGGGCCGAGATTAAATCTCCGGCAATCTTGACATCCCAGACCTCTTTACCTGATGCGATCTTCATACAGGCAAGATGATGGGTTCCATCACTGCCCGGATAGGCCATATAAACATTTTCGTCGTCGGCGGCGGGCTGACTCATCAATGGATCACCCAGCCACTTCTCCCAGACTTTTTCGCCGGTCTTTGATTTCAAGACATAGATGATACAGGATTCAGTATTAAATACCACATAACCCCTCCTTACCACGGCAGCGGTTGGCCCGTCATCACCGGCTTTGAACATCCAGACGATCTTGCCGGTTTTGGCCTCAATGGCATAAAATTCGTAACTACCATAACCACCGCCGACAAAGATTAGACCATCTTCATAAGCAACAGTTGCCAGGGGACGGTTACCGGGGATGGTCAGTTTCCAGCCCGAACGGCCTGAACTGAATCTTATCCTCTCCGGAACAATCTTTTCGCCAGTTTCAGGCGAACGGGGGGACTGGACAACTGAGGTTTGTGGTTTTTCAATATCTATCTGGGTAAAAGTAAGACCGATAATAAGGGTTAAAAGAAGGATGATTTTCGATGACATCTTTATCTCCTTTTGTAATATTTTACAATCATATTCAAATTTTATTCCCCAAATAGATAATTGAGTGGCAGCCATATTTTATTCTCAATTTATCATTTTGTCAATTAACGAAATGATGAAAAATGTGATCATCAAACTACAAAATTTTAAACATCATTTGACTAGCTGGTTCTGTCCGACCGTGCCCGGGAAATTGATCCGCTGTAAAATGCAGAGATCCTATCGGGCATTACCTGTAATCCAGGTGAATCACTCCTGATTCTTGTCATGGCCACCGGATTCCTGGTCAAGAGATTGAAAGCCGGGAGGAGTAATGTCCTGATCCGTTAATTAAAAATAATATTTGACTTTTTTTAAATTCGGGATATAATTAATCAGTTATTCTAATTCGGGAAAAGAGTTACACCCATTTTACTTAGAATATCTCCTTAAGGAGTTTAATTCCTGAAGGTTTTTGTCTTACCGGAGTGGGATTTTAGTCGGGCTGCGCAATTGCGCATTTATGGCAAGGTGTCTGTTTTTAACGGCATCTTCTGGCGATGCACTTAAAAACCTGATTAGTACCTAAAGTCCATCGAACAAGGGACACCGCGAAACCGGAAATGAAACGGATCTATCGTGTTGATTGGCAGAGCAAATAGTCGTCATCAACAAATAGACCTATAAAGTAAGTCGTTATCAAGGAGAAAAGATGAAGAGAAGTATAATGGTGGTAATGGTATGCCTGGCCTCGTTTGTCCTGGCCAGCGAATGGCCTTATGTGCCCGGGATGAAGGTCAATGTCGGCACCGGTGATGTAAGGACGGATCATGCGACCGTGCAATCCCCTATTGTAAACGAACCGGTCTGGAAATCGCTCGAGCGGATGGTTCTGGCTGACCGGCAGAACTCTCAAATCAGTATTGAACTTGAAGCTGATGCAAGCCAGCAGGCACTGGATATGGCACGCCGAATTGAGAATCTCTGGAACAATGGCAAATTCAACGAAGCCTTATCCCTCTTCCCGGAACTGGCAAAAATAACCAATGCTAACGAAATGGCAATCGGCAATGCCTGGCGCGTGCCGGTACCAACCCAGGCTCAGGGTAATTGGTGGGGCAATGATGTGAGGATCGGCAATAGAGATTCTGTACTGATTAACGCCCTTGACATTCATCGCGCCTCGGGCAATCTCTTTGCCATACTCTTGTTATCGGGTGATGGCAATACAAATCGCTGGGATGTCTATCTCTCCACCAATGGTGGGCTGACCTGGGCGGAAACCTATGACTGGTGGGCTAACTATCCCCTAACTGCGATGGGTGCCACAATTGTCCAGTCCCACTGTCTGGTTGGCTATCAAGGAAATAGTACACTAACCGATATGCGTCTGCGTCGGTTCTTAACGAGCAATGGCCAGCCGTCTAATTTCCAGGGCAATCAACCCTATGTTACTGCCTTTAACACCGCAACCAATGACTCGGTGAAAGAAATAGTTCTCTTCAGCAACCAGGATGAATATAATAATCGGATTTACTTCACGGTCCTGACCCGGAGCGGCAATTCAAGGTTTTTCTGGGATGATACAAGTTGCATGAGTTTTGTGGAAATGACCACGGGTGTGAACTATGCAAATCACGGATTGGATTGGTGCTGGAATGAAGCAGCAGCAACTTATCCGGTCCTTACTATCTATACGAGCAATCGTGACAGTATCCATATCGACGGTTTTAACACAAGTGGTACCTATGCCAAGCTGATCCAGTATCCAGTTGGCACATTTAATGATTACAACGCAATCTCGGCCTGGCGCGATACAATCTTAACCGCTTTTGACTTTCGAGGACCGGTGGCCGGCCATGTTCGTTATTTAACTAATTACACCGCTGGTTCAGGAACATGGTATTTTGGTAATATCGGTGGTGATACAACAACTATTTCTGAGTCTCCCGATGTGGCGCTGCGCGAGGGTGGTGGTTGCGGTGTCGTCTATCGTTACTATACGTCAACCCGGTCAGAGCGTTATACCTGGCGAAGGTATGCGGGCGGTTGGACAACACCGGTATCGGTTGCCGATTACGAACCTTACTATGACAAGCCCTCGATCGAATATCTCGGTTCGAACCGTTATGGTGTTGTCTATACACGCTGGACCGGACCAAACCGAGCCTGTTACTTTGATCGCAGCGACTGGTATAAGATTGAAGAAGAGACTGCAAATAGATTGACACAACTTGGAAGATTAACCCCCAATCCATCAAGCAAGTTTGCGCGTTTAACTTATGTGGTCAAAAATAATGGTCCGGTCAAAATAAGCCTCTATGACGCGTCGGGAAGACTGGTAAGCAATCTTGTAAACATGCAAAAGAATGCGGGTGAACATACTCTACGCTTAAATACCCAGAACCTGCCAGCGGGCATCTACTTTGTTCATCTCGAGACACCGGATGGTAGCTCTTCGACACCGATGACGATTATCAAGTAGCTGAATAAAGAAGTAAAGGGGCTGGCTTTGCCAGCCCCTTTTTTATTTCTAATAAAATTACCCGCTTTCTTTTTTTGCTCTAGTTACGAGCCAGAGGATAAAACCAATGATAAGAAATATTACCAGCGAGCCAATATCGGCAAATTTACCAAGCCAGAGGGCGGTCGGTAAATTTTCATAAATACGGTTTAAGGCCGGGATGCTGATGAGAAAGGCAATTATTACACCGACCAGGGCATCTCCCGCAACCAGACCCGATGAGAATAATATTCCACGCTCTTCACAGCTTTTTGCCATTTCCGGTTTCACACTCGAGGAGATGACGAGATTGATAATCGCACCAACCATTATTGGTGCGGATAGAGAAAAGGGTAGATAAAGGCCGATGGCGAATGGTAGTGCCGATATACCAAGTAGTTCAACTGCAAAACCGATTAATATCCCGAGAATGACAAATGTCCAGGGCAGGGTACCGGTCAGGACACCTTTCACGACAAAAGACATTAAGGTTGCCTGGGGTGCAGGCAGTCTATCCGAACCGATGACCATCGTTCGGTGGAGGAGCATCAAGACTCCACCCATAAAGAAGCAGGGGATCAGGACACCGAGAAATTCTGCGATCTGCTGATAATATGGTGTTGCACCAACGAGAAAGCCGGTTTTCAAATCCTGGGAAGCATCACCGGCCATACAGATGGCAATGCAGACAACACTGCCGACAGACATTGCACCAATCATTCCCGGCAGACCTTTCCAGCCAAATGCCGCGTAAATAAGAGAGGTTACCAGGAGTGTGGCAATCGTCATCCCCGAAACCGGACTTGAGGAACTGCCGACGATACCAACAATCCTCGAGGCAACCGTCACAAAGAAGAAACTGAAGGCGATGACCAATAGCGCACCGATAAGGTTAATCTTTGTCTGGGGGATCAGAAATAGAATCACCGCAATCAATATCGAGCCCGCAATCACAACGGGCATCGGCAGATCTTTGTCCGTGCGTCTTAAATCTTTATCTGGTAATAACTTAAAACCTTTTGTCATCTCGAGAAAACCGGCCTTAAAGCAGTGATAGACGACCGGGCAGGCACGGATCAGACTGAGCAGTCCGCCCACGGCCACTCCCCCTGCGCCAATATACCTTATATAGTAACTGCGGATCTCAGCCGGGGATAGAATTGCGATCGGATCAGGTGCCGGCGGGATCGGGATGGTGAGATGGCTGCCGATAAAGGCGATCAAGGGACTGATGACGAGATAACCCAGAACAGCACCGGCCAGCATAAATGAAGCGATGCGCGGGCCGATGATGAAACCGACACCGAGCAGAGCCGGTGTTGCATCGAGACCGATTTCAAGGCCCTTAAAATTCTTGATCAACCAGCCCGGTGTCTCTTTCCAGAGTTTAAGTCCGCTCATTAAAAATTTGTAGAGCGCGGCCAGACCAACGCCAGAAAAGACAATCCGGGCTCTGGTCCCGCCAGTATCGCCGGCCTCTAATATCTCGGCACAGGCAGTCCCTTCAGGATAAGGCAGGGTCTTATGCTCCTGGACAATGAGATAACGGCGCAGAGGGATCATAAAGAGTATGCCCAGAAAACCACCGAGTAGAGAAATTATAATAATGGTCCAGGACGAAGGGAAGAAGTTCCACATAAAAAAGGCGGGAATGGTGAAGATAACACCAGCGGCCAGTGATTCGCCTGAAGATCCGATTGTCTGGACGATATTATTTTCTAAGATTGTCCCGGTCTTAAAGATTCCCCGCAGAATTGCCATCGAGATGACCGCTGCCGGGATCGAGGCCGAGACCGTCATCCCGACTTTAAGGCCGAGATAGGCATTGGCCAGACCAAAGACTATGGCCAGGATACTACCTAAGACAATCGCCCGGATGGTAAATTCTGATACACTCTTTTCTGCTGGGATAAAGGGTGAAAATTCATCTTTACTCTTCATATCTGCTCCTTTTGATTGACCTCAAACTCTTGACCAGCCTTGAGACTACCTTATTAATTTAACTTACATTCGCAATTTCGTATTTAGGCAATTGCCTAAATATGAAAAGATGATCAATAATCTTCGGTTCTAATTCTTTTTATTAAGTCATCAAACATCTCGAGGATTGAAACGATGGCATCCTCTTTAATCCAGTAGACCCTCTCGTTAAATCTGACATCGTAGCGAATTAGATCCAGTTGACGTAACGACCGGAGCACTTGAGATACAGTTGGCACACGCACACCTAAGATCGATGCCAGTTCAGTTGGCGTTTTTTCTCCCCTGGCTAAGATATGCAGTACTTCGTAGGCGGTAGGGTTACCCAGGATCCGGCAAACCCTTGATGCCCGATAGTGATTTTCTGGAATCTTCTTCCTGGTCATAAGAAATTATACTTAAATTTTTTGTCCGGTCAATTACTCTATATCATCGCTTGACTTTGCTCAATATCCGATTATAATTAGATATGAAAGGGTTGATTCTGGCCGGTGGTTTTGGAACAAGACTGAGGCCACTTACCTATACCGGTGCCAAACAACTTATCCCGGTTGCCAATAAACCGATCCTCTTTTATGTAATTGAAAACCTCAGGGCGGCGGATATAAAAGATATCGGTATTGTCGTAGGCGAAACTAAACGCGACATCATTGATAAAATCGGCGACGGTTCAAAGTTTGGTGTTAAGGTTACCTATATCGAGCAGGAGGCACCGCTCGGGCTCGCCCACGCAATTAAGATTGCCCGGGATTTTTTGAAAAGCGACCCATTCATTATGTATCTCGGTGATAATCTCTTAAAAGAGAATATAAAAAATTTAGTAACCGACTTCAGGCAGAAAAGTCCGAATGCCCTGATCCTTTTAACTAAAGTAAAAAACCCGCAGGATTTTGGTGTTGCGGTTGTTGATGAGAGGGGTGTTGTCCAGAGATTGATCGAGAAACCGAAAGAGCCGCCATCGGATCTGGCCCTGGTTGGTATCTATATGTTTGATCAGAATATTTTTACCGCGATAAATAATATTAAACCTTCCTGGCGCAATGAACTGGAGATTACCGATGCTATCCAGTGGTTACTCGACAATGGCTATCGAGTCGAATCCCATCTGGTTAAAGGCTGGTGGAAAGATACGGGTAAACCCGAGGATATTATCGAGGCCAATCTCCTCGTGCTTGAGGACCTTGCCCCTTTGAATGATGGTAAGTTGCTCAATACCGATGTCTCGGGTAAAGTGCGAATCGAAGCCGGTACAATAATTGAAGACTCAACGATACGCGGTCCGACGATCATCGGTCGAAATGCGAAGATCAGACATTCCTATATCGGCCCTTTCAGTGCAATTGGTGATGATGTTGTTATTGAGGATTCCGAAGTCGAATGCAGTATCGTTATGGAAAACTCTAAGATAATCAAGGTGAAAAACAGGATCGATCGGAGCGTAATCGGGAAGGGCGTTACAATTACTCAAAAGGACCAATCGCCCCGGACTTATCGATTTACCGTGGGTGACCAGAGTTATATCGAACTGGTAAAATAATGAAAGAGATTATTGGTTTCAAAGGTAAGCAACTGATCGATGGCGTAAAGGTCAAAAGGCTGCGCCTTCTGCCTGATGAACGGGGTCGATTGATGGAGATCTTGCGCGCCGATGATGAATCTTTTGAAAAGTTTGGCCAGGTCTATATAACCACCACTTACCCGGGTGTGGTTAAAGGCTGGCACTACCATAAGATTCAGAATGATAATATGACCGTAATTAAGGGAATGGCCAAGATCGTGCTTTATGATGAAAGGGAAGGCAGTCCGACCAAAGGCATCATCAATGAATTTTTTGTTGGCGAACATAATCCCCTTCTGATTCACATCCCGAGGCTGGTCTGGCATGGATTCAAGTGCATCAGTGAAACCGAAGCGATAATGGTCAATGTGCCAACCGAACTCTATGATTATACCAACCCTGATGAATATCGTAAAGACCCCCATACGGGTGGTATCCCTTATGACTGGACCCGTAAGGATGGATAGATAAATTGAAGATCTTGATTACCGGTGGCGCAGGTTTTATCGGCTCCAATTTCATTCACTTTATGCTCGCCAAGCATCGTTCTTATAAGATCTTCAATCTGGATAAGCTAACCTATGCCGGTAATTTAGAGAACCTTGCTGGTGTCAGTAAGAATAAGAATTATAGGTTTATCAAGGGGGACATCAGTGATGGTAAGAGTCTCAAGAAGATATTTGGCCGGGTGAAGTTTGATGCGGTGGTAAATTTTGCCGCCGAGTCCCATGTTGATCGGAGTATAATTAATCCTGCGCCATTTATCAAAACCAATATTCTCGGGGTTGCAACCCTCCTTGATTTATCACTGGAATTTGATGTTAAGCGTTTTGTTCAGATCTCAACCGATGAGGTCTATGGTTCAATTCTCCATGGTTCTTTTAAGGAGGATGATCGTCTTCAACCATCGAGTGTCTATGCCGCCAGCAAGGCTTCGGCTGATCTGCTTGTGCTCTCGTATTACCGGACGCACAAATTGCCGGTGATAATTACCCGTTCTTCAAATAATTATGGTCCCTATCAATTTCCCGAGAAGTTAATACCACTGGTAATTACTAATGCCTTAGAGAATAAAAAGATACCGGTCTACGGTGATGGAATGAATGTCCGGGACTGGCTTTATGTCATTGATAATTGCCGGGCAATAGACCTTGTCCTCCATCAGGGAGAGGTCGGTCAGATTTATAATATTGGGGGTAATTGCGAAAGGCATAATATCGATGTCATTAGATTGATCTTAAAAAAATTGAGGAGGTCGACGCGTCTGGTCCAGTATGTTGCAGATCGACCAGGACACGATCGCCGTTATGCCCTCGATACGACCAAGATCAAACACAACCTCGGGTTTGAGCCCGAGTTTGACTTTGAAAAAGGGATTTCATTGACCATTGACTGGTACATAAAGAATCCTGAGTGGGTGGCGCATGCCAAATCGGGTGAGTATAAGAAATTCTATAAAAGATATTATTCGAGGTTGGGCCTCAAGGCAAAATAAGTTCACCGGGATGTTTTGGACAAAAGAAGCCAAAAATAGTCTCTGCCGCCTGGAGTATAACCTGAGATTGAGCACACCGAGCGACGGACTCGGCTGATTTATTAAAAGGTTTTTTAATAATATTCGCCAATGAATCCCAGAGTCCTGGTCTTAAGAACCGCCGGCACAAACTGTGATATTGAAACTCAGTTTGCATTTGAACAGGCCGGAGCGCTGACTTCACGCCTCCACATCAACCAGATCAAGGCAGAGACATTAAAAGAGCATCAAATTCTTGTCATACCGGGTGGATTTACCTATGGTGATGATATTTCAGCCGGAAAGATTCTTGCCAATGAGATGATTCATAAGTTGAAAGAGCCGTTACTTAAGTTTATTGAAGATGGAAAGTTGATTCTCGGGATCTGTAATGGCTTTCAGGTACTGGTCAAGGCCGGACTGTTACCGGCTCTTCGGGGCTATTTCCGGCGTCAGGAGGCAACTCTGGTCTGGAATGATTCAGGCAGATTTGAGGACCGGTGGGTTTATTTAAAACCGGTTTCAAAGAATTGTGTATTTACTGATAACTTAAAAGAAAATATCTTCTTACCCGTTGCCCATGCCGAAGGCAAGTTTATGCCCGGGAACAAGAGGGTGCTGGAGGAGTTGAAGAGACAGGACTGTATTGTCTTTAAATATGTCAGTGAAGATGGTCGATATGGAGGTTATCCGATAAATCCGAACGGCTCGATAGACCATATTGCCGCAATATGTGATAAGACCGGAAGGATAATGGGGATGATGCCCCATCCTGAAAGGCACATAACCTATCTGCAGAATCCTTTTCATACTCGTAAAAAACTCCCTGAAGAGGGAGATGGAATGAAGATATTCAGGAATGCGGTAGGATATGTAAAGAAAAACCTGTAGCATAATAGATGCGGATCAGTTTATCCGGTGCACTCATCATTTTTTTTATTCTCATATTGAGCGGCGTCTTTTCTTCTTACATTATTTTAAAAAAATCAAAAAATTCTCCAGAGATGGTCCGGGCAATTTGGCTGCTTGTCTTTATGTGGATCACCATTAATTTTCTCCTGCTGCTCTTTATATTATTACTCCATCCTTCATAATTTTTACTCTTGACAGAATATAAAAACTATTATATTCTTATGCTGCACTTTTATAAAACCGAGGAGGAGTCAATGGTAAGGGATCTGTTAATGATAAGGAGGTAAGTAAAATGAAGGTCTTTATTGCTGTCTTGCTTTTCAGTACCCTGCTTTTTGCAGGCTATATTATGCCGTCGTTAGAACAGAAGTTGACAACGATTGAACCGACCCAGTATCTTACCATAAATATCCATCTCGAAGAGAAACCTGATCTTACGGTCTTTCCTGCTTCAGCAACGCCTGAAGAGAAGGTTGCTTATCTTAAGGAGTTTGCGCAGAGGACCCAGGCCCCACTGCTCGGTTTCTTAAATACCTTAGGGATTAATGTAGCGGATATTCACCCCTGGTGGATTTCCAATGTTATTACATTGAGAGCACGACCCGGTGTCATCCCGGTGCTTGCGGAGAGGTCTGATGTCGATTATGTTGTTGAAGATATTACAGTTTCGATCGACCGCTCGACTCCTGAACCGGATGTATTGACCCCGGCCTGGAATATTGCCAAAGTCTGCGCCGATTCCTGCTGGAATGCAGGTTTTGACGGTCGAGGCATTGTTCTGGGAAATATTGATACCGGCGTATATACCAGCCATTCAGGTTTTGGTGGTAGGTGGCGTTCGATCGATGGCTGGTTTGATGGGGTGAACGGCCAGACTTCTCCTTATGACGATAATGGTCACGGAACGCACACAATGGGCACGATCTGCGGAGGTACCTACTCAGGTGTTGAATATGGTGTTGCCAAGGGTGCAACCTTTATCTGTGCCAAAGGGCTCAATGCCTCGGGTCAGGGAAATTCTATGACGCTCAGGCCCTGCTTCCAGTGGTTTGCCAATTTAGGCAGTCGATCCGCAAGGGCGGTGGGCAACTCCTGGGGTAGTGATGTTCAGACCTCACTCGAATTCTGGGATGATTGCATCAATCTGAGGAATCTCGGTATCATACCGGTCTTTTCCATTGGAAACGCTGGGTCAGGCAGTGGGACTGCAGGGACACCCGGTAATTTTCCAACAGTCTTTGGGGTTGGAGCAACTGATGCCAGTGATAATATCGCCAGTTATTCAAGTCGTGGCCCGGCCCCGAACCAGTCGCCCTGGACCGATACCCGCTACTGGCCAAGGGCTGATTGGAACAGAATAAAGCCAAACCTGAGTGCGCCGGGCAGTAATGTTACATCCTTTTCCCGAACCGGCGGCACGACGACGATGAGCGGGACATCAATGGCCTCACCCCATGTTACCGGTGCAATTGGAATCCTCTTGCAGAAAAATCCGACGCTTGACTTCACTGCATTATATAACCTTCTCTTAGACAATATCGATCGTCCTTCCCAGGGTGGAACCTATCCCAATAACGATTATGGCTGGGGAAGGCTCAATGTCTGGAAGGCATTAAGGGCGACACCGGCGGTGAACAAACCGGTCCTGGTCTATGATCGAAATACGGTAACCGGTGGTAATAATAATGGCCGGCTCGATCCAGGTGAGACGGCGAATCTCAATGTCTATATCGGTAATATCGGTAATGTAACCGCAACCAATGTTCGGGGTCGATTGGGTGAGAATGATCCATATATAACAATCAATGACTCCTTAGGGACATACCGGAATTTGAATCCCGGTGACACAGCCAGCAATACGGCCGACCCCTTTGTTGTAACTGCCGCTTCAAATACCCCCCAGGGCTATGTTGCCACTTTCCGCCTGACCCTGGTCTGTGCGGAGACGACCTATACCCGTAATTTCACGCTTATGGTCGGAACACCGCAGGTCTTCTATGTTGCCAATCACGGAATCGGGCTCTGCTCGCTTTCGGTCTGTGCCAATGGTGCGGTCGGTTTTACAAAGTCGAATCAACAGGTTGGTCGGGGCTTCAAATACCCCAAGACCGGTGCCAATACATTATACTTCGGATCGATTGCCGCGGGAAATTCGAAGACCTATGTGGTTGATGCTTACTATGAAGGAAATTCAGTAGACGACAGCGATTGGGTATGTATTGACAGTCTGAGAACGGTGACACCACCGACCCGGGCGATGGAGGAGTTCCGGGGTAGTTATAAAGACCTCAATCATCCTGCGACCAAGGGGCTGAGATGTAATCAGCACAGTTATGGATTGAGTACTGATAGTACGGGTTATGACGACTGGGTAATCGTCTCGTTTGAACTGGTCAATGAAGGGACAACCACGATCGACAGCCTCCACTGCGGTCTCTATATAGATTTTGATATTGGTGCCGGGAATAGTAATTATGCTGCAGTTGATGCGGCACGGAGGACTGTCCATGTCCGGACCTCACAGTCAAGCTGGGCAACCACGGTTGGTATCAGATTGATTGAACCGAAGACAGCCAAGAACCTGAGTGTCATCGACCATGGAACCTATGTCTATCCCTTTGGTGGACTGCCCGATACCCTCCAGTGGAAATTTATGAATGGGAATATCACCCTCGCATCGGCGAACCGTAACTATGACTGGTCAGTGATGGCATCGGCCGGTCCATTCTCACTGGCACCTGGTTCCCGTCAGAGATGTGTCTTCGGTATAATCGGTGGCACCTCCCAGGCGACCTTCAATGCCAATTCGGACAGTGCCCAGGCCTGGTGGGATCGGGGTGGAACCGGGATCGAAGAGATGAATCTTGTGAGCCGTCCGTTTACGATCAATATCGCACCCAATCCCTTCAATAAGCAGACCCGGATCTACTTCTATAATAGTCCGCGGGAAAGGGTTAAGGTCGAGATCTATAATGTCACCGGTCAAATGGTTCGAAGCATAAAGGTGGTGCCGGAGAAGGGAGTAGTTGATCTGTCGGCGATGGGTCTGAGTAATGGTGTCTATTTTATTCGGGTGGCGACAAAAGAACGTGCGATCACGGAGAAGGTTATCATCACAAGATGATTTGATGAGGAATTAAATATGCCCCGCCTCAGGGCGGGGCATATTATTTAGGACCGGTAATCTTTAAGTAATGACCCGGCAGGATAAGGAGGGTAAATAGTGCTGAACAGAGCAGGATTATGCCAATCAGCAAGAGTAAAATTCTATAATTGAGGAAGCGGGCGAGGAGCCCGATTAAGAGCGCACTGGTCAGGAAAGAAGCACTGGCAATAAACTCTTTGGTTGAGAAGATTCTTCCCCGGATCTGGGCCGGGACATCCTCCTGGAGGATTGTATCCTGGCAGATGGCGATGAAGGAGAAGAAGATACCGGCCGTGAATGAGATGGAAAAGAGCAAAAGCGTGGTGATATAAAATTGCCCGGTGATAAAGAAGAGGCCGAGTAGAAAGATGCTTATAATAATTATCCAGAAGCGATTTAAATTCTTCCCCAGCCCGCCCAATAATAGTGCGGCCAGAACCTGTCCGATCCCGATAACACCACCCAGCCAGCCAACCCCACGCGTCCCGAGTTTTAATGCCTGCTGAACAATATAGATAAGCACAGTATAGGAACAGGCGGCAACAAAGTATAAGACGAAGACCGAAGTAATGACAAATATCACAACCCGATCCCGACCGAGAAGAAGAATCAGTTCCCATAAGTCACGGTAGAATTGCTTAAATGAAGTGGTTAAGTCCCGGGAGAGGAGTGGAGTTCTCTTTTCTTCTATCCCTTTCATTACCATTCCTAAGACGAGGATGCCGGCGAAAAGATGGGTCAGTCCGTCTAAATAAAAACCGAGATGCCAGCCTACCCAGTCGATCAAGAGCCCACCCAGGACCATCCCGCCAAATGTTGCTATCCTGAGCCCGAAGATCAAGATCGAATTGGCTTGGAGAATATCCTCACGCCGAACGATGCTGGGGATAAGTGCGGCCCGGGCACTGTTGTTAAAGACATCAAGACCGAAGAAGAGGAAGACAACAAACCAGATGGGAAGCATTGAACCGGTAAGGTGAATAAAGAGAGGGGTGAGGGCAAGGATTGAGGCCTGAATGATATGGATATTACAGATTACCGCACGCCGGCTCAGATGATCAACCACAACACCGGCAATTGGGGCAAAGATGATGACCGGGAGTGTAAAAGAGAACGAGAATTCAGAAAAGGCAGCGATCTGCCCTGGACTGTAGATACCGATAAAGGTGACGATAACCATATGGGTCAGGCGATCGCCGAACTGGGAGACGAGACTTGAGGCAGTCAAAAAGAGGAGGTTTCGGGACCGGCAGATTGGTGGCATATTTAGTTGTTAATCCCGAAGTATCTTTTAATCGCTTTTTAAGAAACGGACCTTTACTTTTGCCTCTTTGAGCATCTCCTCAGCAAACCGGTCAGGATAGGGTTTCCGGGTAATAATCTCTCTAATCTTGGCATTGATAATCATCTTGGTGCAGATAAAACAGGGTTGATGGGTTGTATAGATTGTTGCGCCCGCAACACTGAGGCCGAAGATTGCCGCCTGGATTATTGCATTCTGTTCCGCGTGGATCCCCCGGCATAGTTCATGCCGGGCACCGGGTGGGATCTTCAATTTCTCTCTCAGACAGCCGATCTCGGCACAGTGCTTGAGACCGGCAGGTGCGCCATTGTAACCGGTTGTTATAATTCGCTTATCTTTGACGATGAGCGCGCCGACCTTTCTGCGCAGACAGGTAGAACGACGGGCAATAAGTTCAGCAATGGACAAAAAATACTTATCCCAGGAGATACGATCTGAATCTCTTCTCAATTTTTTCTTTAAGGACAGTTAACTCTCCTCGCGAACCCGAGCAATATCAACGACCTGATCCTGCTCTTTTAAGGTCATCACGCGAACCCCCTTGGCCGGCCGGCCCAGAATTCTGATCTGGGCAACCGGGGTCCTTATCGCATTCCCTTCTTTGGTCATCAGGATTATCTCATCAGTCTCGGCAACACTCATTGCACCGGCAATCTCACCGGTCTTCTTGTCGAGTTTAATGGCAATGACGCCCTTGGCCCCTCTTTTGGTGAAGCGGAACTCTTCAAAGGCAGTCCTCTTGCCATAACCATTACGGGTGACGATCAATAACTGCTCTTTGGGTCTGACCAGACAACTACCACAGACCGAATCGTCTTTCTCTAAGCGAACACCGATGACGCCGGTGGCGTTACGTCCCATCGGGCGCACATCCTTTTCAGAGAATTTTACCGAAAGTCCCTGACGGGTGACCAATACAATATCGCTCTTGCCATCAGTCAACTCGGCAGTTATCAGACTATCACCTTTTTCAAGGTTGATGGCGATAATCCCTTTACGACGGGTATTGGCGAAGTCTTCAAGCGGGACCTTTTTGACCGTTCCCTTCATCGTCGACATAAAGATATATTGCTTGGTAGAAAAATCTTTTACCGGCAGGACCGCGGTGATCTTCTCATCCTTCTGGAGCTCGATGAGATTGGCGATGAAACGCCCCCGGGCCAGAGGACCGGCCTCAGGTATCTCATAGACCTTTATACAGTAGGCCTTGCCCTGGTCAGTGAAGAAGAGGAGATGGTCATGGGTCTGACTGACGATCAACTCTTCGGCAAAATCTTCATCACCGATATCGGTGATTGTCCGGCCCACCCCGCCCCGGGTCTGTTTACGATAGATCGATACTGCCTGACGCTTGATATAACCACGGTGGGAGCGGGTTATCACCATATCTTCAAGGGCGATCAGATCTTCAACAGTCAGTTCTTCAACCTTGCCCTCGATAATCTGGGTCCGCCGGGAATCGCCATAGCGCTTCTTAAGTTCCAGGAGTTCATTCTTGATAACCCTGATGACTCCGGCCTTCGAGGCAAGGATCGATTTGAGCCGCTCGATCTCCTTGATCAAAGCAAGATACTCTTCTTCTAATTTATCCTTTTCCAGACCGGTGAGCCGGGCCAGTTTCATATCGAGGATTGCCTGGGCCTGAACCTCAGTTAATTTAAATCGCTTCATCAACTTAACGCGGGCTTCATCCGTATCCTTGGAGGTCTTGATCAGATTAACCACCGCATCGATGTGGCTGATGGCGATCTTCAGTCCTTCAAGGATATGGGCCTTCTTTTCTGCCTCGGCCAGTTCAAACTTTGTGCGGCGGATGATTACCGCTATGCGAAAATCGATGAAGTGCTGGAGTGCTTCTTTAAGGGGTAAGATCTTCGGCACATTATCAACCAGGGCGAGGATGATGATACCAAATGTCGACTGGAGAGGGGTATACTGGTAAAGTTGATTCAGGACCACTTCCCGGTTGGCATCCCGTTTTAACTCGATGACAATTCTCATCCCCTCCTTATCAGACTCGTCACGCAGATCCGAGATATCCTCAATCTTCTTCTCTTTAACCAGATTGGCGATCCTTTCAATCAGGGCCGTCTTATTGATCTGGTAAGGTATTTCTCCAATGATGATCTGTTCCTTACCGCCTTTCTTCTCTTCGAAGCCGACCTTGCCCCGGATTATGACCTTACCCCGACCGGTCTCATAACTTTCTCTGATTCCATCACGGCCGATAATGATCCCACCGGTCGGAAAATCCGGACCCTGGATATATTTCATCAAATCTTTGGTCTTGATCTCGGGATTTTCAATTACCGCAATCAGACCATCGATCAATTCACCGATATTATGGGGAGGGATATTGGTTGCCATCCCGACTGCGATACCGGAGGAACCGTTGGCTAAGAGGTGGGGCAGGGCAGCAGGAAGGACTGAAGGCTCTTTAAGTCGGCCATCATAATTGGGTATAAAATCGACTGTATCTTTTTCAAGATCGTTGAGTAATTCAATCGCAATACCGGCCAGGCGGGCTTCAGTATAACGATAAGCCGCAGGCGCATCACCGTCAATTGAACCAAAGTTACCCTGGCCATCAATCAATGGATAGCGGAGTGAGAAATCCTGTGCCATCCGCGTCAGGGCGTCGTATATTGCCATATCGCCGTGGGGATGGTATTTACCGAGGACATCACCGATGACCGTTGCGCTCTTCTTAAATGGTCGGTTGGGTAATAACCCTAATTCCTTCATCGCATAGAGGATCCGGCGTTGGACCGGTTTCAATCCATCGCGAACATCGGGCAGGGCCCGACCAACAATAACACTCATTGCATAGTCCAGATATGAGCTCTTTATTTCGTCCTCAATATATACGGGGGTAAGACGTTCGGCCATACTTAATTATAGCCAAAAATTAACCTGTGTCAATGGTAGTTGCAAATGGCCACAGTCATTGTTTTTAGCCATTATAGAGATCAGTCAGTGCGGATTCGACCTCTTCTTTGATACTGCAGTTTGGCTTTTATATTTAATAAGTCTCAATTGCTATATGACTGCCCCCTTCTCAGTCATTTTTATTTAACCAGATAGACCAAACAGACCAGATAGACCAAATAAACCAAATAGACCAATAATTTTTCAAGAGTGACTCTTTTATGAGGGAGTTTGATGAAGGAATTTGAAGATAACCCAACCGGTGATCGACAAAAGGCTGGCGGTGAACATAAGGGTCTCAAAGTTGAATAAACTCAAAAAACCACCGAGGATGGGGCCGATGATACCGCAGAGCCCGCTAACTGAATTAAAGATGCCGACCGCAGTTGCCCGTTCAACATTTCTCTCTAAGAGGTATTTTAACGAACCAAGGTAGAGTGTTGCCCAGGACAGGGCCAGGACCAGTTGAATTATTGCAAATGTCTTATAGTCCCGGACAATGCCGAAGAGGAAGAAAGTGAATGCCGAAAAGAGCAGGCCGGTCGGAACAAGCCCGGTCGATTTATGTTTATCAAAGATGAGCATAAAGAAGAACTGACTGACCGGGTTTATCGTATAGATCAGACCGATCCAGAATTTATCTGCGCCGAGTTTAGATAGGAAGAGGGGATATATTGCCCAGATCCCCATTGCCCCGGCGTGCCGCAAAAAGAAGGCAAGATAGATTTTAAGATTCTTCCTGATAATCTTGACCGGGAAGATGGGTGGGGGATTTAATCTCCGCTCTTCATTTTCAACCATCTTTAATGAAAAAGCGAAGGCAATGGCAAATAGTAGTGCGGATTGAAGGAAGAGGATCTGATACTGGCCGATCAGACCTGAAACAAATGAACCGAGCCCCCAGCCCAGTGACCCGGCGGCAGTAAAAAGACCGAAGAGATAATTTGATTCAAAGACCAGTGTGGTCAGGGCCGCAGGATACATACCGGCAGTAAAACCGGCAAGGATTCTGATCAAAAATAGTGATCTTAATCCTTTAATGAAAAGATGGAGAATAAAGGTCGGGGCGCAGAGGGCCAGGCCGATATTGACAAAATACTTTCTCCCCCGGATATCGGAGAGGCGGCCGAATAATGTTGAGGAGAGAAAGATGGCACCGTTATAACTGCTAACAACCAGACCGATTATGAATCTATTGCTGGTGAACCCCTCAGCCATAAGGGGAACGAAGATCGAAGTTGAAACGAGGGCAGCATTGGTAAAGAGTTGAATTATATAACCGCTCGAATTAGAACTTTTTATCCGGTCAAAGTCCATAGCCAAGGAGGCGATAATTTATAAAGGCAGTCTTATTCTTACGGTTGTGCCAATCCCTTCCTGACTTTCAATTTCGAACTGGCCATTATGGAGATTTACAATCTTCTGGACAAATGCCAGGCCCAGGCCGATCCCCCTCTCTTTTGAACTAAAGAAAGGCTCACCGACATTTTTCAATTTATCGGCGGGGATGCCGACACCATCATCGTTGATTTCAATAACCACAAAGCGATTCTGATTGCGGGTAGTGATTGTTATATACTCTCTGGGTCTGGCCTCGATGGCATTTTTAATAATATTGGCCAGGGCGCGGGTGAGAAATTCCCAATCCCCTTTGGTCTCCTTAAGGTCAGGGTTAAGACTTTTACGGAATTTTACTCGCTCGGGTAACCGAAAATCAGCGATGAGGTCCTCGATCAAATTATTGATATTGATAGAAGAGGTCGAGAGCTTGAGGGGACGGGTAAAATCGATTATATGCTTTATCAGATACTCCATCTCCCGGCATTCTTTTTCAATCAGGGCAATCCGATTTCTCTTTATCGGTCGGGCACGAACTATACCCGTGATTGTCGCCAGAGAATTTCGAAACTCATGGGCAATGAGTGAAGCAAGGCGCTGGATCTCTTCCTCCTTCTTCTTGAGGCGGGTGAACATCTCGTCGAACGACTGGCGCAGAAAGTCATCTTCCTTGACCGTTATCCCCAGGTTGGTTATCCGATCCATAACCGAGTGTATTGGCCTTAACACTCTCAGGATAAGGATGAAACCGATGACGGCAATGAAGATCAAGGAAATTGTAAAATAGATCAGTTGCCAACGGGCAACGCGATCAATGCTCTTATAGAGGGTTAAATCTGGATAGATGAAGGCATATTTGGTATTTCCAGTACGGTCATAGATTAAACTTACAAAACCATTCCCCTGTCTGATTAATTCACCATTCTTTAAGCGCGTTCGGTCAATATTATAGATCTCCGAGAAGATCCCCTGCTGGCGAAATGTATCGTAGATAAAATTACCGAGAGAGTCGGTTATCACCAGGCGCTCGAGGCCAAAACCCCGGGCCAGCAGATGGAAGTTTTCTTCATTTGCATCCAAGTTGTTAATCAGATTGGCAAGGATTGAGACCTGGTTGTAAAAGTTTAAGGTCTGGGTCTGGCGGAGCTGGACAAGGAGATAGATATTGACCAGCCCGGCAAAGGCTACGGCCAGAAGGAAGATGAGACTGGCCCCTCTGAGTTCTTTTAATTGATTTATACGCATCACCGGATAATCGTCAGACGGCCTTTGTTACGTTCGACCCTATCTGTCGGGCTTTCCGGGATACTCTCAATTAGATAAAAATACATTCCGCTGGTGACATTATTACCTTTATCATTTCTTAAGTCCCAGTAGGCACGGCGGGAAAAGCGGTCGATCTCGGTCGGGTCGTCTAAAGTCCGGACTTTCTCACCCGCAAGGTTGAAGATGGTGACCTTGAAACCCGGGAATTTATTGATGAACTCAAGGGTATCAGAAGGGACATAGGTTATAGTTAATTTTTTCAGGGCCTGACCCTTGATATAGGGATTAGGATAGGAATAGACCTTCCCCAGCAATACTGGTGTTACCCAGAGATCGGCTTTCATCACTGAATCATTAGATGAGATATTATAGACCCAGACTCCGGTCGGATTACCATTATAGTCATAACTTGAGGGTCGGGAAGTATCGCCGAAGCCATAGGCAGAATTCTTCCAGAGATCATTCTCACTGCCCAGATCGCCATAGGGCAGGGAGGGGCGTGTGTTACCATCGGCCTGCATAATGCCGACAATCGGATGTTCGTCATCCGAGTTGCTCATCCGGGAGTCGTCGATATGAAGAATTAAAAGGCCGTTGCCCGGCAGCCCCTGATCAAAACCACAACGGAAGCGATTTTCAACCAGGAAATATTCTCCATTACCTCCATCTTCATCCCAGTCCGGTCCATAGGGGTCTTCAAGCATCCGATAACAGGTTGAATCACGGGCAATTGCCGGCAGGGGTGCATTCTTTATCTCTTTGAGTCCGCGGCGTTCAATCCCTACTGGTGTGATCCAGCCCAGTTGATATTTACCCCAGGAACAGATATGGACCGGTGAAGAACCGGGTGGATCGGCAGTTGATGCCCGTGCCCAGGAACCTGCGGCCATCAGACAGAATCTTCCTAAACCACTGGAAGAATAATCAGTATCATATAAGTCGGGTAGACCGATCTGATGGCCAAATTCGTGACAGAAGACGCCGATGGTAATCAAGGTTGAAGGGTTCTCAAACCGTTCGGGTTCAACTGAATAGTGGTCAACCCGAACCCCATCCTGGGTCTGATATGGTCCAGGACAACCCATCGAATTATCCGATAGTTGCCACTTGTGGGACCAGATATGGCGTGGGTTGCCCGTCTCTTCTGCTCCTGGGCCAGCATGGACAATAAAGATATTATCGACCAGTCCATCAGAGTTCTCATCGAACTGGCGGAAATCGACGAATGGATCGATCAATCGGCAGGCCTCATAAACCAGCCCCTGGGAATTGTGCGGATAATTACTGTAGATACCAAAAGAATCACCAACATAGTAGGAGTAGTCCTGGGTGGCACGTTGCCAGTTAGTAACAAGACTTGTTGTCTCGAGCCAGAACTTGCCATAGGAGTTTTCCCGATAATAATTGGCCATCGATCTGGTTGTTGATCCGTAGACGAGCGAATCGAAATTCTCTTTATTATAGATGTGGGTATTATCCGAAAAATCAATCAGGACCATAAGGGCACGTTTACCCCCCACCACCTTACCAGCCTTCACGGGCCGATTTATCATTGCTGGCATCTTCGGTATATGGAATTCTAACTTTGTATCCCAGTATGGGTTGGGCGGCATCAGAAAAAGGTTTGAGACAAAAAGAATTAAAACGGCCATCAGATGAGTATAGTCAATAAAGGGGACCTGTCAATAATATAATCAAAACAGAGGTGGTTAAGAATCGGTTCTGACCTCTTTATCAACCTGCAAAAAATTGATTGACTTAATTGAAAGAACGAATATAATGGCAGGCAGTTATGGGTTTATTTATAGTTTGGTTTTTGCGAAAGGAGGTGAAATAATGCCCCATAAGATTACGGAAGATTGCACGGCCTGCGGTCTTTGTGAACCGGAGTGCCCGGTTCAGGCAATCAGCGAAGGCGATCCGATCTATAAGATCGACCCTAAAAAGTGTGTCGATTGTAAAGGTCACTACGATTCGCCAAAGTGCGCTGAGGTCTGTCCGGTTGGTGCCTGCGTTGAAGCATAGTCTCAATAATCAAAGGTTACAACGCCAGTTCAAAAACCCAGCGAAATTTTATCTTTTCTTCTCGGTCCTCGGGGCAATTGACCCAGATCGGGAAGTAAATTCCGACCGGGCCATATTTCAATTTTAACCCTGCATCCATATATAGACCATCAGGAGATACGTTTTTTCTGGGGATATAACCGGCATCAAAGAAGGGACTCAAAGGTAAGAATGTAAATTTAGGCTCAAGGTTTAAGGCCAGGATTCTTGAACTATGGATATGCCGGCCATAATAGCCAGTGCAATTACCACCCCCATCAATATGGATATGTTCCTGGGGAGAGAATATACCGGTTTGACTGAAAAGGATGGATGATAACCCGGTCAATCGAACACCACCGCTTAAGAAGAATTCATTGTGGATTGGACCTCTTCCCTGAATAAGACCAGCCAGGAGTCTTGAATTCAATATAAGACTAGAACCAATCAGAAAAGTTGGTCTGAGGGTTGTCGAAATCTTTTCAAAACTAAAGTCACCGAATAAAAACTTATATCCATTTTGTAGACTAATCTCAGCATCACCCTGAAGGCTCCGCAGTTTAAATTTATAGCGGTAACCAAATCGACCACTCAGGACCCGACCCGGCTCAAAATCACGGACATCGACATAATCTAAGGTCTTAATCTCATCAAAACCGATCCCGGCAGATAGTTCGTGATAATCTGGAGCAAGGATACAGGTCGAAATCTTTGTCCTGATACCACCGTCGATCTTAAATTCCCAGAGGCCATAATTAATACTAAAATTTGTGCGCATCTTCAAATTCTGAGTGGTTGCGATCGGGGTTTGATAACTTAAACCACCGAAGAATTTCTTTATTTTGGTCCGGTAGTCGAGATTGATACTCCACTGATGTCGACCGAGCAGAAGATCGTAGTCAACAAATTGTCGCCCCTGGAGCCAGGCGGTCAGGGTAAACCCGGTCCTGGCGCTGTAGTTGGCGTAGGGGCCATAAAAGATCTGATAGGCATCAAACGATGGTATATCAAAGATCGGGCTGACTTTTATCTTGCTGGGGGAAAAGTTATTCCAGCGGTTGATCTCGAGAATCTTCTCATCAGGGTCGATTATTACCTGTTTAATCTTCGGGTCATGGAAAACTACCCTGAACTCATTGCTATCACCTTCGACCCTCTGGATATATTGCAAACCCTCCTGGTTTATCGCCAGCACTTCAATCGGCATAACGATCTGCCCCCTTTTTTCGATGGTAACAATTGTCTTGTCCTTCTTTCGATCGACCCTCTTGATCGCATAATCACAATAATAATTGGTGTTTAGCCAGTTGTCGAAAAATCTCTCCATTTCTGCACCATACTCTCTTTCAACAATCTTTATAAAATCAGATGTCCGGGGATGGCAGAATTTATAATCGGCATAGTAACGGCGCATAATCCTATCAAAAGTCTCATCCCCAATCTGATCCTTAAGCATAAAGAGTATCAGGGCCGGTTTGGCGTAAGCCGCCGACGCATAACTTATGGAAAGCGGTTCTGATGCAAATTCGGAAGCCTTTGTTAATACCGGTCTTTCCTTCTGGTTGGTGACGGTGATGTAGTAGATGGTCTTATTGATCCACCGTTCATTAAAACCCGGGATGATCCCGGTCTTAAAATAGTTCTTATCCGGCCCATATTTCTTCTCAAAATATCTTATTTCTGAAAATGTTGTCATCCCCTCGTCCAGCCAGGCCTCATCCATTTCATTTGACCCTATGGCACTGTAGAACCATTGATGGCCGATCTCGTGGATGATAACCTGCTCGAGTCGGCGGGTGAAGGGCGATCCACCAGTGCCAACAATTATCAGATTTGGGTACTCCATTCCGCCATTTTGATAACCACGGACAATAGTTAACTTTTTATATGGATATGGACCATACCATTCAGAATAGGTTCTTAGTGCATCCTTTGCATAATCCCCGGCCCGGCACCATTCCTTATCTCTGGCCCAGAAGAGAATATCAACAGTGATACTATCAACGATTTCACGCAGAAGATAAAAGTTCTTATCAGCAGCCCAGGCGAAGTCATGGACATTATGGGCATAAAATCTCAGGCGCTTAAAACTACCGCCCGCCCTCGGTTTCCGGTTAATTTTTCTTTTGATCTTGAAACTATCCAGTTCATTCCCTTTTATTGCGAAGGAGTCAAGAAAGGCGATCTCTTTCTCGGGCTCGATCAATTCTCCGGTTGCACCGACAATCATCTCTTCGGGTAAAGTTATCGTTACATCAAAGTTACCATACTCTCCATAGAATTCGCCGACCGTATGATAATAATCATTGTGCCAGCCCCCCGCATCATAGGCACAGACCTTGGGATACCACTGGACTATTTCATAGTGTGAACCCCGCTGGCCGAGGCGGGAGAAGAAGGTCGGGATTTTAACAAAAAATTTAATGGTCAGGACAATTGAATCGCCGGGATTTATTGCCTTATCAAGATAGACCTTCATTCTGGTATCATCAATCTCATATTTTAAGTGTCGGTCGTCGTTGAATACCGAATCTACTTCAATATAACCCCGGTCTTTTTTTGAGGCGCCCGAGAACTGATAATTTTTTCTCTGCTCCTGTTCCCGGGCCCAGACGGAATTACGATCCCGATAAGCATTGGGGTAGAGATGGAGCCAGATTTCTTTAAGGGTATCGGGTGAGTTATTGAAATAGACGAGAATCTCTTTTCCCGTGAGGGTATGTTGAATTGTATCGAGTTCAACATCGATTCGGTAGTTGACCTTCTGTTGCCAGGCGGGAGAAATGGTAAGGATAGTTAATAATACTGGGAGGGCTGCGGACACGGTATTAGAAGATAAAATCTAACTGTAATCTTACACCGATCAAGTCTTCACGATCGATAAAATCGTTAACCTTTACCCCGGGCAGATCAGGATAGTAAATTTTCTGTTCGGGCTCATATATCCCCATATGCGGGATATCGGTAATCTTGTGGCGAAATTTTAATTTAAAGAATAGATTCTTACTAACCCGTTCGTTTACGGCTATGTAGTATTTCATACCACGGCTGTTTAAAAAATCGATCCCGACATCTTCAAAGATCCACTGGCTCATCCCCTCGGTCTCCCAGATCGCCAGACCACTCTCAATATTAAAGGCAGGGTTGAAGTTATGGACTAAAGAAAAGGAAAGAAAACCACCGTTGATGGTCAGGTCACTCCCGGCACCGGTCGATTGAAAGCGAACTTTTCCATCCCGGATCTCTGCTTGCAGGGAGTTGTAATCAGTGAAGTAGAAGAAGAATCTCAGCGCCGATTCATCAGTAGAAGAGAGACTGCTCGTTACCCCCTTCGGGCTATATTTGCGAATCAACTTTCTGGCAACCCTGATTCTTACAGGAAAGACCGGTCGATACTCCAGTTCAACCTGGGTACGGAGATTGGACAGACCCCAGGCAAGATTCTTATAACAATCAACATAAGCCCGCGTCAGAGTCAACTGTCGGAGGATCTGATATCTCGTCTCCAGATAAAAACCCTCTTCGGGTTTTGGTCTCGGATCATCGGTAATAAAATAATAGATAGGATTTATGAGGGTATAAGGCCTCTCGAAGGGGGTATCATCAAAGCGCAACTGTTCATAAAATCCCCTTCCATACGGATTATCATAGGCAGTATCGTAATGCCGGAAAAGAAGAATTAAATATAACCAGTCATATTCAAGTCGTGTTTTTAAGAGATAGGCAAAACCATCTTGATCGAACTGTCTGACCGCCTCACCCTCCAGTGAAATATTGCTGATTATCGTCCGGAGATCTAATCCGAGGTATCTTTTTTCCTGAGTATTAAAGGATTGGCTTATTTCAGGATAGAGACTATATTGTGTATCATCGATTGGGCGATCAAACCATTTAGGGTTTAGATCAAAAACGCGATCGTATCTTAATAACATCCCCTCGATACCGACGCGACTGCCGGTCAAAAAATCGACTGGTGGATTGAGATAAAAGACACCACCGTAAATCTCTTCGTTAAATCGATCCAAGGCAGGGATCTCCCGCATCGGCCAGTAGGTAAGGATCGAGCCATCGGGATTTAAAATTCCTCCTTTTTCTCGATTCGAATAGAAGAGTATCGGTTCAAAGTATAATAAATTCCAGTGGCTGGCCGCACCGAGGAGCTGGTAATTATAATTTTCGGTTAAATCACCAAAGAGCCCTTGGGTCTTAGTGTGGATCCGGGCTCGGTAGGTATCTTCATTATCGATCAAAAGTCCCTGACCAATTAATAAGTTATAATTTCCGAGATAAAATCGGTAGAGCGGTCCGATATTTGCCAATCCGGCGTAGCCCTTGATCAGGCGATCCCCCGGTTGCCCGATCATCGAATTTTGGACATAGCCACCCAATCTCAACCGATTCTTATAACTGGCCCGAAGGCGGCTGGTAAATTCCGGTTGGGGGAATCGACCGCTAAGTTGATTATAGTTGTTAATAATGTTATCTCTCAGATAAGTACATTCCTGCTCGGTTAATCCCTGAGATTTGAGTCCGGCCTCGATTGAATCAAAATCGGAGATGGCGTTCTTCAGATACGCCAGCATCGTAGCCTGGTTCTCTGACTCATCACCAACATCGATGCGATTTTTTGTTTCGACTGTTTGACGAAGGCTAAAATGGAAAGGTTCTGATTCAACGGTATCGGTATATGTTATATAACGGCGCAAAATCGAATATTTATACCGTCCCAGACCCTTGACTCCATAGGCAAGATCCCGATTGCTCTCAATCGGGTGGAGATTACGGTGTCTAATTATTGCCTGCGCCGCCTGGGGCGACATTTGATCGATTACCATAAGTTCATTGAAGGAGGCCCGATTAATATTCAAAGATGAAATTATCAGGTCTTCCCATTCATTGACCGCACTCCGGCTCGGTGGCTCTTCGGTGGCAAGTTTACGCTGCTCTGCAAGGACGAATGCCCATTCACTCCTGGTTTTCTGTCGGGGAACAATTTTAACCCGGGGTTTTATGACTCCAAATATCTCCGGCGTCACTCCATCGACTCGATTCAACTCATATACTGACTGAAATTCTCCGTAGAGACACCGCCAGAGATAAATATTATAGGCAATGGTTGAATCGATCGGTAATTTCTTTATCTCAGCAAAAGAGGCACGATTAAGATCAATTAAGGCTGTAGAGAATAAGATAAGAAAAAGGGCCACAGGTGATCTTCAGGCGAGAAAAATTTTTACAACACCCTCTTGGCTAATTCCAGCCCGGCATTAAAAGCCTTGAGATTCAATTCCTCGGTCCCCTTGGGAACCCTTGAAAGGATCGCTGATTGAATTGATTCCTTAGAGACAACATTGGTCAGTTGAGCGATGACACCTAATGAGACGATATTAGCAACCAGACTCCGCCCAACCTCTTTTTCGGCAGTTTCCGAAATCGGCAGGGCATAGATGCGAAACTTTCCCGTAGGCAGTTTAGTTACATAAGATGAATCGACCAGCAGGATACCATTCTCTTTCAGATCTTTGCAATACTTATCGCAGGACTCCTGGGTGAGGGCGAGAAGCAGATCGATGTTTACGGCCTTGGGGTAATCGATCTCTTCGTCGGAAATGATTACTTCAGAACGGCTTGAGCCACCCCGGGCCTCCGGCCCGTAGGACTGACTCTGCGTAGCATTCTTGCCGTCATATATTGCTGCTGCCTCAGCCAGAATCTTGCCGGCGAGGATAAGCCCTTGACCGCCAGAACCACTCAATCTGATTTCATAGCGAAAAGGCACCAGGACCTCCCTGTGTTAAAATTTTAATCTATAAAAATATTTCATAATTTTTTGACGCGCTCAATCAATTTTTGATACTCTTCACAAAATTCCGGGCGCTCAATATCATGGAGCACACCAATTGTAATCTTGCCTTTCAATTCCTCGACCGACATCTTTCGGGCGGTTTCGATGGGGATACTGTTTTCTTTATAATATTTCAGCATATCGACTGAAGTGCCGAGGCGATTGGGACGACTGTAATAGGTTGGACAGGGTGAGAGAATTTCGATAACCGAGAATCCTTTCTTCTGCAATGCTTTTTCGATTAACTTATCGAGCTGGGTTACATGATAACAGGTAGAACGGGCAACAAAAGATGCACCCGCGGCAATTGCCAGACCCGAGATGTCGAAATCGGGTTCGGTACTACCGTAAGGGGCAGTGCTTGCCTTCTTGCCAAAAGGGGTAGTGGGTGAAACCTGGCCACCGGTCATTCCATAGATGTGGTTATTATAGATCAAAACCGCCATACCAACATTGCGCCGGGCCGCATGGATAAAGTGATTTCCTCCGATTGCGGTTGCATCTCCATCACCACTTACCACAATCACCTTTAATTTAGGTTTCGCCAGTTTTAATCCGGTTGCATAGGCAATTGCCCGACCGTGATGGGTGTGGAGAGTATTAAAGTCGAGATAACCCGGCGTTCGTGAGGAACAGCCAATCCCGGAGACGATCGCCATCTCATCCTTGGGAATCTTACTCCGCTCAATCGCCCTGAGCATAGCCTTGGCAATAATGCCACAACCACAACCAGTACACCAGATATGGGGAAATTTATCAAGTCTCAAATATTTCTCATAAGGGAACATCTTTAATTCTCTTTAAGATTTCGTCCGGGGCTATGGGATAACCATCGACCCGGTTGACGCTGATTGGTGTTAATCTTGTTGCACAGGCCACCTCTTTAGCCATCTGTCCGAGATTCATCTCGGGCACGATAAAGTGCTTTACCCGCTGGGCAATTCGTTTCAGTTCAATATCCGGGAAGGGCCAGATCACATAGACTTGAAATAGACCGACCTTGATCCCTTGAGCACGGGCCAAACGCATTGCGCGGCGCGCTGACCGAGCTGATGATCCACACGCAACAATACAGATATCAGCATCGTCCAGCAGCTCTTCTTTATAACTGACGATTTCGTCCCGGTATCGATCGATCTTCCGATTTATCCGCCGATAAAGGGCATCAATCTTAACCGGGTCATTGGTTGGGAAACCGGTCTCATCGTGGCTTAAACCCGTAACATTAAATCTATACCCTGAACCATAATCTGCCATTGGTGGAATGTCTGATTCAGTAAAGCGGTAAGGGATGTAGGTCTCCGGTGGCTCATTGGTGCGGGGGCGATCGATGATCTCAACCTCATCTTTTCCCGGGATAATAATCTTCTCGTTGAGATGGCCGATTATTTCATCAAGAAGAAGAATTACCGGTACCCGGTATCTTTCAGAGAGATTAAATGATCTGATTGTCCAGTCGTATGTCTCCCGGACTGTAGAAGGGCAGGTAACGATTACCGGGTGATCACCATGTGTACCCCACCGGGCCTGCATTATATCGGCCTGAGATGGCAAGGTTGGTAGACCGGTGCTCGGTCCTCCTCTCTGGACATTAACCACAACACAGGGGACCTCAGCCATTGAGGCATAACCGATATTTTCCTGCATCAAAGAAAACCCGGGTCCACTGGTTGCGGTCATCGATTTCACCCCGGCCAGAGAAGCGCCAATAATCGCCCCCATCGATGCAATCTCATCTTCCATCTGAATAAATACGCCGCCCGCCTGAGGCAGGATACGCGAAAGTATCTCAGCAATCTCGGAAGAAGGGGTTATCGGATAACCGGCAAAGAATCTCATCCCTGCCGTGATCGCCGCTTCAGCACAGGCCTCATTTCCGGTCATCACCCTTACATTCTCTGGTTTCATACCCTTTAAATTACTTTATTTCCCGATTCTGCCATTTTCTCCTTTGCGCTCTACCTTTATTGCAAAGTCAGGACAGTAGAGTTCGCAGAGCAAACAACCCGTGCAATTTTCAGGGTTAGCAACCTTCGCTTTGTCTCTTTCCATAATAAGAACTTTTTTAGGGCAGAAGGCGACACAGATTTCACAACCTTTACACCATCCTTCGTTAATGAGGATTTCAAATTTAACTTTTTGTCCTTTCTGGGTATCTATTGCCATTCGAATGATTATATCCAGATTTTTAATAAAGTCAATAGCAACCCGTGTTGGTCAGCCCTGCCGAATACTTTTTCAAATTTTCCTATTTTTAGAGGTCGGGGTCATTAGAATTGATTTTTTAAGCAATGTAATAAAAAAGGGTAGACAACGCCCTGCTACTATGTTATAATAACATAATA
>CBFGIV010000018.1:0-40698 GCA_965648915.1 Caldifarciminota bacterium | reverse complement strand
AAATTAGATTATCCTCAGTTGCATAAATCTTTTGCTCTCTTTCCGCCGGTAGATTTAGACTCGATTTCTTCCAGCTCATACTGGAAGGGTGGTCAATATGTGTTGGCCCCATACAACAATTTATACGGATTAAAGCACTACCTTGCCAGTTTAATAATCTTCTCGATAGTTAAATATCGATCGCCCTTTATCCGGCAGATATAGACACCGGCAGGAAGTCTTCTCCCCCGGTCATCAGTCCCATCCCAGCCCGAAGGAGCAGAACCGGATGAGAAGATCGGGAAAGCTCTGACCGATCTTCCGGCCGCATCATAGATTTTCAAATGGAATGTCTCATCATGGCTCCAAGACTGAGTACCGGTTATATTCCATCTGAAATCTACCCTGCTCTGGAATGGATTGGGAGAAATCTCCAAAACTTTACCTTCACTATTGAGCATCATCTCGGCCTTTTCTGCCACTCCGGTCACAGGACCGATCCTGAGGGAACAGGGCAGGATCTTCTGATAATTATTTGAATTCCAGACCAGCCGGAGGTTAAAATGAACCCAGTCATTGGGCCGGGCTGAAGAACTGCAGGCGACAGCAAATGGGTCAGCACTATTTACCGCCCGGGAAAGGCGCAAAACATCGCCATAACTACCTGTTGAATCAGTGACACGCAGGTGTTGATATGAAGTGCTGATGTAGCCGGTCAGGCCCAGGGCCGTATCGACCACTGCTTTATTTTTAATGGTAATTCTCAATCGTGCCCTCTCCCCTGGATTTATCACACCGTCGTTATTGCCACCGGGCGGCGAATCATGAACCGCAATACTGAAAATCAACGGAAAGAACCCGGCAATCTGTATCAAATATAACTCAGCATTGAGCATCCGCATACAGACATTGACAATCTTCGATGAATCATTCAGCCCCTCCCAGTAGTCCATACCCAATTCAGGCACCAATCCATAGATGCGATAGGTCGCTGAATCTGACCAGGCCCAATCTTCCATTCCGCCATTCACCAGATAACCATAAGCCCGATAAGAATTTCCCCATTTCTGGAAACCATAAAGCAGGCTCTCTTCCCGGCAGATCGTATTATAGACCAGTGTATCACCCCAGGGATAACTGTCGATATAGCCAAAGGGTATCAATAGAACATCATTGGGTGAGTGGTGATTATGCCAGGTTCTAATCCGGTGGCGATTGACGAAATCGATCACTGCCTGGGTCTCTGGTTCAGAAGCGGGTGCTGTCCCCCGGTAATTCCAGGCCGAAGGGTTCGGGCTCGAACCGATATTATCATAACCCCATTTATAAGGATAGTTCCGGTTGAGATCGACACCATAACTGCCATTCTGGTTTAGCCGGCGGTTTTTCCGCCACATCCTGGAAGGATAGGTTTCATTATAGACATAGCCATCAGGATTCATAACCGGGATGAAATAGACCTGTCGATTATCGACCAGCCAGCGAATCTCAGGGTCAGTGGCATAATGTTCGCAGAGATAAGTCATATCACTCATACAGACCGATGGGCCAATCGGCTCGTAGGCATGCATTGCGCCTGAGATTAAGACCTCGGGTTTGCCATTGTTGGAATTTGGACTGTTAGAAACTTTAACCAGATATAATGCCCGGTTCTCAATCGACCTGATGGGCAGAGAATCGACCTTGACCAGCCCTGGAAACCGGGACTGAAGGTTTAGAATCTCCTGATAAACTTCCCGGTATAGATAGTAGTTACCGAATACCCCTCCCTTGCCATCTCCTAACATCTCCAGGTAATATTGAGCAAGGTCCTTAATGATTATCTCATATCTTAAACCCAATCTGTCAAATTTATCCAGTGCCGAGGATTTAACCAGCATATCAACATAATTATCCCGTATCTGAAGCGGTTCACATCCATCCATCTGCAGGATTGGTAAAATTTCAGAATATCCTCGATGATATACTCTAAGTCTCGAATAAACCTCCTCCCCGATCATAATACCACAACACAGGAAAAATAACAGAACTTTCCTCTTCATTCTTTATCCCTCCCGACCCGAACCGTCTTTGCTCAGTATTTTTAAAATTACCCCCACAACCCGGGGATCAAACTGTGTCCCGGATGCCTCCTTCAATCTTCGAATTGCCTCCTCTTTAGATAGCGCTTTACGATATGGTCGATCAGTCGTCATAGCATCATAGGCATCAGCGACGGCAATGATCCGGGCACCAAGTGGTATCTCTTCGCCTTTAAGCCCATCGGGATAACCTGTGCCATCAAACTTTTCGTGCTCGTGGCGAATGATCGCACTCGCCTCGGTAAGGAAGTCGAGATGTTTGATCATCCCGTTCCCGATCACCGGATGCTGTCGGATCAGATGAAACTCTTCATCCGTGAGCGGTTCCGGCTTCAGCAGTAAGTTATCACTGATTCCGATCTTGCCGATATCGTGGAGAAAACCTGCATAATTAATCGTCCTGATCTCTTCGGCCGAAAGTTTCATTTCATCTGCAATTTTTAATGCCATCTCCCGCACCCTCTCAGAATGACCCCGGGTATAGGTATCTTTTGCCTCCATCGCCGAGACCAAGGCGCGAATTGTATTGAAATAGGATAATTCGAGCGACTGATAGAGACGGGCATTATCGATGGCAATGGCAATCTGGTTACTGATCGACTCTAACAGGCTTATATCATCTTCAGAAAAGGCGTCAATCATATCGGCTTCAATATTTAGCACCCCGATAATCTTTTCCCCAACCTTTAAGGGTACCGCAACCTCAGAACGGCAGGTTGGAGAAAACTCGATATAACGCTTTTCCTTCCTTACATCCCGGATATAAAGCGTCTGCCCGGTCTTTGCCGCCAGACCGGTGACCCCCTCCTCACCAACCTTAATGCGAATCTTTCTTAATCTCTCATTCAACGGAACACCCGCACTCTTTATAAATAACTCATTGCTCTTCTCATCGATCAAAAGGATCGCAACCTTCTCGTGTCCGAACTTCCGCTTCAGCATCTTGACGACCCGGTCAAGCACCGTCTCGACATCGGTTATCGAAACAACGCTCTGCCCGACCTCAAAGAGGAGTTCCAGTTCCTCCACCCGCTGACGCAAGATCTTATATTGACGGACATTCTCAATTACCACTGCGGTCTGGCCAGCAATGGTTGTCAAGAGTTCCAGATCTTTCTTATCAAAGACATCGCTCCTTTCAAAGTCATAGACATAAATACAACCGATTGCCTTACCCTTCTCAATGATTGGGACACCGAGCCAGGCCTTGGTCGGCGGACCATAGGGCTCAACACATTGATTCTTACATTCCGTAAGATAGTCTTTAGTTAAAATTGGGCGCTTTTTTGAGAAGACAACTGAACTCAAGCCGCGATCAGGCGGAAAAGAATATTTACGCCGTTTTTCGTCTTTTTCATATTTTAAGATGACATCAAAACAGTTTGCCCGCTCATTAAAAATGGTGATACAGAAATTTGCCGGATGCATAATCGTCTTTACCTGTTCATAAACCTTCTCCAAGAGGCTATCGAGGGTGATCTCGGATGAGATCAACCGGCTGATACGGTTCAAGGCATTGAGGCGCATAATCTCCTCATCGCGCTGTTTAATGAGCAGGGCATTTTCAATGGCAATTCCAATCTGATTACCTATATTTATTAACAGATTAACCTCATCGATCGAATATCGACGCGGATTCTTCGTCAGGATATTAAAGACACCAATCACTTTCCCCCAGAGGGCGATTGGCACAACTGCCGCTGACCTGAATCCTTCTTTAAGGAGTATCGGTCGGGTAAGTCGCTTCTCGGCACCGAGATCTTCAATTATGATTGGACGGTTGGTCTGAGCTACTTTGCCGGAAATGCCCTCGCCAATCTTCATTGCGCTCGAGGCCTTAATCACCTCGGGTCCGAGTCCGATATGGACGCGCAGGCTAAGTTCCTGCCTCCTCTCGTCCAGCAGGCATATCCCCCCTGCCTCGGTCTCAGTGACTTCCAGAATCTTGGCCAGAGTATTGTTGAGCAACCGGTCAAGATCGTATGGTTGATTAAGAACCAGAGCGATGGCATTGAGTGCAGAAAGTTCTCTCATTCTTAAACTCATCTCGTGCTCGCGCATCCGCTTCTCGGTAATATCTATTGCATAACCGACCGAACCAACTACTTTTTTACCAATCTTAAGAATCGACTGGGTCACAAGAAAAGGAATCCGTCTCCCTTTGCGATCGACAACATCGATCTCATAAGGTCTAATCGGCTCTCCTCTTTTGATCTTTCCTAAGAGTTCCTTACCCTGAGCAAGATTCTCGGCAGCGATGAAATTAGAAAATTTCATCTTCGTAACATCACCGATCAGTCTGGTAATAATCTTTCGGCCATAGGGATTCAAATATACGACATTACCCTTCACATCGGTAACAAAAATTAACTGCCTGACCTTCTCAATCAATTGCCGAAAATCGATGGTCAGTAACTTATCTGAAGGTCTGGCTCTCTTTAATTTCATCACATTAGTATATCTCTTAATGCTAAAAAGTCAAGAGAAGTTATCTTGGCTCAAATTGATAGATTGGTTTCGAAAAAGATAACCGGAATAAAAAACCGGGAAGGATATCGATCAAAAAAGAGCGCTTAGACCAAAATTATGATGCAGGGGTAGTTCAGGCTGGAAGACCGAACTGTAATCGAAGCGTAAAAATTTAAATCTTACCCCTAATCCACCACATAACTTTAACGGTTCATTCTTGACTCCGACCCGCAAAACCAAAGGTGGTAAAATTTCAAATTCACTACCCATTGCAATCTTGAGCGGCCTTGATAGACTGCCCGAAATTCCATATTCATAACAAAAATCGAGGTCAGAATAGATCCCGGGGAATGGTCTATAGCCGAGTCCGGCACGGATTACCGAGCCGATTTCACCTTCAGATGCAGTGCTGATTTGCGGTCTATTCAAATTGTGTAATGAAACACCAAGTAGCCATCTCTTCGCTGCTACACCAATAAAGCCCATATCGAAACCATAGGTAAAACCATCACCAAATCTCGAATTATAGATATGGTAACCGACCAGTCCAAGCCCAAAACTTAACTCTTTAGTCAATCTGTGTGATGCGCTGAACTCTATCGAATGCTCCCGTTGCAGGGAGAAACCTATCTCCTGAAGGGAAAGACCAAAACCACTGCTCTTCTTATAAGGAATTGCACTACCAACCGTAATATTGTGCAGCCCCTCAATCCCTCCCCAGAAGAGACGATAATCGACTGCAACCTCAGAATGGGCAAGAAACGACAGGCCCGCAGGATTATAACGAATACTATGGATATCACTGGCAACTGCGGTATAGGCATCAGCCATACCTCCCGGTTTTGCCCCAAATGAAAAATCTTCAAAGGCGGCAAAGACTCTCCGCGGTCCCCATAAAAAGGTTCCCAATATCAAAATACCCAGGCCCAGAGCATTTGCAACATCTTCACTTTTTAACCGCCGACTATCAGCCAATTTGCATCGACCTTTTAATTTTATACCTCTGCTCATCAGAACCTCGTTCCCAGCACGATAAGTCTTCTGCGATAATAGGTCTTACCCTCGGGCGAAACTGCTTTCAAATTTACAAGATAGATACCGGTCGGACACCTCCCCCGTGCCTCATCCCGTCCATCCCACAAAACCTCCTGTCGGCCTGCCTGCCCTTCATTCAGTAGACTGCGGACCTTTTTACCGTTAAGGTTATAAAGATCGAGTGTGAGTCGAAAATTTGGAGGCGAACTAATCCTTATTCTCGCAACCTCCCCAATTTCCGGAGCAAATGGATTGGGCTCGATCGATTCGATTACTGGCTCGCGGGAAAAACCAGTACTTGATGTCTCAGCAATATCATCGGCAAACCTGATACTTATCTGATAACCTATGTCAAAGGGCGGTTCTGAATCATACTGACCAGCAATCCCCCTTATCCTTAAAACCTTACCGGCCTTTACATTTTCGAGTGATGTATAGACAGTATTGTTTACTCGAACCGTTATTGCCGGGTAGCCATTTTTTACAACAAAATTCCTGCCCGAACCAGAGATATTAGGCTCCTCAAATACCGTTCCAATGACTTCAACGAGTCTCCCTTCTATTATTTCCTGAACAAACTGGTTATAAGGGATAAATGTCGGTGATGGCATCATCCCCGGACCGAGGTATCTCATCCAGCCCCGAGTAATCTCCGTCAGCCCATTATACTCACTCACCACGCCAACAATCTCAAAACCTGCACCGAGTGTATCCGCCATCTTTTCCGCAAGGGCATCACCATCTGCTCCATAGATATTTATGCCCCCGGTCGAATCCTGGATGAAGAATGAGGTTAAAGAGCCTGGCCCAAAGATTGTATCCGGACCGGTTACAACTCCCCGTATCCGAACATAACACCCCTTATATTTCGAATCATAACCCTCTGAGTCCGGGGTCTGGACTTCATTGATCGAGAGGTTTAATACTTCGGTCAGGCGGGAAAAGTCGGCGGCAGATCTCGGAAAGATCTCGTAGAAACTATCGGGCCGGGATGAGTAATCATACTGCCCTTTAATCCCGATTATTGAAAATGTATCGGCGCAGGCAATATTTCCCGGGATCTCAGTATTGATATGGACCCTCATTATACAGACCCCGCTTGTATCGTATAGATAGTAGTTGCGGTTGCCCTTAAGGATGAGCGAATCGGTCCTCACCCCGGAGATTTGAATAAGTCTCCCTTCGTAATCTTCATGATTGAATGTTCGACAGTTGAGCCTTACAGGTAATGGTATTTGGTGATTATACTCAACGACTATCAAGTCTGAAAGTTGAGAAAGTTCTGTCTCACCGTTATACTGGTCAACAGTGCCGACAATAAAGATACTATCACCCAATTCCACATCGAGTCGGTTTGTGCCATAATAGACACAGACCCCGGCCGATCGATCCTGAAGATAGAATTTGTCCCCCAGCAGACTGTCCGGGCAGGTAACAACACCGGTCACCAGAATTGTGTCACCAAGCCGGTCAGGAATAAAATTTGAATCGAGATCACGGTGGACTTCAGAAATGGGCTCAAGCCTTCTTACCTTAAACCGGGTTCTGAAGTCCGGCCCCTGGGTTCCATTATGGTCGCCATCGAGCCTGAGACCGGATGTATCTCTAATCCATTCCTTGAGGGTGACATAGACCGTCTCACCAAAAGCAAAATTTCTTGTCGAAGTAAATGTGGCACTGAAATCCAGCAGGTTATAAAAGATCAAACCTGTATGGTTCTGGGACTGAGTTCCCCGCACAAGAAATGTTGTATCATTGATGGTCGAACTGTCCATCGGTTTACTAAACCAGACCTTTACTGATGTATTAAATATCGCCAGCCCGGTTGTATCCGGATAGAAACGGACGACATAAGGTGGTATACTGTCCGGGCCAAGAGAGTCTATCGACTTAATCCTCCCCGGTTCGATAACCCAGGGGCCCAGGGTGCGGGTAAAACCCCTTATTACGCTGTTTGCCTGATTGCGCAGTTCGATCTGGGTAACGGTTCCGATTCCAGCCAGTTTGAAATAACCAAAGTCTAATGAATCGTATCCTTCCGCAATTGAATTGTTTTCGGTTACATAAGATCCGACACAAAAGCCACTGTTATCCCGGGCAATAACCAGGATATTCTGATAGGGGGTGGTACATAATGAATCCTGATAGATATGGCCGGCCAGCCAGCCCCCCTGGGTGCGCATATCGAGAATATTGACCAGTGGTTTGACCGTCGGATAGATGTTGACCGATGTACCGGAGAGCCTTAAAACAATCTGCAGGGTATCGTCAATGGCGGATGTTGTATCACCACCCACCATTCCGGTAACCCATCCGCTCAGCGCGCCGGTCGAATTGGTCCGAACCCTTGGATGATCTGTCCAGGGCGCGATCTGCGATAGCCAGTTACCCGATTGGGGATTATAAGTGTAACCATAATATGCTGAGCCTGGCCCCTTGATCCGGATCTTTACATAATAGACTGTATCGGGCACAAGACCGATAAATGAATAATGAACCGAATAGGGGGTTGAATCCTGCGCCACATTGCGGGGTGCAATATCCGCACCACCGGTCTGGCCAAAGAGATGGATGACCAGTATCAGCGCGAGGGGCAGAACTCTTTGCATCTAAAGATTAGATAGAAATCCACCGCCCATCTGCGGTCGGGAGGCGAAAAAGAATGGATCCCCCGGCGGAAAATATAAAAAATATCATAGGCATTAAATATAGGTCACAATTCCTTTTTTAAGACCTCGATCGCCTGAGTAACTTTATCTTTTTTGATCACACAACTGATAATCGTCATCGATGCCGAGATTATATCAATATTTATCTTTTGATTAGCCAAGATAGAAAAGAGTTTGCCCGCAATCCCCGGTGTCTCGGGTAATTTCCGTCCATAGATGGTGATCATCGCTACATCTTTATCAACCATGATCTGGCGTGTTGTAAAGCGCATCTTTATCGCGGAGAGAAGTTTAAGGACTGATTCAAGATCATTCTGGCCAATAATAAAAGATATATCCGTTCTCTTCCGGCCAGCTGAAGACTGAGCAATCAATTCAACATTGAAACCATGTTCGCCCAGCGTTGAGAAGAGCAGACCCGCTATCCCCGGTCGATCCGGTACTGACTTCAATGTCACCTTGGCAATCTCGGTATTATACTTGATATCTTCAACTACACTCTCCATATATCACCGAAACATTATAACGAAACTTTCATAAAAGACAAGAAGAAAGTGGTAAAACCGATATCTCTTGAAAAAAGCCCCCAACCATATCCTGATAAAAAATCTTTCTGATTGCTCAGGGACAGTTATTTCAAGCCAAAGACACCGAGCAGAAAAGAGAAACGGCCAATAAGGAGCGAAATACGCGCCATCACCGTATACCCGAACGAAGCCCCAAACCCGATCATCAGGAAGACAATCCCGATCTTGGATCCAACCTTGAGCAACCCTTTATGCTCAACCGAAAAATAGAAGAAGAGGATTACACAGAAGACACCGATAAAGATGAGGATGTTATTCAATGACTGGCTTATGGTCTGACCGGGTGTGTTAGCAAAGACGATCAGCGGCAAGAGTGTTCCCTGAATCTGGGGGATGATATAGCCCTGAACTGCTGCGGTGATACCCAATCCTGCACCCATACCGACGGTAAATGATATTGGCCAGCGTGATATCCAGGCGACTCTGGGGAACCAGCGCAAAATCATCATCACACCAAAGATCGCTGGAATAATCAGAATCCACTTCTCGACACCACTCAGCCGGATAAAACTATCGATCAACATAGGTTTAACATCGAATGCCCAGAAGTATATAATCCAGTAACCGGCTGATACTCCGACATAGAGGTGTTCGGCGAATTTATAAATGGGATTGTCTTTATAGAGGAACGAAAAGAGGGCAAGGGTTAGACCTGCGGCCAACCAGGTTCCAATAAGATTCATCTTTTCCTCCTGAGCAAGAAAAACCCAATATTACCAAAGAGGATGAAGAGAAGGATTAAGAGATGTCCAAAAGATTGGGCGGGCATTCCAAAGGTTCCAGTCTCGGCCTTACCGACCAGTGTCTCATATTCAGCCGCCCCCTGTAATCCACCGATAATTCCTGTCATCTGGCCGGTCTGAAGATAGGGATAGAGACTCGGGGCAACAACCCCGGTCACACCCGCAAACATCTTTACGCCAAACCGGGCAACAACATACTGGGCCCACTGTTCCGGTGTAAAACCGTGAGCTAAATCGACGATCAGCGCAATATCATTGTAGTTATGAACTGTCCGCATCATCGGAAAACTGTCGATCGGGACACCTTTATAATCGGTCGCAAAAAAGTCCCGGATCTCCCTTCCGATGCCGAGCATCACGGCGACATAGCCCGGACGATAGCCTAAATTTATATAGTCAACACCATAGCGGGCAGAACATTCTTTGGTTATCATATCAAGATCAAATTGTGCCAGGGGTAAGCCAATCGCCAGGTGACCAGTATAGATAACCTTGAGTTTATTCCGAAAACACTGTCTCAAAAATGATCGAAACATCGGGGTCAATTCAGGGGCGCTGGTCGCATCGTAATCGATCGAAACCATAACCACCGATCCTTCAGGCAGGTTCTCAATCGTATCGTAAGCCATCTGGACTTCACGGCTAACCCGGATAGGAAACTTCATCCGCAGAATAAGCGGGATAACAACAACAATGCCGATGGTTAAATAAATTATTCGTCGATCAATGGTTGCCAGTTTCTTAAAGAACTCCATTATTCCTCCTATGAGAGATAGGTCCTTTCGATGCCCAGAATGATGCGTAAGGACATTGCAATTCCACCGAGATAGACACCGATCTGGATACCCCGTTTCGCAGCAAGTTGCGGAACATTTAAGATCCAATCCGATACAACCGGGATCTCCTTCATAATCATCTTCCCGATCGGAATGCGACCGAGCATAACTATTGCCGCCGCAATCAGGAGGAGGGTGGCCTCTAATGTCTTGGCGCGAAATGCCCGGTATGCAGCCGATGCGATAAAGAAGGCAAGCAGGGCGAACATCGTTGCCTGGAGTGGGACAATGATATTGATGTAGGTATACATAAAAGATGAGTTTAACTCAAACGGGGTCTTGAATCTGATCCAGGACTGGAAACCAGTTATCATAATCAGACAGAGTCCGAAGAGGAGGACGAAACTATAAGGCCAGCCCGGTTTGCGCTGATGAATCTTTTTTAGGTTATATTTAATAAGGCTATCAAGGCCTAACAACATAGCAAAACCAGAGACAATTGCATACCAGATTAAAAATCTCTGTTGCAGATTTCCCATCGGTGCGTGTGGTATAAAAAAAGCAATCACACATATAAGACCGGTAATAAAGGTGATGATGATTGGGACATCTCGTTTCATAAAACCTCCTGATAACTATTCTGGTAAATGATTAAGTTTACGAAATCCATCTCAACCGTTCTTTTAATAAGTATTAAACCAGTTTACCAGTTTATCAAACCAGAGACTCAGGACCGGGTTTCCTGATTGATTGAGCACCGCGCCTATTGTTCCAAATATCACACCGACCAGCAGAAATATCAGGATCAAGGCCTTAGCAAAATCTTCTCCTTTTAAACTGCCGAGCATCTGAGGTTCAGGTTTGAGATAGCACGAAGCCGCATACATCTCTTCACCGATTAAGGTATAGTCACAGGCAGCGATGAAGAACGGCAACTGATCAACTGCCGGCGTGCCCGCAATCTGAATCGCTCCGACCGAATGCCCGGTCTCGGCCAAAATCAGCGATTCGGCATAAAAATAGCCCTGCCAGAAGACAGCACCGGGTTTTTCCCGCACAACAATTCCATCCACTCCAGCCGCATAGCCAAACTGGTCAGCGGTCAGGAACGGGACATCCCGTTCATCGTAAAGATCGGGTCGACCCATTTCACTGTAAGCCTGTTTTATTGTCTCCTGGGCAGCAGACATCACAATCGGGTCATAATGAGGATTTAACAGGCGTGTCGAATATTCAGCGCACTTCTGAGCAACACGATGGAGTATGGAAAGGGCAGCAATCGTCCAGACTTCGTTTAAATAGCCCAGCCCGAAAGAGAAGAGAATTGGTCGACCCATTTCGGTCGAACGTCCAACCGCATCTTCAATCGCATCGAGGCCCGAGATCCGGCGCACAAATAGTTTTTCGCCGATACGGGCGCGACGGATATAGTAGATGATAAAGATTGAGACCAGTAAGGTTATGATGAGAACATTTAAGCGCTGGGAATGAAACCACTGGCCACGGGCAATTGCTGGACCGGCCTTTTCCGAATCGCTATAACCAAGAGTGGTCAGAGCCCGGACAAAATAGAAATAGGGCGCGCCGTCCTTTATCTCTTCACTATTATCCACAAAACTATTCTTGCCCGGTGCGGCAAAGCCGACATTCTTGAATTCCCCATCCCGCGCTTCACCCCGGTAGATCTCATATCCCTTAAATGTCCCGAGAAAGCCAGAATCGATTCTTACCTTCTGCCAGGTTATGGTGATTGAATGGCCTTCATCATTCGGTGTATCAAAGACCTCAACACCGGTGGGCGGACTGAGCGTGGCTATGTTCAAATCAACCTGGTTAAATAAAAAGTCTACACTACCGGTTGGGACCAGAAAACCTAAAATTAAAAACAGATTGATCATAACACCTCCTTTAATTTCACCGAGATCCATCCCCGGCCATCGGGACACCCTGATCGCTTCTCAGGAATTTCTGCACATCTTCTTCTAAGACTCTCTTCAATCTGGCAAATTGCTTCCCTGCATCCAGGCTCAAGGCTTCCTGGAGATACCTGACCCCGGCCGGGATATAGCGAATATAGCGGGTCTTTCCTTTAACCGTTGAGAGATAAGCGAATGCAGCCAGGGCCTGCATATTGCGTTGAAGACCGGTCAGGTAGAATAGATATTGAAACTTTTCCCGGTCCAGTTTCAAGCCCTTTATCTTCTCCAGATAAGTAAGATAATAATTGACCAGCATCATTCGGACATCATCGCTGAGAACAACATAGGCGTCCTTTAGGACTGCAGCCAGATCATAAGTCAGCAACCCCTGCCGGGCGCTCTGAAAGTCAACAATCCTAACTCTCCCATCCTTGATGAAAATATTCTGGGACTGAAAATCCCGGTGCATAAAATAACATGGCTCTTTACTTAAGGTCCGGGCTAAAAATTCAAATTCCTTTTCGACCCCCCGGTTGCGGGAAGAATCAATGCGGCAGAATTTTTCCAGAAAATATTCTTTAAAATAGTCGGTCTCTCCGCGTAACATCGCGTAGTCGAAGATCCGCTCCTTAATTGCTGGGCAATCCTCATATCCGCGATAACCTTCGATCTGCAATTCGGCCAGAAATATAAGAACCCCTTTGTATAATTTTGCAATCTCCTCGCCCTTGAGAACTTCCCGGGCCAGATACTCAACCGAATTATCTCCGACATCTTCCATCAGAATAATTCGGCTCCCTTCATCTTTATAATATATTTCCGGAACACCGAGACCCTTTTTATAGAGAAATTGCTGAATCTGAATATAGTAATTAAATTCCTTATCAACCGGATCAGAGATCAAGAGAATCATTGTCTGGCCCTGATCATTGATTCTTACAAATCTCCGGTCCGAACCGCCGGGCAGCCTCTCCAATTTCGCATCCCGGGAAGGCCGGTACTTCTCAGGCAGAGTCTCGATGATCTGCACAAGTTCATCTTCTTTCATTAAACTTTTACCTCGATTAAAAACGTAGGGCCAATAATACTGTCTCTCAAGCTCCGGCCTGAACGGATATGGGTATTGTTCAAAACCACACAATTTTCAATTTTGCATTCATCAAGCCTGCAATTATTACCGATGCTGACAAAACCGCTCAATCTGGCCTTTTCGGAAATTGAAGTATTCGCTCCAATAAAGACAGAACCTTCGGGTAGATCAAAATCGATCAGGATCTCTTTCTTTGAGACCAGAATATCACGATGGAGGTCAAGATAGTCCCGGGGAGTTCCGATATCAAGCCAGTAGTGGTCACGAACCATAAAACCACGCAGGGCACCGGGTTCATTTCTAATAATATCAATCCACACATCTTTCATATCCCTGAACTCATCCGGCCTCAACATATCAAAAAGTCTTTTATGAGCAATCGCAATACCGGTAAAAGCAAAAAGTGGTCGGCCGGGAGATGAAAACCCGAACCGGCCTTCAATATCGACGACCCGACCCTCATCATCGACTGCTACCTTATTGAACCGGCTATTATCGTGAAGGACCAATGTCATCAGGGTTTTCTTATCCATATGGAAATGGAAGACATCTTCGATATTAATATTAGTCACAATATCTCCATTGTAAATAATAAAATTTTCCTCGGTAATGAAATCCCTTAGTCCACCAACACCACCCGCGGTCCCTAAAATCTTCTCTTCCCGATTTATAAAGACCTCAAGTTTCAATGCTGAATTTCGGATAAAATCCTCAATCTGCTCAGCAAGATGATGGGTATTGATGGCGACCCGATCGACACCAAATTTCTTGAGGTAGCGGAAGGTATTGATCAGCAATGGTCGATTGAGCACAGGCAAAAGAACCTTAGGGAAGTAATCGGTCAAAGGTCTGAGTCTCGTCCCAAAACCAGCAGAGAGAATAATTACCTGCATCCGATCAGTTCACCCGTAGAGTAAAACTTTACGCCGTAACTTTAAAAACTCTTTGAGCCCTCTTCGACATTCGCCTTCAATCACGGCGAGAGATTGGCTCTGTTCGATACTCTTCCGGAGACTGCTATTCCCGACAAGGATATCAAAAGGTAACTTCTCCTTCTCATCCTCATAGGGTGGTTCACGCCAGGCAAAAGACTCAGGGTAGAGTTTCCTTACTGTTCTTAGTATTGCCAAGCCGGTGAGAACCGGCTTGAACTGTGAGCGATTAATTACATAAATCTGAAGACCACCGCAGATGCGGTTTTTATACTTATGAAAAGTTGGTTTAAAATAGAGGGGACGAAATATCACACCAGGGAGGTCCTCTTTTTCAAGGGCCGCCTTTAAATGATAGGGATCGATCCATGGTGCACCAAAGATTTCAAAGGGACGGGTTGTCCCGCGGCCCTCAGATATATTGGTTCCTTCTAAGAGACAGATGCCGGGATAAACAACAGCAGTATCAACACTCGGCATATTAGGCGAAGGCATCACCCAGGGAAGTTTAGTCTCTTCGTACCACATCCTCCTCCTCCAGCCCGACATCTTCACCACGGTCAACTCTAATCGGGTAAGATAATTCTCTTTTATAAAAAGGGCTATTTCACCTGCGGTCATCCCGTGCCTTATCGGGATCGGATAGAGCCCGACAAATGACCTGTAGCGACTATCTAACATCGGCCCTTCAAGGTCGATACCGTTGATCGGGTTTGGTCGATCGAGGACAATAAAAACTTTCTTCTCCTCACAGCAGGCCTCCATCGCCAGGGCCATTGTCCAGATAAAGGTGTAGTATCGAGCACCGACATCCTGGATATCAAAGACCAATCCATCGATTCGGGCAAGCATTGCCGGGGTTGGCTTTTTCACCCGGCCGTAAAGACTGAAGAACTTTAATCCAGTGGCGGGATCAAAGCCATGGACTTCTTTAACCTGATCCTGCTGTGCGCCCCAGAGACCGTGCTCCGGCGCAAAGAGACTTGTTATCCGGTACCCCTTTTCCTGCAGAATAAAAATCGTTGGTTTTAAGAAAGAGTTTACTGATGAGCCATTGACAATCAATCCGAGATGGAGTCCTTTCAGTTGTCGCTCTCTTTTTTCGGCAAGGACGTCAATACCTATCTTAACCACAATCACTTTATTATATTAATTTTTAGTTCCAGGTCAAGATGATAAATGTTGACATTACGATAACTTTAATTATAATAAACCCTGGAGATCAAATGCAACAGGATTTTGATCTGGTAATTATTGGTGCCGGCATCACCGGGACGAGTATCTTATTTAACCTCTTAAATGATGGATTTAAGGGAAGAGTTTTGATCATCGATAAACTGGATGGGATTGCCGAAGGTTCAACCGCCCTGGGGGCAGGAGGATTCAGAAATATCTGGTCAACCGAAATCAATATGCAGTTGACCACCTACAGTATAGGAGTATTTAAAACTTTCAAACAGGATTTCGGGATCTCAATCGGCTATGAACCCAAAGGTTATCTCTTTACTTACTATGCGCAACCCTGGAAGACAATTGTAAATTTCAAACCCGAGTGGGATCGAAACGGTGTAAGGGTAAAATTGCTCACACCCGAAGAGATCGAAAAAATCATTCCAGGGCTTAAAACCAGTGTCTCCCACATTCCGCCGGATCTACGCGAAATGATTGGCTTCGAAGAGATCGTCGGTGGTCTCTTTGGTGAAGACTGTGGATATTTCGACCCCACCGCCATTGCCAAGGGTTATGTCGAACAGGCAAAGAAAAACTTCGCCAACCAATTTGAATTAAGGTTAAAAACCGAGGTAAAGCGACTCCTGATTAAAGATGAAAGAACCATCGGGATCGAACTTACCGACCGAACGCAGATCCACTGTGAAAAGGTCATTGCCGCCTGCGGTGCCTGGGTTGTTCCTCTCCTGAAGGAGTCCGGGCTCGAGGGCGATGACAATCTTCCGATCAACCCGATCAAAAGAATGCTCTTTATTACCAATCTACCTGATTTCGGCAACTGGGAGAATATTCCTCTGACCATAATTGATAAGGGCATCTATTTCCGCTTCGAAGCCGGCAACCTCCTGGTCGGTCATGCCAACAAGAGTCAGGCACCGGGGTTTGATACAACCGCTGAACTATCCTGGTATAAAGATGAGACCAACCCATATATGCAGGAACGGATACCCGGGACCGAATACTGCAATGTAAAATCGATGTGGGCCGGACTTTATGACGACAATTATAAGGATCACAATGCGATCCTCGGTGAGCACATAAGAATAAAAAATCTCTTTCTGGCCGTAGGATTTTCGGGCCACGGCTCAATGGAAGGTCCAGCGGTTGGCAAGTGTGTCTCAGAACTGATAAATTTTGGTGGATATAAGACAATCGATGCCGCCTGCCTTTCGATGAGGAGATTTAAAGAAGGGAATCTGGTCTTGGAGAAGATTGTGATATAGGAATGGCGGGTGATTCTGTTTTTGATCCTTATGTCTTTGGCGACAGGGGTTAAATCTTTAGAAATTTTATGGATCTCTTTACCATCATTCTCATTATCCTGAACTTCGCATATCGTGGAGACGAGGCCTGGACTTCAAATGGTCCGCTGGGTGGATTCTTAAAATGTATCGAGTTCAATTCGCATAGTAATTATCTTTATGTGGGGACAGTCGGGAGTGGCGTCTATAGAAAAGTCCGGTTTAGCGGCCAATGGCAACCAGCCAATAGTGGAATTGAACCGCTATCGATCATTGCATTAAAATCCCTGAACGGCGACACAATCCTGGCTGGGAGTGAAGACTACGGCCTATTTTTCACATTCAACGGCGGCAACAACTGGTTTGCTAATTCCAATATTCCACCGGTCTCAGTCAATGCCATCTTCGCCTATACAAGTTTCCCGAATTTCATGCTGGTGGGGACGGAAAGGGGCATTTTTCGTTCGAGCAACCGGGGCATCAATTGGCAAATGGTCGATACGATGTCCGGGGTTACCTGTTTTACAACACTCCGGGATACACATACCTTCTGTGGCACAAAATATCGAGGCATATACTACAGCTCAGATCAAGGTCGCACCTGGATACGGCGTGCTAATCAGCCGGCCAATTTTATCAATGACCTGGCCATAATTTCAAAACAGAGTATCCCGTATTTTTATGCAGCAACCAATATTGGTCTCTTTTTTAGTACGGACCTCGGCAATTCCTGGCAACCGACAATACTCAGAAACATCGGCGTGGCTCGTTTAGATTATACCCGCGACACTATTTATGTAGCAACTTCTGGTGCGGGTATCTGGCGTTCGACCGTTGACAACCCCGGCGGGCTCAGTCAATTAAACAACGGGCTATTTTATACTGTTGTTACCGATATGTTTACGCCCTCAAGTAGCGAGCTCTATGCAACAACCTCAGGTGGATTCTTCTTTTCAACAAATCAGGGGAATATGTGGTTTGAGGACGCCTCCGGCTTAAATGCCCAGTACATAACTGATATTGAGGCGCTCTCGGGCGGACTTATATTAGCTACCAGTCTTGGTGGTGGGTTATTTAAAAGCCTTAACAATGGTGCTTCCTGGAGCAGGACTGATTCCGTGCCTCAATTCCCACTATTTTTCTCCCTGGCGGTAAATCGAAATAATCCAAACAATATTATTGCCGGCACAATGTTCGACATGGTCTATATCACGACTGATGGCGGTAGGAACTGGCGCAATATCTTTGTCGATACAATCGTCAACTGTGGAGCAATTAACTCTCTTGCCATCGATTCGGTGGTTCCGGCAACCGTCTTTGCCGGAACCGACTCCGGGTTCTACCGTAGTATCAATTTCGGCCAGACCTGGTCTCGTAGCCAATCAATCCCCAGATTACCGGTCTATGACATCTGCATCGATCTAAACAACGATCAGATCGTCTATGCAGCAACAACCGGAAGGATCTATAAGAGTAATGATGGCGGGAGAAACTTTATCCTGGCAAGCACGGGCCTCCCCCTCACGATTAAAACCTTTGAGATCGAAGCTGACCGTTCCTATAGTTCTCTTCTCTATACAAGTTTTTCAACAAACAATAGTGGAGTCTACAAGACATCGAACGGAGGAAATTTATGGCTAAACACCAATATCCGTGATTCAATAGTAACAATATCGACCGGTGCCATTCCGTATCAGGTACTGCTTGGAACTTTAAATCGTGGGGTTCTCCTCTCCGTCGACAGTCTGCACCGCTTCTTCTCTTTCAATCGCAACCTGACCAGCCAGCAGATTATCTGCTCCGAAATTGTAACCCCTAACCATTCAATGTATGTCGGGACGCCCAATGGTGTCTTCGTCTATACCGATACTTCCCGACCCGGTCTGGCGATCGTCTTTCAACCCGATTCAATCTTCAGCCCGGATGGAGATACCGTTGATGATTTTCTTAATTTTACACTCAGTGCCACCGATACAAGCCGGATTGCGCAATGGTGGGTCAGGATCCGCCAGGATACCTTACTGGTCTTCTCTCTTTCGGGCCTGGGTGAACCGACCGGCAATTTCTTCTGGGACGGTTTTGATTTAAATGGGAGAAAAGTCCCGAATCGAATCTTTAAGATCAATCTTATTGCTCAGGACAACCTTGGCAATATCGACTCCATTGAAAGAAATATTATCGTTAATGCTCGACCAATGGTCAGTGGCAACATCTTTGCCACCGCCCTCGGTAATGGGGACAAGATCGTGCGTGATAAGAACGGTATCCTCCATACGGTTTATGTGACCTATCCAAACCTGGGACCGGTTCAGAGTGAGATCTTCTATACCTATTCAACCGATAATGGGGCAACCTGGGCAATACCGATCGATCTCTCCAATACTAAGAATCAAGTCTCCCAAACCCCTACCATTGCCGTCGATATCAATGATACTGTTCATGTCGCCTGGATAGAACTTCATAACCTTCAGACCTCGATCTGTTATCAACGAGGTCGTTTTGCTCAATGGTTGCCCGCTCCTGAGATCGTGGCTGATAGTAATGCCTTCCGACCGGTATTTACTACCGACCATTTTGGTTTTCAGCATCTGGTCTGGGAACACCATCCGTTCGGTAGCCCCGGCGAGATATATTATCGAATGCGGGCTAATGGTATATGGGATCCCGCCCCGACCAATATCTCAGTCAATGCGACGGACTCGCGCACCCCCTCCATTATCTGTGATCAATCTGACAGCCTCTGGGTCTTCTGGGCAGATAGTGTGCCGGGCAATGGATATGAAATCTATCGAAAGAGAAAGTATATTTCCGGAGGTTGGAGCACTTCAGTTCAAATAACCAGCACATCAGGAAAATCACTCTCCCCTTCAGCAGTTGCCGACCCATCTGATAATCTCTACCTGGTCTGGCTCGATTCTCTCAATTCAGCAACATCCATTCTGCTTTATAAAAAATATGACCGTCTTTCCGGCTGGGATTCATTGACGATAGGGATATCTGATAGTGTGCATAAAACCGATTTCCCCTCAATCGCAGTCGATTCATCAGCAAATCTTTATGTTATCTGGGAAGAGGATACGAATCGGATTTTACTGAGAAGTTATGATCATCAATTGGGCTGGGTGGCGAGAACTATCTTCAGCGATACTGCCCGGGCAAGGTATCCGCATATCTCCAGGACCGGTGAGGTGGTATGGACCGAGCGCGCCATTCCTCCTTTCAATGTAAGATTTAAGAGGGTTGCAAATATTTCTGACATTACACCTCCCGATTTCACAATATCGGTCCGGGATACCGTATCCCTTGGAGAAAGTCTTGCCCTCTATGTTGTGAGCGATGAATTGTTGAGAGAGATCCCCCGGGTTCAAATTTTTAGTAGCAAGAACGAATCGATTCTCGTCACCGTCCGAGAAGATACAACAACCGTCCTGCCTTTTGATTACACGGGTTCAATACTCGTTTCTGGCCTCACAATTGGTTCAGGCAAAATCAAGGTTACCGGCACTGATCAGGCGGGGAATACAGGGATTAAGGAAAAGGGCATCGTCATTAAAACCAGGGGAACTTTATTGCCTCCAGATTCGGTCTTCGCCTTCCCCAATCCGACGCGAAAAGATTATATCAATTTTATGTTCTATATTAATCAAAACGCCGAGGTGAAAATCGAAGTCTTCGCAATCTCAGGGCGCCGAATTGCAACTCTACCTGAGACACCGCGGATTTATGCGGGCGGGACAATTCATCAGGAAAGGATGGAATTGGGCCGAATGGGAACCGATATTTACCTCTTCCGTATTTATGCCCGTGGTGTCGATTCAAATGAGAAAGCCAGTATCATCAAAAAATTTGGTGTGATCCGATGAAGTTATTGTGGTTCATATATCTCATCACTCAGTATCAGCCTGGTTTTGAGTTCCTCAGGCTCGGTCAGGGAGGTCGAGCAACTGCCCTGGGTGAATCTTATGTGGCATTTGCTGGAGGTATCTTTGAGATGTACTATAATCCCGCCGGTACTGCAATCCTTAGAAATCCTCAGTTTGGAGCCACCTATGCTGAATGGCTTCAGGATATAAGATTTGGCAATATTACATTTGCTGCCCCTTTGGGATTTGGAATTCTGGGTTTTGGTCTCAGGGGGCTCTATGTCTCACAGATTGAATTAAGAGAAGAAACCAACCCCTGGGATTGGCGGGGACAATACTATAATGCCCAATTTATCGATGGCGGGATCAACTATTCAAGAGATTTTAGGCAAATAAAATCAGGGGGCTTTCTCCACGGGATCTATTCCCGTATTGAGAATTCCCATCTTGAGGGGATTGGTCTCGATCTTGGTGCACAATTTACGAAAGAGCGGCTGGGCATAGGCTTTTCAACACAAAATCTCGGTCCCAAAATTTTCCATACCTCCTCCAATCTCCCCATCCTGATCAGGTTCGGTGTCAATCTTCATCCCTTTAGCCCCCTGATACTAACCTCAGATCTTATCTATCCATACAGAGAAAATTTGTCAATTCGTAGTGGTATCGAATATACCTTTTTAAAAATCCTTTCGGTCCGGGTCGGTTATCGATCAGATTTTTATCATTGGAGCAAATACGCCGGCATTGCTTCTGGATTTGGTCTCAGAATTAAAGATTTTATGCTCGACTACACATTTACACCTTATGACTATCTGGGAAATACCCACCGGGTGGCAATTATTTATACCTTCGCATCCAAAAAAGCAGCCAGCGAGGAAATTAAGAAAAAAGAGAAGATGATGAGCAATTTCTATCTGCAACAGGGAATTACCGCTTACCAGCAGGGCAAAAGAAGCGAGGCTATGAACTATTTTGATTTCGCCTTGATCTGGGATCCATTGAATAATGATGCCCGTCTGTGGACTGATAAGGTCAAAAAAGAAGATGAATTATATCGGATCGACTCTTTATTAAGACAGGGCAAGAGTCATTATGAAAAGCGTAATTATCCTGAAGCAATCTTCTACTTCAGCCGGGTATTAGAACTATCTCCTCAGAATGCCGATGCCCAATACTTAAAAGCCGAGGCTGAGAGAATACTGAACACTGCTGCTCCATCCGGGTCCTCGGCCGTAGTAGCTGTCTTTAACACCGGCCTTTCCTACTTTACCCGGGGTGAATACAGTAAGGCACTGAAAGAGTGGGAAAAGGCCTTATCCGCTGAACCTAACAACCAGAATATTATTAACTATATTAACAAGGTTAAAGCCAAAATCAACGAAGAGATTAATGCGGTAATAAACCGAGCCGAAGCCTTACTCAAGAATGAAAAATACCGGGAGGCCCAGAACCTGATCGGAAAAATGGTTCTGAATTATCCTGATGATCCACGCCTCCGCCAGTATCGAGAAAAGATCAATCAGGCAATCACTGGGCTAATTGAAAAATACATCAACGAAGGAAATATCCAATTCACCCGGGGTGACTACCAGAAAGCCGAGGAATTATTCAGACTGGTTATAAATCTTGACCCAAAAAATAGTGTGGCTCGAACCTATCTTGCCAAAATCGAAAATCAATTGCCCAAAAAAGATACCCAGAATGCAGATCGTTATTACCTTCTCGGGATCGAGGCCTATACAAAAAACAATTTCGAACTTGCCCTCGAATATTGGGAGAAGACAATGGCTTTGGTCCCGGATTATCCTAATATAAAAATAAATATTGAACGGGCACGCAAGAAGATTGAAGAGATTAAAAACCGACAATGATCCGACTCAGCATCCGTCTTAAATTTTCAATTCTGATCTTCTCCCTTATCCTGATCCTGATGGGCACGACCTTCATCATTATCCTCAATTATGTGAAAAAGTCACTAATGAATGAACTGAAACTACGCGGTGAAGTTCTGGTCCGGAACATCGCCCTCAACTCCGAAGACCCTTTATTCTTAAATAATGATCTCGATATGGCAAAACTTACCGCCGATGCGATCAAGAATAAAGGTATTGTCTATGCTTACATAATCGATGAAAAAAAGATTATCCGTGCCCATAATCAGATCACCCTGATGGGTAAACCGATCAACAAATTTAAGGCGCCAGTTAATACTTATCAGGTTTCCGCACCAATAATGCTTGCGGGTAAACAGAAAATCGGTGAAGTTCGAATCGGCATCGACCTCGAAGAATTTAAAAGAATAATCTACCAGTTGCAAATTGTAATCTTGGGTATGATGATTGTCGGTCTTGTCATCGGGATCTTCGCAACCTTCATTCTTTCCCATTATCTCACTCAACCGATAAATCAATTATCGCTGGGGGCGCTCGAAATCGCTCGGGGTAATTTCAATTATCGGATAAAAAAATCAACCAATGACGAACTCGGCGATCTAACTGAAACTTTCAATCAGATGGCTAAAAGTTTAAAAGAGAAAGAGTTGATCAAAGATGCATTCCGGCGCTATGTCTCCCATCAGGTCGCTGATGAAATATTTAAAAATCCCCAGACCTACATTCAAGCCCTGAAGGGTGAACGTAAGAAGGTCACCATTATGTTTACTGATATCCGTGAATTTACACCCCTCGCTGAATCTCTGCCACCCGAAGAAGTCGTCACCATCTTAAACCAATATCTGACCAGTATGACCTCCATAATTTTTAAGTATGAGGGAACAATCGATAAATTCTTGGGTGATGGATTGATGGCCATCTTTGGAGCCCCAATCAGTCATCCAGACGATGTCTTGCGGGCGACAAAGTCTGCCGTCGAAATACAGAATAGCCTAAGATTGGAAAATATCAAAAGGGAAAAAGCAAATCTCCGACCAATTTATGTTGGCATCGGGATCAATGTTGGAGAGGCAGTAGTCGGCAATATCGGTTCTCGGGAGAGACTCGACTATACCGTCATTGGTGATAGTGTCAATCTTGCCTCTCGTCTTCAGGAATATGCCCGGGGCGGTGAGGTCGTCGTTTCAGAAATGGTCTATCAAGAGTTGACCCGGGCGGGTAAAACCCTTCTCCCTTTCAGATTCTCAGAGTCTATGCCGGTTCAAGTTAAGGGTAAGACCGAAGCGATAAATATTTATAAACTTATATTCTAATCTTAGCCAACCTCAGATTCGGTCTCCAGATGTTCTCTGATCTTCATCTTCTGATAGGCATTGAGGCCGGTCCCGGCCGGTATGAGTCGTCCAACGATGACATTTTCCTTAAGACCCTCGAGATAATCAATTTTGCCTTCGATCGCAGCATCAGAAAGAACCTTCGTTGTCTCCTGAAAAGAGGCGGCCGAGAAGAAAGACTCGGTTGAGAGCGAGGCCCGGGTTACACCGAGCAGAATGGGATAGTAGGTCGCCGGACGTTTGTTCTCTTTTATCGCCTTCTCATTTATTTCTAAGACTCTCTTCTTATCAACAATCTCGCCACCGACAAACTGAGTATTACCCGGTTCATCAATCTTTACCTTCTGCAACATCTGCCGGACAATTACTTCGATGTGTTTGTCATCAATCTTTACATCCTGAATGCGATACACTTCCTGAATCTCGTTGACGAGAAACTCCTGAACCGCCATCGGACCTTTTATCCGGAGGAAATCCTGCGGGTCAATTGAACCCTCACAGAGTGGATCCCCGGCTTTAACTCGCTCGCCGGAGTGAACCTTGATGTATTTACTTGACGGAATCTTATATTTACGGGGTTCGCCGACCTCCGGTGTCACCGTGATCGTCCAGTATCCCTGGGTCTCCTCGGTAACATCGACGACTCCGTTGATCTCGCAAATCACGGCCGGGTCTTTTACCCGTTTCGCCTCAAAGAGTTCTTCAACCCGGGGTAAACCACCCGTTATGTCTTTACTCTTACCAATCTCCTTGGGGATGCGGGCAATAAAGTCACCGGGGATGACCTCCTGTTTGTCCTTTACCATAAGGTATGCTCCAGCCGGGATCGAATAGGTCTTCAATGTCCTGCCCTGCCCATCGACAATTTTGATCTTGGGATGTTTAGTCCGGGTGCGGTCTTCAACAATAATGCGCTGTTTGCGTTCTGAGCGCTCATCGACATAATCTTCCTGCATTGTTATACCCCGGATGATTTCAACATACTCGACCGAACCCTTGACGGTTGAGATAATCGGGATCGAATATGGGTCCCATTCAAAAAGTACTTCACCTTCAGGAATCTCCACCTTATCTTTTACGAAAACAACTGAACCGAGCGGCAGATTAAAACGTTGAACATCTTTACCTTTACGGACGATAATTCGACCCCGGTCGTTAAGTGAAACTGATGAGCCATCGGGACGATGGGCAAGGGCAACATTATCAAACTCGACCTTTCCGCCAAATTCAGCTATCGCCGCCGTCGACTCAGCAATTCGTGCGGCAGCGCCGCCACCGTGGAATGTCCGGAGTGTCAGCTGGGTCCCTGGTTCACCGATCGATTGCGCCGCCACAATGCCAACCGCTTCACCGATTTCAACCATCTTGCCAGTGGCCAGATTGCGTCCATAGCACTTAGCACACAACCCCACCGGTGCTTCACAGGTAAGCACTGACCTAACCTTTACTTTATCAATCCCTGCCCTTTCAATCTGCAGAGCCGCTTCGTCTGAAATCATCTCGCCACCCTTAACAATGACCATCTCGGTCGTCGGGTCAACTATGTCGACCAGGGCAACGCGCCCGGCGATTCTTTCGGCAAGGGATTCGACAATCTTTTCCCCTTCTTTAAGCGCCCCCATCTCCTGACCAAGAATTGTTTCACAATCCTGAATGGTGATGGTGACATTTTGAGCCACATCGACCAACCTTCTTGTTAGATAACCGGCATCGGCGGTCTTGAGTGCAGTATCGGTCAATCCTTTTCGCGAACCGTGGGTAGAGATAAAATATTCCAGTACCGAGAGACCTTCTTTACAGGAGGACTTAATTGGTGTTTCAATGATCTCAAGCCCAACAATCTTACGCTGTGGTTTAGACATCAATCCCCTCAGACCAGAAATCTGACAGGCCTGCTGTCTCGAGCCGCGCGCACCGGAATTGACCATCATATGAATCGGATTGAAACCATCCTGGTCTTTTTCGAGGGCATTGATGAGTTCTTCTTCAATCTCAATCGATGCTCTGGTCCAGGTGTCGACGACCTTGTTATACCGTTCGGTCTCCGAAAGTAAACCTTCTTTGAAAGCGGCGTTTATTCGAGCAACGTCTTTCTCGGTCTGTTTCCAGATCATCTCCTTCTCACTGGGTACAATCATATCGTCGATACCTATCGTCAATCCTGAGCGAGTAGCATATTCAAATCCAATTACCTTTAAGTCATCTAAAAACTTTGCCGTCCGCAGACTACCCAGCAACTTGAGGCAACGATCAACAAGATCGACCAGCTTCTTTTTATTCATCGTATCATTGATGAAAGTCAACTCGGCGGGGAGAATCCGATTGAAAATAACCCGGCCCGGGGTGGTCGTAATCACCTGACCAGGGCCTGATGAATCCGGACCTGAAAGCAAATATTTAATCTCATCATGAAGGCCCACCAGATTCAAATCGAGCGCCATCAATATTTCGTCGACATTAGAATAACTTTTAATTTTCGACTTATCTTGAGCAGGCCGCATCTTTGTCAGATAGTGTATGCCAATAACTATATCCTGAGTTGGTGCCATCAAGGGCTTACCGTGGGCCGGGGAACGGATATTGACCACTGAGAGCATTAAGAGATAAGCCTCCATAATTGCCTCGGGTGAAATCGGGACATGCACCGACATAGTATCACCGTCAAAGTCGGCATTATAAGGAGAACAGACCATCGGATGAATCGAAATCGCCCGACCCTCAATAAGCACCGGCTCAAAGGCCTGAATCGAAACCCGATGTAGGGTTGGTGCCCGGTTTAATAAAACTGGGTGATTTTTGGTAATCTCTTCAAGAATCTCATAAACTTCGGTTGACCTGATTCTCATCAATCTTTTCGCTTTCCGTTCGCTCTCAGCAATGCCTTTCTCCTCAAGTTTTCTCATTACCATCGGCCGGAATAGTTCAAGGGCCATCTCTTTCGGTATTCCACACTGATGGAGTTTTAATTCCGGTCCGACAACAATAACGGATCGACCTGAATAGTCGACGCGCTTACCTAAGAGATTTCTCCTGAATCGCCCCTGTTTCCCCTTAAGCGACTCGGCCAGTGATTTTAATGGGCGATTGCCCCGTCCTTTAATCGGCCGGGTACGCCTTGAATTATCAAACAGGGCATCGACCGCATCCTGGAGCATTCGTTTCTCATTATGGAGAATAACCTTTGGGGTCTTTATTGCGATCAAGCTCTTCAGTCGGTTATTCCTGGTTATTACTCTCTTGTATAAATCGTTTAAATCTGAAGTTGCATAACGGCCGCCTTCAAGTGAAACCAGTGGTCTTAGATCAGGCGGTATAACCGGGATCCGAGTTAGGATCATCCACTCAGGTCGATTCCCCGAATTACGAAAGGCTTCGACAATCTTGAGTTTCTTGAGCAATGTAAGGCGACGGGCAGGGAGGGTCTCTTTCTCCAACCTGGTCCGGAGATCGGTTGCCAGGTTGTCCAGATGTAGACTCTTCAAGAGTTCAAGGATTGCTGATCCCCCCATATCCGCCACAAAACCTGGGTGTTCCTTAAGGGCAGTTTCATACTCTTCATCACTCCGGAAAAGATGACCTCGGCGGTAGGGTGAGTGGCCCTGGTCAATAACAATGTAGTTTTCATAATTCAGGACCGCTTCAAGTTCATTTGCGGTGAGATCGAGCAATAGCCCTATCTTGGACGGTGGAATTTTATAGAAGAAGACATGAGCAACCGGCACCGCCAGATCGATATGCCCCATACGTTCCCTTCTGACTGATGATGATGTAACCTCAACTCCACAGCGATCACAGATTGCACCTTTATACTTTATCTTCTTATATTTACCACAATTACATTCATAATCTTTAACCGGACCGAAAATTTTCTCACAGAAAAGACCATCCTTTTCCGGTTTCTGAGTGCGGTAGTTGATCGTCTCGGCTTTAGTCACTTCACCCCGTGACCAGCTGAGAATTGTCTCGGGGGAAGCGATCTTGATTTTGATACCTTCGAAGTCCAAAAAAGATAGATCTGCCAGATGTTCCAAAGTTTTTTCTTTCATATTTTCTTCTCCTTTTCCAAGGAGAGGTCAAAACAGAGCCCCTGTAATTCTTTGAGGAGAACACTGAATGAGGCAGGAATCTTCGAGCGGGGAGGATTTTCACCTTTAAGCAGTGATTCATAGAGAGTCGCCCGACCATCAATATCGTCTGATTTTATAGTCAGCATCTCCTGCAAGACATGAGCGGCGCCATAGGCCTCAAGTGCCCATACTTCCATCTCACCTAATCTCTGCCCACCAAACTGTGCCTTGCCACCAAGTGGCTGCTGAGTAATGAGTGAATATGGACCGGTCGAACGGGCATGTATCTTATCGTCGACCATGTGGATCAACTTCATAATATACATGACACCGACAGTTACTTTACTCTCAAAGGGTTGACCCGTCTGACCATCATAAAGTACAATCTTGCCATCAACCGGGAGCCCCGCCTTCTTCAGCTCCGCTTTCACCTCATCAACTGTGGCCCCTTCAAATACCGGCGAAATCGCCTTTAAGTTCTGCACCGCCATTGCCCATCCGAGATGTGTCTCCAAGATCTGACCGACATTCATCCGTGATGGCACCCCTAAGGGGTTGAGCACAATATCTATTGTCCGGCCGTCAGCGAGATAAGGCATATCCTCTTCCGGCATTATCTTAGCAACCACACCTTTATTACCGTGGCGACCGGCAACCTTATCGCCAACTGAGATTTTTCGCTTTTCAATGATATAAACTTTAACAATTTTTAAGACCCCGTGAGGAAGTTCGTCGCCCTTCTGAATCTTATCAAACTCATTCTTTCTTGATGCTTCAATCTCATCGAGTCTCTTCTTAAACTGTTCTACTAAGGTCTTAACCTTCTTGTCGATTTCATTATCCTCAACAAAATTCTCATCACAGAAAATATCAACCGCTTTAATCGCATCAACCCATCGGTCAGAGAATCCTGCTTCCGCTTCTAATTTCTCAATGAGATTCTTCGAGGCCTGAAACAGGGAATCAAAATATCTTTCACTGAAGACCTGGTCCCTTTTTATCTGGACCCGTCCCCGGCCATCTCTAATCGTGCTGGCGGCATGGCGATTGAGCAGGTATTGCTTCAAAAGGTTATTACGTTCTGTCAGGATTTCAGATAATACCTTAGTAAATTCTTTCTTCAACCTTTCGACTCGTTCCTTTTCAATTCGGGTGGCCAGTTTATCCGGGGTCTTGCGCGTCAAAACCACCCGATCAGAAACAACTCCATAGACGCCGGGCTCAGCCCGCAGTGAAGTATCACGGACATTGGCCGCCTTCTCAGCAAAAATTGCTTTAAGAAGTCTCTCCTCGGGTGAGAGTTCTGATTCCCCTTTCGGTGTTATCTTGCCTACCAGGATATCATCCGGTTCAACCTCGGCTCCGATACGAATTATACCATCTTCATCGAGGTTCCTGAGCAACGCCTCGCCTACACCTGGAACATCCCGGGTAATCTCTTCAGGGCCAAGTTTTGTCTCCCTGACTTCGCAGGTAAATTCAAGAATATGGAGTGAAGTAAAAGTATCGTCCCGCACCAGGCGCTCATTGATCACAACCGCGTCTTCAAAATTAAAACCCCGCATCGGTAGAAAAGCGACGAGGACATTCTTGCCCAGAGCAATTTCACCATGCCGGGTTGCATAACCATCAGCCAGGACCTGCCCTCTTTTAACTCGCATCGATAATTGGACCAGGGGTTTTTGATCGATACAGGTATTCTGATTGGATCGCCTGAACTTCATCAATCTGTACTCATGCCGTTGACCATCGTCTTTCCTTATAACAATCCTTTCGCTATCAAGGTAGTCAACCATACCATCTTCCTGGGCCAGGACCAGAACACCGGAATCGTGGGCAACCTTTGCTTCCAGCCCGGTAGCAACTACCGGGACATCGGGGTTGATCAGAGGCACTGCCTGGCGCTGCATATTGGAGCCCATCAGGGCGCGATTGGCATCATCATGCTCCAGAAACGGTATCAGGGCTGCGGCCGGGCTTACTACCTGCTTCGGCGAAACATCCATAAAGTCAATCTCCCGGGGATGCACAATCGGGAAGTCACCCCGCCGCCGGCACAATACGCGATCGGTCTTGAATGAGCCATCTTCCTCAATCGGTGTATTTGCCTGAGCAATGGTAAATTGATCCTCCTGATCGGCCCTCAGGAAAACAACCTCATTGGTGACTCGACTATTTTTCACCTTTCGATAGGGAGCGGAAATGAAACCCAGTTCATCGATGCGCGCATAATTGGCCAGTGTTGAAATAAGCCCGATATTGGGCCCTTCAGGGGTCTCGATCGGACAGATTCGGGAATAATGTGTATAATGGACATCCCTGACCTCAAACCCGGCTGTCTCTCTGGTCAATCCACCTGGTCCCATTGCCGAGAGACGGCGCTTATGGGTCATCTCCGCCAGGGGATTAACCTGTTCCATGAATTGGGAAAGTTGCGAGGTCGTAAAAAACTTAGTTATGAGATTCGAAACCAAACGAGGATTTATGAGATCCTGGGGGGTCAAGGACTCCTCATCAAGGAGGGATGCCCTTTCCTTAATACTCTGGGCGAGCTGGGTCAGGGCAATACGAAATTGATTTTCCAGCAGTTCACCAACCCGACGCACCCGCCGGTTGCCAAGGTGATCGATATCATCGGCGGGGATCTCTCCAGTGTAAAATCTCAGCAACAGGCGAATAAGTTCAATTAGGTCCTCGCGCTTAAGCTGGGTATCGTTTTTATCAACCTTCAGTCTGGTCAATTCATTGACTTTAAAGCGACCAACCGAACCAAGGTCAAACCGCTTGGTATCAAAGAGCATACTATTTATGTAGTTTAACGCAATCTCATAGGTGGGTGCGGACATCGAACGCAGCAGTGTATAGATCTTCCGAGCCGCATCTTCCTGTTTTGTCGTCCGATCTTTCCTCATCGTGTTTACCAGAACTACTACCGCCGGACTCTGACTATCAACAATCAATACTTTACCAATCCCCTTGTTTTTTAATGATCCAATCAACTCTTCGGTAATCAATTCACCAGCACTGATTGTCTCTTTATCCCATTGCAGATCCTGAGCCAGAAAAAAACCATCGGCATCGTTTAAGTTTACATTCTTCACCGGGAAAAAAAGTTTAAAAATATCCTCGTTCTTCTCATAGCCCAGACTCCGCAAGAACATTGAGCCGAGCAGACGACGGCGGCGATCGAGGATAGCATAGAAGGTCCCCGAGGTATCAATAATAAATTCTAACCACTGTCCTCGATAAGGAATCAGCATTGCTGAGTAAGTATCCTTCTCAAAGTTAAAATAGATACCCGGGGCACGATGTAACTGACTTACTACAACCCTTTCCACCCCGTTGATAATAAAAGTCCCCTGTTCGGTCATCAGTGGCAGATCACATAGATAAACATCATTTTCAATCGCAACCCTCAATTTACCATCCGGTTCTTTACACATTAAACGGAAGAGAACCTTAAGCGGAGTAGCATAGGTTGTACCTTTAGCCTGAGCCTCTTCCGGCGTGTATTTAGGGACACCTAATTGGAGTGAGACATATTCTAAACTGTAGCGATTATGGAGATCACTGATCGGGAAAGTTTCACGAAACAGTTTCGGCAGTTCGACGCGGAGAAAATTATTGTAAGATTGAGTCTGAACCTCAAGCAGGTCGGGTAAATCAACAACACTCTTAATCTTGGTAAAATCGCGGCAACCTACTTTGCCATTCATCATTTCACCTCGACCTTGGCACCGACCTCTTCGAGCTTGGTCTTGAAGTTATTCGCTTCGTCTTTGGTAGCGCCTTCTTTAATCACCTTCGGGAGGCTCTCGATAACACTCTTCGCCTCCTGCAATGATAGTCCAGTCAATTCCCTGAGCACCTTCAATGCCTGGATCTTCTTATCGCCGGCACTGATCAGGGTGATACTGAAGTCAGTCTTCTCTTCTTTTGCCGCTTCAGTCTGGACCTGACCGGTTGGTGCTTGACCTACAGTAGTCACAACCGGTTGTGCGCTCACACCAAATTTATCCTGAAGCAATTTGACCAATTCGGCAAGTTCGACCACGGTCAAGTTTTCAATGGCCTCAACTACGGCCTCGATGTTCTTCTTATTTGACATCGCTTCCTCCAGTCTTTTTCTTCCTTAAGTCATCAAGTGCATAAACCAAACCAGCAACAAGCTGGTTTAAGACAAATACAAGGTTAAACAGGGGCTGATTGATTGAAACCACAACCTGCCCAAGGAGTGTAGCCCTTGAAGGTAGGGAGACAAAATATTCGTACTCCTTACCCTGATAAATCTTATTTTCGATTAAAGCCGCCTTGACTTTAATCTTTGTCGTCTTGCTTAAAATCTTACCTGGTTCAACTGGATCATCATAGCCCATTACCAGACCGGTCGGTCCGACAAAAAGATTAGCCATCTGACTGTCATTACCAAACACTGGACCCCATTCCGATTCTTTTAAGGCCCTCATCGCCAGGCGATTCTTAACAACAAAATACTTGCCATTGACAGCCTTCAATGCCCGCCGCAAGCTATTCAGGTCGCCAACCGTAAGGCCGGTAAAATCAGTAAAATATATGGCTCGGGCCCCTTTTATCTGTTCCTTAATCTGACCGACCTTTTCAATTTTTAACTTTGCCGGGTTGCTCTGATCTCTTGGCATCTTAACTTCCCTTCTTGATAAGATCCATAACTTCGCGCACATCTAACTTCAGACCGGGACCCATCGTAGAGGAGATAGAAACAGTCCTGAAGAATTGCCCTTTTGCCTGTGCGGGCCTGAGTCTCAAAACATCGCTAAGAAAGGTTAAGATGTTCTCCTTTAACTTTTCTTTATCAAAAGATACCCGACCAACACCGGCGTGGATATTGCCACTCTTGTCGGTTTTAAATTGAATCTTGCCCGCCTTCAACGATTTAACCGCCGGGCCAACATCAAAAGTTACCGTCTGATTTTTAGGAGAAGGCATCAACCCTTTAGTCCCGAGAATCTTCCCCAGTTTGCTGACCTCCGGCATCACATCGGGTGTAGCCACAATCACATCACAATCGAGCCAGCCTGATTTTATCTTTTCAACATATTCTTCAAAACCGGCAAAATCAGCACCGGCACTCAGTGCCTCCTTCTCTTTCTCTCCCTTGGTTAAGACAAGGACCCTTACTTTCTTTCCGGTGCCGTAAGGCAGGGATGAAGTCCCGCGAATCAACTGCTCCTGTTTCTTTGGATCGATCCCGAGTCTGATGGCTACTTCGACCATTTCGTCGAACTTGGCATTGGCCAGGGATTTAACTTTATCTATCGCCTCATCCAGTGAATAAGCGACCGACCGATCAACCTTTTCAACCAGTGCCCGATAACGCTTAGAACGTTTCACCTTTACCTCCTAATCGGTAACTGTAATCCCCATTGAACGGGCCGTGCCTTCGATTATCCTTTCTGCCGCCTCAATCGTGCTGGCATTCAAATCTTTCATCTTCCGCTGGGCGATCTCCCGGATCTGTGCCCTGGTAACTGTTCCCACCTTGGTGCGATTGGGTTCACCGGATCCTTTGGCCAGACCACAGGCCATCTTGAGCAGAACCGAAGCGGGTGGGCTCTTCAAAACAAAAGTAAAAGTTCGATCCTGATAGATTGTAACAATTGCCGGAATAATCAATCCAGTCATACCCTTGGTCTGTTCATTGAACAGTCGGCAGAACTCTCCGATATTCACACCGTGCTGTCCTAAGGCCGGCCCAACCGGTGGTGCCGGGGTTGCCTGTCCAGCAAGGATCTGTAGTTTTACAACTGCTACAACTTTTTTGGCCATAACAATCTCCTAATCTACAGTCCGATTTTTATTAAAGAGAAATTTTAATTATAACCTAAAAATTACATAAGTCAATATTTTATATTAAATAACCTGATTAATCTCCTGGTAATCCAAATACTTCATTCTACCTTTGCTGATCTTGAAGGATTAAGTAGTTCAACTCGGCCTTTGTTAAATAGTTTCGAATAAACACCTCTTAACCCGATTAAGAAATTCGAATCAAACAATCAAAAACTCTTTATCTGCTCAAAGGAAAGTTCAACCGGGGTTGATCGACCAAAAATTGCAACCAGCACCCTTACCCGCCCCCGATCCTCATAAACCTCATCGACGGTTCCAATAAAGTCAGTAAAGGGGCCCTCAATTACTTTAACCTTTTCGCCCACAGTAAATGGTGCACTGGAAACAACTTTTTCTTTGCTCTTCTCAGCCTGTTCAAGAATATTCTTTGCTTCGGCCTCAGAGAGAGGAATCGGTTTAGTCCGTGACCCAAGAAAATGGGTTACACCGGAAAGTGAATTTACCAACCGGAGGACCTCGTTATCCGCTTCCATCTCAACCAGAAGATAGCCAGGATAAAGTCTCTTCTCCTCAACTACTTTTTTACCCTTTCTCACTTTTATAACATTCTGGGTCGGAATTACTATCCGGCCAAACTTTGTCTCGAGGTTCTTCTCCTTTATGGCCCTTTCCAGAATCTTCTTGACTTTCTGTTCGTGGCCGGTATAGGTATGAACTACGTAGAATTCCATCTTTATTTCAATCGTAAAACGGCAGAGAGAGTCGAAGTAAAAATAAAATCTAAGATACCTACTATAATAGCCACAATCACCGAAATAATGATAACCACAATTGTCGAGTTAGCCAGTTCGCTCCGTGTTGGCCAGGAGACCTTTTTCATCTCACTTATTATGTTAATAATGTAGTTCTTTAATTTATTAAGCATATAGGAATTAAACAGGCCTGGAGGGATTTGAACCCCCAACGGCCGGATTTGGAGTCCGGTGCTCTCCCGTTAGAGCTACAGGCCTAATTTCTATTTTTATCAAAAATTCCACCAATTAAAAAAAGTTTAAAGATAAAAGTCGGAAGTTTCTCACCGATGCAAAAGATTACTTTACTTCCTTATGAACCGTGTGCTTACGGCAGAACGGACAGAATTTTTTAATCTCAAAACGCTCCTGTCGCTTCTTGTTTTTGGTCGTTGTATAATTACGATTTTTACATTCATTACAAGCCAGGGTGATGATGATCCTCATACTTATTTATTCTAAGATCTTGGTTACGACGCCTGCACCGACCGTCTTACCACCCTCACGGATCGCAAAACGCAAACCTTCCTCAACCGCAACCGGCGTGATTAACTCAACCTCTAAATTGACATTGTCCCCGGGCATCACCATCTCCCGCCCCTGCGGCAACTTCGCCACACCCGTTACATCCGTCGTCCGAATATAAAACTGCGGACGATAACCATCAAAAAACGGCGTGTGCCGACCACCCTCCTCCTTCTTCAATACATAAACCTCCGCCTGAAAATGATGATGCGGATTGATACTGCCCGGCTTCGCTATCACCATACCCCGATATACCTCATCCTTCTCAACACCCCTTAATAATACCCCAATGTTGTCTCCCGCAACACCTTCGTCTAATATCTTCCGAAACATCTCAACTGAAGTCGCTACCGTGCTGAACCGCTTACCAAAACCAATTACCTCTACCTCCTCACCCGGCTTGATCCGACCTCGCTCAACTCGACCCGTCACTACCGTCCCACGCCCCGTGATCGAAAAAATGTCCTCCACCGCAAGCAAAAAGGGCTTGTCTACATCCCGCACCGGCGTCGGAATAAAACTGTCCACCGCATCTAATAAATCCCAGATACACTTGTAGGCCGGATCATTCACATCATTGCTCGCATTCATCGCCAGTAACGCACTACCCCGAATCACCGGCGTCTCATCCCCAGGAAAATTGTACTTCGTCAATAACTCCCGCACCTCTAACTCAACTAAATCGATGATCTCCGGATCATTCACCGCATCAATCTTGTTGATAAATACCACAATCGAAGGCACATTCACCTGCCGGGCTAATAAAATATGCTCCCGGGTCTGCGGCATCGGACCATCTACCGCACTCACTACTAAAATACTACCATCCATCTGCGCCGCACCCGTAATCATATTCTTGATGTAGTCCGCATGCCCCGGACAGTCAATATGCGCATAGTGCCGCTTCTCCGTCTCATACTCAACATGGGCAATCGCTATCGTCAAGATCTTCGTCTCATCCCGCCGACCCTGCGACTCCGACGCCTTCGCAACCTCATCATAGGTCGTATACTTCGCTAAATTCTTCAACGATAGAGCCTTGGTGATCGCTGAGGTCAAAACCGTCTTACCGTGATCCACATGCCCGATCGTCCCAACATTGACATGCGGCTTCTTCCGCTCAAACTTAGCCTTGGCCATAGAAAAACCTCCTTACCTTCCTTAAAATAAAAGAATTTTATTATATTCAAAATTATAATAAAGTCAAATGTTTTTTTTAAAAATGTGGGTGCAAAGCTAGAATGGCCCCAATAGTTGCAAAGGTAGAATGTCCCCTGTATAATCCTCCTTTACAAGGAGGAAAGAAACGGAGGTTTCTGATAAGATGCTTAAAAGAAATAATATCTTAACTCTGGTTAAAGAGAAAGTCATCAGTTTGAAGGAAGCAGCACTTAGACTTAATCTTTCTTATCGTCAAGCTAAACGACTAATGGATCGATTTAGAACCAGTGGGCTATCGGGCTTAGGATTCCAAAGAGAACATCCCGCACCTAACAAACTTGCTCAATCAGTAGTCGGACAAGTTATTAGCTTAAGAAGAAATGGCTACAAGGATTATAATCTCTCTCATTTTACCGAAGTCCTTCACGAATTGGGCACTAATGTCTCCCGAGAAACAGTCCGTAATATCTTGCTTGCTTCAGGTGATTATCGGCCCTTAGAAGGCCGTAAGAAGAAACCGCGGACACGTTTTGAAGCACCCCAAGCCGGTCTTTTGGCCCAAATGGATACTTCGCCACACCGCTGGGTACCAGCACTTGATAAAAACTTACCTTTAATCGCCATCATCGATGACCATTCAAGAAAGATCCTGGCGGCTGGCCTGTTTGAAAAAGATACCGCTTATAACAATATGTTGGTTCTAAAAGAAGCCATAAGAAAACACGGCCTTTTTCATACACTTTATACGGATAATGATTCTAAATTTAATTATATTCGTACTCAAACCTCACTTTATTTCGATTATCATCGGAGACCAGAAGATGTTGATACTCAGATCCATCGCGCCTTGAATGAATTAGGTATCCGGCTTACCCATACACCATCTTTTGAGCCTTACGGCCGAGGTAAAATTGAACGGCTCTTTGGTTTTATGCAAGACCGGGTTCCTAAAGGAATTGCCAAAAGAGAGCTCAAGACTATGGAGTTGGATAATGCGTATATCAAAGAATGGATCATCTGGTATAATCGATATCGAACCCATCGTGCTACCCATATGACTCCTGAGGATCGTGCTGTAAACAATGTCTTCATGCCAATCCCCAAAGGTATTAACTTAGAGGATGTCTTTTCAATTGTTGTTGAGAGAATAGTTCGGTCTGATAATACCTTTGATTATAAAGGTCATTCCTATCAGCTCGATCCTAAGTTAGGCAGAATTAACTGGACAAAAGCCAAAATTGAGCTTAGAATACATCCGGATCGCTACATAAGGGTTTTTTATCAAAAAAAAATTCGTTCAGGATTTCAAATATAAAATATAATAGCTTCGACTTAATAGGAAGGGGACATTCTAGCCTTGCAAAAAAGGGACATTCTACCTTTGCCGGAACAATGTTTTTTTTTAAAAACATTAAAAATGACGAGATGCTTTTGCTTCAATTAGGATCAACGAAAAGTCCATTTTTAATAATGTTTTATGGTCTATCTGCCAGCGGTCAAATCACCTTAGGAAGATATCTAACCAGCGTGACCTATCTGCGTACTACACACAGAGGATTATCTGAAGTGATTGAGAAAAAGATTGACGGGGTGGCTAAAATAATTATAATAACAGCGTTAAAATTGTGTTATTTCGATTTTTTACGTGAATCGGGAGACATCCCCCACCGTTTCGGTATCTTGTATCATGTATTAGGCTAATGAATTTTAACAACAGATGGGACATCTCCTAATAATTTGAGACAGATAAGGAAGAATAAATGTTCAAAGCACAGAAAAGTATTGGAATTGCGCTTAATGCCTTAATATTGATTTCTATTCTTTGCTGGGGCAAGACAAGACATGTTTACAGTTCAGGAGGTGCAAGGGCTATTCAGGATTCGATTAACATTTCACAGTCCGGAGATACTGTTGTAGTCCACAACGGTATCTATTACACTTCTTCTCTCGGTTCAGCCTGGGGGATGGTTGTAAACAGGTCAATTGTGTTAATGAGTGTGCGGCCTGAAAGTGCGAGTGCTTGCACACTAAGCGGATTGGGCGGGAATAGCAGGGTTCTGGCCTGCACCTCGTGTATTGCGACCGTTCAGGGTTTCACAATAACCAAAGGGCAGACTTTACTCTACGGAGGAGGCGGCATCACTTGTTACAAGAGCACGGCCACAGTTCAAAATTGTATAATAACCGACAACTGGTGTGGAACTATGGGTGGAGGTGTTTGTTTCAACAATTCAACCGGCAATTTGCGGAATAATGTTATAAATAACAACTATGGAGATTTTGGCGGAGGCATTGGTATCTTTACAAGTGAGGTTATTGTTGAGAACAACATACTGACTTCAAATCGTGCCGTGCTCGGCGGCGGACTCGGAATTGAATACTCAACCGCAAGCAGGATAGAAAGTAATATTATTACCGATAACAAGTCTGAAGGAGATGGTGGTGGAATAAATCTTGAGAGTACTTATAGCGGAGTTGTAATTTTTCGAGACAATCTGATCATTGGCAATACAGCATCTGATTGCGGAGGAGGCATGAACTTACGATATGTAAATGGAAGGGATGCCCGGGCAAGGATAACCAGATGTGTTCTGGCTTCGAATGTATCGAATGGGAGTGGTGGTGCAATCTACTGGAATACCGGCAAAACTCATATTGACTCTTGTATGATTGTTGACAACGGTGCGCCTGCTTCAAGGACAAGCGGGGCTTTCTATATGAGCGGCAATGATACTTTCAGAATTTCCAACTCGCATCTTTACTATAATTCATTTCAACCAGATACTGAAGCCCTTAATGCTACAACAATGACAATGCCATTCCAAGGTAACTACTGGTGGTTCCAGGATTCTGTTTCGATCCGAAACATCATAAGTGGACCAGCGACGATCAGTCCATTCAGAACCACCTTTATCTCTTCAGTTCCAGGTGAGCCCACTGGAGTAGATTCAGTAAGAAACTACGCCAGCAATTGGACAACAATCGTAAATATCTTGCTATCACCGGATACTCTTTTCCTTAAGATCTATGGGAGAGATCGAAATGCTGCACTACGTGAAGTAGCTATCGCACTACTCAAGTCAAGAATTTATCCTTCGGGCATCGCTGTCTCGCTCGTCGAGACCAACAGAAACTCTGGTATATATCAAGGCAAGGCTTATGTCAAAGAAGCAACAGGGAGCGATACGATCCGGTCAGACGATATCAGACAAACCATAAGAGTCAATCCGGGCTGCGATACGATAGTAATATCCACCCACATTGATACAACCAAGAAGTTTCTCGTTTTTTACAGACCCGGTATGTATGTGTCAGAAGAGACAGCAAACCGACCTCGGAGATTCTCGAGCATCCACCCTAACCCCACATCCGGCTATGTTACCTTTAATCGCAGGTTAAGAGGGACTCTTTACAATGCCTCCGGACAGCGAATTTCCGATATCAATTGTTCCCGCGTTGATCTCGCTAGATTAACCCCGGGCATATACTTTCTGCTGACCGGTGAATTCAGATCGGGATGCATAAAAATCATCAAAATAGACTGATCACTAAAAATAAAACTGCAATATCGGATAACTCTATCCTGAATAAGCATCCCAGGATATGATCTGGTCGAGCGGTTTACGCCCCCGATCTATCGGTGTCTCGGCCGGATAACCCACCGGTGTCAGGCAAACGACCCTGAGGTTTTCAGGAATCTTCAAGACTCTCTTTACCTCCGCCTCATTATAAGCCGCAATCCAGCAGGTACCTAACCCCTCCGCCGTTGCAGCCAGAATCATATGGTCAAGGGCAATGGCTAAGTCAACCTGAAACGAAAGGCCAAGGCTACCCAATTTTGCATAACAATTTTTTTCATCGGCACAGCCACAGATGATAACACCCGCATCGGCCATCCACATCTGATTCCTGCAGGCAGCAGCAAGCTCTTTTTTAATCTGTGCATCGCTGACGACAATAAAATGCCAGGGCTGTAAATTTTTTGCCGAAGGTGCAATCCGGCCCGCCTCGAGAATTCGATTCAGGACTTCGGCCGGAATCGGGTCCGGCCGGTATTTTCGGACACTCCGCCTTTTTTTGATTACCTCATAAAAATCCATCTCAACTCCTTTTTAGTTACAAAAGTTAGACATTTACAATTTTACTCTAACTCCTTGAAAAATTATATCTTTTAAACAACCACCTGATTTTGAAAAGGACCATAGATTTTCTTAAAAAGATGTGGATAATCACATCTAAAAATAAGGAGAAGATCTATGGTCCAGCTAATTATAAACAAAAAAGATAAAAAAAGCAAGCATAAAAAATCGGAAAATTTTTCCCCTTTCAAGGCTCTCATGGCACTGCGGTATCTCTGGATAGCCAAGGGTGTGAGCAAAATCCTTCCCAAAGTTGGGATTGCTAAAAGGGCTCAAGGATTATCACCAAAAGAATTGACCTTGGCCACGATGGCTCAACCATTAGTTGGTAGTAATTCAGAGCAAG
>CBFGIV010000017.1:0-41840 GCA_965648915.1 Caldifarciminota bacterium | reverse complement strand
GTAAACTCTTTCTTGGGAGGATTAGTAGATCTTGTTCGAGAGCCCGCAATATATGTATTGCCATCAGGACCATAGACGATCGCATTCGCCCGGTCACTCCAGCCCGCACAATTATAGTTATATACCCAGCGCCGAATCTGGGCAAACATCGGACTGCTCAAAAGTAAGAGCAGTATCGTCATTAAAGTTCCCTTCTTCATCTTCTCCTCCTTGTTGATTAAAAAGATTACAGATTTGATTTGAGGTTAAAAACCTCTTACCCGTATTATTTCCCTGATCTTCATTATTATCTCATTGCCCACCTCCTTGTTTTTTCTCTCCGCCATCTGCGCAGATAGGCACTGACTGATAAACCGGTATGCCGCTTGAACCAGACTGAGAAGTGGGAATAGGATTTGAAATCGAACTTCTCGTAATTGAATTGTTTGAGCGGGCGGGAGTTGAAACCTTTAAGACGGTTAAGAACCTGCTTTAACCTCTGCTTATTGCAGTAGGCACGAAATGTTATCCCGTTCTCTTTTATAAACCTGCGACCGAAGTATTCCCGGCAGATATTTAAGCGATCCGCCGCTTCAGCCGCAGTTAGCCTCCATACCCCCCCGTGATCGAATTTCCCTCGACAATAAACCCAGCACTGCGTCCGGCATAAACCCTCCTCGACTGAAGATTCTATAAGCAAAGTGCCCAGGCAAAGAAGACATCCAATCTACCCCAGGCAGATCAAAATGCCTGAAGGAAGATATTAAAAAATTGTAAGCAAGCCAGCGAATCTCTCTGCCCGATCCATGACGCAATGCAAATAGGGCTGGCCAATTTTATCTGAAATATCGATGGAGTAAAGAAAAATCAGTTAACAGTTTGTGACATTGGAAATAAGTTATCCAAATCTCAAAAGATAGAGTTACAAAATTTTTATCTTTTACCCTCGCATCTGACTTATAGATTGCCTCAAGAATTCCCCAATAAAGAAAGGGTTTTCAGCAAATCTTTCATTACTCTCAGGGCCTGAAGATGAATAAATAATAATTGCGCACCTCGAGTCTTGTGCGAGCGTGGGTGAGTTGAGAGCGGGCCGGGTGGATTCTATTTCCTGTGAGCCTGTAATATATCGGTATATATTTCTCAATTAAAAATCTTTTAATTTTATCAAGTTTTTTCGGCGATCAATTTTGCATTCACTGTGGGATTAATTACAGATATTTTCCCCCGATCAATTTTTTTCTGAAATTTTTTTAAAAAGCATAAAAAAATCGAAAGTGCGCAAAATTTATGCCTGAATATTTTTGCAATTTTTTTTATTTTTCTTGACAACATTATTATTATGGATAAGATGAATTTCGGACGGGAAAAGACGGTTATGTGGATAAGTTCACTGTTTGTTTATATCTTATGTTTCATCAGAAGTTATAGACAGGTTTGGTGTGAATAATTTTGTGGAAAGGTGTTGAAAAGTGGAAACAACTAAAATAGATGAATCACCAAAACTACTCTGGGAAAATATTTTAAGTCATATTAAGGGCAATATTCCTGAAGAGAGTTTTACATCCTGGTTTTCTAAGAGCCGGGGCATTGAACTCAAGGATGACTATCTATTAGTAGAACTGCCCAATAACTTCTTCATCGACTGGATCGAACACCACTACTCCACAATTGTGGCTGAGGCGGTCAAGCAATCAACTCCGACCAACATTCGAATTGCTTTTACATCAGCCGGGCTTCAGAATGAAAGACCCAGAGGGACTTTAAATAAATATAGTGGTCGTAAAAGAACCGACCGGATTGTCTTTTCCGCCAACGGCACCAAATTCAGTCCCCGTTATACCTTTGATACTTTTGTCGTTGGAAAATGTAATCAGTTTGCCCATGCCGCTTCCCTCGCCGTAGCCGAGGCACCGGTTGAGGCCTATAATCCCCTCTTTATCTATGGAGGGGTTGGACTGGGTAAGACCCATTTAATGCATGCAATTGGAAATTTTATCCAGAAAAATCATTCAAACTCCAGGGTTTACTATACTCCGGCCGAAAATATCTTGAATGAATTGATTGATGCGATTCAGCATGCCCGGCAGACCGAATTTAAGAAAAAATATCGAGAAAAGGATGTTCTGTTGATCGACGATATTCAATTCCTGCACGGCAAGGAAAGACTTCAGGAGGAGATCTTTCATACCTTCAATTATCTTTATGAGGGTAATAAACAGATCGTCATCTCTTCGGATCGACCACCAAAAGAGATCCCGACCCTCGAAGAGAGGCTCCGTTCCCGTTTCCAAGGTGGCCTGGTTGTTGATATTCAACCACCCGACCTTGAAACCAGAATTGCAATTCTTCATAAAAAAGCACATCTTGAGGGGATGAAGATCCCCCAGGGTGTCGCCTACTATATCGCCTCACGGGTTAAGTCTAATATCAGGGAACTTGAAGGTATGCTTATCCGTCTCTTTGCTTTATCATCCCTCTCTGGCTCAGAAATAAACGAGCAACTCGCCGAAGAGGTATTAAAGGACCTCTTTGGTCGGGAACAGCATATAACCAAAGAGACGATATTAAAGAAAGTATCCGAAGAGTTTTCCCTGCCTTTAGATGAGATAAAAGGTAGGAAGAGAACCAAGAGTTATGCCCTGGCCCGTCAAATCTCGATGTATCTGATTAAGGATATACTGAAACTCTCACTGGTTGAGATCGGCCAATTTTTTGGCGGTAAGGACCACACCACCGTTATCCACGCAATCAAAAAAATAGAAGAGATCAGAAAGACCGATTCAACAATTGATGAAATGATTAAGCGGATAACCATGAGGATAAAAGGTGAATAAATTGTTGAAATATGCGGGAACTAAAATTTAACAACAAATTCTAACATTATGCACAAAGGTTTTCCCCAACCATCTCTTCAATTAAGTATTGAATTATCAAAAAATATTGTCGATTTCAAGATATCCACAAGATCTAACACTACTGACTATTTTTATTTAAATATTATTATTAGTAGTAAGGAGGTAAAATGAAATTTGTCATTCCCCGAGTGAGTCTACAAGAAAACCTCTCCCGGGTTACAAGTATTATACCAACCAAAAGCACATTTACCGTTCTTCAAAATATCTTACTGGAGACATCAAAAAACAAGATATCAATCCAGGGAACTGACCTTGAGATGTTTATCAAACGCGAATTTACCTGTGATGTATCTGAAGAAGGAAAAGTAATGGTACCAGGTAAAAAGATCATCGAGATCCTGCGCGAAACCGATGAAGAGGTCCTTAATTTTAATTTAAGCGGCCAGTTGTTAAAAATTGAAGCGGGTAAAACAGTTTTTAATCTGCCTTATTTAGATCCTCAAGAGTTTCCCGAAATGCCGAAATTGCCCAATAAGGTATGGTTTAAGATTGAATTTGCACAACTTAATAGAATGGTTGAGGCTACCGGATTTTCGGTTGCCCGGGATGTTGGTAAGGGGGCAATGACCGGGATCCTCATCCAATTAAAGGGGAAGGAATTGAGAATGGTTTCAACCGATGGCCACAGGCTGTCGTTCATTAAAGATGATCAGTTGAAGATCGAAACCAAAGAACGGACCGAGGGCGAGATAATTGTCCCACCCAAGGTTTTTGAACTGATGTCGGATATTAATGGAGACGAGAAGATCGAGATTAGACTGGGTGAAGAAGGGCGCGGCGAGGAGAGTCTGATCGGATTTTCATTTGCCAGCACAACGATTGTGTCGAGAGTAATCCAGGGTCCATTCCCTGATTATGAAAAAGTAATTCCGACAAGTTTTACCGGCGAAGTTAGAGTTCAGAAGAGCCATCTCGAAGGTGCCCTGCGCCGGGTCGGGCTATTTTCTAATCGCTTTACCAGAGCAGTAAAGATTAGTTTCCCGAATCGAGAGACACTCAATATTTATGCATCAACTCCTGAAGAGGGTGAGGCCCGGGAAGATGTCAGTTGTAGTTTTCAGGGTGGTGAGATCACGATTGGTTTTAACGCTGGTTATCTCCTTGAGGTTCTGAAACATATCAGGGCCGATGAGATTTCATTAAATTTTACCTCACCCGCAACTGCTGCCCTGATAAAAGGGGTGGGTGATTCTGGTGCCGACAATCTCTATTTAATTATGCCCTTAAGAATGGAATCCTGGTAGGAGGTTAAATGAATCTAACCAGAATAATCGTATTTATTTCCCTGATGATGATTCTTTTCCAGACCGGGTTTGCCCAGCATGGGCGCTTCGGTCCGGGAATTATAATTGGTTCACCGACTGGATTGACCTTAAAAATACTGATGACGAAGGAAAATTCCCTTGTCTTCAATGCGGGATGGGCACTGGGCCATGATGAAGGTAAACTACATCTTACCGGTGATTATCGTTTCCATTTTCTGAATGCAGTTCCTGAGGACCCGCATTATCAATTCTATTTAGGTATCGGTGCCAGTATTGTCCTGAAAGAGCCTGAGACAAAATTTGGTGTTCGGTTTGGTGGCGGTATGGAGTATGTTTACGACCCATTCGGGTTCTTTCTCGAACTCTTTCCAGTGGTTGATCTTGTCCCCGATACTGGATTTGGCCTGGAGGGTGGTCTGGGCGCCCGCATCTATTTACCGATTAAGAGAAAGTAAAAGGGGTCTAATATCTCTTTAATCTCTTTACCACCTCATCAATTACCCACTGAGGGGTAGAGGTCCCGGCGGCAACGCCTATCTTTTTTACGCCCTTCAACCACTGCCGTTTTATCTCTCCGGCACGTTCAATATGGTAGGTCTTCTTTATCTTTCCACAGAGATTGGCCAGATTGGTTGTGTTCGCGCTGTTCTTGCCTCCGACCACAATCACCAGATCAACTCGCTGGCAGAGATCGAGGGCAGAATTTATACGGAGTTTGGTCTCGGCACATATCGTATTAAAAACTTTTATCTCATCGATTCGGCTCACAAGATCGCCCAGCGCGGCACGGAGACTGGCAATATCGATTGTTGTCTGTTCAACAATCCCAATCCGCCGTGAAGGCAGAGGCTTTTCCGGTTCGTAGACCATTCCCGCCTCGCCGGCAAAGCCAAGCAGCCCTTTTACTTCGGGATGCCGGGCTTCACCAATTATGACAATAAAGTAACCTTCACGCTTCAGGTTTTCAACATAATTCTGGGCGCGCCGCACATAAGGGCAGGTGGCATCGACAATCTCATAGCCATAGGACTTGATCTCTTCCAGCACGGCTGGTTCGAGGCCATGGGACCGGATAACAACGATAGCATCTTCACCCTTTTTATATTGCCGGAGGATCCTGATCCCTTTCTTCTCCAGATTTTTAACAACAGCCGGATTATGGATGATCGGTCCGAGGGTATAGACCTGTTTACCCTTTTTTAATGCATCTTCCGTCAGTTTGATTGCCCTTTTCACCCCTGAACAGAACCCCGCATAGGGGGCGACAATGACCTCCATCAATCTTTCTCCTGAGATAGTTTAAGTATTGCCTCCCGGATCTGATTGGCAAAGGTAAGATCAAATTCCCGGGGACTCGACCTGGCAGGAGGCGGGAGCGTATCCCCAAAAGATATCTTCAGGCGGTAACGGCGCATCAAGAGATCGATGATCGGCCTGCGGCTATTCTCGATATAGACAGGCACAACCGGTGCCTGACATTTTCTTGCCAGGTAACCCACCCCGGGATGGAAAGGAAGGACCTCTCCCCCATTTGCCCTTGTCCCTTCAGGGAATATGACCAGGGCCTGGCCGTGGTTTAAGATATGGACGGCTCTTTTAATTGTTGAAAGTCCGGTGATGGGAAAAGCATTATAAAATTTTATTAACCAGGTGAAGAATTTACTTACTTCGAAGAGACCACTCTTCGCCATAAAGAAACATTCGCGCCTGGTCGCATAACCAACCAGAGGTGGATCGAGATAAGATTTATGATTTGAAGCAATGATCAAGGGACCGGTCCTCTTTACCTTCTCGGCTCCGATAACTTTTAAGCCAATCACTGGAGCTAAGATCCGGGCGATCAAACGGGAGAGGAACCACTTTGGGCTCATTGCCTGACCTTCTCCGCAGGTAGTCGCTTCTGTACTTCTTTAAGGGCCAGTTCAATCTCTTCTTCAATACTGAGATTGGTTGTATCTATTATCACCGCACCTTCAGCAACCCGGAGGGGTGAATGTTCGCGTTGCGTATCGTATTCATCCCGGAAGGCTAAATTTTCCTTTACCTCCTCAATGCGACTGCTGATCTTTTTCTCGTTCAATTCCTTCTGCCGGCGACGGGCGCGCTCCTCAAGACTCGCCATCATAAAGATCTTAACATCGGCATCGGGGAAGACGACCGTCCCGATATCCCGGCCTTCACATACGACACATTTATCCTGAGCGATCCGGCGTTGCTGTTCAACCATCCACTCCCGGACCAGGGGGATCGCCGAGACCTGAGAGACCTTCTCATTTACTTCAGGTGTCCGGATCTCCAAGGAAACATCCTGACCATTGAGCAGAACCTGATAACCATTTTGAGCCTTCACCAGATCGATCCTGGTCTTAGCCAGAAGATTTTTAATCTTATCTATATTCAGGGCGAAACCATTCCGGATTAAATTCAGGGTAAAGGCTCGATACATTGCCCCGGTATCGAGATAGAAGAAATTAAGCCGCTGGGCCAGTGCCTGGGCAGTTGTGCTCTTCCCCGAGCCGGCCGTGCCATCAATTGCTACAACAAAACGTGCCATTATATTATTTTAATCGTCTGTTATAAAAAATCAAGAAGATCCTGAAAACAACTATCTTGACACAGTTTTTAAGTCGGTTAATATAAGGTTCGATATGAAAATAACTTTTATTGGTGCGGCGCGGAGCGTTACCGGTTCCCTCTATCTCTTTGAGTTTAACAATCAAAAATTTTTGGTCGAATGCGGACTCTATCAGGGGCACCGGGAAGAGGCGAACCGGATCAACCGGACATTCCCCTTCAAGCCAAAAGAGATAAAATCGGTAGTCCTTTCCCATGCCCATATCGACCATTCCGGTAATCTACCAACACTGGGGCTCTGTGGTTTTACCGGACCGATCTTCGCCACCCCGGCTACAGTCGATATTGCTTCATTACTCCTGCTTGATACCGCTGCGATTCAGGAGAGTGATATTGAATATCTCAACAAAAGACTGCGCAAGAAAGGTCTGCCCGAACAGAAACCCCTTTACACGGTTTCAGCAGCCGAGTCGATTATTAAAAGGTTTCACAAGATCGGTTATGGAATGGAGTTTGAACCGATTTCTGGGGTCCGGGCAAAATTTATCGATGCCGGGCATATTTTAGGGTCGGCCTCGATCGTGATCGATATTGGTCAGGAACGGCTTCTCTTTACTGGAGACCTGGGCCGAAAAAACATGCCGATTGTGCGTGATCCATCGATTATCAAGGATGTCGACTATTTAATCATCGAATCAACTTATGGCGGAAGGCTCCATAAATCTTTTGACGAGATGGCCTTTGAGTTAAAATCTTTGATTGAAGAAGGACGGAGGCAGAAGAGCAAGATCATAATACCATCTTTTGCCGTCGAAAGGACCCAACTGTTAATTACTGTGCTTAAAAGACTCTCAGAAGAAGGGGTGCTCAAAGGTATTCCGGTTTATATCGATAGCCCGCTGGCTTTGGATGTTACCCAGATCTATGAGCAGCATCCCGAGTGTTTTGATGAGGAGACTTACCGGATCTTTATCAAAACCGATCCTTTCCGTTTTCCTGGATTATATTACATCCGCGGCCGTGAGGAATCGAAGCGGCTGAACAACCTTCAGCAAGCGATGATTATAATCGCCGGTTCAGGGATGTGTGAAGGGGGGAGGGTTCTTCATCACCTTATCCATGGGATTGAGAATGGGCAGAATATGATTGTCTTTGTCGGTTTTCAGGCCCGGGGCACACTGGGACGAAAATTGCTCGATGGCTATGAACGGGTTACAATCTTTGGTGATGAATATAAGGTCCGGGCCCGAATCTATTTCTTGAGCGGATTTTCTGCTCACGCCGATGGCAAAGATCTGCTCGATTATATAACCACAATCCGGAACCATCGCCTGAAAAGAATATTTTTGGTTCATGGTGAAGCAGATCAGGCAATAGCATTGCAGGAGAAGATTTCTTCCCTGGATCGTTCCCTACCGGTCGATATCCCGGCGAGTATGACCGAGATTGAGGTTAGATGAAACAATATCTCATTCCCGAAGTTCTGAGCAAGATCAAAGGGCTCGATCTCAAAGCGCGTCTTGTGGTTGAAGGATTTCTCTCCGGTCTCCACCGGAGTCCTTACTATGGCTTTTCCGTCGAGTTTGCCGACTATCGCCCCTATACACCGGGCGATGAAATCAGGAGGATCGACTGGAAGACCTATGGTCGAACCGATCGTTACTATATTAAAGAATTTGAGGAAGAGACCAATCTCAGGGCATATATCCTGCTCGACAAGAGTGGTTCAATGTCATATCGAACCGGAGCGATTTCCAAATATGAATACGGTCAGACCCTGGCGGCCAGTCTTGCCTTTCTCCTTATTCGCCAGCGCGATAGTGTTGGCCTTATAACCTTTGATGAGAAACTGGTTGAATTCGTTCCCCCCAGTGCCCGGCGCAGCCATATTCAAACCCTGCTCGGTTGTATTGATCGATCATTGCCCGGTGGTGAGACCGATCTGGGTAAAACATTTTTTCAGCTGGCCGAGCGGATCAAACGCCGAGGTCTTGTTATTGTTATCTCTGATCTCTTTGATGAACCGGCTCGGATAATTCGTGGATTGAAGAGTTTCCGTTATCGAAAACATGAGATAATCGTCTTTCAGATCCTCGATCCCCAGGAATGGGAATTTGCTTTTAAGAATCCGGCCCGATTCGTTGATCTCGAGACCCGGCAGGAGCTACCTATCGACCCGGTAGCGCTCAAGGAGAGTTATAAGAAGAGGATAAGAGAGTTTGTCCAGACCTATGAGCATAGTCTGCGCGAGGCCCGGATCGATTACGAGTTGATCTTTACCAATATCCCTTTTGATCGGGCCCTGCTTAAGTTTCTTGCCCGCCGGGAGAAGATGTTCTGATGGAGTTCATCCATCCCTACTTCCTCCTCGGTCTCCCCCTTGCAGCTCTGCCGGTAATAATCCATCTCTGGTTTCGCAGACGGCTGAAGCGGATTGAATTCCCTTCGCTCAAATTTCTCTATACGATGGAAAGGCGCGAATTCAACTGGCTCAGATTAAGGGAGATCCTGATTTTAATCCTGCGCACCATTACGATTATAGCACTCTTTCTTGCCCTGGCCCGGCCAACGGTTAAGACCGGCCTTTTTGGTTTTAACCGGACCGCCAGTCTATTTCTGATTATCGACGACTCTTACAGCATGGCTTATAAGGATCTTTTTGCAAAGGCGAAGGAGATCGGGTGTGATCTGATTGATCACTACACGCAGGCATCTCAGTTTTTAATCGTCCCGCTCAGTCAGACAGATGATTTCGAATTTCTTACCAAAGAGAGAGCGCAGGAGAAGATTCAGCGTTTGATGGTTTCCCAGCGTAAAGGGGATCTTGGTGAGGTTCTGGAAAGACTGAGAACAGTCAAAACCCGCTACCCGAAAGATTTCGTCTTTCTGACCGATCTTCAGGCAAAGAATTTTACCAGGATCACTCAGCCTCTAACATTTAAGGTTAAGATCATTCCAATTTCGGATGATGGTGATAATACCAGTATAACCGATATCAGGCTTAAGGATCCGGTGACGATTGGCCTACCAGTGCTTCTGGTGAAGATAAAAAATTATGGGGTTAAGCCTTGGTCCGGGAAGGCGATCCTCAATAGCGGTTTGGAACAGAATGTTGTCTTAAATCCGGAAGAGGAGAAAATGGTGGAATTTGTATTTGGACAAAATCAACCGACAATTTCGGGCTGGGTTGAAGTCAAGGAAGATTTTCTCTCAATTGACAATATCCGGTATTTTTTCTTTAAGAAAATGACAAAGAAGAAGATCCTGATTATTATGCCCGATGGTTATTCAGATAATATCATCAAATCAGCACTATCACCACCCGGCGTTCAATCCCCTTTCGCTGTTGAGGTTATCCCCCAATCAGCCCTCAGCCAGGTCGATTTCAATCGTTTTGATGGATTAATAATTTCCAATCTCACAGAACTCAATCTCTTTAGTCTCAAAAAGATAGAAGATTTTATGAACCACAAACCGGTCTTGATTCTTTTGGGCGATAGGGTCAATCCATCATATGAGAAATTTCTCAGTCAATATTGTACCTTTCAGGGTCTTATCGTCCTCGATGGCTTCACCACGATCTCCTATTTTGATTCTCACCATCCGATCTTCAAGATCTTTGGACCAAAAGATTTTACCGGAGTTAAATTTTATAGAATTACAAATATCGAACCAGTAAGGAGTAAAATCCTGAGCCGGTTTGAAAGCGGTAATGTTTTTCTCCTCGAGGCGCAGAACCTGATTATTGTTACAACGAGTTTTGACCTCGAACATACCGATTTTATTTATAAGCCCATCTTTGTCCCTTTTCTCCATCGACTCTTAGGGTATATGACCCAGGAGAAGAGGGTGCGCAATTATTTGGTCGGTGATGTAATTGAGATGGAGGCATCAACCGCAACAAGAGTAAAAACGCCGAGCGGGATTGAATATCTAACGCCAGAGAGAGGCAGGGTTGTTTTTAAGAAGACGGATCGGGCCGGGTTATATCAGATCGGAGATGAACAATTTGTCGTCAATGTTGATCCGGATGAAGGTGACCTTAAGAAGATTGGGGTTGAGGCATTAAAACGGCTCAACTGTGAAGTCTTAAAAGCAGAAGATATTACCCGGGGAGGAGATCTATCATCCCTTTTCTTGATCTTCGTTATTATTGCTTTGATTTTAGAAATGGTCCTCTTGGTCATAAAGATTTAATAAGACAAAATTATTGACATTTTAGCCAGTTTTAGATAAAATAGCGCCGGGATGGTCGATATTCACACACATATCTTGCCCGGGGTTGATGATGGGTTGAATACCTGGGAGGAGTTCAATCGGGCAATCGATCTGGCCAGGGCAAATCGGATTGAAAAGATTGTTGCTACACCTCATGTTATCGATGGCCGCCTCGCTGCCCGACAGATCGAGCAGGTCTTAATGGAGAGTAGAGAAAAGATTGGGAAGGATCAAGTTGAAATCTATTTCGGAGCGGAGATAAGTCTGCTCTGGGCAATTGATAAATTGAGAGACCAGTTAAGGGATTTTACGATCAATAAGAATGGTCGGACATTATTAATTGAACTCCCCTACACTGGTCGGGTTTTGCATATGAAGGATTTTTTCAAACGCCTGAGAGATTACGATTTTATTCCGGTTATCTCCCATATCGAACGCTATCCTTATCTCGAGATTGAAGACTACTGGCGCCTCCGGGAAGCGGGTGTCTACTTTCAGTCTAATATTGGAAGTTTTATAGGAAATTACGGAGCAGGCATTAAAAGCAGATCTTCTCTCATCTATCAGAACCACTTCTTATCCCTTCTGGCCAGTGACATTCATACAGTGGCCGACTATTTCAATCTTCCCGGCACAAGAAAGAGATTAGAAAAGATTCTTACTCCTGATCAACTCACACTCTATTTTGAAATCAATCCGGAGAATGTAATTAAGGGTAAAGAACTTCTCCTCTATGGATAAGAGAAAGTTTAATACAACCCTTGAGAATATCAGCAACAATTTAAGTCTGATCGACGAAATTTTAAAGACCTCGGATGAATCTCTGCTCAGTAATCCTAAAAGAATTGAAAGGGCAAAATATTTTTTTATATCTGCAGTCCAGTCCCTCCTCAATCTGAGCAACGAATATATCGAAGCCAAAAACTGGCGCAATCCGATCAATGCTATGGATGTCTTTATTGTTCTGTCCGAGAACAACTTAATCTCCCGAGAGAGGGTTCCGACCCTGAAACGGGCGATAAGTTCGATCTCATTCTTTGGTCAACATTCGAATAAAGACGCTCTGGATATAATGCGTGAGTGTCTTAAGAGTATTGAACACTGTGTCTCTGCATATAAAGTTCTACTTCAGACAGGAGAGTTATAATGTCTTTTATCCTATTAATATTCTTGACCCATCCTGCCGGTCCACCAGCCCTGGTCCCTCTCGATGCGGTTGATGTTATGATCTGGCGTCAACCCGACCTCTCGGGTAAGTTTTATGTCGATATCGATACAACCATAAAACTTCCCCTTTTGGGCAAGATTGATCTTAAGAATAAGACTCTGGATAGTTTAAAAAAAGAACTCTTTACCCTCTATCAAAACTTTTTGGGTGAAACTTTTTTAACGATCAATGTTTACTATCGGATTGGTGTCCTGGGCGAAGTCCGGCGGGCGGGTATATATTACATTATGAGTAACGACCGGATACCCAATCTCCTGGCCGAAGCCCAGGGAGTAACTGAAAAGGGCAATCTGCGTAAAGTCCGGATCTTGAGGGTCGGACAGGAGAAGACGGTCAATGTTGAAAAGATACTGAAAAAGGGCAAGCCCCTTCCTGAACTCGAACTCAGACCTGGCGATCTGGTAATTGTCCCCCGGAGGAAAATGCCTTCTTGGCAGGAGCTTTCGATAATTGTCTCGACTCTTTCTCTGGGGTTGAATCTCTATGTTGCTTTTTTCAAATGATGAATAATATCAATCACCGGGGTGAAAAGAGCGAACCAACCTTTCAGGATTATATCGATGTCGTGTATGAACACCGTCTGCTGGTTATATTTATATTTATTATCACTGTCCTCTCAACGCTCTATTTCAGTCTAAGAAGTCCAAAGTTATATGAATCCGAGGTGGTCTTTCGTCTGGCCTTAAAACGGGCAAAACCTACCATCTTTGCTGAATTCACCCCAACCAGTTACTACTATATTGATCTGATTGAAAGTGAGATTGAAGTCGTGCGCAGCAAGACCATTGCCCAGAAGGTTATTCAAAAACTGGGGTTAAACTTCTTGACTATGCCGGTCAACTATTCTTATTTTGACTCAATCTCGGTCGATTCCAGTGCGGGTGGGGATAGATATCAGATTATGATGAATAACGACGGTTTTCAACTACAGGATAAACACGGGAATATTCTTTATACCGGTAATTACGATCGTCTGACTAAAATCCCGGGGATTGGGTCTTTCATCTTAAAAAAACCCGGCCCGCGCAACAGCCCTGAAGTAATAAATTTTTCCATTGAGGATTTAAATACTGCAACCGACCGTCTCCGCAAGTCGGTTAAGATTATGCAGATCAAGAAGACCGATCTGGTTTCACTCAAGGCTCAATCCCGGGACCCCAGGCAGGCAGCAGCGATCGCCAATGAGATGGCCAATGCCTACATCGATTACTCGCTCCATTCGTTGCGGGAAGAAGCGAGGAGTTCTAAGCTCTTTATTGAGGAGCAGATCAAAATCTTCGGTAGTGAACTGGCCATGGCAGAAGAGCGGTTAAAGAATTATAAAGAACAGTCCAGAATCTTTTTGCTTGATGAATCGGCGAAAGAGATGATTGATGCCCTGGCCCGTTTCGACGCAACCAAGGCCCAGACCCAGGTTGAGATCGAAGAAGTGAAAAGCCGGCTTGACAATCTTGAAAAGGAACTGCAGGGCGATGAAAGGGTCTTCGGGCTTTATAAGAATATCGCCTCATTCCCGACTATTTCTAATAGTCCCTTGGTCATATCCCTCAAAGAAAAACTTAAAAACTTAGAATTACAGAAACAGAAGGCGACTGATAAACTTGAGATCACCCATCTCGAAGAAGAGATCAAACAGGTTAACAATCAGATTCAATCTGTGGTCAATCAGATTGTGCGGGTCGGGCCACCGGGGTCCGACCCTATTTTTCAGTCGATAATCTCGAAGGTTATTGAAAGCGAATCCCAACTCCTTGCCCTCCAGAGCCGACTCGAGGCGCTCAATCAAGTAATCAATGAATTTAATATAAAACTCTCCCGCCTACCCAGGGCCGAAGTCGAACTTGCCCAGTTGTCGCGTCAGAAAAAAGCCAACGAGGAGATTTATAATATGCTTCTCTCTAAACTCGAAGAGGCAAAGATCTCTGAGGCCCGGGAGATTGGTGAGGCCAAGATCATCGATCCGGCCAATCCCCCAAAATATCCGGTCAGCCCCAAGAAAAAACAGAATCTTATCCTCGGTGCAATTCTTGGACTTGTCCTCGGGATCAGCGCTGCCTTTATTCTTGAATATTTAGACACCTCAATTCGTGATCCGAGAGAGATTGAGTCCTTAACGGGCGTTCCGGTCCTGGCCTCAATTCCAATTATCCAGATCAAAGGAGCAAAATCTTATGACGAGACGGCAAGGATCGAGGCCCGATTTATTACCCATCTCAATCCCCGTTCTTCAGTTGCTGAGGCCTATCGAATTCTGCGAACCAATATTGCCTTTACCGCGGTAAAAGACACGGTTAAATCGATCGTCGTTTCCAGCGCCATTCCCCAGGAGGGTAAATCGACGGTGATCGGAAATTTGGCGATTACCTTTGCCCAGATGGGTAATCGTTCAATCATCGTTGATACCGATTTAAGAAAACCAGTTTTTAACAAGATATTTAAGGATCAGAAAATCAAAGGGCTTTCTGACATCCTGATCGGCCGTGAAAGACTCAAGGATGTTATCATTAAGACCAGTATTGAAAACCTCGACCTCTTAACCAGCGGGCCAATACCACCTAATCCCACTGAACTTCTTGGGTCACAAAAGATGAAGGCCATTGTTGATGAACTTAAGAATGACTACGAATATCTCTTTTTTGATGCTCCGCCCGTGCTCGGTGTTGCCGATGCTTCAATACTTGGCAGTCTTGGTGATGGCATAATCTTTGTTGTCTGGTATGGCAGAACCAAACGCGATCTTCTTATCGAATCGGTCAAGGTCCTGCAGAATGCGGGTATCAGACTTTTGGGGGTAGTGTTAAACGGGGTCGAGCTCGGTCATCGCTACCGATCCCGTTATTACTATTACCATTATTATCATAGTTACTACGAGAAAAAAGATCGAGGGAAGTTACCCCATCAATAAAAAAAGTATTGACACCTCAATTTAGATGGGTATAATAGTATACTTGTTAATATTACAAAAAATTGTTCTTGACAATTTTTATATTTTGAGTAAAATTAAATAAACCTTATTTGTTTTTGTTGATTGAAGAGATCTGCTCTTTGAAAAACTAATATTTAAGCACCAAGGTTATGGGTCTTTAATGAACCATCCACGGGTCCAATTGTTTCCCTTGGAGGGTTTGATCCTGGCTCAGGACTAACGCTGGCGGTGTGTCTTAGACATGCAAGTCGAACGGAATCTGGTTGGTTCGCAAGAATTAGCCAGGTTTAGTGGCGAACGGGTGAGTAATAGAAAGATAATCTACCACGAAGCGGGAGATAACACCGAGAAATCGGTGCTAATACCCCATATAATTCGGTAGACAAAAGTCTATTGAATGAAAGATGCATCGCAAGATGTATCACTTCGTGATGAGTCTTTCTCCTATCAGCTCGTTGGTAGGGTAATGGCCTACCAAGGCTAAGACGGGTAGGGGGTGTGAGAGCACGACCCCCCACACGGGGACTGAGACACGGCCCCGACTCCTACGGGAGGCAGCAGTCTAGAAATTTGCGCAATGGGCGAAAGCCTGACGCAGCGACACCGCGTGAGGGATGAAGTCCTTCGGGATGTAAACCTCTGTTAGGAGGGACGAAGTCTCATCGCTAACCACGATGGAATGACGGTACTTTCAGAGAAAGCCACGGCTAACTCCGTGCCAGCAGCCGCGGTAATACGGAGGTGGCAAGCGTTGTCCGGAATCACTGGGTGTAAAGGGTGTGTAGGCGGTTCAATAAGTTGAATGTGAAATCCCCCGACTCAATCGGGGAACCGCATTCAATACTATTGAACTTGAGGGCGGGAGAGGAGAGTAGAACTTGCGGTGTAGCGGTAGAATGCGTAGAGATCGCAAGGAACGCCAATGGCGAAGGCAGCTCTCTGGAACGCTCCTGACGCTGAAACACGAAAGCTGGGGGAGCAAACAGGATTAGATACCCTGGTAGTCCCAGCCCTAAACGATGTGCACTAGGTGTTGCCCATCCGGGCAGTGCCGGAGTTAACATGTTAAGTGCACCACCTGGGGAGTACGCTCGCAAGGGTGAAACTCAAAGGAATTGACGGGGACCCGCACAAGCGGTGGAGGATGTGGTTTAATTCGAGGCAACGCGAAGAACCTTACCTGGGCTTGACATGCTGGTGGTACCGAACCGAAAGGCAAGGGACTCCGCCTCTGGTGGAGAGCCAGCACAGGTGTTGCATGGCTGTCGTCAGCTCGTGCCGTGAGGTGTTGGGTTAAGTCCCGCAACGAGCGCAACCCCTGCCCTTAGTTGCCAGCCTCCTTCAAAAGAGACGCACTCTAAGGGGACTGCCAGTGATGAACTGGAGGAAGGTGGGGACGACGTCAAGTCATCATGGCCTTTATGTCCAGGGCTACACACGTCCTACAGTGCCCAATACAGCGGGAAGCAAATCCGCGAGGAAGAGCAAATCCCTCAAAGTTGGGCATGGTTCGGACTGCAGGCTGCAATTCGCCTGCACGAAGACGGAATCGCTAGTAATCGCAGATCAGCATGCTGCGGTGAATACGTTCCCGGGTCTTGTACACACCGCCCGTCAAGCCATGGGAGTCCGTAATGCCCGAAGTCTCTGCTTAGGTAGAGCCCAAGGCAGGACGGATGACTGGGGCTAAGTCGTAACAAGGTAGCCGTACGGGAACGTGCGGCTGGATCACCTCCTTTCTTTTTCAAATACCCGGCCTTGGTGCTTTTTTATTTATCTGGCGCAGTTTGCCGCCATCGGTCCTGATTCCCAGGTCTATTTATACTTTCAAGGACTATGGACATATACTACTGACGGCATTATGCTTGGTAAATCACCGGATGGATTTAGTAACTGGCAATTCTATCAGATTCGTATCCAGGGAACCCAGGGTTGGCCGGGCCGACCCTGTGACCCGGATATTATTCTTAAAAACGATACATTCAGATTATATTTTACGGGTGACCCTTATAATGATATGCGTCCGGAAACTTATTCAGCAATCTCGCTCGATGGAATAAATTTTATCCGACAGTCCAATTATTTCGCAGACAGTCTGATGCTTGCCAATGGGATCAAACTCACCAATGGCTATCGGTTTTTCGGATTCAGAAATTTGCCACCGGGTGGGATTCGCTCTTTATACTCCTTAGATGGAGAAGACTGGACAATTGAGCCGGGCTACCGATTACAGATTGATACAACCAGCGGTCTGGAAAGCCTTGCTGTAAAAGATCCGGCAGTTGTCTTCAAAGATACAGTTTTTATAATGTATTATGTGACAAGAAAACGAATGACCGGTATTGAAGAGAAAGGGTTCATAAAAGATAACAGGATAAATTTTGAAGTCTTCCCCAATCCCAGCCAGAATCGATTTGAAATAAGATTGAATCCAGGATACATCAAAAATCAAAAGGTGTTTTCAGGAATCTCCATAAAGATTTTTGATATTATGAGTTCACTTGTGCACAGCTGGGACAATATTCTGGTTGGTGAAACAGATAGAATCTTCTGGTATGGTGATAATGGATATGGAATACCTGTCAATCCAGGTATTTATTTTATCTGTCTTGAAGATAATTCAGTAAGAAAAAGAACAAAGATAATATTGATTAAATAAAACATTTTATCGCGCGAGAAATACAGATTATTGATCGAGGGAAATTCAGAACAGGAATAATATTCAAGTTACTTTTATTATTGACACTTCACCCATTCTATATATAATAGGCACAGGAGGTGTCATGAAGAAACTGACATTACTGTTACTGGTTATACCACTCCTCCTCTACTTGGGTTGCGGCCCGAAAAAGGTAACGAAGCAAACCTTGAGTGAGTTAGAAGAGGCGAAGAAGGCTGCTGAGGCCGCTGAAGCAAAGGTCTCTGATCTGTCCAATGAAAAGGCATCGCTTGAGGCAAAGAAAGCAGAACTACAGGCCGAGATTGAGAAACTTACGGCTGAGCGTGATAACCTGGCTAAACAATTGGCTGGGCTTGAAAAGAAATTAAAGAAAAGGAGGAGATAATGAAAAATCTTCTCTTAATTACACTGGTGGGCCTATTAATTATACCTGCGGTTTCTTTTACCCAGGAAAAGAAACTCACTGAAGAAGAAGCCCAGAAGATGATCGCTGAGTATCGAGCCCGTGAGTCCGCGGCCAAAGAGAAGATTTCAGCGCTCGAAGCTGAGATTGCCAAGTTAAAAGAGGAAATTGCGGAACTCGAAAGCAAGGTAAGTGCATTGAAGACCGAGATTGATGAACTGAATGCGAAGATTGCCGAAATACAGAAAAAGACCCAGAAGAAGCGGATCGGCATGAGACTTTTACTTAAGCCATTTGTTCTGGCAAAGGCGTGGTAAGTTAATTTTCCCTCGAAATAAAAGGAGGACGATATTAACAGTCCTCCTTTTTATTTTGTCCTTGCGCTTAACTCCTCTTTAGGAGATAGGTTCCCTTGAGAGAATGAATTCGAATTGCGGTGGGTTCTTGATTGTGTGGAGCACCGAGCAGTATTTATCCCTTGATAGTTCAAATGCCCGTTGGAGATCTTGATCCTGGAAATCGCCCTGGCAGACTATTCTATAGACAATCTTGATAAAACGTTTAGGATGCTCTTCAGCCCTCTCCCCTTCCAGGATCATCTTGAAGAGACTGATCTTACCACCTTTCTTTCTCAAAATCGCAACGATGTCCATGGCCATACAACCGGCAAGAGCAGTCAATAGAAGATCCAAAGGTCTGAACCCGGTATCATCCCCGCCGCTCTCCTGATCACTATCTAAGATGATACTATGTTTGAATTCATCTTCGGCTATAAACTGTAGTTTTTTTATCAGCGTGATGGTTATCTTTTTTTTATTCATTTAAGAGTTTTTTCAAATCTTCCTCAAACACCTTAAGTTTAGCAGGATTAAAGCCGATCTCTTTTTTAACGAACTTCCCTTTGCGATCAAAGACATAGGTCGTAGGTATTGCAGTTATACCATAACGCTTTAATGTCTCATTGTCGGAAACAAGAAGCAGATAAGGTATCTGCTGAGAAGTTTTGAAACTTTTCATCGCACCTATATCATCATTACTGATTCCGATCACCACCAGCCCTTGATTACTATATTTATTGTGAAACTCGATAAGATAAGGGATATAGGCCCGACACGGCGGGCACCAGGTTGCCCAGAAATCGAGCAGAACAACCTTACCCTTAAAATCATCAAAACTTACCGTATCGCCGTCAAGAGTGGGGAGCCTGAAACTCAATCCTGATGCCTTTGGAGACTTACCCCCGCAGGATAAAAAAAAGACCAAACAACCGGTAAGAATAGATACAACAGCCGCTCTTTTCATTTTTTCTCCTTTTCTTTTGTCCGCTTTGCCCCGGATCCGGCCTTGGCCGAAGGAAGAAACTGGCCCAAGCGGTCAATCAGGAAGTCTTTTGGCACTGCGCCTACGATCCGATCCACCTCTTTTCCATTGATAAAGAGAATAAGGGTGGGTATACTGTTAATATTGAATTCGTTGGCGGTTTTTATCTCATTATCAACATTCAATTTTCCAACTTTTAAGGATCCATCATATCTCTGGGCAATCTCTTCGAGAACTGGAGCCATCATCCGACATGGGCCACACCAGACTGCCCAGAAATCGACCAGAAACGGTAGTTGGGACTTAAAGACCTCTTGATGAAAGTTTGTATCGGTCAGTTCAATAATATTCATAAAAACCTCCTTGATTAAAGATAGGGTCCTTGATAATGTTTCACGTGAAACATTTAATCAAAATGATGCCCGATAACTAAGTTTTATTATTCGGTTAAGTTCTTCTTCGCCACTACCCAGAATGTCCCTTAAGGCAAATTCAAAGGCAACCGATTCAGCGAGATTAATCTGTAATCCAAGGTTTAAGTAACCACTCTCTTTACTTATGGGGTCATTAAGCGCCGGGTCGTAATCAACTTTGAGTGCGGCAAAGTCAATGATGCTTAAGGCACTTCCCAAGAAGATGTCCAAAGAGCTTTTATCCTCCCTTTCCAGTGAGAAATTTATACCACCGTTGATATAAAATTCCCCACCTTCAAATTCAAACCCCTTGCCCAAAGTCGAGTAGAATCCTCTTGATTTTATCAGATACCGGTGATTTTCGTATTCTCCAAACCCTTGATTATCAAAACCTATTGCCCACTCAGGCAGTGCCAGTCCACCGGTAAGGATCTGCGCCTTAATCTGAATGCCGGGATGGGGGTAGAAATCAGGATTCTTCGCCCCAATTAAGTTTGCTGCACCAGTGCTTAAGCCAAAGGCAAAGCGATCAATTACGCCAACCTGAAAATAGCCCAGAACACCGCCATCTGGACCAAAACGAAGGGCAATCTCATACTCACCATGCCCCAGCACCCTGGAGTTCGGCAAATCAATCAGATAAAGAGCAGATTGGTTGAGTAAAAAGGATAGTAAAAAAAATGGCATCTGATCTCCTATATTTCACCACTTAAACGGACCCCACCCTCACCCGCAATCTTTTTTATCGCCGCAATAACCTCCCGGCGCGGCGATATCTTGTAAGCACGAGAACGAATCATCCTCTGAACGCCTTTATTATCAATCATATCCAGCCAGACCTCGGTATCGCCAGGATTTCTTGCCAATATCTCCTGCAGATTCAAGAAATCTCTTTCTTCCAGTAGTTTTGAATCGATCTTAATGACTGCCTGCTTTAAATACTTTTGAGCATCAGCAAAAGGGATAATCTGTTCGGCACGAAGTATAGCCCTCTCATCCATACCACCATCTATCCGTCCTTTTATAACCACCATCTTATCCTTTTTTATAAGTTCTGTTTTCCGACTAAACAGGTCAGAGAAGATAATAACTTCCATCGCTCCGTCAAAATCTTCAACCGAAATTATTGCATATTCCCGATTCTTCCGATCCCGTTTCACATTCACCGAGACAATGATCCCGCCAATCACCACTGCCCCGATTTCACCCCTGTGATTGAGGAGATCGGAGATACGCATAATCCCCAGGCCTTTAATTTCATACTCATACTGCTCAAGGGGGTGGCCGGAAAAGTAAAAACCGAATACCTCTTTTTCTAAGGCAATGCGCTCAAGCCATCCAAATTCTTTAACCTCTCTATCCTCGTCAGTGGAAAATAGATCGGTCTGTTTCTCAGGTTTCACCTCTCCCGCTTCAATCTCGTTCAGAAGTTTTGCCCGGTTTGGGGAAAGTGTATCAAAGGCTCCGGCTTTAATAAGTGATTCGATACATTTCTTATTGACGATGCGCCCTGCGCTGCTGTGGTTAATACGCGCATTGAAGTCATAAAAACTTTTATAAGGGCCTCGAACCCTCTCCTTTTCAATCTCGAGCGAGGCGGGTTTCCCGACATTCTTGAGCGCTCCCAGCCCATATCTTATCCTACGCTTCGGACTATCTTCGATGGTGAAATCATATCGGCTCTGGTTTATATCGGGTGGTGCAATTTCAATCCCCATACGCCTGGCCTCTTTTATCAGTATCCCGAGCCGGTCTGTATCATTAATCTCACTGCTAAGCGAATTGACCATAAATTCCACCGGGTAATGGGTTTTGAGATATGCAGTTTCAAAGGCAAGTTTAGCATAGGCTGCTGCATGTGATTTATTAAAACCATAGCCAGCAAATGGTTTGATCATTTCAAAGATTCGCTCAGCAAGTTCTGGATCAATTCGGCGTTTCCTTGCACCATTGATAAATTTTTCCTTTATTCCTTCCATCAACTCCGACATCTTTTTACCCATGGCGCGACGCAAAGTATCGGCTTCGGCCATCGAAAACCCTGCTATGACATTGGCAATCTTCATTACCTGTTCCTGATAGAGGATTATACCGTGTGTCTCTTCTAAGATATCGGCAAGTGACGGATGGAGATATTCAATCCGGTCAGGGTTTCTCCTGTTCTCGATAAGTTTATTGATATTCATTGTCCCCAGTGGGCCTGGCCGATACATTGCGATTATGGCAATCAAGTGTTCAAACTTCTCAGGCTTATAATTTTGAAGGATCTCCCTCATCCCCCTGCTCTCTAACTGAAAAACGCCTATGGTCTTACCTTCCTGGAGCAGGTTATAGGTAGCAGGGTCATCGATATCTATTTTAGACTTATCGATTCCTGTCATCTTTAAGGTCTCATCGATCACGGTAAGGGTTCGCAGGCCCAGGATATCCATTTTTAAAAGCCCTATCTGTTCAATACTTATCATATCATACTGACTGGAGACCTCCCCACGGTCTGGACTTTTATAGAGGGGGAGATATTCAGTCAATTCTTGCGGAGCAATTACAATGCCTGCTGCATGCAATGATGCGTGGCGGGCCAGCCCTTCGAGCCTCTGGGCGATTTCGATCAGACGCATTAACTCTTGATTTTTCATAACTTCCCTTTTGAACTCACCATCCTGGGTCATTGCCTCTTTTATGGTCAGATCATTGGGCATAAGTTTCGCGAGATAGTCAACATCTTTCAATGGTATTGATAAGACGCGACCGACATCCCTGATAACCGCTTTGGCCTGCATTGTCCCGAAGGTTATAATCTGGGTTACATTCTTTTCGCCATAGCGCTTCTTAATAAATTCAATCACCTCGTCCCGGCGCGTATCGCCAAAATCGGTATCAATATCGGGCATACTCAATCGCTCGGGGTTTAAGAATCTTTCAAAGATCAATTCATATTTTATCGGGTCGATATCGGTTATGGAGAGACAATATAGAACCAAACTTCCCACGGCCGAACCCCGTCCAGGCCCCACCGGTATATTTCTCTCTCGAGCAAAATCTATGATCTCTTTTACTACCAGAAAATATCCGGCCAGGCCTGAATTTCGAATAATCTCTAATTCATAAGCGAGACGCTCTTCGATCCCGGGCGTTGGCCGACCATATCGCTTCTTAAGCCCTTCCTGCGCCAGAAATTTGATATAATCGAAGTCGCTGTTAAAACCTTCAGGTTTAGGATATCGAGGTAGGTGCAGGTTTTTTCCGCCCAGGTTGAGCATCAAATTACACCGTTCGGCAATCAACTGGGTATTGGTCACCGCCTCAGGCAGGTCCTGAAAAATCTTTGCCATCTCTTCCGCCGAACGAAAATAAGCCTGCTTTGTCTCAAAGCGCATACGCTCTTTGTCGGTGAGCAGTTTTTTGGTCTGGATGCAAAGCAGGATATCATGGGCAAGTACATCATCCCGGGTAAGGTAGTGGCAATCATTTGTCGCCACAACGGGCAGATCAAACTCCTGAGCCAGTTTAACTAATTCTCTATTTAAAGATTCCTGCGCTCGAGACCCAAGTCGCATCAATTCGATATAGAAATTTTCCCGGCCCAGGATATCGATGTATTCTCCCAGTGCCTTTCGTGCGCGCTCGGGCTGTCCGATACTCAACAGATAAGGTACTTCCCCTTTGAGGCAGGCTGACATCCCGATCAGCCCTTTTGCATGCTGGCTGAGCAATTCTTTATCAATCCTCGGTTTATAATAGAACCCTTCAAGATAGGCAGCAGACAGGAGTTTAATAAGATTCTTATAGCCGTCAATATTTGTAACCAGAAGGATTAAATGGAAAGAAGATTCAGGTATCCCGACCTCTTCCCTCGTTTTTGAAAATCTCGAGCGCGGTGCCACATAGGTCTCAACCCCGATGATAGGTTTGATCCCCGCGCGCTGACACAACCGATAAAACTCAATTGCCCCAAACATATTGCCGTGATCGGTCAGGGCAAGGGCATTCATCTTCATCTGGGCCGCAGTATTCACCATCGTTTCCAATTTTATTGCACCGTCGAGCAGGCTGTATTCAGAATGATTGTGAAGATGAATAAAGGGCATAGTCATTCATCAACTGGAGGCATCGAATCCGGGATCTTCAACCCCTCCAGTCCTAAGTTAAGGGGATTGGCAGTAAATATCTCCTTGCATCTCGGGCAGAGGTAGAAATAGAACTCTTTGTATACCTCTTCCTCCAGAAGGTCTTCAGGATATGCCTTTATCTTGGCAAATTCCTTTTCCAGATCAATCTTTTTATCTTCAATATTTATCACCCCATCAAAATCGGCATAGATTTTTATCATCAGACAATAGACCAGCTTTCCTTCCGGTATAATTTTTTTACAGCGATCGCAGGTATGTGCTGGCATATGTCAATCAATAAAGAGAATAGAAAATACCTCCTTGATGGTCCCGCGCTTGAATTCGAAGAAGTAGATTCCTGAAGGTAAATTGTTACGCTTAAAGATAGTGACCCCATTGGCCAGACGGCAGACAATCTGCCCCGAGGGGTTATAAACGGTAATTTTATAATCTCTCGCCAAAGGATAGACCATCCGCACCATATCTTTTGCTGGATTGGTCAATAATTGAATCTTGCTTGCCTCCTGCTCGGTTTTCTTCCATTCCGCGATATTGAGGCGATCGATATTTGTAGAATCACCGGCCCGGATTAACCATGGGGGAGAGGTCTTCTGGTAGGAAATTATTCGATTATTGTTATAATCCCGCACCTGGAGTGAATCTATTCGGCCTGCAGGTAATGCCATCCGGATGTAGCCAATATTGAGAGAATCGTATCCTTCAAGCACGCCGTTCTTTTCCGTCGTATAGATCCCGAGGATCACGTTTCCGCCGAAGGCAAGAATATGGTGATTATTGAAGGGGCGGAGAAAACCGGGATCTTCATAAATATGACCGTAAAGCCAGCCTCCCTGGTTTGTCATATCAAGGATGTTGATCAGCGGTTTAACTGTAGGGTAGATGTTGGTTGTTGTTCCGACCATTCTTAAGACAATCTGGATGGTGTCATCGCTGGCTGGTGGTGAATGGTATGCATTACGACCGAAGACCCAGCCCGATAGGCTCCCTGCCGAGTTTGTCCGGACCACCGGATGGTTGACCCAGGGCGCAGTTTGCGAAAGCCAGACCCCGGTCTGGGGGTTGTAGGTGTAGCCGTAGTAAGTGCTATTTGGAGCACGCAATCTGATCTTTATATAATATGCGGTGTCACCGGTTAGGCCGGTGAAATTATAATGAACCGCATATGGGGTAGAATCCTGGCCGATACTTCTGGGTGATAGATCAGCGCCGCCCTGTTGACCGAAAAGAATGATTAAATTTAACAGAACCAAACCGATCGATTTCATCACTACCACCTTTCCTGACAAATGATCGACCAAAGCACCTTAAAATAAAAAGAAAGCTTTCTGATTATATCTGAGATAAATCAAATGTCAAACAATTTTTTCTGGACTCTTTAGTTGCTTGACAAAATCTTCCTTTCAGGTATATTAATTTATGGCCAAACTTCTCAAATGGTTGATCTATGACCTCCATCTGAAGATTATTGCGATTCTGGTAACAATCGCCTTCTGGGTCTATGTAGCGCTTGATCATAATTACGAGATGACCCTTAACTTAAATATTCGAACAAAGAATCTTAAAGAGAACTTGATCCTTGCTTCTGACCTTCCGAATGTCTGGGTTACCTTTTCCGGCAAAGGGAGAGAGCTATTAAAACTTAAGATTAAACAACCCTGGATCACATTAAATCTTGCCCAGGCCCATATCGGAGAAAATAGTCTGCCCCTGACAACCCAGAATATCAACACACCCCCGGCCGACATTGTGATATCAAAGATCTCCCATAAGGAACTCGATCTCTTGATTAGTGAAAAGGCCGAGAAATACATCACCCCGACCGTGATAACCCAGGGAGAGCCAAAATCAGGATTTGCCTTGAAGGATATCCAGTCAAACACCAGAGTGAAGATTATCGGGCCTAAAGAGCGTATTCAACACATCAAGGAGATATTGACCGAACCACTCTCTCTTTCCAATCAAAGCAGCAGTTTCTCAAAATTTATTGCCTTAAATTCACCGGCCGACAACAGCATCAGCATCTTTCCCTGTTCAACTTTTGTTCAGATCACAATTGAAGAGGCAATTACCCGTGTTTTTACAAAAGTCCCGATTCATATAATTACTCCACCCGGAGCAACTGCCCAGATTGAACCTCCTCATATCGAATCGCTTGCCATTTCAGGACCCAGGAGTATTATTGCGACATCTTCCTTAGAAGATTTTTCGATTACGATCGATCTTCGAGGCAGATTCCGGGGTAGACATTCATTGCCTGCCGAGATCCGACTTCCCCGGTATTTAAAACTTGTCGAATCCAGACCTAAATTATTTAACATCACTTTAAGATGATTGTTCTCGGTATCGAGACCTCCTGTGACGAAACTTCGGTCGGGGTCTTAGAAGTTGTTCGAGGTCAACCCAGGATCCTTTCCAATATTACAACCTCCCAGTTAGCCCATACCCACTTTGGTGGTGTTGTCCCGGAAATTGCCGCTCGGACTCATATCAAACTTATTGTCCCGATAAACAGACTCGCCCTTCAGGTAGCAGAGAAGAGTTTCAATGAGATCGACCTGATTGCAGTAACTAATGGACCTGGACTGCTTGGTGCTCTGCTGGTTGGTTTATCTTATGCCAAAGCCTTATCAATCGGTGCTCGGATCCCATTTATTGGTGTCAACCATATCGAAGGTCATATCTTTTCGTTAAATTTAAATTATCCGAAAATGGACTACCCCTATCTAATACTGATTATCTCTGGTGGCCACACTGAATTGATTTTAGTCAAAAAGCCCTTTGAATATCTAATACTCGGTTCTACTCTGGACGATGCCTGCGGTGAGGCATTTGACAAGGTTGCCAAAATGCTCGGCCTGCCTTATCCCGGTGGTCCTTATATCGAAGAGCTGGCAAAAGAGGGTAATGGTGAGGCAGTTAATCTACCGGTACCGAGAGTAAAAGATTATGATTTCAGTTTCAGTGGTTTGAAGACTGCGGTGCTTTATTATATCAGGCGACATCGACACTATAAAAAGAGAGATGTCTGTGCCCGTTTTCAGAAGGTTGTAGTTGATTTTTTGATTGAGAAGGCTATCAGGGCGGTAAGAGAATTCAATTGCTATCGTCTTGGTATCGCGGGTGGTGTCTCGGCCAATCACTATCTGCGAGAAAGAATGACAGAAGAGTTAAGGCGGTATGGGGTGGAAGTCCTGGTGCCAAAAATCGAACTCAGTACCGATAATGCGGCAATGATTGCCTATTGTGGCTATGAACGATTTAAGCGGTTTGGGCCATCACCTTTAAATCTCCCTGCCTTTGCGCGTTTTGAGGGATTATAAAATCATAACTATAGCGATTATTCCCTATATTGAATTTAATACTGTGTCCCAATTCTGTTCTCTCTCAATTTTGTAATCTTTACTGTACTCTTTAATCCATTCCAATTCATTGCATCTTACTATTTTATTACAGGCTCTTTGTCAATGATAATGAAAATCGTGAAACAGGGAATTTGAACCATTTCTGTATTTTCTATTTGACATCAAAGTAAAATAAATATAATGATGGTATGGCCGGGTTTAAATATCAGCGCTTTTTAACCAGAGATTTTAAACCGTTCAACCCGATAGAACTTGCTGAACTAACCGAGAAGATTGTGACCCGTGAAGGTCCTGAAGGGCTGGAAAGGAAGTATGTCAATGTCTATTCGGCTCCGGTCTATGGTGGGATTGCTACTGGCTATGCGGTTGGTTGCTCTCTCCGTTGTATCTACTGCTGGACCAACTGGTCCCGGGACTTTCCAGAGAAGTTTGGTAAATTCTATTCTCCGGGGGAACTGGCAGAGGCGCTTCTGAAATCGGCCCAGGCCGGTATTACCGCACCGGGCTGGGAGAGGTACCGCAATTTAAAAGTTAGAAAATTACGCATCTCAGGCTGTGAACCAACCTTAGGGATGAGGCACTTAATAAATCTGCTGGAATATATCTCAGCTACCGGCTATCCTTTTTATCTTGAAACAAATGGTCTCATCCTCGGTGCCCAACCGGATTACATTGATCTACTGGCTAAGTTTAAAAAGTTTATCTATGTTCGAGTTTCATTCAAGGCTGCAACCCCTGAGGGTTTTACATCAAGGACCGGTGCAATCGGTGACTACTATGAACTGCCTTTCAAGGCTTTAGCCTACTTATTAAAAAAAGGTATCTTTGCCCGGGCCGCAGCCATGACCGATTCTCAAGTTATGCCCAAAAACGAGAGAGAGATTCTCATCAAAAGACTCAACCAGATCGATCCGCGTGCGAATTATGCTGAAACCCTTGAAGAGGAGACCATCGGCCCTTATGATACTACAATGGAGCGATTAAAGGCTTATAAGAATTCAAACTTTGCCCGGAGACTCGAAGGGGCGATATTGGCTCAGGAGGGCGATTGCGCTTAAGAAAACCGATCTCTCTGGGACTGCTCCTCACTTATCGCTGCAATGCTTCCTGTCGGCACTGTATGTATAACTGTGGCCCCAAATGGGAGAGTGACTGGATTAAATTGTCGGAGGCCGAGAAGATTTTCACAATGGTTGAGGCGAGTATCCAGGGTCTGCCCGATAACCGGATCGGGATAAATTATGGATTACATTTTACCGGAGGTGAGCCATTTTTAAATTACGATTTATTATTAGAGTTAATCCGAATGGCAACCCGATTCAATATCCCTTCGCGGTTTGTTGAGACTAACTGTTTCTGGTGTAAGGACGAAGCAACCACAGAAAAGAGATTGTCGGAATTAAAGAAGGCGGGTCTGGATGGGATACTCATCAGTGTCAATCCCTTCATCCTCGAATATATTCCATTTGCCAGAACTGAAATCTGCGTGCAGGTGAGTGCCAGAGTCTTCGGAGATAATATCATCATCTATCAGTACCAATTTTACCAAATCTTCCAATCTATGGGTATCAAAGGGACAATGTCCACCCAGCAATTTTTTGAAAAAGCCCGTGCCTCATTATCTTCTGTTGAATTGCTTACGATGGGCAGGGCAGTTTATAAATTGAAAGATCTATTTTATAAATATAAACCCGATCATTTCTTCGGTCATAACTGTCGGGATGAATTATTCCGGAACTGGCATTGCCATTTTGATAACTATGGAAATTACATTCCGGGCTATTGTAGTGGTTTATCCCTGGGCAATATAAACGATGCAACCGATTTGTTCGGCGATTTAAACTTAGCACAACTTCCCCTCATCAAGGCCTTGAGTACCGATATAAAAATCCTCTACGAGATGGCCAAAAATGATTTTAACTACAATGAGGACCCAACGGGTTATATTTCGATCTGCCACCTCTGCCTGGATATAAGAAGAACTATTATCCAGAAGGGACACGACTTCCTCGAACTCCGGCCTGCGGTCTTCTACAGTAGTATTGAATAGACCTTACTTTATTATCGTCGCTCCGGAAGCAATCTCCTTGTGTCGGAAATCACTCTCAACTACACCTGGATAGATAAGACAGTTTTTACCGATCTTCATCTTTTCCGGTATGACGACATTCTTGCCGATCAGGGTGATGCCGGTATTTAAATGGTCGGGAAAGTCCCGATTGACAGTCAGGTCATCAGTAATTCCTATTTCGGAACCTTTTCCTACCCGGACATTCTTGTCAATAATCGCCCGTTCGATCCGGCAATCCCTGCCGATCAGACAGTCGTGGAAAATGATGGAATCTTTTACAACAACACCAGATTCAATCTCAACGCCCGGGGAGAGGACCGAATTGATCACCGTGCCGTTAATTCGACACCCCCGGCAGACAAGAGAATTTTTTACCCGCGCCGATGAACCAAAAAAAGTTGAGGGGCGGTCACCGATTTCACCCTTCTCGACCAGATTGGTCCGGACCTGCCAGGCTTTCAGGTCGATTCCTGAATCCTCCTTCAGGATATCCATATTTGCCTCCCAGTAGGCCTGGATCGTCCCGACATCACGCCAGTAGCCACGAAAGAGATAACCAAAGACCCGGTTCATCATAATCATCTTGGGGATGAGATCCTTTGCAAAATCCCTGCCGCCGGCCGGGACAATCTCTCTGAGCCGTTTGATCAGAATCTCACTATTGAATACATAGACACCCATTGAGGCAAGATTATTCTTTGGTATCTTCGGTTTCTCCTCAAAATTTATAACCCGGCCATTATCATCAATCTGGGCGATGCCGAAATGGGAAGCATCTTTTAATGGGACCTCAATCAGACCAACAGTCAGTTGCGCTTTCTTTTCGAGATGAAAGTTTATCATCTCATTATAATCCATCTTATATATATGATCACCGGAGACAATCAGAATTAATTCCGGGTCATAGTCATTGATAAAATTTAAATTCTGATATACGGCATCGGCTGTGCCTTTATACCAGTCTGATGCCTTCTCACCGGTATGGGGTGGAAGGATTTCGATATTGCGCATCCTACCGACAAAGTCCCAGGCCTGGCCATTAACGATGTGGTTCATTAGCGAGAATGGTTTATACTGGGTTAAGACCCCAACGACTTCAATATTGGAATGCATAAGATTGGAAAGGGTAAAGTCGATAAGGCGATACATCCCACCGAAGGGAATGGCAGGTTTTGCCCGGAGCGAGGCAAGGATGTTTAAGCGTGAGCCCGTCCCACCGGCCAGAAGGAGAGCAATTTTATTCTTCTTCATACAATCCCTTTACGGTCTCACCGGAGTCGATAATACTCTTGCCAAAACAGCCTTCAGTAACATCCGGATAGATTAAACAGTTTTTCCCAATTTTAGTCTTTTCCGGTATCCGGGCACCTTTACCAATAACTGTTATACCCTTTTTCAGGAGGTTCGGGAAATCCTGATTGGGATGTGAATCACCTTCACCACAGATGGTATCTTCGCCAAAATAGACATCCTTGTCGCAGATTATATCTCTTATTACACAGTTCGGGCTGATGAAGGTATCGTGCATAATTATCGAGTCTATCACCTGACTTTTTCTTTCAACAACCACACCTGGAGAGAGGATCGAATTTATCACCCGACCGCGAATTATGCAGCCATCACTGATTATTGAGTTCTTTACCTCAGCCTGAGCGGTAATTATCGCCGGCGGCCGATCGGCCAGAAGATTACGTTCATAGAGATTGGTCCGGATCTGCCAGCGGGCAAGGTCAATCTTACTCTTTTTGAGTAAGAGCATATTGGCCTGATAGTAGGCATCGATCGTCCGGGCATATTCCCAGAAACCATTAAATTTGTAGCCGAATACCCGGTAGCCCTTCATCGCCCTGGGAATGATATCCCGACCGAACTCATGCGACGATTCTCGCACGTTCGCCTTCAAGAGATGGATAAGCACCTCTTTCTTAAAGAGATAGACGGTCATTGAAGCCCAGACTGAATTGGGTTCAGATGGTTTTTCGTGATATTCGACCAGCAAACCTTTGCGGTCGAAAATACCGAGACCAAAACGATTGGCCATCGTCAGCGGGACCCGGGTAAATGCGACTGTGAGGTCGGCCTTACGGTTAATGTGCTGTTCGATCATTCCGGTATAATCCATACGATAAATATGGTCCGCCGAGACAATCAAGATTAGATCTGGTTGATGTTCATTGATGAAATTTAAATTCTGATATACGGCATCAGCCGTACCTTTATACCAGTCTGATGCCTTCTCGCCCCGATAAGGCGGTAAAATGCGGATCCCCCTTTTTCTTCCAGCAAAATCCCAGTGTTCACCAAGTCCAATGTGATTCATCAGAGAATAAGGCCGATACTGGGATAGAACCCCGACATTCTCAATCCCGGAGTGCATCAGATTGGAAAGGGCAAAATCGATTATTCGATATATCCCGCCAAAGGGTAGAGCGGACTTGGGCCGTTTCATCGTCAGGACGAGCAGTTCATCAACCCGTCCACCGGCGAGAACCATCCCGATGATCTTCATATCCCATTATATTGCTCTGATGTGAAGAAGTCAAGGGGGTTATGTAAAGAGTCTTTAGTTATCTTCGCGCGCTTGATACTCTGGATCTTTTATAAAGAATCTACCCTTTTAGCGAATGATGATAATCTTATATGTTACATTTTTGGTCTTTAAGAAATAGATGCCAGGGTGATCGATCTTAACTAACTGCTCGGATTTAAGATTATGAGCAAGGATCATCTGCCCGGTTATATCATAGATTTGCAGTGGCCCTGTAGCCCGGAAAGGACCATTGATAATTTTAAATCCAGAGGGGCGGGTGGCCTTGTTTTTTGTCTCCGCGATCTCGACAAAATTCCTGGTTGAGGCAATCCAGACATCGGTTGAAATTTCATCACAATAACCGAGAAAGACATCGCTACCATCAAGGGCAATTGAGGTGTTGGCACTGTATCCACCAATTGTATCAACGATCTGTGTTGTCCAGTTTCCTTCCTGGCCCCGGGCATATTTTAATAGATTGCTATTATGACAGTGATAGACAATGTGGAGCAAACCACCACCATCAATCACAATTCTATTTTCCCAGCCTCGTTTGTCGAGCCGAATCCCGTGATCAACTGGATGCACCCGCCAGGTACAGGTGTTCTTCTCGGTAAATCTTAAGTCGAAATTATCTCCGCCACCACCGGCCCAGTAGAAACTGATCTGGGGACGGTCCTGGGCATCGAGGGCGATCGAACTGTAACTCTCGGTATAGGTGGTTGTGCCGGTCGGTTTTATATAATGCCAGCCCTGGCTATCATAATAGATATAACGGAGATCACCGGTGCTCCATGATGTACAGTCGGAAATATGAGGGTGGTCAAGACTGTCAAGTTCCAGCGATGCATTATAACCGCCATATTCTGAACTGTGTTCATAAATCTGCCACGCGCTACCAGTCTTCACAGCATATCGGAGATAACCGGAAAAGGTCCCGGTGCTGCGATGATAGGCAATACCGGGTCGCTGATTCCGGTCTAAAGCGATATCGCAATAGTCACCGGTTCGAAATGCCGTGTCCACCGTTTCGATCTTCCAGCCCTGATCATAATAGCCATAACTCAATCTTTCCCTTCGGTTAAAGAATGCAATATGAAACCTCCCCTGATTATCAATCACAACACCCGGCCCACCATTGTGGTAACTGGCAGCAGAATCGATAAAGTCTTTGTGCCATCGGGAACCATCCCAGTAACTGTGAAATAAACGGGACGACTGGTAATAGAAGAGATGGGGGCGATGGCTCTGGTCAATGGCGATACTCGTTCCTTCACCCATTGCAGTATCGATCGGGAATCGATACCAAGCAAAGAATATAAAAAAGATAATCATTACTCACCTCCTACTTAAAAATGGTAGAGATGTTTTAAATTGAACTGAAGATTATATCCAAGGCTCTGTCAATTTCAACTATTTTTTGTTACTTTATTTTCTCTTTTTGAAGCGCTCAAGTTGTTTCTGGAAGAACTTATTATTCGGTTCGATCTTCAACGCCGATCTTTCCCAGTGGATCGCCTTTTTGTAATCACCGGCCGCATAATAGGCCTCAGCCAGGGTGTCCATAATATTGGGGTCGTCGGGATCGAGTTTATGAGCCCTTTCGGCGGCTGTAATCACCTCTTCTGGATAGACTTTTCTCAAAGCAAATTCCCAAGCGAGTGAATTATAGACTTCAGCATTATCCATATTGCTATTCAATGCCTTGACCAGAAGGGCGTGAGCACGGTCAAGGAAGATTGAGGTCCTGTCCTGTTCTTCAGTTGCAAGACGGATATAGGCCGGGGCGAGAAATGCATACTGCCAGAGTTCATACTCCCTTCTCAATTCTTTTACTGGTTCAGGATTATCGACAACTTTTAAGATGACCAGCTGGTCATTTGCACCCTGATAGCCACCGCGTTTGCGCCAGACGTATAGGGCGGCTGACTGTTTTCCCCTTCTATCACCTCCCGCTGCCTCACCCGCTTCAAGCGCGGCGAGGAGTCTTTCGGCGAGTGGACCTTCAGTCTTCTGAAATTTTTCAAACATACAATTGATTACCTCAGGACCGGCAAGGATGTTGCCCTGGATTGAGACGCCCGCTTCAGTTCGGTGTCCGGCCCAACTGAGGGTGTTCTTTCCCGTAAATGCTGCTGCATTGCCTTTTGCGTCCACGATCCCAACCTGTCGCTCTTCAGGGGTTGAATCACGATCGATGATAATCTTAAGGACCTCATCCGCGGTCTTGCCTTTTTCCATCTCTTCTAAGGCCCATCTCCCCAGATAAGGATTGGCCAGGGCCTGGGTTGCAACAGCCCCTATTGCTGGTTCAATCCAGGGGACGATATAACCGACATCGAGGACCCGGGATGCAACTGCGATACCGAATTCAGCGGTGGCGGTATCTACTGCGGCGATTGAGAATGTGCCACCACCGGAAACACCGATTGATAACAGTAAAAGGAAAATATTGAGCATAAAAACCTCCTTGAAGGTAAAGGGCTATTGAGATAATAAAATTCGAGCGGTTGCAGCCAGGGCAGCAGTCTCACTCCGGAGGCGGGTCTTGCCTAAGGAGAAAGATTTTGCCCCTTTTATCAATAATGCATCAATCTCTTCACGGGCAAGACCGCCTTCCGGGCCAATAATAAGAAGAGAGGATTGACCGGATAGATCCCGGGTGTCCAGGGATACAGGTCCGTTCGGATCGGCAACCAGGACATGATTAAAATCTTTTAAATTATCGATCAGGGTTGAAAAGGGGATAACGGGTAAGATTGCAGGGAGGATGGTGCGGAGCGACTGTTTCATCGCGGCCTGAGCAATCTTTGAGAATCTAAGAATCTTATTCGGACCGGGCTTGTGAATAACCGAATACCGAGAGAGAAAAGGTTGAAATGCATAGACTCCGAGTTCGGTGCATTTCTCAATTAAGAAATCATTACGTGCACCTTTAAGTAATCCAAAAGCCAGAGTTAATCGAACACCGGGCTCACGCGGGATAAAGGTCGATTCGAGTACTTCACCTTTAATGACCAGATTTCTCATTTCGGTAATCCGACCACGATACTGCCAACCACAGCCATCGGTAAAGAATAGTTCATCATCTATTTTTTTACGTAATACTCTTATAATATGCCGGGCTTCGCTATTGGTTATGAGGAAGTCTTTTTGCGTGATATTCGAGGATGGTGTATAGAAGAGTTCCACTTAAAGGTTTTTCTTTTTTAAGAAGGGTTTATTTTCGAATGGCATCAAATCTTCAAGGATCTTTTTTACCTTGCCGTTATTCTTATCTAATGTCTGTGCAATTATCTCGAGGATCAGGTCACCTTTACCACCTCCGAGCCTCGGCATTCCTCGGCCACGAACTCTTATAATCTCTCCGCTCTGGGTTCCACCCGGTATCTTTATCTTTTCCCTACCACCCAGGGTTTCGATCTCAACCTCACCACCCAGGACCAGTGCCGAATAGGGCACAAAGAGTTGGGCGATGAGGCGGTCATTGTCCCGAGTGAAGATCGGATGCTCTTTTTCTTCAAACTCGACAATAACATCTCCTTTACCACCGATATTCCAGTGGCCCTCATTGCGTAGAGAGATATATTGACCGCTGGCAACACCGATCGGGACCTTGATTTCAAATGTCCGGGTCTTCTTGATACGCCTTGCCCCACCGCACTTCCGACAGGGATTCTTTATAATCTGACCCCTGCCTTCACACCTGGGGCAGGGGATGATATTGGTAACAAAGCCGAAGAGACTGCGCGTCTGGGTCCTGATCTGACCGCTACCCGCGCACTGGACACAGGTCACCTCGCCCGTACCACCTTTACCCTGGCATTCTTCACATCTTTCATATCGATCGATCTTGAATGTCTTTAATCCTCCGCTATAGATCTCCTCGAGGGAGACTCTGAGTTTTAAGTGAATATCACCACCCCGTTTTGATGTTGCCCTTCGGGTAGGTCGGCCAAAGAAAGAGTTGAATATTGAACCACCGAAGAAATCGCCGAGGATATCTTCAAGATCAGTAAAGTGTGTGAAATCTTCCCAGGTGAAGCCACCGGTTCTGAATGTCTGGGAGACCCCTTCATGACCATACTGATCATAGAGGCGTCTCTTTTCTGGATCCATCAGGACCTCGTAGGCCTCTGAGATTTCTTTAAACTTCTCTTCGGCCTCTTTTTTATTGTCAGGATTCAGGTCGGGGTGGTATTTTTTTGCCAGGTTGCGATAGGCCTTTTTTATCTCCTCTTCCGAAGCCCCTTTTGGAACACCGAGTATTTCGTAATAGTCTTTTTTCATTGCAGGCTCTTCCCCGGTTGAGTTATGAGCGTGGTTTCCTGAGACTTACTCTGTCCTTATTTCTCCTGGTCGTCGACCACCCGGTAATCGGTGTCTGACTTTTCACCAGTGTCCTGTGACTTCGGACCTTCTTCAGTGGTTTTACCGGTCTGAGCAGTCTGACGGTAAAGTGCTTCACTCATCCTGTGACTGATTGACTGCAGTTCCTCGATCGCCTTCTTGATGCTGTTTATATCATTCCCGCGCATAACTTCCTTGAGGTTATTTATCTTAGATTCGACTTCGCTCCGGATTGCAGGATCGATCTTGTCACCCAGGTCTTTTAAGTTGCGTTCCATCGAATAGATCAGTGTATCGGCCCGATTTCGCTCTTCAATCAGTTCGCGCATCCTGCGGTCCTCAGCCTCATGGGCTTCAGCCTCTTTCGTCATCCGCTCGATCTCCTCTTTGGTAAGCCCACTCGAGGCAGTTATCTTGATCTTCTGCTCTTTCCCTGTGCCAAGGTCTTTGGCCCCGACATGGAGAATTCCATCAGCATCGATATCAAATGATACCTCAATCTGAGGAATACCCCTGGGTGCGGGAGGAATGCCGTAAAGTTCAAATCGGCCCAAGGTTCGATTATCGGCAGCCATAGGCCGTTCACCCTGCAGGACATGGACGGTTACTGCGGTCTGATTATCTTCGGCCGTTGTGAAGATCTGGGCCTTCCTGGTCGGGACAGTCGTGTTACGGGGAATGATCGTCGTCATAACCCCACCCAGTGTTTCGATGCCGAGGGAGAGGGGTGTCACATCGAGCAGAAGCAGATCCTTAACCTGGCCGCTGAGCACTGCTCCTTGAATTGCCGCACCGATTGCAACGACCTCATCGGGATTGATCCCCTTGTGTGGTTCCTTACCAAAAAATTCCCTGACCACGGCCTGAACCCGGGGCATCCGGGTCTGACCACCAACCAGAATTACCTCATCAATCTCTTCAGCCTTGAGTCCGGCATCGATCAGTGCCTGTTTGACCGGGGGGATTGTCTTTAAAACCAGATCTTCAAGTAGACTCTCTAATTTGGCCCGGGTCAGTTTCATCTCAAGGTGCATTGTGCCCCGTACTTTGTCCGAGGCGATAAATGGAAGACTGATCAATGTCTCCATCACGGTCGATAATTCACACTTTGCCTTTTCCGCTGCTTCCTTTAAACGCTGGAGGGCAGTCAGGTCTTTTCTCAAATCGATGCCATTTTCTCTCATAAACTCCTCAGCCAGCCAGTTAACAATCCGCTCATCGAAGTCATCGCCACCAAGATGGGTATCACCATTGGTCGATTTTACTTCAAATACCCCTTCGCCGATGTCGAGAATGGAAATATCGAATGTTCCGCCGCCAAGATCATAGACGGCGATCTTCTGGTTCTTCTTTTTGTCGAGACCATAGGCGAGCGATGCTGCAGTTGGTTCGTTGATAATCCTCAAGACCTCGAGGCCGGCAATCTTCCCTGCATCTTTGGTTGCATTCCGCTGTGAATCATTGAAGTAAGCCGGGACCGTTATCACCGCCTGTTTAACCGGTTCGCCAAGATAACTCTCTGCTGCCTGCTTTAAGTACATAAGAATCATTGCTGAGATTTCAGGAGGTGAGTATTCTTTCCCTCCGGCTGTTACCCAGGCATCACCATTTGCTGCTTCGATTACCTTAAATGGTACCCGAGCCGCTTCTCGTGAAACTTCAGAGAACCTCCGGCCCATAAAACGCTTTATCGAATAGATCGTATTGACCGCATTGGTCACTGCCTGGCGTTTGGCCAGGGGACCGACCAGCCTCTCACCAGTTTTTGAAAAGCCAACTACTGATGGTGTCGTCCTTCCTCCCTCAGGATTTGGTATGACAACTGGTTGATTTGCCTCCATCACCGCAACACATGAATTGGTTGTTCCTAAATCAATACCTATTACTTTAGCCATTCTCATTACCTCCTTCTTCTTTCTTTTCCGGACACGGTTTAGCAACAGTGACCTGTGCCGGTTTTAAAATTTTTTCTCCTAACATATAACCTTTACTGATCTCCTCAACGATTGTATCGGGCGGGACATCGTTGGTTTCAACGATATTTACCGCCTCATGTCGTTCAGGATTAAAAGTTTCCCCACTGCTGGAAAACTCCTTTAATCCCCATTTTTCAAGGATCTCCTTCAGATAGCGGTAGATCATCGAGACCCCTTTATAAAAGTTTTCGAAATTTACATCTATCTCACCCGCGGCAAGAGCCCGGTCAAAACTGTCCATAACCGCAATCAACTGGGTCAGGAGTTGCTCATTGGCATAAATCTTGAAATTGGCAAACTCCTTCTCCATTCGCTTTCGATAATTATCCAGGTCGGCAAGTGCCCGGAGATAACTATCGAAATGTTCCTTTGCTTCCCGCCGGGCGATAAGCAATTCTTCCTTCAGTTTTGAGACAGGCCCTTTCTTTTTCATAAAGACAAATATATATCAAAAATTCCATTTGTCAAGCATTGTGATGGCTTTTATTTTTTAGCATATTTTAGACAATTACTTAAAATAATGGTTTACACTACATCGCGGAGATGATATTGATAAGACAGATAAGTATTTGAAATAGCAATGGTTTGTAAACCAGGGGGGCTCGATAAAAGCCGGATCTTATATTATAATCACCCTGCTTATCGAAGGGCGACAATCCCTTGGTGGTGCTACAACTTATGAGTAAAACTGGCCAGTTGGGCGGAATTATAAGTAAATGCAGGGGGGCAGGGGATTTACCCTGCCCTTTTTCACTCTTTATTTTTTATTTAACAATAATGAATCTCTTCAGGAGATTCAGGTCTTCAGTATGCAACCTGCAGAAGTAAACCCCTGCTGGTATCTCTTTGCTGGGACAGTCCCAGGATAAGGAATATGTCCCCACAGGATGGTGTTTGTTGCTTAATAGTCTTATCAATCTTCCCTGGATGTCATAAATGGCAAGAAGGGCATTTGATGGTCTATGTACTTGGTATGTGAATGTTAATGTGCCACGGGCAGGATTGGGTTTAATAATCAGTCTGTTATCCTGAGTTATAAAATCATTTTCTACTTCTTCATTACCCACCTGGACTGACCAGCGATAAATACCCTTAGTCTGGGTTCCGGCATAAATATAGGTAGCTCGACTTTTTCCGAGACAGTTAATCTGGAGGTTTTGCAATCCTTCATTTATCTGTGTCCAGGATGTTCCCCAGTTTGTGCTCAAATATACACCATTGGTCTGGGTACCGACATAAATACCTTCATATAGAGAAGAACCTCGATTAACAATGACCGCGTTCACCATGCCTCCCGGACATCCAGTATTGGTCCAGTTATTACCACCGTCAGTTGATTTATAACAACCATTGTTTGTGCCGGCATATATTGTATTCGGATAAGAAGGGTCAATCGCCAGTGCCAAGACTACGGTGTCACCCAGACCGGTTGCAATAAGTTTTGTCCAGTTTGTTCCGCCGTTAGTCGTTTTGTATATAGCAGATAAATTGTTTTCACTTCCTCCAACATAGACTATACTGGAATTCGTTGGGTCTATCGCAATCGTATGTGCCATCCCAGCACCAGTAGCAAGATTATACCTTGTCCAATTTGTTCCATTGTCGGTGGTCTTTGATGCTGCCATTATATAAATCGAACCGTTCAAATAATTACCGCAACTCCAGAATACAGAGGGATTAATGGAGTCAGCAACTATATCCCCACCAGTCTCATAATAACCAAGGTCGGCTAATGACCAGACGGACCCGCCGTCTGTGCTTTTATAAGCCTGGGCAGTTCCTCAACCCATACCTTCAATCGCCATTACATAATTGGGGTCATTGTATTTAACCGCAATCGCACACATATCTCCGCAACTTGAGAATGAAGGGCAGATAATCCAGTTGGTACCACAATTTGTCGTTTTGTATACACCGATATCTTCAACCTGGATATAGACAGTGGTAGGTAATGAAGGTGCGGCAGTAATGGCAACAACCGGCAATCCCAGATTGATGCCATCACTGCTTAACGACCAGGTTGCCCCACCGCTTGTTGTTTTGAAGACTCCAGCCCTATTGGCAATTAAGACTTCCAGATGATTGGCTCGGCTAACTGCAAGACCCCAGTGATAGTAAGCAGGGAGTCCGGAGGTCAAGTCGCTCCAGGTTGCGCCAGCGTCAGTACTACGATAAAAATAGTAATATCCCGAACAATAGACATAATTAGAATTTGCTGGTGTAACTCCAAGACGGTAATTGTAGTATGCTGATGATACTCTTGTCCAGTCCGTCCCGGCATTGGTCGAACGGTATATTCCATCAGTGTAGGTACAGGCATAGACAATATTTGAATTACCAGGATTGACTACAACATCATAGACATAGTTGCCCGTTGTTGAGGAATAGACCTCAGTAAAACTTAACCCGCCATTGGTTGATTTGAATATTTTTGGTTCATAAGTAGTTGAATAACCATTACCACCAACAAAAATAACATTTGGATTATTGCGGTCCACTCCGATACCATAACCATAAGAATATCCGCCGCTGTATATGTCAAGAGAAGTCCAGTTATTTCCAGCATTTGTTGTTTTTAGGAAGACTATTGCATTATTTCCTGAACTGATATATCGGTAACCGCAGCCATAGATTGTATTGGCATCAGTGGGATGTGCCTCAAGGTCGTATATGCCTGTGCTTCCTAAGGATGATGACTGTGTCCAGGTGTTACCACCATCTGTGGATTTATAGATATATCCATAATAACCTGCAAATATAACACCGGATTGACTTACCGTCATAGCATAGCAATAACTATTGAACGAACCTGCTTCGGTCCAGGTTGCTCCTCTGTTCGTGGATCTGAATATCTTTGTTGGATATGAATAGGAGGCAGCATAGACAATATTCTCATTAACCGGTGAAATGGCTATTGTATTCATATAACCACCGGGTGGAGAGATTGACTGCCAGGCAGCATAGAGTGAGGCAGTAATACCTACGGATAAGAGGAAAGACACGAATTTCACCATACCTCCTTTCTTTCAAAGTGTGCGTGGTCAAGATGGCTTATCTTAAACTCGTGGCTCAGATGCAGTTGATACTTTACTGAGCCTAAAATCTGTTTTGAATTTTTGACCATGCGGATTATATGAATTATATCTAAGATTTAAATCCTGTCAAGATATAAATTTTTTGTAGATAGACCGAGAGATCGTAACCAGGTCATAGAAGTCTTAAAGGGGGATATTGACCGAAGAGTCCATTCCCCGTATTATGGATATCAAGAAAAGATTAAAACAGAAACGAGGGATGGGTTCTGATTAAGTACTTGGAATTATACACCAGAGATCCAAAAAAGTCCAGGGTTTTGGTTGCTATTTTTTACCTGAGTCCTCTCCACTTTTCCTTTTGATTTTTTAGGAATTTTAAGGTATGATGAGGCAAGGAGGAAGATATGCAAAAACTAAAAATAGGCCTTACCCCACCATACCCATTAAAGAGACTAAGAAAGT
>CBFGIV010000016.1:0-43930 GCA_965648915.1 Caldifarciminota bacterium | reverse complement strand
ATTCAATCTACCGTTTTCTTAGAGGGAATTTTAACCCAGCGGTGAAAGTCACCAAGGGTGTGAAATATATGTTAAAGGTTTCTCACTCTGGTGGTGATTCAGTGAATTTCTATTTCAACCGTTCTGACCCTTACAAATATGGAAGGATGGTTTTGCCTTCGCGGATGGATACGATAATGAATGCCGATTTAGCGGCGAGGGTGGAGGGGATCACGTGGGTACCAAAGATATTCGGCATCGAGACAGTGGCAGGACATTCCGAGTCTCCTTCAGCTTGGGACACCTGTTTTCACAAAGCCAGAGAGGCATCGATGTGTCGTGACCGTATGGTTGGAAAGTTCTGGGAGTGGTGCCAACCTGATTCAAGCGATACGTGTAATTTCACCGGATACCCTGACTTGATGATGAAAAAATTGTCTCGAGATACAATTCAAACCTATATTAGTATCAGCAATTGGCCAGAGTGGGTTAGGGATCTAGAGCATGGGTGGTATTATCCACTCCGGCTGTTGAAGCCTATCATCGTTAATAACCAAATTAATAGAGAAAACTGGTTAGGTTATTATACCTATAACCTCGTGAAAAGATATTGCACCAATGGTCAATTCTGGCAGGAAAACGCAAGTTTGCCATATCTCCCTGTGATATGGTATGAGACCATTAATGAAGTCAATGGTGAGTGGCGTATGGGAAAGCCCGATTCTGCCAAGGATCCACAATACGATGCGCTGTGGAAGCGTTTGCGCGAAAGACCCGGCGGTAATATTGAAGAGTCCCTCTATATATGGTTCCGCGACACCTTAGCTACAAGATTTTGTGTTGTGGTTGATTCTGCAGCCTATCTTGCCAATGCCGATGCAAAGGTTCTATTTGGACCAATTGCTGGAATGTGGACATGGGTTGCCACCGAGCCGAAAACTGAAACAGGTCGCAATTTCATTGAACGCTCCTTCTCTTATGGAGGTGGCCCTCATTGCGAAGGCTATTCTATAAACGAATATCAAGAAAAGATAGGTGGTGGTAACTATTTGAAAAGCTTCTATCCGCCATACTACCATAATGTCATTGATACTTTTAGATGGTTGTTGAGGAAAGAAGGTTATTTTGACAAAGAAATCTATATAAGCGAATATGGATTTCCTGTTAATCGCAATCATCCTGATTGGACTTCGGATACGTCACGCGCTAATGCAGTAGTTGAAGCATACACAGAGGCTATTGCTCCAAGTGAAAACATCTTTGGGCCGGTCAACAACCTCACTTGGTTCTGTTTTACAAAAAGATTTTTACCTTATCAGGGGAGTGCCTGGGATTATGCGATCTCGGATTCGTTTTTTTTCATGTTTCCCGCATACTATTCTTACAAACAATTTGCTACCAAAGTAAAAAATTACAAGTTTAACAATCGCATTCATATTAACGATATTGATAAAGATACTATGGCCCGAATTTATGAGTTTGAAAATCCTACCACCAATAAGCGGTTTTGGGTCGCCTGGAGGAATTCCGGCTACTCATCAGGAACAATCGATGTTAAAATCCCTGTCAAAACCAATTCCGCGGATACCTTAAGCATTGATTATGGGAATAATCCCAGTCAAAGCAACAAACTCCTTGATGCATTTGGATACATGGAAGTTGCACTGGATAGTTCGCCAATATTTATACTTGAACCCTCTGACTCATTATTTAAACGCCCGGATATGATTGTGGATTCGGTCTGGCTGATGCCCAATCCGCCGCAGGTGAATAATCCGGTTACTTTTTATGCAAGAATTAAAAACATCGGTAACGCGAGTTGGGCAACGGATACGATTCAACCACCGTTTGTTGATAGTATTTGTTTTTATGTTAATGGAGACAAGGTATCAGATACAATAATCCATAGTAGATTAAATCCCGGTGATACACTTACCGTTAAAGGCCGTTTAACCTGGACACCGACAGCAATCGGCAATTATCTTGTGAAAGCTATCGTAAACGGCACCAAGGTTTTCATGGAATTGAGTTTTGATAACAATGCTAAATACCGCATGTACAATCTTACATACCTACCGCCGATCGGTTCGATCAAAATCAACGGTGATGAAGCATTTACCAATTCACCCTATGGCATTCTTGATCTGTGGTCTTATAATCCCAACAAAGCAGATTCTACCTATGCCGATTACATGCAGATATGGCAGTATTATGTTGCCGGAGCCGAGACCACTACCTATTCGAGCACCTGGATAGCCTTCGACCCACATTATAAATGGCGACTATGTCAGAACCAGGGCAAAAATATTGTCTATGCCAAATTCAAGATAACCGAAGGAAATCTAACCAGCTCCGAATACAAAGATTCGATAATTATAGATTGGACCGAGGCAGAAACCTTAAAGATGGTCATCAACCACGATTCGCTCTTTACCAATTCTCCCACCTGCACCCTGTGCAATCACGCGGTCGATTTGAAGACCGGCATCTGTGAGATGAGATTCGGCAACGACAGTCTGGTCAATTTAGTGAAGAACTCAGATATGCATGCGGACAGTTTCTGGATATATCACAATACCACCTTTCACGACTCATTAAGTCTTTATCTGATGGATATTCAAAAAGACACCAACTACTTTTACCAGCAAATCCCTGAGACTGCTATTACGGCTCGAGATCCTGATTGTTACAATGGCGATACGATGAGAATTTCTGGTGATTTGGTCTTAGACCATTTCAAGGGCAGTGGTCGGCTTGAGGCGAGACTGATTTTCAAGCTTTCCGGTCCTGGTTATGACTCAACCATCGGCGTTGTGCCTTATGGCTCGTCAATCACAATTCCAGAAACGACCATATCCAAGACCAGCCGGTACAATCTCTTGTCCTATTTCAAATTCAAACCTGAATCGACCGGTTATGACTTCAAACGGGTAGATATCGGCATCTTTGTCAGAAATTCAGCGAGCGATACTGGTAAGATATTTATAGACAATATCCGACTGGAACCGGTTGGACCGAAATATCACTTCAGTAAGTTTGTGGCTTATGATACGACTTATATCTGGCACCTCGATTCAGTCAACGGGATGCACAAGGTCTATGCACAGTATCAGGACAGTTCGGGAAATGAGACTCAATGCATCTCAGATTCTATCTATCTCGACATTTCCGCACCGACCAGCTGGATCGGTTCGCCATATGACAGTCAGACCGTTAACGGCACGATAACGATCTATGGTTCGGCCTATGATGGTGATGGCCATTTCTTGAAATACGATCTCGATTACATAGCAGATGGTGGCGAAGGTGTCTGGTATCCGGTCAAGCCCGATTCAGAGGGCTGGTCGCCGGTCTACGGGATGCCGCCCTGGGGCGATGCGCTTGGTGGCTGGTGGACCGACTCGGTTGCCAATGGCTGGTATCACCTGCGGGTTTTGACTCAAGACTCAGCCCACAACTATTCTGACTATTCAGTTTTAGTTTATGTTTCCAATCAAGCACCACCTGGTGGCGATGATGGCTTTGGTGGTTTTGCCGGTGAAGGTGAAGGGATGGGGCTTGATAAGGAGGGTAATCTCTATCTCCTTGCCCATCAATCGCCGGCATTTGGCAATGAGTTGATGGTAAAAAAGTTCAGCCCGAAGGGTGAATCACTCCTATCTTTCAGTGCCAGACTGGTGACTGATTCAACCGCTTCTGTCTGGCCAGGCTCGATTGTTATCGACGATTCCTTAAGAATATTCCTGCTTGATGGTCTTAACCATTGTTTGAAGATATTTGATAAGACCGGAAAGTTTTTATTAAAGATCGGCACCCGGGGAACGGGTCAGGGACAGTTTATAAATCCCACCGACCTGAAATGGGGCAGACCCAAAGGGGCGGTTCCGACCCGGCTCTTTATTGTTGATAGGGGTAATAGACGGATTCAGGTCTTAAGCAAGGGCGGCCAATTCATAAGACAATTTGGCACTGATTCGATCAGACTCAACAATCCAGTAGCGATTGAGGTAAATAAGAGAGAAGAGATCTATGTCCTGGACCTTGACGAGAATGGTCGTGGCAGGATATTTGTCTATGACACAACCGGCAAGATTAAAGATATCATCACCAAATTCAATCTCTTAAATCCAAAATCGATGGCCATAGATGATAAAGATAACCTTTTCATTTGCGATGCGGGGAATAAGAGAATCCTCGAACTCTCGCCATACTTAACCCATATCTATAGCTTCGGCAAAGAAGGCGATAGCCTGGGACAATTCCGGAATCCCAAATCTCTTGTCGTCACCAAGGATGGAAGATATTTATATGTTTACGATTCCGGTAAGCGAAAGATTGCGAGATTCAATATGATAATGCCGAAGAAAGGTGGCGGTGGTGGGCAGGAAGAACAGTTGGTTGAGATAATGCCTCAGGTTTTGATGCTTTTTGCCCCGAAGCCGAATCCAGCAACAAAATTTGTAATGCTCAGGTATGGTGTGCCGAGAACAGAAAGGGTATCATTAACAGTCTATGATATTGTTGGTCGGGAGGCAAAGACGATAATCAATAAAATCCACAAGCCCGGGTTTTATTCTGCGGTCTGGGATGGGAAAGATAGCCGGGGTCGTCTCCTATCGGCCGGGGTTTACTTCTGCTTATTGAAGGATTCAGAGAAGACCATTACCAGGAAGATCGTCATAATTAGATAAAGAATCACCCTCCCTATTATTCCCTCCCATCAAGGGAGGAAAGATATTGAGGGGACGGGGGCGGGATGGCAAAGACCGATAGCGGTAAAGAAATTCCGGCGAGTGTTTATCTCTGTTTGTTAAAGGACTAAAAAAGGTAATTACGAAGAAGGTGGTGCTGGTGAGATAGGAATCCGAGGTTGACTTTATTAAAGATTTAATTATAATCAAAAAGAACAAGGAGTAAAAATGAAAGCAGATCTTGCCCGTAGATTCGTGGCTTTGCTTATTGATGCAATACTCGCAGCGATAGTTGCTTTAATTCCTTTTATCGGTGGTTTTATCGCTGCCGCCTATATGCTTTTAAGAGACGGGTTTGACTTTGAATTTATGAAAGGTCGCAGTCTTGGTAAAGTAGCAATGAATCTAAAACCGGTAATAATAGATGGCGAAAAAGATGTCGATCTGACAACATCGGTCAAACGGAACTGGACCCTCTGCGTTGGCTATATCTTCACCTGGTTTCCGATTATTAACTTTATTTTCTGGATATGTGCAGTCGTTCTCTTCATTATTGAGATTATCCTGGTCTTCACCGATCCTGAGGGAAGACGCCTGGGCGATAAGATAGCCGGAACAAAAGTTATAGAATTTAAGAAATAGATCGATCTTAAAACCCCTAAAATATCAGGGATTAATATAAGATTAGACCAACTCAATTACCATTATCTTCAATCTATAAGAATTATTAAACTTACCTCTTCTTGTGTCTGATAATATACATTATGTAAACTAATGAAAATGGTTGAATATGCCCCTGAGACTTCAGGTTGTTTTTTAGCTTCTCCTCTCCTTATAAAATTAAATTCTGCCTTTGGTTTTGGGTATTTTGACTACCTATTATGCTTTCAAAGATAATAAAATATTCTGCTGCAAAGATTCATCTCTGGCAGATCAAAAGGCAGATTGTAATTAATAATAAGCCTCTTCTCGAAATTGGTTATGGTGAAGGTTTTCTTATGGCTGAACTTGGTCGATTTACGAAAAAAGTATATGGTATTGATATTAAAAAACCATTGACCGTGAGGAATAGATTGATTTCGGTTACTACTGCTGATGCCTGCCATCTTCCATTTGGTGACCGGATTTTCGGAATCGTGCTCTGCTGTCATAGTCTTGAACATATGCGAGATCTCGGTCAGGTTCTGAGCGAAGTCTCTCGGGTAACTTGTCCGGCTGGATATTTTGTTGTTATCTATCCATATGAGCCAATCCGGGGACTGACTTTAATAGGAAATATTAATACCTGGCCCTGTCCAGGACAGGATCATCTACATCAATTTACACCTTCCCGGCTCAATAGAATAGTCCTGAAATATGGGTTTGTTCCGGTAAGGCATAATCTCTATTTTGGCTATAACCCGATGTTTATATCGGTCTTTAAGAGAATTAAGGTGTAAAACTCTTCAATTATTGATTTTTCTCTTTTTTGGATTCAGTCTTAGGTTTTTCTGTGTCTGTGCTGGATGTTTTGGCCGGCTTCTCTGAAGTCCCTTTTTCTTCTTTCTCCTTCTTTTTATATTCACTACTCCGGTAATCGGTTATATAAAAACCTGAACCCTTAAAGAGAAAACCAGCACCGGTGCCGAGCAGTCTCTCGACCCGACCACCACACTTAGGACATTTTTCGATGGCCGGTTCGGTTATCTTTTGAAACTCCTCAAACCGATAATTACACTTCTGACATTGATATTCATAGGTTGGCATTGGTTAATAATACATCAAAAATGGCGATCTGTCAAGACCTTTGCCTGATGGACAAAGGCCTCGAGTTTTAACCGATCAGTCGGGTGTTCAAGTCCATCATAACAGAAGACCAATAGCGGAAAGTCGTTAAAATCTTCTTTCAATTTTTTATAAATTGTTGAGACAATATTTCCGGGCATACAGGTAAAGGGCATTACATTGATGACTCCATTTGCGCCTTCATGGATAAAATCGATAGTCTTGCCAACACTTAATATAGCCTCACCTTCAAATGAAGAATGGATATATGGTGCTGCCAGGATTTGAAGTTTTACTTCATCTGTTTCTGGATAAAGCCCAAGAATATTATAGATTTTGCTTTGCACCCGCTTCATTATCATACTGATCGCTTTATTCTTTAAGTATCTTTTATACTCTTTTCGCACGCCGGCGCGGCGTATTCTGGTCCAGTTTGTATAGAGAAACCATTCACCGATCGAGGGCAATAAGACTTCGCAACCTAAATCCTCAAGGGATTTTACCAGAAAGTTGTTACTGAATGGATTGGCGCGAACAAAGATCTCGCCAACAATCCCAATCTTTGGTATCTTTTTCTTCTCGCAGAGGATTGCTCGAAAATCTCTGCGGGCGCGGGTAAGTAATGGATAGAGACTCTCACCTTTCTCGACGGCATCGCAGATTAGTTTCAAATATTTATCATAGAGTGCCTGAGTCTCGCCGGTATTTGCTTCATATGGTCTAATCTTTCGGGCAAGTCCATCAATACCATCAACAGCAACAATTCCCTGCCAGGTATTATAGATAAATTTGAGACCCAGGGGTTTTAAGTCTTCAAAAAGGGTCATCCCCTGATTGGGTGAAAAGATGGGTGTCTGTGCAAAACCTAACTGGTCAAGGATCAAACGGTGGAGTCGATGATACTGGCCAAAGCGGCAGGGTCCAGAGCCCTGGGGCATAAAGAAGGCTGAGTTATCCGGATCAAAATCTTTTTTCTTTGTTACTTTAATCATATCACCGGCGGTAATTATTGCCGGCAGACACTCCCGGCCCGTAGTAAAACTCCTGCCCAGAATCAGTGTCTCTTCGTCCGAAGGAGGCATCACTTCACTGTTGATTCCTGCCTTACGCAGGGCTGCGTTTAAGATATAGGCATGGTCGCACATATACGGGATATAGACTTTTTTACCTTTTTTGATTCTTTTGTCAGTTTTAATCGGCCTCGGAACGGTTATATAAGTCTTTCCTTTTATGCTATCCCGGAATGCCTCAAGGCGCGTAATTAGACCGGCGTCGGCTGAATGCTCATCCAGTTCAATCAATAGAAATGGTTTTTCGCCACTGAGTTCTCTAAAATATTTGACCAGGAAAGAATCCGGTCCACAGGAGAAATTGGAGAGGTAGATAGCATAGAGTTTAGGATTATGTCTGATCATTGAGGCGGCAGCCAGCAGTTTCTGCCCATAGTGCCAGTACATATTTGAGAATTCAGGATAGAGATCTTCAAATGATAGAGGTAGGAAGTCGATCGGTATCGCTGTAATTCCCATCTCCCCTATCTTCCGGGCCAGATCTAAATTTATCCCCGCATCATAGCCATTATATGGCCGGCTCACAATCACAAAACCTATATCATCTATTTTACTTATCGCCTCCTCGCCGATCTCCTTGATCTTCAAATTGACCTTTGCATTATAGTCAAAAGCATCATCGACCGCATCCTTCACTTCGGAGAGTTTAATCCCGAAATGGTTAAAGGCCGAGATAAGGTTTTTTATAATGCTCTCCCTGGGACGATCAAAATAGAGATAGGGTGAAATAATTTCAGTTCCACCGAGTTTTTCTGACAATCCGGCCCGAATCGTGTAGGGCATAGTCTGGACATAGGGGCAGACATAACTGCTTTCGAAAAATCTATTTTTTTGAACCGAGATCACACTCGGGATGAAAATTCTTCTTATCCCCTGGTCGATTAAGTGGAGAATATGTCCATTGGCTACTTTAACCGGAAAGCAGGTCTCGGCGGGACTATGTTCAACGCCACAGTGGATAATCTTCTTGTTGGTCGAGTCAGTGAGTTTGACATTAAAGCCCAGATTGGTTAAAAGGCGATTGAAGAAGGGAAAGAGTTCGTAAAAGATAAGGGTTCGGGGAATACCGATTGTTTCACCGGTTCGGTTCTCAGTTTTGAAAAAAATCTCATTTCTTAAATCAAAATAGTTATCAGTCTTCGCCCCCTCTTTTTCTTCCCGATGTTCATACTTCCCACAACGGCCACCATAATATATCGGCTCTTCCTGGGTAAGTTCAATTATGTTAATATCACAGAGGTTACTGCATCCTGAACATTCAAAGGTCTCCATTCTGCACTTTCTCTGAATTATCTCAAAGCCTTTAAATCGGGTCCAGCCGTTCGGATTCTCATCCCGGGCAATCATTGCCACCCCGATTGCTCCAGTGACATCAAAATTATCCGGGACATGAATCTCTTTGTGTAATATTGCCTCAAAGGCAGAGACTACTGCTTTATTAGCGGCGACTCCACCCTGAAAAAATATCCGGTTGCCGATCCGCTTCCCCTGGACTACACGATTTAAGTAATTACCCGCAATCGAGTAGGCAAGACCGGCCAGAATATCTTCCTTTCTAATAAACTGATGCTGATGGTGTAATATCTCAGTCTCCATAAAGACGGTGCAACGTTCACCGAGAAAGACTGGCGCTTTTGAGCGTAAAGCGGTATCACCAAAATCCTCGATCTTGGTATCGAGAATTTCTGACTGTTCTTCAAGGAAGGAACCGGTGCCCGCAGCGCAGACCTTATTCATTTCAAAATCAACAATTACCCCATCTTTGAGGCTGATAAACTTTGAATCCTGACCGCCGATTTCGAAAATTGTATCAACCTGAGGATCGATGCTGATTGCCGCCCGGGCCTGGGCAGTGATTTCATTCCTGATTACATCCGCACCAACAAAATCACCGATCAGATATCGACCTGAACCGGTCGTGCCCACGGCTACGATTTCGACGAGGTTGCCCAGTTCTTTATAAATCTTATCAAGACCAATCTGGACCGCCTTTATCGGGTCGCCCTGGGTCCAGAGATACTCTCTTGATAGAACCTGGTTCTGACTATCGATAACAACAAGATTGGTGCTGACCGAACCGACATCGATCCCGAGATAGCCTTTAATCCTGGATCCAGGCAACAGGCAGGACCTTCTGGGTGCTGGCCGCTCACTTCCATCGAGCGGAGGTAGCCGGCGGGTCAGTTTTGGCTTTGAGATATAATCGTGCAGTTCTTTTAGGCCCCGGTATTTTCCAAGATTATTCGTTTCCAAGCAGTAATACATTGAACCGATTGCGCCGAGACAGTTAAAATATTTCGGCACAATCAGTTCTCCGGGTTTCAGGCTCAGGACCGATTCAAAAGATTGAACCATACCCTGATTGGCGGCAACCCCGCCGATGAAGCCTATCGGCGGTTCAAACTTTTTCCCCTGGGCTATTATACTTTTGAAGTTACGAGCCAGTGAACGGCAGAGGCCGGCGATTATATCCTCCATCGGCGTGCCGATCTGCTGGAGATGAATCATATCGCTCTTGGCAAATACTGAACAGCGGCCGGCAATGCGTGAAGGTCGCTTTGATAATAAGGCATAACTGGAGAATTGATCGATCGATAGGTTGAGACGATGTGCCTGCTGGTCCAGAAAAATTCCGGTGCCCGCAGCACAGATCGTGTTGGTGGCAAAATCTTTGAGATTATTTTCGATCAGGAAAAACTTAGAATCCTCTCCCCCAATCTCGATGACGGTTTTAAGACCGGGCGCAATCTTTTTGATCCCTTCGACCGTTGCAATTATTTCGTTGACCACCACGCCCCCCAGCAATTCACCGAGGAGTCGACCACCATTACCGGTGATTGCCAGATATTCAATGTCCGAATGATTATTGATAAAGTCGATAAGAATCTCAAGCGGACGACCAAAATGGCGGAGGTATTCAGTCCGGATGAGTCGCTCCTTATCAAAAACGGCAAATTTTATACTCACTGAACCGATATCAATACCGAGATTCATCTTCATTCTATTATACATAATTTCAATCTTATGTCAATCGATCTGAAAAAATCAAGAGGAAGAGCGGAGCGGCCTTTAGTAAATTCTATCGCTTGACAAAAGAAATCCTTTCAGTAGAATGAGTATAGAAGGAGAAAATTATGCTATTTGATGATATGGACGATACTGAAAAAGGTCCGTTCTGTAAACCTTTTGGTCTTTTGTTTTATGAAAATATTGAAAAGATGCCATCTTTTCAGGTAATCGAGGCCTACCTCTCCTGTCTGATAGAAGCCCAGGAGAAGATTCAGAAAGCAATTTCAATCCTTGAAGCAACACTGAAAAAGGGTATTGAACGGTTAAACAGTATCGATAAACCGTCCGAACTCCAGTTTGTCTTTAGCAAGATCAGCGGCTCTCGAGGTATGGTTGAAAAAGAGATTGAACGCCTTTCTCAAAACCGTCAGGCAATTGATCAACTGATCGCTGAATATTCAAATAAAGGGATTCTTAATGTTCCACTCAAAGAATTTATGACCGCATTTGATGCCGAATATAAACTGAAGGTTGAAAAGAAACATATCGATACCAATGAACTCTACTCGGTCGAGATTAATGCCCTGGACATCAATGGCTGTGCCGGATTTGATCACCTGAATAAAGTAATGACTGGCTACCTGTTAAAAAAATTGCTTAAGAAACAGACTCTTTAATCTAAATCAGCTGCCTTAATTTTTGTTCTTCTGGTCAGGCCCGAATCTACCTTTTTATTGATAAATCTTCTTATTTTTTATCTCCTGATATATCAGAATTTATAGTTATTCGCAACAATCTCGCAACAATTTCGCAACCACTTTTCATATAATATTAACAGCCATTAACCAGGGAGGTCCTATGATTCGGTTGGTCTCTGTGATAGTATTATGTATCACTCAATCTTTTTCTTTTGAGACCAGGGTTATGCCCGAAGTCTTTTATGGTCCAGAGAATTATACCCGTAATAAGATAGCATCTTTCCAGACCAGAATCGATGCTGCTCCGGACTCACGAAGCATATCGGGTTCAGCCGGCAAGAATATCTGCGCTGATACAACCGGCAATAATGTTACAGTAATCTACGGAGCCACCTCTGGTGATCCAAACAATATCTTTATTATTAAGATTGCTTATTCAACAAATCGCGGGACATCCTGGAGACTTTTTGGTCCATTCGGAATTCGCTATCCTAATTATCGCCGATGCTATAGCGGAATCGATGCTCGCCCCTATTTCTGGCCAAATCAGGAAGTCATCTATGGCTGCTGGCATGAGGCATATTATCGCAATGGTGCCTATATAGATTCCAGCATTCAGGCTGTTTGTTTTGATGAGGGATGTTTCCCTAACGGCATTTTTCAAAGAAGGATTATGCCCGGGTCAGGCAATCCTCAGCACAATATGTGGCTTCCTTCTATTGCCGTCCGTCCGGACAATCAGAATATTATCTATACAACAGGCGGAGACTACGATTTTGGTTCAGGAGGTATCAAAGGTATCTATGGCTGGCTTTCGACTGATGGAGGTTATACATGGTCTGGTCCGATATTGATTGTCTCCGGCAGTGCAACGGTTGGAACCCATGATGCACCCCATATCCGGTTTGGCACTGGTGGATACCTCTTTGCCTATTTCCAGAGAGATACGGTTATCGGCCCTGATACTCTACTCTGGCCATATTATATTGAATCGACTGATAATGGCCTTACCTGGATTCCCAGAAATGGAAAGTCTCTTCTTGAAACCATCCCTTATCCCCGATACTCACTCTGGTGGTATGACTATGACTGTGAAGTTGTAAATAACAATCCAATCGTTGCCTTAACACCTGTATTTCCCGGAACCCATGCTGATCGGCTTGAGGTCTGGAAAGGGACGGGGCCTGTAGGCAACAGAACCTGGACCAATACCCTTGTTGTTGGCCAAACCCCACCAGGTCAAGACTCAATCTTTACCTTTGTTTCAGTCGTTACCAGCAAGGACTTTGCCCGGGGGCAGAATTCGATTGGTGTCATCGGTTATCGCAGGCCAGGAAGTGGCATTGCTGGACCGAGGCTCTGGCATTCCACTGACTTAGGTAATACCTGGACCTACCGGGGAAAACTCTTTGATGTCGGTGGCTATCTTGACCCGGTCGAATTTGCCCATATCGTCAGCCGGGGTGATAATCCCATAACTGATGGCCGGTTACACGCTGTATACTATTTAACTAATGACATCTATCATCACAGTGTGAATGTGAGAAATTTTATAACCGGGATTGAGGAATCCAATCTCCTTCATCTGGCTGGTAAAGACAGATTCAAGATCTGGCCCAATCCGGCTCACAACCGAATCAGGCTGATGGTAGATAATCTACAAAGCGAGCGGATATACTTAAAGATTTTTGACCCGGCCGGTAGAATGGTTAAGGCGCTTTATCTACCAAAGCTTCATTCTGCTTCGTTGAAGACCATCGACATAGATATATCATCATTATCATCCGGCGCATATTTTGTCGAGATAAAAACAAGCAAGGAAAGAATTCTCGAAAAATTAATCATTATAAGATAGTGCCCGTCCTTTTCGGAAATTCAGTTGACAGGTAAAGATTTAAGCCTATAATAAATTTGTGCATCATCATTATCCAGTCGCCTGGTACTGGTATCCAATCATCTTTCTGATTGGAGTAACTGTTGGCTGGTTTCTGAATGTTGTTATTCACCGGTATTCAAAGAATGAGTCCCTGCTCTATCTGCCGTATTGCCCCGGCTGTAAACGTTCCCTGTCATTGAAAGAAAATATTCCGATCATCGGCTATTTTCTTGCTCAGGGAAGATGCTCAACCTGTGATTATATAATCCCGATCCGTCAGCCGATTATCGAAATATTGACCGGTTTGATCATCTTCTACCTCTTCTATCTTTTTAAATTCCAGCGTGAGTTCTATAATGCCAGCCTCTTCTTTATCGGACTGATTCTGATCGGGTTTATTGACTTGGAGGCAGAAAAGATACCTTTCCCCCTGACCATCAGCGGGATTATTATCGGGCTTGGTTTTAATTTCTGGCGTCGGAATTACATCTCACCATTACTTGGGTTTTTCTTCGGCTGGGGCATAATCTATCTCATATATTATATCGGCCTCAAGACCGAAAAACGGGAGGTGGTCGGTAATCAGGAGATGTTCCTGGCTGGAATGATTGGCTCTTTTATCGGTATGCGGTCATTAATTATTGCTCTATTCTTAGGCACAATCTTTGCGGTTATCTACGGTGTAAAAGTAAAAAAGAGCGAGATTCCTTTTGGCCCTTTTCTAACAATCGGTGGTGGAATTGCTTACTTCTATGCAGGTCATATTATCCGTCTCATCTGCCCGTTTTTCTCAATCATACCTTAAAAGTTTTCAAGTGCGCTATAAGACAATCAAACATCACAATCGGATACTCTCGATTCTTGATCAGCGCCTCCTGCCCCATAAAGTCGTCTATCGCAAGGCCAGGACTGCCTATGATGTATATCGAGCAATAAAAGATATGATTTTAAGAGGCGCACCTTTAATCGGGGTTACGGCTGCCTGGGGTATTGCCCTTGAGGCCCAGCGTTTGTCCGGCCGAGAATTTCGCAAGAAGCTAAAAAAGGCGATCAATCTTATCCGGCGTGCTCGACCTACTGCCCGTAATCTATTCTGGGCCTGTGCCCGGATGGAGAGATTGATCGACCAGAATCGAGAGGACGATAAGATCTTAAAAAAGAGACTGCTCCTCGAGGCAGAAAAGATTGAGCAGGAAGATGTTGCTGCGTGTGAAAAAATTGGTCGATATGGCGCACCCCTGATTCACAACGGAGATAAGGTTATGGTTTACTGCAATGCGGGTGCCCTGGCTACCGCCGGGATCGGGACGGCCTTGGGCGTTTTATATACCGCAAAGCAAGAAGGGAAAAAATTTACGGTCTATGCCTGTGAGACCAGACCCTGGCTCCAGGGTGCACGCCTTACGACCTGGGAATTGAATCAAGCTGGTATAAAGACCTATCTTCTGTGTGACAATATGGCAGGGGCTTTTATGGAAGATATCGATCTTGTGCTCGTTGGCGCTGACCGAATCGCTGTTAATGGCGATGTCGCCAATAAGATCGGCACAAAGGGGCTGGCAATAGTCGCTCGCTATTTCAATGTCCCGTTATATGTTGCCGCACCGGTTACGACTTTTGATTTCCGTATCGGCAGTGGTGAAGAGATTGAGATCGAGTTTCGAAAAGAAGAAGAGGTTAAGTCTATAGCTGGTAAACTTATTGCACCGAGAAATATCAAAGCCATAAATCCTGCCTTTGATATCACACCCAACACATTAATTACTGGTATTATTACTGATCGGGGTATAATCTATCCACCTTACAAAAATAAAATTAAAAAACTCTCACCTCCCCGATGATTTTTCAAAAGCATATTGTAAGAGATTCATCGATTTTCTGGGTCAATTAATATTATGAGAAAGTTATTGGGACTGATAAACGGTCGAATCATCACATTCGATCCAAAAATTACTGAGGCCGATGGTCTGATAATTGATGGTGATAAATTTGGTTTTGTTGGACCTAAAGAAAAGGTCAAAGATTTACTAAAAAAACGGGCGCCGATAATCGACCTCAAAGGCAAAACTGTTATCCCCGGCTTTATCGATAGTCACACCCATCTGTTGAGCTATGGGATTGAAAAGAAGCTGAGAGTAGATTTGAGTCATTGTCGGAGTAAACAGGATGTCTTAGAATGTATTGTTAACGAAATTAAGAAAAAGGGCAAGGGGGAAAAGGTTATTGGTATAAATTGGGATCAGAGTCTGTGGCGTAAAGCACCTTCAAATCCCAGGGAAATTTTTAATCGGTATGAACTCGACCGGATTGCGCCGTTCAATCCAGTAGTTTTGAGAAGAATCTGTGGCCATATTGCCTTTGCCAACAGCAGTGCCCTCAAGTTGATCGATCGTAAATTTAAGATTGTCGATTGGAACCAGGGTTTACTCTTAGAAGATGTTGTTTCGAAAATCAATCAGATCTTCTGGCCTGATGATTATGAAATATCTAAAGCCTTAGATTATGCAATCGAAAAAGCCCATCAGTTAGGGATCACATCAATTCACGAAATGGTCGATCAGCAGACCTTTAATTGTTACTTAAAATATTATAATAATTACCGTATGAAAAAGATTCGAACTTATGCTGTATTTCCGATCGATTATCTTGACTGGTTGTTGAATCTCGGCTTCAGGACCGGGTTTGGTAATGAGTTTTTGAGGATTGGTGGAATCAAGATCTATCTCGATGGCTCAATTGGTGCAAGGACCGCCTGTCTTACGCAGGATTATCTCGGTGATAAAGGTAATAAGGGTCTGCTTTTATACCCACCAGGTAAATTGACTAATACAATTAAGAAAGCCGAAGCCTATGGATTTCAAATTCTGATCCATTCGATCGGTGATCGGGCAACCCATACAGCCCTTCGGTCCTTCCGAACCGCTGGTATCGAACAAAATCTTCTCCGACATCGTATTGAGCATGCTGAACTTATCATCTCAGATCATGATCTTGACCTGATCAAACAGATGGACATTTTGATTTCATCTCAACCAAACTTCATAGGCAACTGGGGCCAGATCGGGGGAATGTATGAAAGATATCTCGGTCATCACCGCTGGCTCAGGATCAATCGTTTCCGTACCCTTAGCCAGCATAGAATTAAGATTCTTTTCGGCTCAGACTGTATGCCACCTTCACCGCTCTACGGTCTATACTGGGCATTGAACCACCCAGTACCTAAAGAGCGAATAAAATTAATCGATGCGCTTAAAATGTATACCATCAATGGTGCTTACGGATCATTCGAAGAGATCTTGAAGGGTAGTATTAGTGCAAATAAAATTGCCGATCTGGTTATTTTAGATGGCGATCTATTTAATATCGAGGATATCCAGAAGATTAAGGTATTTACAACTATCTTGGGTGGAGAGATTGTTTATCAGCGATTTTAAGGCAAGTCCTCAGGGTTGTTTATTTTCATATTCTCGAAGCTTGGCTTCAAGTTCTTCAATACTACGGCGGAGTGCTTCTTTTTCTCCTTTTCGCTGCTTCGCCGCAATATGAGAGAGCATTGCAAAGGCACAGAGCATTAAAATGATTGGCCAGACATTAATAAACCAGTCAAATATCTCCAGGATCCGAAAGATTAAAGCAACCAGTCCTAAAATAAAAATAATCAGAGCCCAGTAAGCCATAAAAACTCCTTATTTCATAAAGTATATCTATATTTTCATATTTGTAAAGAGTTATTAGCAACCCAATGTATTCATTGACAATTGTAAAATCTTGAATATTATCAATAAGGTTCTAACCTTGATTCGGATTAATATTTTTAAGGAGGTTTTATGCTTAAAAGATCCATTAAGGTATATGTATTTCTTATCATAATACTTACGGGCTTTGCTTTCGCTGGACTCCAGTGGCAGATGGTCGTTAAGTCTGAGTCTATGGGTAAACAGTCGAAAATGAAAATGCAGATCTATGCTCAGAAAGGTAATGTCCGGGAAGAATTTATCGAGGTCGATCGAAGTGAAGGGATACTCAACACCCCGGGTGCTTACTGGCTTTATCGTGGTAACGAAAATTCTATCTACATCGTCAATCCTAAAGAGAAGAATTATCTGACGATGAATCTCGACTCAATCCAACAGGCAGCCAGCACAATGATGCAGCAGGTCCAGATAAAGGTAAATAATCTCAAGGTTGATGTGAAGCAATTACCTTCAGAAGTTGTCGCTGGATATAAATGTAAGCATATCAATATCAACACCTCTTATGATCTGGAGATGAATTTTTCGGGAATGAATATGAAGACCAAAGTCGAACGATCCGAAGAGGTATGGGGGACAAGTTCAATCTCTACAAGTGAATTGGCCGATGCCTTTAGGAGAAAGACATTTAAGACCGGGATCAAAGATATTGATTCGCTCGTACAGATAAATATAGAATCTCAGAAAGACCTGGGATTTATCATCAAAATTGTTAATGTTGAGAAAACTACTGACTTCAGCGGTAGGACAACTACCCGCAAAACCGAATCCACGAATTTAAATATCATCACTAAATCCCTCCCGAATAATTTATTCAGTATACCCAAGGATTACAAGATGGTCAATCTTAAAAGATCTACCAAGACGAATATGGATTAAATCATATTCCCGGTTCAATTCTCTTCATAGTCGTGGTGATGTTCATAATCTGTTCCCGGCCCTGCCTTCTGTCGTTTGCCAGTCTTTAAGAAATACGCATAGAGAGGTGAGATACCCCGGAGCTTTTTGACAATCGGAGGTAATTGCTCAAGAACATAATCAACATCTTCTTCGGTATTATATTTTGATAAGGTTATAAGGATTGTCCCCTGACCAATGGCCGGATCGACATTTATTGCCGTGAGGACATGCGACATCTTCAATGCCTTTGAAGCGCAGGCTGAGGCACTCGACACATAGATACCGATTTCGTTGAGCAAAAGCAATAGCCCCTCACCTTCAATAAACTCAACTGAAAAATTGACATTATTGGGCATTCGATTTTTCAAGTCTCCATTTAAATAGAGATATTCAACCTTGATCGGTAACTCATTAATTAGACGTTCACGCAATTTTATCATCTTTTTATAATTTTCCTCCATCTCTTGTTGTGCAATTGCGCAGGCCTCGCCAAAACCAACAATAGCCGGGATGTTCTCAGTTCCTGCCCTGCGGCCATTTTCCTGGATACCACCGTCAATCTGAGGGATAATTCGGATACCCTTTTTAACATAAAGCGCTGCGGCCCCTTTCGGCCCGTAGAATTGTGAGCCTGAGAGGCTCAGGAGATCAACATTAAGTTTATTGACATCAACCGGTATCTGCCCGCAAGTAGCGATTGCGTCTGTATGGAATAACACCCCCTGTTCATGCGCAATCGCACCAATCATTTCAATCGGTTCGATCGTTCCAATCTCCGGATTGGCGTGTTGAACTGAAATTAGAATTGTATCTTTCCGGATCGCCCTCTTTACATCTTCAGGATTGACTGTACCGGACTGATCTACTGGTATGTAAGTTATCTCATATCCCTGCTGGCCCAGCCGTCGAGCTGTGTGGAGTACGGAAAAATGCTCGATACTGGAGACAATAATATGCCGACCTTTATCATTGTAGGCCTGGGCAACTCCCTTAAGAGCGAGATTATTTGACTCTGAACCACAGGAGGTAAAATATATCTCAACTGGTTTGGCATTGATGAGTCGAGCCACCTGATCCCGTGCTTTTTCCAGTGCATCTCTTGCCCAATTGCCCAACTTATGCATACTCTGCGCATTACCGTAGTCCTCTTTTAAGTAGGGGAGCATTTTTTCCAAAACTCTATCATCAATGCGCGTTGCTGAATGGTTGTCAAGATAGACTTGCCTCATATTTCGCCTCACTATTAATTTTTAACTAACAATCAGGGCAAAATTAAAAATCAACTGTAATAAGATTTCGCCCATGCTTTTTGCTTTCATACATCAATCGATCGGCCCGATTAATTATCGTCTTTAGCGTATCCTTTTTTCTAACCAGTGTCGCCCCGACCGAAACAGTAACATTCAGTAGTTTCGAATTAACAACTAAATTCGACTGAAAAATTAAATCTTTAAATTTACGGGCCACGGAATAAAGACGTTTTTCATTCATATATGGAAGAATAACAATAAACTCTTCTCCTCCCCAGCGGCCAACCAGGTCAAAAGACCTTGCGTTTCTCAAGAGTGTATTGGCAACCATTTTTAAGACGCGGTCGCCAACTTCGTGGCCATATTGGTCATTCACCTTTTTAAAATGGTCTATATCAATAAATAATAAACCAAATTGCCAGCCAAGTCTCCTAAATTCGTTCAATCTTGAACTCAAAGTAATCTCAATCAGTCTTCGATTGGCAATTTTGGTCAAGCTGTCAATCAGGGCAAGTTTTTCAAGTTCCTGAATACGCAGGCTTAGTTCATTCTTCTCTTTATCGTCATAAAATATCTCTATGGCACCGATAATATCCTGATTTTCATCAAATACTGGAAATGCTTTTATATGTACCAGAACCCGGTAGCCATCACGATGTTTAAAATACAAATTTGTTTCATAAGGGCTTTTGGTAATCTGTGTTTTCATTATTGGACAGAGTTCTGGATCATCACAACATTGTTTACCTTCTTCATTAATATGCAAAAGAAATTTGTCTTTGCATCCCTTACCTATGACTTCTTCCTGTTTATAGCCGGTTATCTCTTCTGCCTTTTTATTCCAGTATGTTATCTTTCTATCAAAATCAACAAAATAGACACCGCTATTTAGATTTTCAAGGAGTGCCTGACAGAATTTTTGGCAGTCTAACTTTGATATTGATTGTGCCATATGAATTTTTCTAATGGTAATCTTTCCGGTCTATTCTTTTCTACCTCAATCTGTTTTTCGGAGAGAACTGGATTTATTTTATCAGAATGTTTACCAACAATTATAAGGGTTATAACTTCCATATCTTCGGGAATTTTCAAGATTCCTTTCACCTTTTGTTGATTGTAGCCTGCAATAGGATGGGCGACAAGCCCCAGTTCCGTCGCCCGCAATATCATTGCCGCAGTTGCCATTCCCGTATCAAATAGATAATATCTCCTGCCATCTTTCATTATGTAGTCAAATTCAGGTTTACTGAAGACCGTAATAATCATGCTTGCGGATTGTGCCCATTCATTACCCTGCGATAGCGCTGAATGTAATGCAGTCAGAATGGTTTTATCATAAACAAAAACATAACGTCAGGGTTGGTTGTTGAAACAGGAACAGAATAATCTTGCAGAGTTAGCGGGGTCTTCAACTAACTCTTTAGTAATTTCTATCGGTTCCAATGACCGATAGGCACGCCGATTTTTTATCGCCTCAATAACATCCATTTTACAGTGAGATTACATTGTCCAATTCCATAAATCTTATTATTCCCAGATTATGGTTCCTTTATTGGAGAGGTGGTAGAGTTCTGATTCTAACACAGCCAGATGCCTCCGCTCATCTTCAGCCAGTCCCTCAAAGATTCTCTGCCCTTCTTTTTCTCTAATCCGGTGGGCAATCTTCAGGTATCTCTGTTGCGCCATCTTTTCTCCCTTAATTCCCATATTAAGCACAGCGATGATTTCATCTTTATTGGGTTCAAATTCACCACTAACTTCAGGTTTGGCTTCTTTGGCTGCATGCGTAAATCGGATTGAATTAAGATCAATTTTATTTTTCCGGGCATTGATGATACTATTTACATACTTATAATGCCGGGCCTCAAAATCGGCAAGTTCTTTGAACATATTCTTGCCGGTGTCGCTCCCGGCCTGCGCCGCTGCATTCAAGTAGAACTCCCGTGCTTTCTTCTCGGCATTGAGTGCAATAACTAATAACCGATTGATGCTGGGAACAGTTCTTTTGACTCTTCTTATCTTTTTCCTCATCTTGCCTCCTTATTGACTTCTCAGAGAAAAAAAGAGAAAGTACATTTTTCTGATTCGATGATACTTAAAACTTTTTAAACTTACCATTCGGTGCACCACAGACCGGACAGTATTCAGGTGGTTTACCAATATGGGTGAAGCCACAGATAGGGCAGATGTAGATTTCTTTTATATCAATGTCCTTTTTCTTCTCCGCGCTTGTCTTGGCATCCGCATACATCTTCATATGAATTTTTTCTGCCTCAAGTGCATAATGGGTTGATTGTTCTGCACCTTTTTCATTCTGAAATTTAGCAGTATTATTGAATACCGGATACATCTCTTCAACCTCGTATGTCTCGCCATCAATACCGGTCTGGAGATTATCCGGTGTTTTTTTTGTTATCCCTAAATTTTTTGCATGGTTTGTGGCATGCACCTGTTCTGCATAAGCGATTGCCTTAAAAAGCCTGGCAACATTTGGCAATCCCTCTTTTTCAGCAATTTCGCTGAAGATTAGATATTTCATATGCGCCATTGACTCTCCAGCGAACGCTTCTAATAATGCTTTTTCAGTCATTTTCTTCATTTTAACCTCCCTTCACCCTCACCCTGAAATGAATTCAGGGCAGGCTCTTAATCCTCTCCCTCCAAGGTAGAGGGAAGGGTGAGGGCACTGCTACGCAACCTTCATCTCCTGTGAATTCTGCCATAAGCCGTGGATATTACAATAAGAGAAGGCAATTATGGTTCCGGGTTTATCAGTCTTAAAAGTAAGTGTTACCTCAGGATGGGTGTAGACTGTGCTCGTATTCGGACCATTTGTTGATGCACCATGCGCCAGAAATTCAAATTTGCCAATTTGATAAGGGAATTTTTCACCATCAGGATGGAAATAGACATCAATCCAGGCGATATGATGCTCGGTTGTATTGGGATGGGCGATCTCTTTACCGACACTCACCGTGACTTTAAAATTTTCACCCTTTTTTACTTTTTGTGGTGCCTCTATTACCGGCACATGTTTTTCTTTTTTCCAGTCGGCAGACTGGAACAGATTTGTTATATCCATAAGACCTCCTTGTATATAGATTAGATTTTTCTCCCTTGCAGGAGGGTAAGGGTGAGGGGTAACCAATTTTATCACCCTCACCTTAATCCTCACCCGTCAAGGGAGAGGATAATCTTATTTAATTTCTTTTTCCATATCTTTCAGCCAATCAACTATTTTTTCTTTAATCTTGTCTCTTACTTTTCGGAAGACCTTTAATTTCTCTTCTTCACTACCCGAAGCCAATGCCGGGTCTTCAAATGGCCAGTGGAGCCTAATTGCAATTCCGGGGAATACCGGACATTTTTCTTTTGCATCATCGCAAACCGTAATGATATAGCCAAAGTGTTCGCTTAAATAATTTGTCGCAGATTTTGATTTCTGGCTTGAAATATCAATACCGATTTCTTTCATCGCCCGAATCGCCATCGGATGAACCTCGGTTGGCTCTATTCCTGCACTATAAACATCAAATGTATCTCCCGCAAGGTTCCTTAAAAGGCCTTCTGCCATCTGGCTTCGGGCAGAATTATGGTAGCATAAGAACAAAACTTTAGGTTTCTTCACCGTATATCCTTCTTAGTAGGCACTGAACAACCCTGTAATTTGAAAATCCGAAATTCCAATATCTAAATCCGAAACAATTTTCGAATTTCCAATGACAAAAATTCCAAACAAAGTCTAAGGCATTGGATTTTTTTATTTGGAATTTGTTTCGGATTTCGTGCTTCGGATTTAGAATTTGCATTGTCGTTACTTCACAAGGGTCATCGGTTTGCCACAGCACACCAGTTCACCGCCGCCAACCTCTTTAACCTCAACGACATTACCACATATTTCGCATTTAAAGACCTGACCAACTTCGGTGACATTAGGCATTTTTACCTCCTTTACATTCAAATCCTTTTTCTTTTAATATCTTTATTACTTCATTCAAATCCTTGCCAAGTTTCTCACAGCCCTGTTTCAGTGTTGTGAGCCGACCGACCGTGTTTCTTGCAATTGGATTCTTTACCCCGTCAAAGCCGAGTTCACCAAGTATTTCTATGAGTTCTGGATACATGCTGGTTAAGTCATAGACACTTTTATTTAAGTCAATTTCCTTCATCAAGCAACCTCTTTTCACCTTCAAGTTTCTTTATATCAGTAATATCCTGGGTGACCTCTAATGTGCCGAGATATTCCTTGTTTTGATTTCTTACTGCAAAATATCTTATGTGGATAAGACGACCTTTAAGATTTATCCAGAACGCGGCAATATCTCTTTTCCCCTGTTTGAAATCTGAGAGGATTCTTTCTACTTTATCAACACTCTGGGGTGGATGGCAGTTCTGGACCTTTCTGCCGATAACTGCCCTGGTTCTGACAAAAATTCGGTCCTTACCTTCAGAAAAGTATTTAACCGTATCATCTTTGTCAACGAATGTAATATCTACGGGCAGGGTATTCAAAAGGTTTATCAACTCCTCAAGGCTCAAGTTTCCTGAAGGCATTGTGATTCTTGTTGTCTTTAATTCGGGCAGTTCACCTGATGTCCTTTTCAATTCCTGGATCATCGCATCAATATTATCCGGCGGTTTAATATATGCATACCCTACCTGGGGACTCTCTTTTAATATTTCAATCCAGTCTTCAAGTTTCAGTTTCTCCATTGATGTAGGGAAGAGGATATTCTCTTCCTTAAATATCATACCATCTACCTCTTCAATCAGGGGATTGAGATATTTTTTTGTATATTCATCAAACTCTATGGATTCGATCTTTGAAATTGCATTCTTCAATAGTTCCCTTATTTCATTATCTTTTTCCCACATAACCTTTGAGGGTCCAAAAAACCCATATCGCTCAAGAAAGGGAAAGAGCAATTGCTCTTTTCTTGTATAATGAATTTCAATGTCTCTCAATCTTGCAAGTTTCTCTCTTGTGCTGGAGATATCGCGCTTTGCGATCGCCTGTTTCATTTCTTCAAGTATCTTTTTTATTTCAAAATTCTCCATCTTGAACAGATGGACAGGATGGGCAGAAGATTCAATTTTGCCAATCTCTTCTTTTAGTATAGACTCAAATAGCATAGTATGGACATTGCAGAATTTCTTTATCTCATCCGGAGAGACTCCTTCATCTATCAATGACTGTTCAATCTCGGCAATCTCATAAGAAGTAATCTGACCGACCTCTTTTTCTATTCTATTCTTGGCCTCCTCAGGAGAGAGTCCTTTATGGAGGCTTAAAATAATCTCTCTTATTAACTTTTTCTTTTCTTCTTTATTTAGATTCCCGACCATCTTTTTCCCCTTTCTTCAGACAGTTTTTACATATCCCCTTAAAATACCCATGCACCTCCTCAATTTTATGTCCGTTAATGATTGCTTTGTCCTCATTCTTAAGAGGACATTTAATGTCAATGTCATAAATTTTATGGCAACTATTACAATAGAAATGGTGATGGGACTCAAGGTAGGGGTCATAATGAATATCAACACCGGTAATCGTCAATGCCTGTAGCATCTTTTTCTCAAGCATAGCATTCATCGTATTATAGACAGTGGTCATTGAGATAACAGGTAATTCATCTTTGAGTTCATTGTATATTTTCTCAACAGTAGGATGTCTGTAACGGAATTTATAAAGGGTTTCAAGAATTCTAATCCGTTGATAAGTGGGTCTTAAGCCAACCTTCTTTAATATTTCTTTAATTTGTTTTAAGTTTGAAATCATTTCAATAATAAAATTTTTTTAACCATATATTAGACAATATCAAGGGGGAAAGGTTTAGTCAGAAAGTCTGATAATCTTACAGTCGTATAATGGTTGGATAGTTGAATGGTTAGATGGTTTTATGGTTGGATAAATGAGAGTATTATGGTATTTTTTTGAGATAGAAGATTTTGACGGACTTTTTATTTTGTTTTTTTGACTGGGAAGCATTGAATATGAACGCTGGGTTTTAGACTTTATGGTTTCTCTAAAATTTTGGGTAAATTGTGGATAAAGGTCTTTAAAGGCACAACTTCAATGGCTTCTTCTCTAAGAATACGCTCGCCTCCATAGACAAAATATGCCCTCGCCTCGGGATAGTCCTTTAAGAATGTTTTTAAACCTCTAAACATCGCTCTTGAAATGCGGTATCCGCGTTTGACTTCCAATGCAATGATACCTTTTTGTCCATATAACACCAGGTCAACCTCAATACCATTTGCGGTCTTCCAGTAATATATCTTATAACCAAGGTTCAAGCTATCATTAAGGGCGATGATTTCTTGCAACAGCAAGGTTTCACACGCAACCCCCTCAACCTCTTCAGGCACATCAAGTGGACCCATCGGTCGTAAAGTTCGATATACTCCCACATCAAATAAAAAGAACTTTGGATGGTGGACTAAGCGCCTCTTTGCTCGTTTTGAAAAAACCGGTAATCGATATGCAATAAGAAGGTCTTCCAGCACTGCAAACCAGTTTTCAATACTTTTCCTTTCAACTGCACATTCACGCGCAACTTCCGAAATATTCAATACTGAGGATTGAGAAAAACTTGCGCTTTCAAAAAAGCGCGAGAAAGCACTGAGATTTCGTGTTAGCCCTTCTTGTCGGATTTCTTCTTCTAAATAAGTTTTTACATAACTTTCTAAATAACGCTTTGGATCAGATTCGGTATAGACACAGGGTAAAGTTCCAAACTTTAAAGAGTGTTCAAGATTGAAATCATTTCCAAGTTCATGGGCACTTAATGGATGCATATATAAAGTTAGTGCCCGTCCAGCAAGTAAATTTGGTCCCTTCCTTCGTAATTTGCGGGCGTTCGAACCGGTTAAGACAAATTTGTAATGATTTTTTTCTATTAATCGATGGACTTCATAGAGCAGTTCGGGAACTCTTTGTATCTCATCAATTACTATCCAATCGCTATGATTCTTCGGAATAAACTTTTCCAGACGCTGCGGGTTTGCCAATAAATCGATGAATATTTCTGCTTCTAATAGATCGAGATAAAGAGCCTTGTTGAATTTGTATTTTACCCAAGTGGTCTTACCAGTCCCACGTGGACCGAATAAAAAGAAACTTTTATTTTCAGGCGGTTTTATCAATCTGGAATACATATTTCCATTTTACATATATTTTTGGAATTGTCAAGTCCAAAATAAGAAATTGACTAAATTACATAAACCTTTCAAATCTGTCCTTCTTTGCCTTGCAGATCGGGCAGACCTCAGGTGGTGATTCACGGGCACATAAATAGCCACAGACTTTACAGCGCCATACCGGATAGGGGAGGGATGCAGAGACTTTTTGCTGGGTGGCTTTCTCTTTTTTTCTTTGCGCTTCTGGTGGCCGCCTCTCTGGTATTGATTGTAATTGCATCTCGCCTTTAAGAATCTTTTCTGAAACATAAAGACCACAATAACAGGCACCATATTCTAAGACATCGGCATCTCGATAATCACAGGGGCAGATAATATCAAGGTCATCTTCTTTTTTTCCTGAAGCCAATCTGCACGGGCAGGCGTGATAACCATAACGCCTTTGATTTATGATTAAAGATTTCACGAGTTGTTTTGTAAATTCTATATCAGGGTTAAGGTGGTATCCACCTTCCTCTGCCTCTTTGTTTAGTTTCTCGTAGAGTTTCTGAACCTCTTCGTCAGTAACGAGATTTTTGATTTCGGGCATGTTTTAACCTCCAAACCCAGATTATTCTTTATCAGCTGTGTTAATGTAATAACTCCTTTATTTCTTTTTCTTTAAATCCAACGATACATCTTTCGTCATTTATTACCATCGTGGGAAATGAGCAGGCGGGATTCCATTTTTCAATTTCTTTTTTGACTTTCTCTTTCTCTTCACCTTCAAGCAGATCAACATCAATATAAGAGTATTCAACGCCGAGTTCGTCTAATAGATTTTTCGTTTTTCGACACCAGACACAGGTACTCAGGGCATAAAGCATAATTTTGCCCATATTTTTGCCTGAAATCCGCTTTATATGTTCGGTCAATTTGACCTCCTTTTTTAATAAATTCCAAATCTCAGGCCCCAAATTACAAAAATAACATTTCGGATTTCGAATTGCGGATTGGAAAGGATATTAACGACATTAACCATGCCTATTAACCACTCGGCTTTTCTGCAGTTCCAGCAAATCTGCTTTTTTAGGTGTTTTAGGCATTTTGGACTTTAAAATATCCAGCATCCCAACCCAATAACCATTTGCCGGTCTTCTACTTCTCTTCCTCCATTTCTTTCAAATACTTTTCCGAATTTTCCTCAAATGCTTTCTTGCATCCCGGGGCACAGAAGTAATACTTCTTGCCCTTATATTCGGTTGTCCATTTTGCAGTCTTCTCAGAGACCACCATCTTGCAGACCGGATCTGTTGCCATAATTACCTCCTTTTGCTTTGCTGCACAAAGTCCGCAGATTCACACAGATAAAAGTGCGGATTTAACATAGATAATTTTTTCCAATTGTCCAATCCTAAACAAATCCCAAGATCAAAGCAATTACTATTTAACCAAATGCACATACCAACATCCCAATCTTAGCCTTCTAACCATATTCCTTCACTTACGGTTTATATTTCTTCAACATCAATGACAAACTCACAACCGTTACCGAGCTCACTGCCATTGCCAGACCGGCAAATTCGGGTTTGAAGGTTATTTTAAAAAATGGATACAGAATACCCGCAGCCACCGGAATGAGAATCAAATTATAGAAAAATGCCCAGAAGAGATTCTGTTTTATCCTCGACATTACCTTTCTTGCCAGTTGAATGGCTGCCACAACATCCGTAATTTTGTTTTTTACTAATACCATATCACCACTCTCTATTGCGATATCTGTGCCACTACCAACAGCAATGCCCAGATCTGATTGGGCAAGTGCTGGTGCATCATTTATACCATCGCCAACGAATGCTACAACTTCACCATTTTTTTGTAATTTTTTTATCTCGTCTGATTTGTCTCTGGGCAGGACTTCAGCAATAAATCTTTCAATTCCGAGTTCATTTGCAATTGACCGGGCTGTTTGCTTATTATCACCGGTTATCATTACCGGTTTGAGGTTCATCTTTCTTAAAAGATTTATCGCATCCTTTGCTTCGGGTTTTGTTGTATCAGCGATTGCAATAACTCCGACAAATTTTTTATCATACCCTACCGCAACCAATGTTCTGCCCTTAGTTTCAAGTTCCTGGAGTTTCTTCAATATTATTTCAGGTATCACGATACCATTCTCTTCAAGAAAATTTTTGCTACCAACGATAGCAAATTTATCTTCAATAACCCCTTTAATTCCTTTACCTTCTATTGTTTCTGTATTATGAGTCTCAAGCAATTCAACCTTCATCTCTTTTGCCTTATGCACAATTGCCTCGGCAAGAGGATGGAGGGAATTCTTTTCAAGTGATGCAGCAATTTTTAAAGCTTTTTTCTCTCCGCTCTCTAATCTCTCCTCGCTGCTCTCAATTATCTCAGTTACTTCCGGTGTTCCCATGGTTAGTGTTCCGGTTTTATCAAAAACCACGGTTGTAATTCTTTCAGTAATCTCCAATGCTTCACCATTTTTGATCAAGATCCCCAATTCTGCACCCCTGCCAATGCCTACGGTTACCGCAGTCGGTGTAGCAAGACCCAGGGCACAGGGACAGGCAACGACCAGAATAGAAATCAGAATACTCAATGCAAAATGTAATGTCGCTCCAAAAGCAAAATACCAGAGGGAGAAAGCAAGGATTGCAATACCGAGTACAATCGGAATAAAATAACTTACTACTCTATCTGCAATTTTCTGTACGGGTGGTTTTGAACCCTGTGCTTCTTCTACAAGTCTGATTATCTGAGATAATAATGTCTCTTTACCGACTTTTGTCGCACGGAATTTTATCACGCCATTTTTGTTGATTGTACCGCCGATTACTCTATCACCTTTTTTCTTTAATACCGGTATTGACTCACCGGTGATCATTGATTCATCTATTGAACCCATTCCTTCGACAATCTCGCCATCCGTTGCTATAAGTTCTCCAGGCCTTGAGAGTATTATGTCACCGATCTGAACATCATCAATAGGAATTTCTGTTTCTACATTATCCCTTACAGCGATTGCCGACTTTGGTTTTAATCCAATTAACTTTTTAATTGCATCAGAGGTCTTTCCTTTTGCCCTTGTCTCAAGATACCGACCCAGGGTCAAAAATGTAGCAAGCAGGACAGCAGTTTCATAAAATAAGAATTCCCTGTTTAAAATTATATTAAATGTTCCCATTACGCTGGCAATGTATGCCCCACCAATGCCCATCGAATACATCACATCCATATTTAAAGATTTGTTTCTCAATGCTTGGAATCCTGCTTTGAAGATAGGCGCACTGATATAAATGAAGGTAGGTGTGGAAATGAGGAACAAAAGATAATGTATCGGAAATTTTATATGATGCACTGGAAGATACATCAAGAGCATCAGCGGAATACCGATGATAAAACCGATTATAAATTTGCGTTTTTTTGCATTGAGCTCTTTCTGCCTTAATTCTTCCTCTTTTCTTAAATCAATTTCTTCAGCAAGTCCGAGAAACTGATACCCTGAATCTTCTATCGCCTTTTTTATCTTATTTATGTTAACGATTGCCGGATCGTAAGTGACCGCAGCCTTTTCGGTTGCCAGATTTACCACCACATCAATTGTGCCATCGAGATTCTTTAAGGAATCTTCTACCGTGCTCACGCACATTGCACAGTGCATTCCGCCGACTTTTATGATCTTCTTTTCCGGCATTCTAATTCTTCTTTCTTTATGCAAGGCTAAAGCCTTGCCCAACGATTAAAAAATGTAGAGCAAACCTTCAGGTTTGCATTTTCTCCCGCTATATATCAATAATAACCTTTTCAAAACCACATTGTCGCATCGGCATCCAGGGCTAAATCGTTTAATGTTCCAGCGCCGACGATCTTCACACCGGGGACCAGCTCAATCCTTTCCCAGCCTAACATCTGCTTTGATGCCTCGCAGGCATAAAATTCTACACCCATTTCCATTGATTTCTTTATCATTTCAGCAACGCTTGGGAAGGTACCGAGTTTAATCTTTTCTGCAGCACCGGGCAATAAGATCTTCAGACCCATCCCAAGATAATAAATTTTCGCCGGAATATCCATTGCCCGGGCAGTCTGTGCCAGGACCAGAGGTGAGTATTGCCTTTCGGGCAGGTCAGAGGTCTGGACATAGAGGATAAATTTTGGTTTAGCCATAGTTTCTCCTTTTGGCGTGTATTATTTTCTTATCTAATTGTCGTCCGGCTGAAGTCGGACGCTACATCTATTATGTCTTTCGAATTAAAAATTTTAAAATATTACCTTCTTTTTTAATTTTAATTAATTCGTTACCGGTTCTTTTACAGAACGCCTTTATATCTTCTTCTGATGCTGGATCATCAGCAATCAACTCAATAATATCACCTGCATTCAGTTTATCAAGTGCCTGTCTGGTCTGGAAAATCGGTTGCGGACAGAAAAGACCAACACAATCAACACTGATCTTGGGTTTCATTTTACATCCATATGAAGGGACGATTAGATAATAAATCAGTTACTTTAAGATGAAAAAGGAGGCGGATAAAACCCGCCTCCTCAGGACAAGAGTCGGCCTAAATCTCTTCAAGTAGCGTAGAGAATGTATCATGATGCTCTTCTTCGTCGGTAAGGATGTTTTCAAATAATTTGCGCGAAACCTCATCACCTTCTTTATGTGCCTTTTCGATTATTTCCTTATAGAGCTTTATTGCGCCCTCTTCGTCTTTCTTATCCTGTTCAATCATTTCTTTGAGTGTCACTCCAACATTAATTGGTTCGGGTTTTGTCGTTGGTTTGCCTCCGAGATAGTTCAATCTTTCAGCAATTGCCTCAGCATGTTTCATCTCAGTTATAGCAATTTTTTTCAATTCATCCTTAACTGCAAACCCTTTTACACCTACCCACTGCACATGTTGCCACATATATTGAATGGCAACTTGCAATTCTCGGGCAATCGCCCGATTCATCAAATCAAGCAGTTCTTTTGACGCCATCATTCCTCCTTATCGCTTTGTTGTTTTCTTTCTTACTGGCGACATTTCTTTCCCGCAGCAGATGATGGGATGGACTTCGTCACAACCACAAGCACCATCCACCGTCACCTTCAAACCACAAACCCTGCAGACATATTTTGTGCCTTTCTTTATTTTTTTCTGCTTTGTTTTCTTCATTTCTACCTCCTGTACTTTTTGCTACTTATGCTCTTGATTCTTTCAAAAAATATTATCAGGCAGGACACCATCATTGGCCGAATAGTGGTTTACAGCGCCCAACCTAATATAACGGGGCAAACCGGGCTTCGGACCAGATTTCCTCCTTTAATAGATCCAGTTGTTTGGTAATTGCCTCGAGATGCCCTTCTTCCCATTTCTGAAGTTTTTCAAAGAGTCCCCGGGCAATCGGGTCATCAGCTTCTTCTTTCATCTTGCGATAGAAGTCTATAGAGTTTGTTTCTAACAGTGCACCAATACTTAACGCTGACATCTCAAAGTGCCTATCTTTAATGCGCTTTTTTATCTCTTCAGTAAATATCGGGCTCTCACCTGCAAATTTCGGCGGTACTCCTAATTTAATATTTGAAAGCCATTTATCGTTTTTCAATAAATGTTGATAATGCCGGAGTAATTCATTAAAATGCTTAATCTCATCTTCAGCAAGCATCTTAAAAGATTCTTTCCCCTTGGCATCTTCAGTTTTATCTGCCGCCATTTTATAAAACTCGATACCGTTGAGTTCCGTCTGTAAAGCGACCTTCAAACCTTGCACAATTTTATCATCTACCATAATTAACTCCTTGTTATTAAGTTACTACCATTGGCCTTGATGCCCGTCCAGACCTTATATACTTATTTTTAGACATAGTAATTATTAAAAAGATTACTACCACCCAACAGGTTTAACAAATTTTCTTAAAGCCGTATATTGATATTTAGTGCAATTAGTTACTCAGCCTCATTTATTCCAGGTATTGACCGACCTGCTTGGCGGCCGAGACAAAAGCCTTGACATTTTCAACCGGTGATTTAATCGGTACCTCACAGCCGGTTGACGCAATGTATCCTTTACGGGCAGTGATCCCTTTTGTTACCATTAACTTGACTTCTTCTGATATTGAGCTGGGAGAACCAAATGCCATCTTTGCCGTATCAAAATTGCCGATAATCCTTAATTTTTCTGACAATTTTTCTAAGATTAAGGATAGATCGACCCGATCTAAACTTATTAGATCGGCGCCGGTCTCGGGCAGAAGTTCAAGAATCGGCGTCGTATCCCCGCAGATATGAAGAATAACATCAAAATCGTATCGATGGAGAAATCTTATCAGCGCCTGTTCAAAGGGTAAAGCAAATTCCTTATAGGTCCGGGGACTTATAACACTCGATGAAGCCAATGGATCAACGATAATCGGCAAGCCGCCGGCATCAATAATTTCATAACAGAATTCGATCGTTGCCGCCAATGCCTTTTCCATTATCAATGATACCTGTTCCCGGTTTTTGATTGTGTTAATCAGAAATTGATTCGGGTCAGAAAGCATCATCCCGGAAGTGAACGGGGCAGGCACATAGGCAAGAATTGGTACAATATCACCGATTGCCTTATATGCGTAATCAATGGCTTCAAGATAGACAGGTAAGCGTCGATCGTTTTTCGGTACAGGTATTTTTAAGTCTTCGATTTTGAGTCGCTGCAAGGCCGGAACTTTTAAGACCGGTAGATCATCTTCAGGATAGATGAATTCTGAACCCATCGCCTCAGCAATAATACCGACTTCAGAAAAGATCGAGATTGCATCGTGCCCATACTCATCGATCGCCGCAATCTGTGCCCGGGCCATCACTTCACCTTCGGTATAATATTTTCTTAATGATACATCCGCAACGGTTGCGGCATGCGAAGTGATTAAGGGAATTACATTACACCGGTCTGGCTTTTCATCGATCACCAGTAGTCCAAATCTTTCCCGGGGGGTAAGGATATCGTTCATATCAAACAATTAAATGTGAAAAATTAGAATTACCAATTTAAAATCTGTAGCGAATTCCGAGTTATAACATAGGATTTGCTTCATCTTATCATTTCCACAAATGCTTCGAGTCGGGTTCGAATCTGCTCACCAATACCAAATGGCTCAGGAATATCGATGGCGAGGACCGGCACCTTACCCAACATCTTCTCAATCAATCTCGTCTCCATTGCACAATGGGAAGCACCAAAGGAATTTGTGATTAGGACACCGCGAATCAATCCGGCGTCAATCTTCTCTTGAAGCCTTCTTACTCGTTCTCGAGTCGAGCCGATTAGAGATGCATTCAAAAATGCCCGGGCCAGAGCTGGGATTGGTTCAATATCCTCTTCAATCTTGACTAATGCCTGATTGATGACATATTCAGTGGCTACGACCCGACAACCCATATCTTCAATTAGATTTAACATATAAGGGTCGGCCGAAGGGCTGACCCACGCAATCGGTATCGCCTCACGATCGAGTACACCCGTATTATTATTTACTCTTTCCCTCACGGTTGAATAGATCATTTCAATGATATCAATCCATTCATCAAAATCAGCATAGCCATACAGGTTACCAAATTCAATCGTCATCAGTTCCAGTGATGGGAAAGGAGCAACCGGGGCATTAGCACATAAATCCTTTATCCGCTCGATCAGTTCCCTCAACCGATTTGCCTTCTTGATACTTAGCATTAGATTCTCTTTATTATTAACGCCTGTTAATTCAACCATCTTATCCCAGATGCGCTGGTATTCACTGATGAGATACCTTTCGGCATTTTTGTGATAAAAAATATTATAAGCAGTATTCTCATAAATATCACTGCGCCTGTCTTTTTTGTTGGCTTCAAACTGCGCGCCCTTGGCCATAAAGGTGAATGAAGATGGAGATTTACGCAGGGGTATCTCAACCCAGAAGATATCATATCCCAGATCTTCCACCAATTGCATAACACAGGAGTAGTCATCACAGGAGGCGCCGGTTGCACCAATGAGCAGATCGGGTCGGGGAAAGTAGGCTTTTTTGAAAAAGGATGCCAGCGCAGCACGGACAAAGCAGGCCGCTTCTGGGGCACCGAGCATTGTTGCAGTGTTGAGCAGGTCTTTCGATTCCCTGAAAAATGGCGTCCACCAGATACATTCGGGATAGAAAGGAACACAATCAGGAAAGGCCATAATGATGGTTGGAACTATACCCAGGTCACCCATTGTGGCAATAACTCTTTTACCAATCTGTTTTGCTCGAAAGAGTCTTTCTGATTCATTAAAGACAAAACCCCACATCCTTAAAGCAGCGAGAGAATTGTCAAATTTTAACCTTTTCAATTCTCGTGCGCCATAGACCATAAAAGTTGCCGGCGGTGAGAGATAGATACCCCACTGGGGATTGTTATAATAGGTAAATCTTTTAATTGTATGCTCATCGATTTTTTTAAATTGTTCGCTCCACTCAACCAGCGTGATTCTCTTAGGTTCCGGATCGTTAAGCATAAATTGCCCTTGAGCAATGAGAAATTTAAGTCCCCTGTTTAGGTCGTCTGTCTCTCAGCATCTCAGCAAAGGCATTAATCCTGGTCTTAAGTTGGCTCAGATTCTGCAGTGAATAATCACCACGCAGTTTCAACACCGGTAGATCAATTTTTGCTTCAAAGCCAGCCATGGCAAATTCATAATTATCACAAAAGTCGAGCGACCAGGCAATAATACCAGAGCAAGCCAGCCGCTTTACCTCGGTCTTGATAAAATCGTAGAAGGGCATATTAGTCCTTTTAAAGATACAAGACGGCTGATGATAATAAGCATCCTTAATCCCTTTGAGGTTCTTCTCTTTAATATTGAGGTTAAGAATTCGAGAAAGACCACAGTTAAAATCGCCAACGATTCTCAAATAATATTCAACCAGCTCCAAAAAATAATTGATCTCATAAGAAACAGGTGCGCCGATTAAATAAACTCTTGGTTTATCTGAAGTGACTGTTCTGATTGTCGTCTCGATCCCTTCAATATCACCTTGATAGTATTTTATCAATATCTTATGAAAATCGGTCGTCGCCGCCTGCGATGGATTTTGTGCACGCTTTCTGTCGACTTCTCTCAATAATGCTCTTGCTCGCTCCCATTTCTCAATCTCAACTTCAATCAAGCGTTCGGTAAATTTTATCCGGGACAACTGTTCAAGTTCTTTTGCCAACCAGTCGATCTCATCATCAAAGATCTCCCGCTTATCGGTACGGGGGTTGTTTAATAGAAAAACCGGGAGGTCGGTTATTTCACTTACGATATCAATCATCCTTCGCCCCATATCACAACCGGTTGCCCCGACTATGGCTACAAACTCCTCTTTATGCTCGGCAATAAAACCAAGGTTCGACTTAACCAGCGGGCAGGCATCGGTCCGCACGAACACCTCACTAATTGATGAAAGTCTAATATCGCCGTGGAGCAATCGATAGGGTTTATAACCGGTCGCTGATAAAAGTTCAACCGGGATATAAGAACAGGTATAGCCGATCAGATTTTTCATTTTATTTCCATGGAGCAAGCCTTAAGGACCAAATAAATCGCTCCCCAAAATACGGCTCAAGCGCCAGTTCCAGATGGCCGCTGATTTTTTGAATCTGTTTAACCTCAGCACGTGCTCGATCATCCTGCAGGAATCTGACTGCCCCCCTCAGGGGCAGGTCTCTTTCCAATCTAATTTTTTTTATGCCTGTGGGGATAAGCCCGACCGCTACCAACGATGCAGGATTAAGATGCGCGCCAAATTCACCGGTAATAATCGCCTCATCAATCCTGGCTGGCATAGTAGATGCTTTGAGCAAAAGAGTCTCGATCCCAACATGGATGGCACCGATGGCAAGTTGTAACTTGCGAATATCTTCCTGGTTTATACTGATGCCGTCTATTTCAACAGTTTTTAATAACTGGCCGCTCGGTTCTAACCACCCCTGTTTAAGCATTACCGCAAGGAGATCGATCAGGCCTGAAGCACAGAGGCCGATCGGTTTCTTATTACCAATTGTATGATATTTAATCCCACCTTTATAATATACCCGGTCGATCGCTCCCGGCACTGCGAGACTGCCGGCTTTAATTCCTGCACCTTCAAAGGCGGGTCCAGCCGCAGTTGAAACTGCCATAACTGATCCGGGCCAGGCCAGAACAACCTCACCATTGGTGCCGAGATCAATATAAAGAGTCGTACCGCTCTTTCTTAAAAAACCACAAGCCAGAAGTCCAGCAATTGTATCGCCACCAACAAAACCGCCGATTATTGGGAAGACATAGCGCGCCGGATGTTTTAGAAACATTCCATCTTTCAACTCGCTCTTAAAAGGATAAGAAGCAAAACCTTCAACTGGTTTATCAAGATAGAATGAGAGCATAACAGGATTACCAACGACAACGGTAAACTGCGGCTTTCTAATACCGAGGGTGGTTGAGATATCTTTAATCCCGGATAAAAGTAAGTTCCTCAACAATTTATATTTCCCTTCAAGGGCCAGACCAATTCTGGTAATAACATCACCACCTAAACTATTTTGGGGGTTAAAGATAGCCTCTTCCCTCAAGACCCGCCCATTTCTTAGATTAACAACCGCACCCTTTATTGTCGTTGTCCCAAGATCCAGTGCCAGGCCAGTTACCTTGGCATCAACTGCCTTGTTTTTTTTCAGTCTACTCCGAACTAAAATGAAATGCTCATTCGCTCTTCTCCGGCAAGCGAGTCGATAACCCCTTTTCAGTAAATGCTCAGGGATTAATACCGATTCAATTTCATCAGGTTTTCTTGGTTTCTTTATCTTTACCAGGCACTGACCACACCGCCCCCGTCCACCGCACGGAGCGGAGATAGGAATACGTTTTTTGATAAGAAAATTTAGTAAGGTCATGACTTAAGAAGGGCTGAGGCTTCTCTTTTGAAAAGCAATGATGGCTTTAATACTCTCTGGTTTTGTCTCAATCGGCACATCGCAGGATGTAGAAAGGATTAAATAGGGGTGTTTGAGCGCTTCTTTTATTTCATATTTAATCTTCTCCTGATCACCATTCAAGATGGTATCGGTCTTAACACCGCCCATCTTTAAAGTCTTTGTTTCGGGTCTGATATCTTCAATCGAAAGGATATCAGCATTAAGTGAATCGAGCATAGACAGAATCGGTTTCGTCTCACCACAGATATGGATACCGACGGTGAATCCTTTTTCCTTTATCTTATTTACAAGCCTTCTAATCGGTTCAAAAGCAAACTGTTCAAAGATTTTTGATGAGATAACACTGCACGATGCTAATGGATCACCAATAAAAATATTAACACCGATTGAGAAGAGTCGCTCGAGATAATCGAGTTGAAACTGCAGGGCAAGATCGATAATCGTTTTCGCCTTTTTTTCGTCTTTTAACAACATTCTTAAAAAACTATCGATACCGGCTATAAATGAAGCCAGGGAAAAGGGGCCTTTAATCGAAACAAAAACCGGCACATCAATTCTGTTTTTGAGAATTTTTGCCGCTTTTATGATCTCGCCCGTTCGGTTTTTGCTGGAGTTGAAGTGTGCACCTTTTATAAAATTCTTGCCAATCAGTTCTGATGACCGGAGCAGTCTCGGGTAGGGATTAAATTCTACTTTGCACCCCAATGCCTCGGCTTCGACATAGGGATCGACAAAAACTAAAACCATATCATATTGATAAAAATTATACCCATATTCTAAAACCTGCGCAATCTTTTCACCATCATAAGCCACTTCAGCAAAATTCATCTTTAAGAGATGTGCACAATGGTCGGCACAGACGATCGGGAAAATCGCGAAATGTCGCTGGCGGTTAATGACATCTAATATTTTATTCTCATTTTTGAGCATTGAGATTTTAAATTTAGATATTGTTTAGAATTTTTCATTTTACAATGACTGAGATTCACCGATCCATCAACCTTGTTACTACCTTTACCGCCTGCACTGCATCTTCACCGTAGCCATCAGCCCCGATCTTCCAGGCGAAATCTTCAGTAACTGGCGCACCACCAGTAATTACCTTTACCTGGTCACGTAATTTTTTCTCGCTCAGTTCCCGAATGATCTCTTCCATCCGAACCATTGTTGTCGTCATCAAACTGGAAAGGGCGAGGATCTGAGGCTTTTCTTTCTGAACGGCGACGATAAATTTTTTATTTGGCACATCCTTGCCCAGGTCAATCACTTCATAGCCCGCTGCCTCAAGCATAACTTTTACAATATTCTTACCAATATCATGAATATCACCCGCCACAACTCCGATAACAATTTTACCTTTGCTGCTTACCTGTGTCTTTTTGAGTAAAGGTTGAATCATATTAAAGCCGGCATAAAAGGCTTCGGACGCCAGTAAGACCTCAGGCACAAAATACTCTTTCCGGGTGAACCTTTCGCCGACCTCTTTCATCCCGGCAATTAAACCTTGGTCGAGAATGAGGGCCGGCTCAACCTTATTCGTTAGCATCCTACTGACCAGGTCTTTAACCAAATCGGCATCAAATTCAATTACCGCTTTCTTAACCAGTTCCAGATTCAAGATAACCTCCGTTTGATAAATCAACTTAAAAGCAACAACAATACCGTATTAGCATAACTAAATAATAAGAGGTGTCAAGAAATGAAATTTCAAAAAATTCCTCTTGACCAGGTTGGCATATTAGGTTATAATGTGCTATGATTTTTAAAAAAATAACACGAAAGATCTGTTATGACTGAAACGGTAAGATTTGGCGTCTCGATGAGCAAAAAGTTGCTTGCTGAATTTGACCGTTTGATTGCTGAGATCGGTTATAAAAATCGCTCCGAGGCGATCAGAAAACTTATCCGGGAAACGCTTGTTCAGAAGGAATGGGAATTGTCCGAAGAAGAGATTGTGGCAACGATTACTATGGTCTATAGTCATGAAGTGAGGGAACTGACCGAGCGTCTGACTGAAATCCAGCATAAATATTATAAACAGATTATTTCGACAATGCATATTCATCTTGATGAACATAACTGTCTTGAGATTCTGGCAATAAAAGGCAAGGCAAATGAAGTAAAGAGTATTGCTGATCGGCTCTTAAGCACCAGGGGCATCAAGCACGGCAGGTTGACAACGACGAGCACCGGTCGGAAACTGGCATAATTTTTTAATTTTGTGTTATTTTTTATAAAATAGTAACACTAAGGAGGTAAAAAAAAATGAAAAAGTTACTATCAACCACAATAATATCGGGGGTAGTAAGCCTTATTTTCGCTGCCCGCCCCTTTGGCACTGACGATGCCGGCACAGTTAAATCGGGCGGTTATGAACTTGAGGCTGGTTACGATCTCTGGGAAGAAGATGGTTTTATCGGTCTCGGTTTTAAGCATGGCATAACTGAACGAATGGACATCGGCATCGCTCTTGGTTTCAATCTAATTTCCGAACCAAAGCATTCTTTTGTCCCGGCCGAACTCGGTTTGAAATATGCCCTTGTGCCGGATATGGTTGCTGCATCATTTACTGCGGAAATCGGGTCCTCCTCATATACCCTGAACAGTATCCTGACTCGATCTTTCGGACCGGTAGAATTTGATGCCAATCTTGGATATGTTACCGGTGATTCGAGCATTACCTATGCCGGGGCCCTGATTTATAATCTGAATAATCTATCCTTTGGCGGAGAGCTCCTGGGTGATAAAGAGACCCAAAACTGGCTTATTGGCGGCCGTTATGCGATCAAAGAAGGCTTGATGATCGATGCCGGGTTTACCAGCGACTTTGATTTTAAGGAAAAGACGGCTACTGTCGGCCTCCATTTTGAATTTTAAGGACTAAAATTATATAAGGACACGACTTTGGTATTTTTTAAAGAAGATAAAATTCAGGCTTATGGTCTCATATTCGCCCGATAAACCCTATATTCAAAAATCTGAGTGTAAAGGTGTTAATAATGATAAATCAGAAGTTGTTGCGCCACCCCAAGATGTCACCATTCGGTGAGCAGGGTGGCTTATCAATAACCCGTGGCTCAAATGAGCCGCACTGCGCCTGAAATTTATCTCTTCTGATTTTTTTACAAAAGTCGTTTAAGGACAAAAAGGAGAAAAAATGAAAAAATATAACTCGATTAAAATAGTTATCGGTCTTTGTCTTGTTTCTTCTTTATATGCCCATTTTCAGATGGTTCTACCCAGCACCAATATTGTCGAAGACCAGAAATCGGCAACCATAACCATCGATCTCCTCTTCTGTCATCCTTTTGAGCAGGCTTATATGAATATGGCTAAGCCGGTTCAATTTGGCGTGATAATTAACGGTGAAAAGAAAGAAAATTTATTAAACGGTCTTAAAGAAAAGAAGGTAGGAGACTTCTCAACCTGGAATGCAAGTTATAGATTGAAACAGCCCGGTGATTATCTATTCTATGTTGAGCCGGCACCATACTGGGAACCGGCTGAAGAGAAGTTCATTGTCCATTATACAAAGACTGTGGTCAACGGTTTTGGAATGCAACGGGGCTGGGATGCTGAGATTGGACTTGAAACCGAAATTATACCTTTAACCAGGCCCTATGGTCTTTATGCCGGAAATGTCTTTTGCGGATTGGTTAAAGTTAAAGGCAAACCGGCGCCATTCACTGATGTTGAGGTTGAATACTACAACATAGATAAAAAATATACTGCACCAAAAGAACCGTACATCACCCAGGTTATAAAGACCGATGCACAGGGTGTTTTTGTTTATGCAATTCCAAAACCAGGCTGGTGGGGTTTTGCCGCTTTGAGCGAACGGGAGATGAGAATGCTCAACCGAGAGGATAATAAAGAGTATCCGGTTGAGATCGGCGCAGTTATCTGGGTATATATTGAGGAGATGAAGTAAGGATAGCAGATGCATATCGCTGAAGGCGTCCTCAATGCACCAGTTCTGATTAGTGGTGCAACGATTGCGGTTGCGGGAACAGCAATAGGTTTGAAGAAACTTGAATATCAGGAGATGCCGAGGGTGGCGGTTCTATCTTCAGCATTCTTTGTCGCCTCGCTCATCCATATCCCGGTTGGCCCAACAAGTGCCCATTTAATTCTCAATGGACTTGCCGGGATTATTCTCGGTTGGACCGCATTTCCGGCACTACTCCTGGCGCTTTTCTTACAGGCAATTCTGTTTCAGTTTGGTGGCTTAACAACGCTGGGCATCAACACTGTAACAATGGCATTGCCGGCGGTATTCTGTTATCTTTTATTTGCAAAACTGGTCCGCCTTGAGAACAGAACCTTAAATTTTGCTGGTGGATTTTTTACTGGACTTTTAAGTATCTTGCTTTCGGGAATACTTGTTGCCCTTGCCTTATCCCTCAGTGGTGAAGCATTCATCCCGGTTGCCCGAATGGTAGTTATTATTCATATACCAGTTATGGTTATTGAAGGAATCATTACCGGATTTGTCGTCTTATTCTTAAAAAGGGTAAAACCGGAATTGTTAAACATAACATAAAATAGGGAGAAAAATGAAGATAAAAGATCTTGCATTTTTTGCGATCTTTATTCCTGCTCTCCTCATTGCCCATAAGATCAATATCTTTGCTACGGTGGAGGGCAATAGAATCTATACCCAGTCCTATGCAAGTGATGGTGGTAAGATAAAGGCTGGTCTTATTGAAGTGTACGACCGGGCCGGGAATAAACTTCTTACCGGTCAGACTGATTCGCTCGGTGAATTCTCTTTTCCAATCCCGAAAAGAGACGATCTGAAGATAGTTGTGATTGGTGGTATGGGTCACCGGGCTGAAACAACAATTAGTTCTGATGATTTACCAGAGATCAAAACCCTCCCGGCGCCAAGAGAAAAAATAGCCATCATCAAGACTGAAACCGCAAACCTTGACACTCTCCTCTTAAAGAGAATGATTGAAGATGCGGTAGGTAATCAGCTTCACCCGGTTGTCAAGATGCTCGCCGAACAGAGAAAGGAAAGGGTTTCTTTTACTGAAGTAATCGGCGGTATTGGTTACATTCTGGGAATTATCGGAATCGGGATGTTTTTCCTGAGTCGTAAAAAAAATGTTTGAAGAGTATCTGAAAGGAAATTCAATAGTTCATAAACTTGATCCAAGGATAAAACTCATCTTTGCCGTTTTACTATCGATTGTAATCGCGCTCAGCAATTCTTTTTATGGTATCATTATCGGTTTGAGCACGGGTATTTTACTCCTCATTATTGCCCGCATCGAATTTAAGCAGATAATCAAGCGGTTGATTGTAGTAAATGAGTTTATTCTGTTACTCTGGCTTATTCTTCCCTTTACCTGTCCAGGAAATCCGGTCTTGAAAATCTTCGGTCTGGCCGTAACAGATAATGGCATTCGCTTTACCCTTTTTTTAACACTGAAATCTAATAGCATAGTGCTCATCTTGATCAGCCTTGTCTCAACTTCGAGCATCTTTGAAATCGTCCATGCCCTGCGTCACCTTCTTATTCCTGATAAACTTGTCGTCCTATTCTTTCTTATCTATCGCTATTCCTGGGTTATATTCTATGAATATGAAAAAATCAAAAAGGCAATAAAGGCCCGGGGATTCAAGCCCAAAACATCAATCCATACCTACCGCACATTTGCATATCTGATTGGTGGACTGCTCGTAAAGAGTTATATCCGGGGAGAAAATGTTCATAAGGCAATGGTCAGTCGGGGTTTTGCCGGAAAATTCTGGCTTCTTGACCATTTCCGTTTCAAATTCAGCGATGCCCTTGCCTGCATCATCTTAACTGTCTGGGCACTTTTGATCGTTTTAATCTCGTGAAGGGTATTAAATTGATAGAATTAACCAACATCGACTTCGGTTACCCTGGCCAGAAGCCAATCTTTACCGGGCTAAATTTCAGCCTCATTGAAGGTGAACGAATTGGTATCATTGGACCCAATGGTTGTGGTAAAACAACGCTATTTAATATCATTGTCGGTTTTCTTAAGCCGGCTAATGGCATAATTAAAATATTCGGTAAGGTTAGAAATAATGAGAAAGACTTTCAGGAGGTTCGTCAGCGCATCGGCTACCTATTTCAGAACTCTGATGACCAATTATTCTGCCCGAGTGTTAGAGAGGAGATTGCCTTTGGGCCCTTAAATCTTCGCTGGCCTAAGGATCGAATTAAACAGACAGTAAAAGAGATGCTCGAACTGGTAGGCTTAGAAGGTTTTGAGGATCGCTCACCTTATAACCTTTCTGAAGGTGAAAAGAGGAGGCTCGCCCTTGCTACAGTCATGGCAACCAAGCCGCAGGTCCTTTTGCTCGATGAACCAACCAATGGACTTGATGAGATGGCGGTAGAAAAGATCGTCGAAATTCTATCGGGTCACAAATTTTCCACGATTGTTATTTCGCAGGATATAAATTTCCTTAAAAAAACCACTGACTTCATTTACAGATTTTCTGACCGCCAGTTAAAGAGAATTTAAGTCTTTTATTCTTTAAATTAAAAATGTCTATCTACGATTTGTTGGGCTGCGACACCATTATCCAGAGTATATCACAACCGATTTTATCGATTCGGGTTTGACGCCGGCCTTTGCGAAGACACTTTCGATTGTCTTCTGGTCAGGGGCACTCCAGCAACAGGTTGCCTGCCCGGTCTTCTCATCAATATAGGCCCGGTCCATCTTGACATTGCTTCCAACGGAAGCATCAATTACCTTTCTTCAGGCAGTCATCACTTGATCTTTTGGCATTTGCGGTAAAGTAATTAAAAACTAGCCATTATTGCCGGTTGTGTCCCACTTGTCGTGGAAATTCTAATGGCTATAATATACAAAA